>JAZRXJ010000059.1:0-45533 GCA_045600165.1 Clostridia bacterium
CGTCATAATTGCTTTGGTCATTATTCCCGGATACACATTCGTGAAAGTTATTATCGGTTTCTTTGCTGGTTTATTCATATATTGGATTCAATCAGCCAAGTGCCACAAAGACTATGAACATTCCTTTAACAATCGTGTTGACACGGATGATGAAGGAAACATCATTCATGCGGAGAAGCTGTAATCAGAATAGTGTGTGATTTATTCGCCTGTACAGATGAGATTTGTCCGATAGCATCTGCAGGAATCCCATAAATACTCAAAGGGAGAAAGATCAAAGTGACGGAACAAGAAATTGAAAATCAATTATGGAAATTATGCGAGAGAATCAAAAATGGCGTAGATAGTAAAGAAGAAGTCAACAAAATTATTGAAGAAATAAAGAAGCTGAAAAATGAAGAAAATTATAACGTAGAAAACGATCCATTGAAATTTACAGGTCAAGGTGAACTGATCGCCATGTTGTATTCAGCTTATAATGATTAAGGAACAGCAAACAATTTCAACAGGAGATAAATTTGAAAAAACGCAATTCCAGTCATGACCCGGTCAGGCATTATCCGGATGAAGACAGTCTCTGCATATGCATCTGCCCGCCGGAAACCGGAGACTTCAGACGCGCCGAGTATTATCAATGGACATATATGACAGACGGATTTGAAGCAATTGACAAAGAAGGAAACCGATGGGCCTCGGATGAAATCGGATTTATAAGCCATTTCACCATCATCAGCGGGAAAAGATAAGCCTCCGGCATCTATACAAAAGCCGGAGGCATAAACATATATATCACAATTTGTTTTCAAGACCGGTAACTCCCCATCCCCATCTTCTCCGTCATATCCCCGAGGCTTTTATCATATTGCTCCCGAGAAATGGCGCCGCGCGCAAGGAAATCATCCAGCACTTCCTTCTGCTGGAAATAGAGACGGATACGCTTTTCCTCCGCGGAAAGCTGTTCCCATTCAGACTGTTCGTTCATGATGATCACCTGACCTGATTCATATTAACGATAAAAAGCATAATACAGCGGGAAACGGAAAACAAGAGGAACAAAAAAGCGAGTCATTCAAAGAACAAACACAGATCTATTTTCTCTCCACAAACCAGCGACCAATGTTGCTTTGATACGGTGAAGGATTATGTTCAAAGAAAAGAAAGGTCTCCTTGCCACCCACGCGGATGGTATAGCGATCACCGCAGCCGCCGGCTTTCAGAGAGGCAGCACGGCAGCAGTCAATGACCTTGTCGATCTCATACTTCGTACCATCCTCCCATGTCAGAAAGGCCGGTCTCATGTTTCCGTCTTCGTCAAAAGCCACATCGACACTGACATAGACCTTCGGACCACGAGATGGATTCATACCGGACATGATGATCCTCCTTCATCGTAAAAAGGCGTACAAGAAATAAGCCTGACATGCCTGAAAACTTTAGCTTGTCTGCTAACGGAATCATGGTAACACAGGCTTTGAGCGAAAGTAAAGGCGAACAAAAAAAGAAAAGCCTCCGGCGCACTGACAAAGCAGATGAACCGGAGGGCAAAAGTATATTCAACTAAGTCACAGTATAGCGCAGGAACCGTCACCATGAAACACGGTTTCTTATTTGTCAGGATGAGGCGGTATATAGCCGCCAGCCACCCGCTCCAGCTCTTCCTCGCTCAGTTCCGCGAGCTTTTCTTTCAGGGCTTCGATTTCTTCTTTCAGGGCGTTCAGTTCTTCTTGCGTTTTCACGGTGATAATTTCCTTTTCAATTATTTTTGCTGATCGATTGCTGAAGGATTTATCTTCTGATAGGAAGAGGTCCATAAAACAGGGGCGTACCGCATTTTTGACATTTGCCATCTTCCGGGGGTGTTACAATATTATCATGCTCGTCACACCATATATTTGGACAATGATATCCTGTTCTTCCGCCATACCCGCCGGAAACCTGCTCCAGTTCTTCCGCGCTCAGCTCCGCAAGCTTCTTGTTCAGGGCTTCGACTTCCTCTTTCAGGGCATTCAGTTCTTCTTTGGTTTTCATGGGGGATGCTCCTTTCAAATCTATCAAGTTGTCTATAAAACTTCATTGCCTTACAATATAATATACGCAGATGAATGAGACATGGCAATTAATTTTTGTTTTGACATTTTTTTGACAATCTTTAGGGTCAATCACTTTTTCTGTGTGAATCCGCACCGAGGAACCGCAACGGAATAAACAGTTGAACAAAATGAGGATCATCCTGTAAAAACCTGATAACGAAGCCCTATATGCTGACATTCTTTATCGTCGCCCGCCGACAGGCAGAGGATTTCTTAAAACCGCTCCACTATTTCAACAACGAGAAGCATAAAGGAGTTCTGCTCTGTTTGCCTTGGGTGATTTCTACCCGGATTGCCCCAAAGGGGGCCTCAGGGAAGAGATAAAGAGTATTGAGTAGGATAATCATGCTGGAAATTCCAAAAAATCCTGCTCATGAAAACGCATTTGGTTTCATATTGCCATACAAAAAGATGCGCACTTCTTATTAGCCATTGCGGGGTCTGTACCAATTTTCTTTTCGCCTTTTAGGCATTCATTAAAGCATGAGTAATCAAAAGGCCTGTCACTTCCCCCTGCGACCTTATCCAGTTCGTTCTCCGACAGATCCAGTTTTTTCATCAGTTCTTCCTTACTGATCTTTTCCACAGGGCGTTCCTTCCTTTCGTGATGATCCTGCATCGCCTCATTTCAGTTTGTCGTACTTATCGTTTTTCCCTCTGGCTTTATCCGCCGGGTACTTTGCTTCGTTCTGATTCATTTTCATATTGATAATTTTATCCGGATCAAAGCCAAAGCAGTCCAACATATTCTGACAGTTAATCATGACATCAGCCAATTCCTCACTTATGTGCTGTTCATCATAATGATTGTCATCCCACTGAAAGCACTCCAGCAATTCAGCTGCTTCAAGCACTATTGTCTTGGCCAGATTGGCAGGTGTGTTGAATTTTACCCAGTCCCTGTCGATATTGAATTTTCTGATCCTTTCAATTGTTTCGTCCTTCATAATATGCTTTCCTCTCAAAACTGTTCATCGCTTATACCTGTTTTTTTAGAATGTCCATGCAATGGTTTGTTGCTCCGATCAGATCCATGCGTTCACATATGGAAAAATGATATTTCATAAACAGCTCAAAGGTTTCCTCGTCCATCTGTTCCAGATAATCCCGAATATAAACTGCTGCTCCATCGGTAGCCACTATTTTTTCTCTGCGGATGTTATTGAAATGAGCATTCAGGTGATCTATATCTTCTATACGCATCAAAGAAAACACATCTTTCGCGATATACTTGAAATCATCAGTCATGATGTGATTCTCAAAACAGTTTTTGATCTTCCCTTTCAGAAAAGCCGACTGGATTACCGTTGCTTCATTCATGCAGTAAGCGACCAATATATATCCGCTGTTTTTGGTGACGCGAATGGCTTCCTTCAGAGCGAGAAGTTTTTCTGATTCTTCGAACAGGTGATACATCGGTCCGAATATAAGGGTAATATCATAACAGTCGTCTTCAAGTTTGGATAAGTCCAGAGCGTTTCCACGGTACAAAATGATCGAACCGCTGTCGTCCATCTTGGAACGCATGATGTCAGCGTTATGCTTCGTATATTCCACCGCGTCCACCAGGTGCCCTTCTTTTTCGAGCGCTATACTATACCTTCCTGTTCCGGCGCCGATATCCAGTATTTTCTTTTTTCCTGTTCCGATTACTTCCCTGATGTACTTTATTGTTGTCAGGAATTCCACGCGTCCGTCTTTTTCCACCAGTCGGGCATCTTCATCATAATCAGTATAAAATCTCTCCAGCGGATCCATTTTTTCTTCCTCCCACGACATCCATGGCATAAATTCTGTATAGCATCTGCCGCTTCTTTGGCGGAATGCTTACAATGATCTTTTCTGTTCCCTTCAGGTTCCTGGTGAAACATATGTGTATTCGGATCAAAACCATGCGGTAACTGCCGAAAGTTATATGACCTTTACGATTCATGGCTTTGATGGTTTGATGATCATATGGATTCAGAATCTGGAATCATTATAAATCATACAGGTTCTTTCTTTCAAGGGTTTGAAGAATACTGTTTTCAGACGATATTGATGAAGAAAAACTGCTGAGCAGGATGGACGACAGCTTGCAGGAAAAGTCCAGCGCGTACTGCCTCCGACAGATCGGTACGGACGAGATCCTTCAGACCGTTTTTACAGCATACCGGTTGTGAATCCATACGTTCCGTGATCCTTCGCGGCTCACGGGCAACGGGAAGAGATCATCCATACACGCGAACCACGCCATAAATGAATGCCCTCTGGCACAAAATCAGTGAACCGGAGGGCATGATCATATTTTTCCACTCCTTTCAACACCACACTTCCATGTGGGTCTCGAGTGGCCCGTAGATCGCTCTCACTCCCTGATCTGCATCTGTATTTCGCGTGATTCCATGAAAATCGTCCGATACACGTTACGGACGCCTTCACCGTTTCCGCTGTCCTTCACGAGCGCGGTGACCTTCTGTAGGATCAGCTGTTCGCGCTCCGGCTGATAGATCGGAATATCGGCTGCACGTTTCGCGGCGCCGATGTCCCGGGATATTCCCATTCTTTTTTCAAGCAACGCAACCAGTTCGGCATCCAGCACATCAAGATCATTTCTGTATTCTTCCAACGTTTTTAGCATATTCGATTCCTCCATCCAAGCTTCATTCTGTACAGATTATATCAGAAAAGGCGCATAACAGGAATACGCTGATGATCTTTGCATTTTACAGTGTGGATTTCACACAAAAAAGCACCAGCGCCGCGCTCCACCACCCTCCGCCCCGTATTCTGCTTCCTTGCCCGGTTCCGCTCCCCTTGACCCGCCATCCATTATAAGTTATATTGATTTCAGATACCGGCAATAACAGAATACTGAAAGCTGAAAAAACCGCTGTTTTTTCCGGTAAGTATTCATCATTTCGCGATAATAAAGGCAAAGGAGATAAACACGTATGATTCGCAGAACATTATCCATCCTGATGACACTGCTGTTGCTGTGTGCTCTGCTGCCCGCACACGCTGAAGCGGCGATGGATGAAAAAACCGTACCGTTCTTTCTGAATTCCACAGAGTTCGAAGACGAGATCCATCTGGTCTTCCTGGACGGGCAGGAAGATATTCCCTATATCCGTGCGGATGAAATGTGCCGCGTGATGAACCTGATTTGGCATGATTTTGGCGAGGATGAGGATTTTCATATCACGCTGCGCGATCAGGACCCGAATGCCCTGCTGGAGCGGGAGAACGGGACTGACGCGTATATCGACTTTGAAAACGGCATGGTGAGCTTCGGCCAGTATGACAGGTTCTTCTCCCTGTCAGGAAGTGCGAACATGTTGGATCTGATATCCATAGGCGGTATGAAAGAAAATGAAACAGCCGATGTGGATCTGCTTCTTCATAACAACGTCTTTGAATGCAATGGGAATGCCACCGCGGTGAACCTGCGGGATTACAGTATCCCTTCTCCTGTTGTGAACGGTGTCGGCTATCTGCCTCTGCAGACATTCAGCGATCTGTTTGTTTCCGCGTCCGGAACTGCTTTATGTTATAATGGTGACCTGGTTGCTCTTGCCACAAGTTCTTCCTTCAAAGACGATCAGGAACAGCTGACCGGACTGGGTGAAATGTATTACTCCGTCCCTGTTTCTCCCCGTGGTGAAGCACTGGCTGAGTTCACCATGAACGAACTGTGTCTGGCGCTTGATTTCCATTACGGTCTGAAGGAAGAACATGGCATTGACAATTTCCGGGATTATCTGATCCGTTCCGGCTTACTGACAGATCTGCTGGATCCCGATGCTCAGGTCAGCACTGCCGCGCTGGCAAAGCTATGCATGAGTCACTTCTCGGATAACCACAGCGCTGTGATGGCCGCCTCCCCGTATATGGACCAGACGGAACCCCTGCTCTCCTTTGACAGCCTGTCACTGGGACAGTTTGAGAGGATTGCCAATACAGGTACTTATTACGTCGCCCGCGCCATATTCTATCCCGAATCGGTCCCGGGCTATGAAGAGATTGGCAATACGGCATATGTGACCTTTGATACATTCATTCTGGATACGGCAAATGATTACTATTCCGGTGAATCATCCGATGAAGAATACACTTCCACAACCGGCGATGTGATTGAACTGCTGATCTATGCCAATCAGCGGATCCACCGGGAAAACAGCCCCATTGAGAATGTGGTGATCGACCTGAGCAACAACGGTGGTGGCATCGCGGATGTGGCCGTAAGTGTTTGTTCCTGGGCACTGGGACTTTCGGCTGTGAATGTGCAGGACATGAACTCCGGTGCCAGATCTGTCACGCTGTATGCCTTTGACGCGAACGTGAACCATGTCTTTTTCGAGTCGGAGGACAATATCAGCGATAAAAACCTCTTCTGTCTGATTTCTCCGTTGAGCTTCTCCTGCGGCAATCTGGTTCCTGCAACCCTCAAAGCCTCCGGCAAAGTCACTTTGCTGGGCAAAGCCTCCACGGGCGGCACCTGTATCGTCCAGCTCCTGAGTACCGCAGACGGAACATTGTTCGCCGTCAGCGGCCGGAAGCGTGTCAACACGGTCAATAACGGTGTCTTTTACAGCGTGGACGAAGGTATCGAACCCCACTACTACCTCCCCCGTGCAGAAATGTTCTACGACCGTCAGAAACTGACCGACTACATTAATTCCCTGATATGGTAAACAAATAGCTGTCGCGAAGCGCCCACAAAATAAGGCTCCCTCTTGAGGGAGCTGTCAGCGCTTGCGCTGACTGAGGGAGTTACAAGGGGAGCTGTCACGAAGTGACTGAGGGGATTCGTCCCACCCTCGCGCGTAGCGCCCTGGAGTGCGCAGCATTCCCTATTGCAACTCCGTTGCGTCCTGCGCGGGAGCGCTGACCGCACTGATCACGATCAGTGCAATCAGCGCTCCCGCGATCCCCCCTCCGATATGTCCCTGCCAGCTGACTCCGCATTTGAAACTGTAAGCCAGATTTATGGTGATACCACGGATCGCGTACAGCGGGCTCGTATGACTCTTCAGACAATATACCAGGTTAGCGGTCATCAGGCCCCAGATTGCGCCGCTGGCTCCGGCATGCAGGCCATTCTTACCGAAGAAATTAACAAGTAATGCATCACCGATAATCGCGACAAAATAGATTAGCAGGTATTTCTTATGGCCGATTTTTGTTTCCAGTGAATATCCGTACAGTAACAGACAGGCCATATTACTGACCAGATGCGGGAAACCGTAATGCAGGAAACAGCTGATCAGTCCCCTGTACCATCCGCCGTCCTGAATCGCGCCTTCATACATGGCAAAGTTCCATGCCAGTTCGTCTTCTCCGACCACGCACTCCCAGATAAACGCGGCAACATTGAGTGCGATCAGGATAAATGTTGCAATAGGATACTTCACTTTGTTCTGCGTGTCTTTCATAACGCTCATGCTCCTCTTCATCAATGCTGATCTGCCGGATCCCCGGTACATTCTGTCAGACGCTTCCGGAGCAGAAAAGTTCCATCCAAAAAAATATTATTATCCCAAAATGCTCCTCTTATTTTATATAGGGGCCGGAGCCGAGCGCCGTCAGTGCACCGAGCGTAGCGAGACCATGACGCCACAAGGAAATTGCCCGACAATTGAGCGAATGGACAGTCCTGCGCTGCCCTCAGTCGCGCTGGAACTTTTCAAAATCATTTTCGTCATTATAATATGGTTAGCCCCATTATGATGTTTGAAGGAGATCTTTGAAATGACCCTGTTTACCGTAACCGCAATTTCTTTCGCACTCCTTGGCCTCGGCGCGCTGCTCATGGTGATAGGTCAGGTTGCCTCACTCATGTGGCTCTTCATTCTTGGCATACTCGTCATTGTGGGTTCCTTTGTCTTTGAGCTGGTGATGCATCGCTGCCCGCACTGCCGTTCCTATATCAAAAATATCTGGTACAGTTATTGCCCTTATTGCGGCGAAGAAATCAATGACGGTGAGAAGTTCTATCTGCGTGAAAGAAAAAATAACGGCAAATGACATCTTGATTGCCGTTATTGAAAACAGGATATAATACCGGAGGAGAATCATCCCGATGATACAGAGTGAATTCCTGAACATGCTGAAAATAATGGGTATCCACATGGGTATATTCATTATTCTTGAGATATTGTTTGTTATAGCCCGTCAGGAAAAGAAAGAAGACCGGGATCATACAAAAGTAAATCTGCCGGATCCGAAAACAACACGCAGGACCTTTGAGGCCATCGTTAATTTCTGGGACATATTCGAAGAACCTCTGACTCACAGAAGACACCGTAGAAAATATTCTGATTATACGGAACTTGTTTTTATAAAGTCTCAAACGACCGGCAAGTTACGTCCACAGCTCTGGAGACATGTCTGCTGCATCATAGCAACCGCTCTTTGCTTTGGTTTGTTTGACTCAGTTCTCTTTGCCTCCGCCGGTTGTAGCAACGGACAGATCGTAATCGCGTTTTTCATTCTCTTTCTGTTCCTTTTGCTGGCTTTCGGTATCCCCTACACCGTCGTCTGGGTCCGCGGTTATAAAGCCATCCAAAGGGAGATCTGGCACCGTGAAAGAGAAATGCAGCACGTCAAAGAGCGCCTCAAAAAGAAAAAAATCGCTGACCACTAAGTCCGCTCTTCACGATCTCACTCGCGCCGCCGCAGCGGCGCTCCTACTGCCTCTCAAAAAAGATTTTTTCTCAAAAAAAAATAAATCCAACAGAGCTTTGTCAAGTTGCCGCTCATTATTGTACGATCAGGAGAGATCAGGAGAAGCTGCGAAATGCAAGTTGTTGATTTGCTTGCGTGACGACTGTCATTATCGCTGCTTTCCTTTATTTTCAAGCTGTTCAGGACTTGATCTTCTGCTCAGCAGGGCAAAATCGTAAAATAGATCTTACATACCTCTTCTTCCAGTTGCCATGCCAGCTGCATTACCAGATCCTCACAAAGTTCCTGTTCATAGGCTGACGGAGCACCCTCAAGGTTCAGATTGGCGAGGTTCAGCAACAATTCGGACATCTTTTCGGTAGCGTTCTGCAGATCATCCGATGTAATGTCCGGATGTTGCAGGAAGTAAGCAGTCAGAGTGGCGACGCCGGAAAAGTGACCTATTTCCGTGTTGAATTCAGTGTCATTTACATATTCCGGAGTCAGAAACACATCTGTTTCGATGCCGATAATGCCGTCATTGTCATGAACAACAACGTAAATATTTCCCTTTTCATTCACAGCGTAATACATCGGGTAGCCATATGTATACAGTGCCTCTTCTCCCCAACTGTATTGCATACCGTTTTCTGCCGCGAGAACATCAAAGAAAGCCTTGTACTGATCAACCGTAAAGTTCATATACTGCACAGCAGTCTCTGCAGAAGCAAGGCAGTAGTTCAGGATCATCAGCAGCGCCATCAGGAATGCAATTGTCTTTTTCATCGGGATATCCTCCTTCATTATTCCGGTAACACAATGACCTAACTTTTTTACAAAACGATTATAAATCAATCGCGTTGTTCCCGTCCAGTCTGAATTCCGGTCTCATAGTGTTATCTCGACAACAATGTTCTCTTCCCTGCTCCACTCGGTCAGCACCGTACAGGTGGAAAAGAAAGTGTGTTTGTCTTTCCGGTATGTCGTATCTGTTACCGAACGTACACCCGGTGTCGCGGCGATATACACGGAGATCGTAGTGTGATAATTCAAAAATAACGGTCCAAAAAAGTTTGGTCAGGATTAGCCATTCTTTTTCGGGCTGCGTATCTATAAGTGTAAGGCGACGGAGCAGAAGGCCGCCAATGAGAGAAAGAACGACCGATCAAGGAGGAAACGAAAATGACGAACCTGAATGAAAATATGAACGCTTTTGAACTGAACGAAGAAGAACTGATGAACGTGAACGGCGGCGGCTGGTTCAGCGATGCCTGGAATACCGTCACTGGCGCAGTTGAGACCGCCTGGGATGCCACCTGTGACTTCTGTGAAGAGCACAAGGGTATGGTGGTCCGCGGTGCTTGCATCGTGGGTGGGATTGCCCTCTGCGCGACCGGGATCGGCGCCGGTGCTGGGGTCGGACTGATCGTGGTCGAGAGCGTCGGATCCGCCGCCATCGTCTCCACCGGAGTCGGCAGCATCGTCGGCACTGTCGCCGGTGCGATCATCACCAGCGACATGGACAATTGAGTACATTTACAGGACAGGGATACGGAGAACATACCCAGAAGATAAACGACATTCAGGGTTTTCGCCCTTTCTTTCAGGGACTGCGAAACGCAGTCTCTGTTTTTTGTCAGGATGACTAGCCGGATACTACCCGCATATAACCTGTATATCATTACCGATATTACGTTTCAATTTGTTCACGTACTTTACAACGTCCAGATAATCGGGATCCAATCCAGATCAGACCGAATGGCTTATCACCTTCAAACGTAAATGAACAAAGAGTGTAATTGGTGGTATGGATATCCATTCCGACGTAGAGTATAGTTTCCATTGTAGTGTTCCTCCTTTTGCATGCGGTAATTCCTGTGTCTTGTGAGTTTCGCTCAATTCTACAGGTAAATCCACGATGCTGCATACTGGTTGGGGCACTACATATTATCCCGGTGCAACCTGATTGCCCTGCAGCTTGTATTCTTCCTATCCCGCTTTTCATAATTCCGCGTGTATTGTATAATACTCCTTGGTGTCTCCCGTGGGAGATTATAAACGGTAAGAGGATTACGACTGTATTGGATATTTTTTCATGGTTGCCGGTGAAAGAGATGAGTCTGGAAGAGATCGAGGAGATCATTCTGGACCTGAATGACGGAAAGTGCGACCATCAGGGTTTTCGCTTGAAAGGATGGCGCTACCGGTCATGGATGACAACTTCCGCGACGTGGCGGATGAGCTGCTTGACGAAGGGAAAAAGGTATGTTTCCTGCCGAAAGGCGACAAGGTGATCGCCGCGGCGGGTTGCAGGGATTAAGAATCAGTGATAAATGTGTGGGAGGGAAAGTCATATGAAAACGCTGTTCAGAAACGGTATGCTTTATGACGGCAGCGGTGCCGCGCCCGTGAAGGGTGATCTGCTCATTGAGGACGGGTGCATCGTATCCGTCGGCGGCACGGCGGACGCGGCGGCTGATGAAGTGATCGACGCGGAAGGCCTGATGGTCTGCCCCGGGCTGATCGACGCGCACTCGCACAATGATTTCTTTTATGATCATGAGGACGCGGAAAAGTATTTCAAGCCTTTCCTGCAGCAGGGCATTACAACGCAGGTCACCGGCAACTGCAGCTTCTCGCCCTTCGGCATGAAGGCCGATACTCCGCACACCGACAAGCTGGCGGGAGGGCTGTTTGAAGTGAAGCATCCCGGCAGTTTCTCCGATTTCAAAAAGCGTGCCGCGGGGAATCTCTATGTGAACATGGTGCCTCTCATCGGCCAGGGTTCCGTACGCGCCGGTATTTCGGGCTACGATCCCGCTCCGCTGACCGACGCGCAGATCGAGGAGGAGCTTTCCCATGTCCGTGAGGCCATGGAAGGCGGTGCCTTCGGCGGTTCGTTCGGCTTTATGTATGAGCCGGACCGCTACGCTGAAAAGAAGGAGATCTACGCTTTCGCCAAGGAGATCGCGAAATACGGCGGCATTATCACCATTCATCCCCGCGCCTGCTCGGCGATCAGTGCGGACTACCCTCTCCTGACGAAGAAATCGCATCTGGAGCTCGGTCTGGATGAAGCGCTGGATATCATGAGAGAATCCGGCTGCCGGCTGGAATACTCGCATCTGATCTTTACGGGCCAGAGCAGCTGGAAGCTGAAAGACAAAATGCTGAGCGTGTTCCACGCGGAGCATGACAAGGGCTCCCCCGTCGCGTTTGACAATTACGCGTTCCATTACGGCGCGTCCGTGATCACCGTGGTCTATCCCGAATGGTACGCCTCACTCACGCCGGAGCAGGCGAAGAAACCCTTCAACAAGTTCAAGCTGTCCCTCACCATCCTCATGTACCGCAAGCTGCTCGGTATCGACTGGGATGACATCGTGGTCGCCTATATCTCGGATGAGCATCCGGAGTATGAAGGGCTGAAGCTGCCGGAGATTGCGGAAAAGGAAGGCCTTTCCTGCCTCGATACCTATCTGAAGCTGGTTGAGCTGTCCGGCCGGAGCGGCAGCATTTATCTGGGCAAATACTACAACAGCGATATCGTGTCCACGCTGATGAAGGATGATCTTTCCGTGTTCATGACCGACGCGTGGGTCGTGGATAAAGGCATGCAGAACATCGCGGCGTTCCAGACCTTCCCGCAGTTCTTCCTGCTGGCGAAGCGCGACGGGATCCCGTTTGAAAAGATCGTACGCAAGATGACCGGTGCCACAGCGGACCGTTTCGGCATTGATGAACGCGGCTATCTGCGCGCGGGCTACAGGGCGGATGTCACGGTGATCGACCCCGCGAAGCTGAGCGTGGATGAGAGCAGGTCCGATACCACGCCGGGCGGCATCGAATATGTGTATGTCAACGGCACGCCAGTCATTCGCAAGGGCGAATACCTCGGCGGCAAAAACGGCGAAGTGATCCTGAAAAAACACGCCTGACAGTGCGTTCGGCGGCGCACGTTTCCAGAGAGTGAAAGATCCGAATCCACCCGGTTACTCCTGCGGCTCGCTGTTTTCGATCCGGAGAGCGAAAGACGACTCTGCGTCATCCCACACATTATGGGCAATGATGCTGATGATATAGGTGCCCGGTTCGTAGCTGGGCAGCTGGCGGGAACCCTTCATTCATCTTACTCTTTTTGGACGGGCAATTCAAGCCAGCCGGGATATGTTGACTGTTTCCACCCGGTGCTTTCAAAAGTGCCGGTTTCATACATCTCAAAACTTTCACAGAATAGAATCTGTAAAGTATCCATACGGCTGCAGCAGATCATACAGATCTGCACCAGTATAGTACAGGCATCCATCCTCTTTTTCGACAAACCCGTTAACCGAAATGAAGCCAATCTGTTTTACATCCAACTCAGTGATTTCGCGCACTTGCCTAATCTCACGGTGAATCTCGTCCATTTCCATGGGCTTGATGAAATACTTGGCCTCTATGATGCTGTATCCATCAGCATGCTCCAATGCGACATCGAACTCACCATTCTTGTGGTTCTTTGGATCATCGTAATAATAGCTTCCGATATTGCGGACATTTTTCATTTTACCGGAACGTACCAACAGACTGTAATAGTCGCGGCAAATGTCCTCAAACCTGCGCGCCACGAATTGCGTCAATTCATGTTCAACATACTGCTCGTAGAAAGCAGCGGCGCCCAGCATCTGCAATGCGCTGCCGTTCTTATACACAAAGGTAAAGAAAAAGCGAAGCAGATTGTCGTTGATCTCAAAGGTAAACTTCTTGTTGTCACCGGGTTTATTGATGGGCTTGTTGCGGCGGATGATCTCCAGATCTATCAGAGACTTGATTTGCTTGGACAGATTTCCGGTTTTGTTGGCATCGAGACGCGTCTCGATTTCCGAATAACGCTTGCGTCCATTGCCAAGAACAGCAAAAATCCGCTCCGCATTCATTTTGATGGAATAGTCGGAAAGCAGCAGTTGACTGGCATACAGATACACCGGATTGTTGGGATTGAGAATCGTACGAATGATATTATCGCGCAAACTCTCCTGGGGATTCAACGCTTCATTGATGAAGGGAGAACCTCCGAATACGCTGTAGAAAGCCACTTTATCATAAGCGGACTTGTCGTGATAGAAATGTGCCGCTTCCAGATAATTTAATTCGCCCAAACAGATGACAGCATGGAATCGGCCATACAGCGCATTGCCCTCACGCAGCATGTCCTTCATCATGCCAATATGGGAACCGGATAAAACCAGACGAATGTTTTTCAGCTTGTTGTCGATGATATTCTGGAACAATGAATCGACTGCATTTGAATCGCTCACGGATTTCAGGTAGGGATACTCATCAATGACAATGATGAAGCTCCGCGTCATTGTGTTTAAATAGGCAAACATATCAGCGAAACTGGTGAAGGCGAGAGCAACTGGCAATACCTGCATACGGACAAGCTCTTGAACAAAGTTGTCGATGTTTTCCTGCATGGTGCCTTTCACACACTCAAAGTACACTGCAATACAATCTGCATTTGCGATGGCCTTCTTGATCAACGTCGTTTTTCCAACGCGACGCTTTCCATAAACGAGGATTGCATTCTGATCCCGGGTGAGTTCCTGCTGAAGCAGCTTCAGCTCCTGATGACGTCCGACAAACATGACAGGCCTCCATAACATTGAATTGAAATTCATTGAAATCAATTTCAACGTTATTGTAGCAGGAGATCATCCATTTTACAAGTGGGAAATGAAATAAGTATAGTTTCGCAAGCCATACAATCACAGCATCTCCGGAGGCAAGAAAAAGCCTCCGGATTCTTTATATGTAAAAGCATGCCATTTGTTACGCGCAAACCGTCCTCTGTCTTCCTCTGTCTTTGCGGAACTCAGCCAGCAGGGTCAGACGACCCCGTGAGGCATGTCCCGTACAGCCGTGTACATGCCTTTCCACACGATGTCGTTCTCATCATATACCCCGGCTACTCCCGGATAGCTGATCAGGAAACAGGGAAGTCCCGAACGGCAATTGTCATCCTGCCGTCTGCCGACATGGATCAGCTTCTGTACATGTTCATCGGTCTCGACCATGACGTACAGCGAATCACCGCTGGACCGGAACCGGTCCCGCTCAACCAGCGTGGCGCGGGTCACGTCCACCAGCCCCTGCTCCACAAGCATATTGCGGCGGTGAGCATTCCGTGTGCTGCTCCGGCGGACAGAGACCGCCAGCAACACATATAATAGAATGAAGGAAAATTCTGCTGCATGGCAGTCACCTGAAAATAAACATGATCGATGAAAGAAGAATAATCATGGAAACAGAGCAGGGACCCCGCTACAAGGGGGTCCCTGCTACATTTGAGCGAACGGTAAATCCATTCAGCTTATGAATCTGTTTGAGACAATTAAGCCTTCCGTTTCCTGATAATAAGCACAGTCATGCCGATCGCGCTGACCAGCAGCAGTCCCAACAGGGCTACGGGAGTATCATCGCCGGTCGGAGGCATCTTCCGGATGGTGAACTTCGTGGTGGCGGATCCGTCGCTGGAAACGATCTTCAGGGTATGGACACCCAGCGCCAGCTTTTTGATGAAGGAAGCCTTCAGTACGATGACCGTGGAACCGGTACGGCTTTTATAGTCATTTTTGCTCAGCTTCTTTCCATCCACTTCGACATACAGGAACTTTCTGTAATCCGCGTCGGAACGGAAGGTCGCGCTTTCCGCGTTCTCGTAGATATCCTGGTTCGCGCCCTGGATGATCTTGTACGGCACAGGAGTGGGTGTGGGCGTAGGTGTGGGATCAGTTGTCGCGTTGACCTGAATGGTTTGCTTTGCGGTTTTCGTTACACCGTTTTCCGTATAACTGATCTCGACACTGGTATCCGTTTTCTGAAGCGCTCCGGCAGGAGTCACTGTGAAGCCTGTAACTGCTTCCCTGCTGCCGTCGCTGTAGATCGCGGTGATCACCATGCCGGTTTTGTCAAAGGTTTCGCCTTCAATGTAGGTGGTCTTGTCCGGAGCCTTGCTGATTTCGATCCCGTCCAGTACGGCTGCGTCTTTCGTCCAGCCCGCGTAGAGCGTCTGGTCTGCCATGATCGGGGTCTTTTCAAAATCAAACGCGCTTCCGGTCGCTGTTTCCGATTCAAACCAGCCGTTGAACTTCGATCCGGTCTTCTGGGGATCCGCGGGTTTCTTCGCGAAATCTCCGTCTTCTACTTTCTGCTCATCGTAAACAGTTCCATCCACCATGAACTTCACATCATGGGTTACTTTGCTTGCCGGGTCGATCTGCCAGTCGATTGTAAACGGCTGTGACTCTTTAGTGTTTGCCGGGTCGCCGTTCTCACCCGCCCAGCAGTAGCTGGTCGGCTTGGCAAGCGCTATTTTTGCCTGATAACCGCCGATCTCTGTGGCCTTGTCGCCGGAGATGCTGTATTTGGACGCGTCAGCGCCATCCGGAAGCTTCACGCCCGTCTTCTCGGTACCGTCGTAAGTAATGTCTTTGACCGCCTCCGGCTTCGGCAAAGCCGCCTTGTACACTTTCACCGGGAGCGCATTCGTCGTGCCGGTATATCCCTCTGTCTCAGCTCCTTTTGCCACCACATAATAGACACCGGCGTCTGTGATTGTTGTCACCTCACTATCAGGGGTGCAACTTATATCCGAATAGAAACAGAGCGTATAGGCATCGTCCGGAATGACCTCGCCGCTGTCCAAAGTTACCGTGATGCCAAAGGTATCGGGATCTATCGCCACACCGTCAGCGTATACCGGCGAGCCGCTTACGTTGATGGTGGCACCGCTGATGTCTGTGGCGCTGTTGAGGAACTCAGCCGTGACGGTGACCGCGTAGTCAGGCATGATGAAGGTGTATTTCGTTTCATTCTGAGCATCCTGTGTCGCGGTAATGGGATCACCGCCCGCGGTCGGAGCCACGCTCAGTGTTTCGAGCTGATAGCCGGTGTCCGGTGTGACGGTCAGGGTGACGATATCGCCTTCAAACGCTTTACTGTCTGTCGCGTCTGTGATAACCGTGCCGTTTGTAATACCGGCATCCACGGTCACGTCGTATTTCTTTACCAGCTTGAGTATGTTGCCTGTAAGGTTGACGACTTTGGTATTTACCTTATCATCGGCGGTAAAACGGGCAGAATAATCTGTACTGTTTTCTTCGGTAAGTATGCCATTGTGGGTGTTTATGAGCGTGATGCCGACGGACATGCCGGTTGCCGGTACCGGTATGCCGTTACCGCTGTTGCCTGTTCCGAGGGTGATCTTTTTTCCACTGGGCATATGGAGATTCTGGGGGGTGTTCGCGCCTTTGTTCAGCCAGATGTTATCGTTGATCTTTGCGGCTCCGCCGAGGGAGATACTACCGGCATCATATATACCGCCGCCGTCATCACTTGCTGTATTATGGTCGATGCTGCCATCGCTCATTAAGAATTCCCCGGTGTTGTTGATATACACGCCGCCGCCACTATTTCCGCAGTCGTTGGATGTGATCCCGCTGTTTCCAAGCATGTTGAACCTGCCGCTGACATACGCGCCGCCGCCGAAGGATTTACCAATGTTGCCGGTAATCAGACCGCTGCCGGTCAAGCTTAACACGCCGCTGTCATATACGCCGCCACCGTTTGTAGCCGTGTTGCCGGATATTGTTCCTCCCGTCATGTTGAACGTACCTGCATTGTATACACCGCCGCCATTGCTGGTGGCAGTGTTCCCGACGATGGAACCGCCTGTCATGTTGAACTTGCCGTTATTATATATACCGGCGCCACTGGTGGCACTGCCGCCGGTGATCACACCGCCTTTGGTGGAGTAATCGGACGTGCCGCTGGCTATCAATTTCCATGCTTTTAACCTGGCTGTTTTGTCATAATAACGTACAGTACTGCCGCAGTCGGTAAGGTTGAATACCTTCTCGCTGCTGACAGTGATATTGCCCTGACTGTTGAGGTTCAGCACCTTATCATTCAGACAGAGGCTGACGTCTTCAGAAACAGTCAGTGCCGCGGTGCATTCGATGTCCGCCGCCAGATAGCCTCTTCCGCCGTTTGTGAACAGATTTTGCAGGTCGGCAAAGGTCTTGATTTCCTTTTCATAGATAACATCTGTGCCGTGGGTGTGGGGTGGAGAATCCGGAGGAGCCTCCATGGCCAGCGCGGCAACGGGCAAAAGCGAAACGACCATCAGGACCGCCAGTATAACGTTCAGCACTTTCTTTTTCATCGTGGTTCCCTCTCTGTTCTGTCTTCTGATATACACACAGGCTTCCGCTTCTTAACGGGGTGGCAATACGTTTACCGTCCGGATCATACCCAGACGAAGGAGGAAAAAACAACTGTAGCATATATATCATATGATACTGTCTGAATCGGATCAAAGCAAGAAAAAAACAACAATTGCCTCCCGATTTTGTTGGTTTGTCAAACATGGGTTACACATTCGGCATACAGTAAGGTCAAGATAAATGGTGGAGATTTTTGAGGCTATACAGATGCCGAAAAAAACTACCCGTTCTTGACCTGAACCAAGTGATACATTCTGGCAAGGCCGGCCCGGGCCGGCCTTGAATACTTCGGATCACGCCAGGCTATTGCAAAACTTCGGAAAGCGTTTCGATCAGCTTCGGTACGTAGATGGGTTTCGTGATATGCCCGTTCATACCGGCGGCAAAAGCGTTCCGCTTGTCCTCGTCAAAAGCGTTTGCCGTCATTGCAAAGATCGGGATATTGGCGGCATGGGCATTTGGGAGTCTGCGAATCGCCATCGTAGCTTCATAGCCGTTCATCCTCGGCATCTGGATATCCATGAGAATCAGATCGTACTGGCCTTCTGTCGCGGTGCGCATCTTCTCGACCGCAATGTCGCCGTCCTCTGCCGTGTCGATGATAATACCCTCTTCCTCCAGAATCTCCATGGCGATCTCACGGTTCAACTCGTTGTCCTCCACGAGGAGGATCTTCTTTCCATTGAGATTCAGGATAGCTTTATCCGAAATTGCTGACGTCGGGTCAACCGGTTCCGCGATTGCGTTTTCAAATTCCAGTCGAACTGTGGTGCCGACGCCTGGCTCACTTTCAATCTCGATGGTTCCGCCCATCAGCCCTGTCAGCGACTTGGTGATCGCCATACCGAGACCCGTGCCGATGACGCCGCTCTTCGTGGCGCTTTGCGCTCTGGTGAAGGGTTCAAAGACATGCTCCAGATATTCCTTGCTCATACCGATGCCTGTATCGGAAATGGTGTAGCGATAACGCGCATACCCTTCCTTTTCGCATGGAAGTTCTTCTATCCGCAAATCGATTTTTCCGCCGGGATCCGTATATTTCACGGAATTGGAAACAATATTCGTAAGTACACGCATCATGCACAGTCTGTCCGCATAGAGCCAGTGATGCTTCAGCGAAGGCGCAAGTGTTGAGGTAAGGAGGAGGTTCTTTGCTTCCGCGCTGCCGTTGAGGATGCTATAAAGATTATCCATTGTCGTATCGATGCAGATCGGTTCTGCCTCGATCTTCACCTTACCGGACTCCACGCGGGACATATCCAGAACGTCGTTGATCAGAGACAGCAGATGACTGCCGGACATCTTGACTTTCTCAAGAGATTCCAGAACGCGTTCTTTATCGTCAATATGCTTTTCAGCGATTTCCGTAAAGCCGATGATGGCATTCATCGGGGTACGGATATCATGGGACATATTGAAGAGGAAGGTGGATTTCGCCTGATTGGCCGCCTCTGCCGCGATCTTGGCAGTCTCCAGCTTGTGGCTGTATTCTCTCTCTTTCGCAATTTCGTCGGAAATATCTATAAAGCCAATAGCCGCTCTGCCATTTTCCGCGCCGCGTATCATAATTACACGAATGGTCTTTTCAACATCATCGTATACCTCCCGGATCGTGAAAACCACTTCTTTTTCTTTTTCCAGAAGCTCTTTGGTAAATTTTCTGTCAGACATCCGCATCATCAGTTCCCGGTCATCCGGATGAATATGCCGCTCGATGAATGCATTCATGGCATCTCTTCCGCCATCCTTCATGAACGAGTGCGAGAACTCATGATTCATACTCAGAATTTCATATGTATCATTATTAAGGTCCACAACGTACGCTGACTGGAAGCTCCTCAGGAAATATTCCAGATAAACATTCCTCTCTTTAAGTGCTTTTTCCGCCATGGTCATAACGGTAACATCCGATATTCCGATGACAAGTTTTTTAACTCCATCAGAATCCGCAAAAGGAACCAGACGGTGTTTCATATACTTGCAGTCCGTGCCGCTTCCGTTCTGCCAACGAACAACATATTCCTCAGCTTTTCCGGATTCCAGAACCGAAATGAGATTTTCGCGTGAAAATATCTCGTCGGCAAGAGACAGATCATCAGGATAAACAATGATACGGTTCCTGTTCTCCACCACCTGGTAGAAATCCACATTAAAGTAATCTACTGTCTCTTTTCTGTCGGGAGAACCGTCTCTGTAATAGCTGATTTTTCCGGTATAAGGATCAAGGAAACAGACATAAACGAAATTATCCGCAAGAGACGCCAGCAGAGTCGTAAGATTCTTCTTCTCGTAATGTGTCAGAGCAGTGACGTTCTGATGGGTACCTTCAATACGGATGCCCCTGGTATAGGCATAGTTGCGCACTCCGCCGCAGCGTACAGTCCATATGTCTCCATTCGGGTGATGCCATGGATATTGCACCTCTGCGTGAATGCCGGAAGTCATTTGTTCGACGGCCTTCGTAACTTCGCCGTAATGTGCCGGATCAATATGATCGTACCAGGCATGGTAAGTCTCCTCCGGAGAAATCTGATGATCCAGTCCGATCAGCTTCAGCATGGCATCATCCGCGTACATCCTCGGCTCGCTACCCTCATCCAGTTCAAATGCCCAAAGACCGATGTTCGCCTTCGTGAGGATATCTCTGTCAAGCGCGATGGTACCCAGTTTTGCTTTCTGGAAATGAGCGACGTCCGTCACATTTTGGTGAGTGCCCTCGATACGGATGCCCTTTTTGTATTCAAAATTCCGTACACCGCCGCAGCGGACGATCCAGATTTCCCCGTTCGGGTGATGCCACGGATACTGTACTTCCGCGTGAACACCAGCGGTCATCTTTTCCACGGACGCGGCCACTTCATCGTAATGCTCTGCGTCGATGTGGTCATACCATGCGTGATAGGTTTCTTCGGGGGAAATCTGATGATCCAGCCCGATCAGCTTCAGCATGGTATCGTCAGCGTACATTCTCGGCTCGCTGCCCTCATCCAGCTCAAATGCCCAAAGGCCGATATCTGCTTTTTCAAAAATATCCGAAGATAACTCAAGCGCTCCTAATTTATTCATTGCTGGCCTCCTGAGATTTTATGAGACTGGGATGGCGTCTCTCTGTATGAGTTTTTGGACCAAAAGTATGAAAACAGCGACATAATTATATATTCAGGTGAAATGACCTGTCAAGAAAATCAGCTCATCTCATATGAAATGCTCTCATATGAAATAATAAGTCCGCTTATGTTTGGGTAAGCTAATCATTAATAGCATAACTCACCTGGGCCTATGAATTGTTTACTTCGCACATAAACCATGTGCGAAAAGACAAATTAGTTGCTATAACCTGTATATAGCCATGCCGGTATGTCCGTTCGTTGGGAAATGTGCAGCCCCATGACTCTCGCGAGTCATGGGGCTGCTTTTGTGTGTGCTTTTTGTGTGTCTTCCCGGGATCTGTTTTCTGCCGGTCCGCGGGGCTGTCAGATCAGGCGTTTGTATATTTCCAGATAGCTGGTGATCTGATACTGCAGCTGCCATGCCGCGCTGTTGTATTCAGGGCATTCCTTCAGCTTCTTGAGGACGGGCATCACATATTTTTCTGTTTCCCGGACATAGGTTTTCATCTTGTCCGCGGTAAAGCCCATGGCCATCGTGGAGAGATTGTTGCAACGGTCCATGCATTTCACGAGGCAGGCCAGCGGATCTGTCAGGATGTTGGCGTAGTAGGTCGCTTTGATCTCACTCTTGGGGCCCGGATATGTATTGTACGATACCAGACTGACAGCTTTCCTGACTGTTTCTCCGACCGGGAGTGCTTCCGGCGCGACATTGCAGTCTTCCACCACGTCATGCAGCAGCAGAGCCGCCAGGACATCGTCCGTATCGATCCGCAGCGAGAGCGCCTGACAGGCGAGCGTCAGCGGATGGGTCACATAGGGTACGGTCTCTTCCCCGCTGTTGTTTTTCCGGTACTGTCCGGCATGCCATCCACGGAGCCCGTTCAGTGCGGCCAGTGTCTGGGGATAGCCTTTGACGGTCGCGGCCGATTTCAGGAAAGTGAACATATGATCCGCGTCGAAGAAGCGGGCGCGGTATTTCCAGTCGTCTTCCGGTTCCGTAAACAGCCGGTCAAGCCGCGTATTCAGTACTTTGGCAAGATGCTCGAGCTTCTGGGTCGCGGGAAGGGATTCTTCCAGTTCCCAATAGCTGACTGTCTGGAAACTGACATGCATCTTCTCCGCCAGCTGTTCCTGTGTCCATCCGAGCTCATTACGGCGCCGCGCGATGTTCTTTCCCAAACTCATTCGGCATTCCTCCCTTTTTGATGACAGTTTATCACAGACCGGGCTGAAAAACATCCCCCTGGCACAGCTCCCGCTGTGCCCTGTTCCCTCGCGTTGCCTCGCAA
This sequence comes from Clostridia bacterium, assembly GCA_045600165.1. GTDB lineage: Bacteria > Bacillota > Clostridia > Christensenellales > Aristaeellaceae > Aristaeella. The sequence goes on from JAZRXJ010000059.1 coordinate 22,407, forward strand.
CGCTCCCGGCAAGGATAGTGTAAATGATACGGGGCTGGATGAACAGAAAGTTATGGTTGAAGTTATGGGAGTAAATTCAAGCTGCGCTTGAGTCAAAACTATTTATTATTATTTTTTTCTGATGTATAATCAAAAACCGTTGGCCCTTCCCTCATTCTGATACGTATGTACAGATGTCGGGTAAAGAAGAGCCTGCCAGAATAAATCTACATTGACGGAATCACCAACGAAGATCTGGAAAACGAAGCTGTCCTGACCCTGTGCTCTCTGACCACTGAAGAATGATCCTTTCCTGACGGATCACCATCCCGGATAATAACAGCGCCCTTTGGCTCACAGCGAGTCAAAGGGCGTTTTTTAATCAATCAGGGCTTATTCATATTGAAAAGTGGAGAGGATGAGTTCAATATCCGTCTCGTCGATCTCTGTGAATGTCAGCAGATATCCCATGCCGGATTCATCAATAGTAATGTACTGATCGATATCCCGTCCAAAGATCGTGCAGGACAGACGGTACCAGTTGCAATGTCCGATTTCTTCCATATCATAGGTGGTAATGTCCTCGCGACTGACTCCGATACCGGCATAAGTATCAATATTGATGTCATCCAGCTCATCCTTGTAGAGAGGAAGCAGTGAACCGGGGATACCGTAATCCTGTGCCTGGATATTGATGTTTCCGACTAATGTTCTGCTCAGGATAAAATCGAACTTGCTGTAGTCAGCGTCTTTCATAGTGGCCTGCATCTGGGCAAGCTGCTCGTCATCGATACCCGGCAGCTCCCCTTCTTCGATCCTGGTTTTGATCATATCGGCATAAGATTTGCCAACGGGGATGAAATCCGCGGGGATCATCATGGAATAATTCGCCTTATCCGAGGTAAATAACACCGTCTCGGCAGTCATGGTTTCCGCGGAAGCTGAAACGGAAAGGAGAAGCAGTACGGCAGTCAGAAGAATAAGCAGTTTTTTCATGTTGGTTCACTCCTGTTATTATGTTTTTTTCCGTTGGATCAGGATACCCGGGTTGTAGGGACTACGGACACAAAGGGGATCATAGGATTTGCGCGGACAGGATCATCATCGGACGATCCACTCCGGTAGTTTTCCGTCTTTGACAATGATGAGCGTCATGACCGTATTGTCTATATCGAATGTTACATTCGCGCTCGAACCGTCGTCAAGTTCCCAGTGGTAAGTTGTAATACCGGACCCGGTCATGGAATCCGGCGGTCCGATCTCTTCGATCATCTCATCATGTGTCGTGGATTCAGTTACGGTCCGGAAGTATTCCAGGGTCGCTTTTTTCTGAGGGGCAGGTTCCCGATCCGGCCGCGGCAGCAGCATCACGATCGCTTGCAGGTTTTTCTGGCCGTTGATATAGCCGTATTCCCCGTTCGAGTGAATGACATTGCCGTCCGCGTCGAACATGGTGATCTCCCATCCCTGCCCGTCACACGCGTGGGAATGGACTTCCGGATCGACCCATTCGCAGTCGCAGACCTCACGGAGCTGCCTGAATTCTTCCGCGGTCATGGTCCCGGTGTATACCTTCGGTTTATACTCCTCGTCCATGTCATGGAAACAGCTGACTTGCATCTCATAGCTGCCGTCACTGAAGATGTCCCAGGATGTACCGGACCAGTCTCCGATACGTGCTCCGCTCCAGTTGGACGTATGGGCGGAGAGCATCAGATAAGGCTCCGCCGGTTCGTACATGACAGTTCCTCCGTTCCCGCCGCCAAACACCGACAGGAAGGCAAGAACAACACTGATCAGTTTCAGGATCACACCCATGAAAGATACCTCCGTCAGGATCTGTCCGGCCGTTTTCCCGGCCGTTCATCATGTCAGACGTCCCCTGCGGGAAAAAGTTCCGGTTCCGGAGAAATTTCCTGAAAAAAGCCAAAGATTGTGAAAAAAAAGTATATTTGCCTTTTTCCGTGGCTGCGTATCTATAAGTGAAAGGCGACAGAACAGAAGGCCGCCGATGAGAGAGATTGATCAAATGATCAGGGAGGAAACGAAAATGACGAACCTGAATGAAAATATGAAAGCTTTTGAACTGAACGAAATGGAAATGAACATGGTTAATGGCGGCAACGGTGGCTTTAAAATTTAATTTTACTTCGTTCTGATCCATTTTCATATTGACAATGGAGACGGTGATCAGGCCATTCTCTTTTCACGGTTTACCAGGGATAGTACGCGTTCTCGATCTCGATGAGCAGTTCAAGATCACGGTACGGGAGCAGGGAGATGATCGTTTCCACTCTTTCCTGTCCGTAGATATAGCCGCCTTTTCCGGTCGTACGGATGACGTTTCCGTTTTCGTCATACATTTCGATCTGCCACCACTGGCCGTCACACGCGTCGGAATTCACAGCAGGATCCATCCATTCGCCTTCGCTGTCCGCGGCCGCGGCAAGCCTTTCGAATTCTTCCGGTGTCATGGTCCCGGTATGGCTGATGGGGGCATATTGTTTGTCGCGGTCCGGAATATAGTATGTGGTGAACACATAGCTTCCGTCACTGGAGATGTCCCAGCACATGGAGTCCCACATTCCCGGGCATGCCTCATCCCAGTTGCCTGTCCTGGCTTCCAGCAGCAGATACGGGGTTTCCGGTTCCGTTTCAGCGAAGGCCGCGGAAGTCAGCAGGATGATGAGCAGGATGAGCAGGGTGGAGAAACGGGGCATTGTTTTCATATGAAAAGGACCTCCTGATCGTGTTCCGGTTCATTCTATCGTCACCGGTCATACAGTCAGACGGTCCTTTCAGGGAAAAGTTCCGTATTTTCCTTTTTTATCATTGTGTCAGGTGATCCGCATCGCCATGATCGTGATGTCATCAAACTGCTCGGTCCCGTCCGTGAAGCGATCAATGTCCGCCTTGACGGCATCCAGCTGTTCCGCCACATCCTTCCCGCGGCAGCCGTTCAGGCAGTCGAGCAGGCGATTTTCGCCATACAGCTGGTTGATGGAGTTATTGGCTTCGGTCACGCCATCCGTGTAGAAGAACATTTCATCGTCCACGGAAAGCTGAATGGTGTTTTCCTTATAGCGGAATCCGTCATACCCGGCCAGGACAAAGCCGCCCTTCTGTCTCAGGTATTCGGCTTTCCCGTCTTTCCGGAGGAGGACCGGCGGGTTATGACCCGCGTTCACGTAAGTGAGGAGTCCGGTTTCTGTATTGTAGACACCGGCCCAGCAGGTGACAAAAAGACCCGCGTCATTGTTTTCGCAGAGCTGTCGGTTCGCGTTCGTCAGCGCTTCCGCGGGAGAGATCCCCAGCTGAAGCTGGTTTTTCAGTACGGTCTTGGAGATCGTCATGAAGAGCGCGGCGCCAACACCCTTTCCCGATACGTCGGCGATCACGACACCGACATTGGATTCATCGATTCTGAAATAGTCATAGAAGTCTCCGCCCACTTCCTTGGCCGGATGATATACAGCCCGGAGCTTGATGTTCTCATGATCCGGGAACGCGGGGATCAGGCAGGGCAGCATGCTGGTCTGGATCTTTGTGGCCAGATCCAGTTCGGTTTCGATCCGCGCGGTCTTTTTGACGTTCTCCGACTGCATCTCGATCATCCGCTTGCCGCGGCTGGCGACATACCGGCAGGAGACCGACAGGCAGAGGAACACGATACAGCGCGGGATAAACTCGTTCATGAACAGTTCTTTGGTATAAACGGTGCGGTCGATCATGTCGGGGGTGATGGCGCTGCGCAGTCTCGCGCCGGCGGCGACCGTCAGGGAAGCGCCTTCGGGCAGGCTGAGCATGTTCAGATTCACGATGCCGAAAAAGCCGCTGAAAACGCTTGCCGCGGCAAAGACCAGCGCGGACAGGATCGCCACCCACTGCGTGTACTTTTCGTCGAAATAGCGGGTGCTGACGACCAGGGGAAAGGCCATGACCAGGGTGATATTATGACCGAGGGCTGCCGAAAGGATCGCGCAGACAATGATCAGATCCGTCATCAGGGGGATCCGGAGCCAGCTCTTTGCCCCTACATGGATGGAGTTGATCACGGTGATCGGGACCTCCACCACGGAAGCGATCAGCACTGCCCAGCGCATGGTTGCCTTATCTGCGGTGAAGACACCGATCTCATTGAGCAGCAGGCACAAAAGCATCACGGTGAAAACGATCATCATGGTCGTTCCTACCATGACATTGGCTGTGATCTCGTTGGCCAGAAAAATGTTTCCTTCTTTCCGGGCCCGGGCTACAGCTTCCTCCATACGGGCTTTTGCGGATTTTGTTGTTGGCATGGTTCTTTCTCCTTTACACGGAAGACCGAAGGTCGTTCCTTCTGTCCCGGAAGCGTTGCCGGATATGTCGCGGAATAGCTGGAAGGGGGATCCGTTTTTCGTGATGTCGGTGGGAAGATTTTCGTCTTGATTGGTCTTTACCGGTCGGAGGTTTGTACACCTGCTTTCGGTTCGGTCCACAGATCTGCTGTAAGAGCATATATATCGTATGAAACCATTATAACAGAAAAGCGGTCAGAAGCAATGACCTGACGGTTTTCATCCCGGATAAATGACAGACAGATCCTGCAGCCGGCAGATCCGCACAGTTTACTGTGGTACTATACCTGCACTTACTTTTACAATGATCAAACATCCCAATATTATTTTCAGGATTAGCCATCTTTTTATATAGCTCGTATCTACAGATGTAAGGCGACGGAACAGAAGGTTGCCGATGAGAGAAAGGACGATCAAGGAAAGGAGCTGAAACGTATGTTTCCCTGGGGTGAAGCTTTCTGAGATGACCTATGAAACGAGATCATTGAATATACGATTTGAATGTATGTGCTGAATCAACGAAAGGAGGAACCCACTATGTGGTTTGACGGTGCACCGATTGAACATCCCGATGGAAATTTCTTTGACAGTATCATCGAATGGTTCAGAGGACTGTTCTGATCAATCATTGAACTGCCGCCCGCGCGGCAGTTTTTTGATGTCTGCATGAAAGCCCTCCGGTACACTGCCATTGCAGTGCGAACCGGAGGGTCCAGGAATTTGCGTTATTACCTCTTTCACAGGGAATGCTTCAAAAAAACGAACAACGACCATCAGAAACCGGCTGTATAGACTTCGTTTCCATCGCCGGTATCATAATGGGTGACTCCATATGTTGCCCTCAGCTTTTCCAATCCTTCCTGATATATGTTCAGTCAGCATTTCGGTATTATAGGTGATATATGGTATTACCATGACTTCGTTTGTTTTTTCAACAGGGAAAACCCAAAGCAAAGAGACCTTCCTTAAGGATCATCATTGTTCTTCCGGCTCTTGTCCGACGGGGGCAGCATTGCTATAATGAGTGGGTTCGCATTTCCCGCCTCCGGCAGTTTTCCGTGAGGCATACCGACTGACTACCGGGGGGGGACCGAAATGACCTGTTCTCTGAAGAAAAGCTTTCCCTGGCGCGATTTTCTGAAGCGTCTGGCGGTGATTGCCATTCCTGTGGCGCTGCAGAACATGCTTACCACGACCGGAAGCATGATCGATACCATGATGCTCGCCGGGCTGGGCGAGCTTTCGGTCGGTGCGGTCGGACTGTGCGGTCAGTTTTCTTCTTTGATGTTTTCCTGCTACTGGGGCTTTGTCGGCGGCGGCATGCCGTTCCCGGGCAGAAATGATATGCTGTACACATCCGGTTCACGGAAATGAAAGGAATGAATATATGATAACACGGTTCACCCATCTGGAAATGTCCTGGAAAAAAGTGATCCTGCTGGCTGTGCTGACAGCCGTGCTGACAGCCACATTGAATCTGATCCCGATCCTCAGAGACACATCATTCCAGGATATCGCGATCAATCCGGAATGCTGGCTTCTGTTTGCCATGCTGATTATTGTCAACTGCCCCAGATGGCAGGAAGCGGCTGTCAGGACCTTCGTATTCTTTCTGATCAGTCAGCCGTTGATCTACCTGATCCAGGTCCCGTTCTCCCGCATGGGATTCCAACTGTTCCAATATTACAGGTTCTGGTTCGTTGTGACCGTTCTGACCCTTCCCGGTGCCGTGATCGCGTGGCAGGTCCGGCGCGGAGACTGGTTCAGTGTCGCGGTCCTTTCGATCGCCACAGGTTTCCTGGGTTATATGGCTGCAACGTATTTCTGGACCGTTAAGGCCAACTTCCCGCGTCATCTGCTGAGCCTCTGTTTCTGTCTGGCGCTGGCGTTCTTCCTGACCTATGCCCTGCTTTCACGTAAAAGCCATCGCGCCGGCGCGATCGCTGTTCTGCTTGTCAGTCTCGCCGTCTCCCTGCTCCTGCTGAAACCGATCAGCTCAGCCACGATCGATCCGGGCGATGGTACCTGGACATGGACAGTCGAAGATCCTTCCGTTGCCGGGGTCGATCCGGGAGAGGATCAGACCTTGTCGGTCACGGCCAGGGAAAAAGGGACCACGCTCCTGACTCTGGTCAATGAGTCCGGTGACCGTCTGGAATACTACATCACGGTCAGCAACGGCGGTGTCTATGTCAATCAGATGGATCTGGAAGAATAAAGTGGTGGAAGTCCTCCGCGTTGAATTCCGCATTTCTGCCTGTATCACCGTTCAGTACGGACAACAAAACCCTCCGGCGCTGGCGTCCAAAGCCATGCAAGTCGGAGGGTGTTTCTTTATGATCAGCTTTTGATAAAGACAATGGTGGACGGAAAACCGAAGGACACGCCCTGTCGTGTTCAGGGATTTTCATCTTTACGTTCAGGATCCGGACAGATATTTCCCTGCTGTTCCGGATGACCTGTCCCGCCGATGACCCCTGCGGCGTTTTCATCCATCAGCATCTCGCGGCTGTAAGGGTTCAGAAAAGAATAGTATTCAGCGGATTCCGAAGCCGCCAGCGGCAGGCTTTCCACATCCAGACCCGTAAATTCATCCGCGGTGGCTGTCTTGTGGTTTTTACCGGCCAGTTTTTTGAAAATGTTCATTGTCAGGTCCTCCTTTATATTGACATTAACATATCCGACAGGGATCTCCTGTCACACATCAGTTTATACGATCCATTCGCGTGAAGGGACAACATTCAAAGCGATTTTTATTGCACTTTTTTTCACTTCTTATAACAGCGCCTCGTATTCGTCACGGAGTTTCTCATCGATGAAGTTCATTGTAATACAGATGGAGCTAACTTATATGGAAGCATCGTGCGGCACAGATCGGTTGGTTCCGCTTCCCTGTCTGTCCTTCAGGCGGTCCGTGTCAGAACCATTTCCTGCGTTTGCCGATCAGGGCCAGCAGGACCACCGTGACAATGGAAAGGATAATGACAAAGAGATATCCGTATCGCCAGGTGAGTTCCGGCATGGTGGTAAAATTCATGCCATACCAGCCCACGATAATCGTCAGCGGGAAGAAGACACTGGTCAGCACGGTGAAGATCTTCATGGTGCGGTTCATTTGCGAATCGAGCCAGGAGGAATACGCGTCCTGCAGGTGTTCCACAGTGTTGCGCAGCATATCCACATCGGACTGGAGCCGGACGATCCGTTTGGAAACATTGTCGACAAAGATCAGCTGATCCTCATGAAAGATCTCATTGTCATTCTCGGATACGGCCTCTGTCACGTCCAGCAGCTGGTCGTAATAGATATGACGGCGGGAAAGCATCTGCTTGTTTTTCAGCAAGCGCGTGTCAAAGTCCTTGTCCGCGTCACGGTTCAGCAGGGCTTCTTCCTGCTGTTCCATTTCGTTTTCGATCTTTTCCAGTACAGACTGATCCCCGGTCATCAGTGAATCGAGGAAAGCCGCCAGGATCTTTTCGCAGCTGGTCTTTTCCGGCGGATAGCGCCGGATGGCGGACAGGTATTTTTCGCGGGTGGAGCCGTCGTGATCCATGATGTCCACGACCAGGATCATATTATGGCGGAGGTACAGGGCGATGAAATCATCCTCTTCCTCATGCCGGTTCATGATACGCAGTTCCGTAAAGGTATGGTCCTGATAGACTTCCACCGCGGAACGGAAACTGGTGTCGGCATCGAGGCAGGCATCCACGGTGGCGCTTTCAAAGCCGAAGCGCGCGGCGATGTCCGGCAGTTCAGCCGCCGGAATGCATCCGGCGGTCAGCAGACCCTCCCGCAGGCTGTCGACCGGAGTCTCGGTCATCTGATCGTTTTCAAACTGAAAGAACACAGGATGTCCCCCTTAATACCCCATCTTCCGGATGAATTTCATCTGCGGGCTTTCTTCCCCGAGCTGCATCAGTTCGATCTTGTTTCCGTCCGGATCATGCGTCCAGCACTGCCAGTTGAAGTCCGCGCCCTGCTTCGGGGCATCGTCCTGCGGGGCTCCGGTCTCAAGCACCTTTTTCCAGGCTTCCTGAATATCGTCCACCGCGACACACATGTGGAAGAAGCCGATGTTTTCAAACGCGTAGGGGATCTCATTCGTCGCGCCGTAGAACAGTTCGATGAACTGTCCGCCTGCCCCGTACAGATATACGATCCACGGTTCCCCGTTCTCGGGGCGCGGAATGTCAAACGCGCGTTTGAATCCCAGTGTATCCTCATAGAAGGCAACTGTCTTTTCCATATCCTTCACGCAGAACGCAATGTGTCCGATTCCTTTGATCATGATGATCCCTCCCATAGATATATCTGATCCGGTTTTTCTTTATTATATATCGTCCGGCACATAACAGCAAATAAAAAAATATATGACAGAAACCGTTTTCTGTCACCCGGCCGTAAAAAAAAACGCGTTTTGAACAGACCAATCTGCCATCGCAATCATGTTGTCATAGACAATTCAGCTTTTCAACTTTATACTATATGTTGTATGCGGTAAGGGAGGAAAACGCGTTATGAAGTGGAAAAACAAGAAATTTTGTGACGAATGCGGAGAACCCAATGATATGGACAGTGAGTTCTGTCTTTCTTGCGGTGCCGACCTGACTCCCGACCAGCCGGATCAGGATAAAAAGGGTGTTTCCTCTCCCGTCGCGCGGAAACAGGCGGATCACTCCGGACGGCTTCTGGTCTGGTTCGTGATCGTGATCCTGATCGTGATCCTGATGTGTCTCAAAAAGTAATATCAATCTTCCTGTTCTCTCTGTCAGACAGAATGGAGAAAAGAGGTCTTTCTCATGAAAACCCGTTGTCTTTCGCGTCTTACCGATTGGCTTCAGGCAGCGAGAAAAGAATTCGCGAAGCATCCTGTACAGATCCTTGCGGGGCTGATCGCCCTGTGTGCCGTGGTAACGGTCATCTGTATCTGCACGGCCGGTCCCGGACCGGAAAGGTTCGCGACTGCCGTCCCGCGCGACTGGATGGCCGAGCTGGCGTCGGAAGAGCTCCCCTCAGGTGAGGAGCTGGTTCGTGATGCCGATTTTACCGAAGGACACGCGATCGTCAGCTGGCGGAATGACGGCACAGATCCTGAAACCGCGCTGCGGGCCCATACCGGACTGACAGACCTGCGCGTGGTTTCCGCTGACAAGCTTCTGGACGGCGGATATCTGATGCTCGACGTCACCGGCGGCGAAGCGGATACCGCCGCCCTGCTGGACATGCTGAACAGCTGCCCCGGGGTGGTTTCAGCCGAGCCGGACTATATCCTGCATACGACTTCCCTGAGCAACGATCTGTTTTCGGACCTCCTGTGGGGATTGGACAATCAGGGTCAGATGGGCTTCACCTCCGATGTGGATATCAATCCGGACAAGGAGTGGGTCAAGCCGGACTCCGGGGATGAAGTCGTGCTCGCCCTGATCGATATCGGCACCAACTGGCTTCATGAAGACCTGGTCAACCGGATGTGGGTCAACAGTCTGGAGATCCCGGGCAATGGGATCGATGATGACGGGAACGGGATCATCGACGATATTCACGGTGCGGATCTCACAACCGAGCAGCCAGGCGGTGATCCCATGGCGAAACCTCACGCGGACCACGGCACGCACACCGCCGGCATCATGAACGCGGAAGCCAACAACGATCTGGGGATCGCCGGTGTCGCCGGAAGCTGCGATAATGTGAAGCTGATGGCTCTGGAGATCGGTAACGCCGAAGGAATGAGTTATGGCGCCGCGATCCGTTCCTACCAGTATATCTATGAAATGATGACCCGGAAGACCGATCCCGTAAACATTGTGGCCATCAATGACTCCTGGGGCGGTTCGACGATGGGGATTCCCTATCTGCTTGAAACCATGATCAACAAAGTCGGCGAACTGGGTGCCATCAGTGTCATCGCGACGGGAAACGAAAGCCGTGATTACAGTAAGCCCGTGGATTCAGCCTATGTGGCGGACCGTCTCGGTCCGACTGCCGGTGTGAGCGGGGACTGGTCAGAGATCAGCGATCATGAAGCCTGTCAGGATTATTATGCTCCTTCCATTTCAGACGTGGAAAGTGAATATATCATCCGCGTCGCGGCTTCGAACGGCAACGGAAGCCTCACGCCCTTCTCGAACAAAGGCTGGATGTACGCGGACATTGCCGCTCCCGGTACCGCGATTCTGTCCACGGTCAGTGAACCGGCCTTCCTTCCACAGACCTATTCCACTGAAAAGATCGACGAGCTCTGCGCGACCTTTGTGACCGATCAGTTCGACTTCCGTGTCAACGCCGCGGATCCTTACGGTACCAATTCCCATATCACCATTGAAAACAACGTGAAAAACGGGACCGCCTATACCAATCTGAACGGAGATTGCTCCGTCTCAGTCAATATCACGATCAAAGACGCGCGCGCGGATTCGCCGTATCTGATTGAACTGCCCTACACCGCCAGGGGGCTCATATGCGAGCAGGAACCGATCCTTTCGTATTGCGCCAATCTGCTGGAATACCCGGATTGGGTCGAAACCAGATATGCCGCGCCGATCATACGGATTCAGGATGCACCGGCGGATGAACCGGCCTTCAGTCTGCCGAGGATCCTCAACTTCGAAATGGATTGGATCGATGAAGACGGGAACTGGGATTCGATCCCCCATATCGGTGACATCCTCCGTCCCGGCGTATGGAATCAGAGTCGTTTCCAGATCGATATCGACCGGTCTTCGAACCGGATCTTCCGCCTGTATGTACTTCCGTCTTCAGACGGTGATCTGAAATTCTCTATCGATAACTTCTGTCTGACCAAAGGCATCGCCGGCGAGGAAGAAACCTTCGGTCAGTATGACTATATGAACGGAACCTCCATGGCCGCCCCGATGGTGACCGGCACCGTCGGTCTGCTGGTCGCCAAGGATCCGACTCTGGACACACCGCAAGAGCGTAAGGAAGCGGTGCTGAATCACACCCGGCAGGTACCGTCGCTGAATCGCGTGGTATCCCGGTGCGCGCTGCTGGACCTGAACGCCTGGCAGGATTACTATGCCATCCCCCAGATCCATGAGATCACCTATGATAACGGCACGGTCACGATTACGGGTGAAAGCCTCGGAAATGTGAAAAGCGTGACAGTGGAGGGCTCACCGGTGACCCCGGTATCCGTGAGCGACACAGAGATCGAGCTTCACTATACCGCTCCGGAAATGCGGAAATACTCCGTCCGGGTCACAGCACCCGCGGGCTGGAGCGCCGCTGACTTTACCGGTCACAGCGGAACAGCCTACAGTACCACCGCCGATGATTACGAAGAACTGCTCAGTTTCGCCGACTATAACTTTGCCACCGACGGCACCAGCGTCTATACGTTTGGCTATACCGACGGCGTCCTGACACGCTGGATCCCGGATCCCGCCGACCCGATCCACATGAAAAAGGTCGAATCCTTCCCGTTTGACACGTCTGAGATTGGTGACGGGTATTATGCGGATGATCCGTACTATCTGACCGATCTGACCAGCTTCCCAACACCTCCCATTGATTCGTTCTTCTGGGATAACGGCCACCTGTATTTCACGGTCAATCTCCTGAACTGCTATGAAGTCGAGGGCTATTTCAGCCAGATTCAGCATAGTCTCGTTACGGAAACTTCCCAGCTCGTGGATTATGATCTGAGCGCACACACAACCACCGTTTATGAACTGCCCGAAGGGCTCTTTGAACCCGCGGTCACCGTCGAGAATGGTGAGTTCATGCTGGTTGGTGGTTATGACCGGAACACCAAACAGCTTTCAACCGCCTGCTATGCAGGTGACGGGACCACCTGGCGGAAGATCGCTTCCCTTCCGTCTGCCCGTGCCTTCGGCAAGCTGACCCACGCCGCCGGGAAACTGTATTACACCGCTGGTGCCGACGAGTCTTCCACAAAGACCTCCGCGAAAGTGCCCACGATCCTGGTCTGGAACGGCACACGCTGGTCCGATACCGGTGTCCGGCTGTCGTTCACCCACAGTAATTCCCGCAATATTGATTTACTGAGCTATACCTACTTCCAGTGCGGCGTCAGTCCGCTCCGCGAGGGTCTGCTCTTTACCGACCGCGTATTCACGCTGGATAACGGGAGCGGCACCGGCATCCCCATGGGCGATACCGTCCTTTTTGACGCGGAGACCCTGCAGGTATCTGCCTATCCAGTCTATTATCATGAGATGGACGAATCCCACGTCCGCGGGCTGATTGTCGGGGATACCTGGCACGGAACCAGTATCGACGCCATGGAGGATATGATTGAAAGCACGGAAGATTACACGCCGAGGTCATATTATTCCGGCATCCTGGAATATTATCTGAACAGACCGGTCATGACCGGCCGCGATCGCAGCTTCCCCATCGATCCGGACGATGTCCCGCTGGGGGATACGGATCTGCGGATCGTACTGAAATCCGAGGACGGGAATGTCAGCGGTTTCACCTTCCGGGTCCTGAAAGGAAATGACGAAGTGGCACGTGTCACAACGGGCAAGGATGGTACGGCGTCTGTTCCGAAACTGCCGGCCGGCGTCTATACCGTCATGGAAATGCCGGACAGTACCGGAAAATACCTGATCCCGGATCCGCAGACCATACTTCTGGGTCTGAAGCCGGTCACCACCGTCACCTTCACAAACCGTCTGACGCTTCCCGGCACAGGAGACACGGCAGATCCGCTGCTCTGGATCTCCGCGCTGGTCGTTGCTCTCGCGGTGGCCGGAGTGCTCCTGTTCCACCGCGGGAAAACGCATAAGCACCGTTCTTCCGGGCAGCCCCCTGTTGAGCGATCTGACCGTTGAAGAAAAAAGCCGAGAATAAATCGAAGCCTGCCATCACGGCGGGCTTCTTTTTCGCATAGCATCCGTATACCGTTTCCCTGTTCTTTTTCCGGGACAATGAACCAGTCAGAGAGCGGATCGTATTTACTGATCTTTCCCGAATCGAAAATTCTACCATTTATGATATTCATTTATTGCAAATATGTTGATATCATTATAAAAACGAACAAATGATTCAGCTATCATCAGACGTTGACCGGGTCATATGATTTCAGTGTCAGCATAACCGCGTGAGGATCGAAACAGGCGGGTATCTGAACAGCATCTGACTGAATCAGGATTTTTTAATATAAAGGAGCACCAGCCTTGAATTGCAATAACAGAATGGCAAATCCATCGGATATTCTGAAAAAGACCGTTGTAGGGTTATGGGTTTACGAAGGCGACAGAGATGCAAAGCCCAGAATGTACGCCGATGACGCGTTGCTGCAGATCCTCGGAGCCGGATCCTGTCAGACGCCGGAGGAGTTCTATACGTTCTGGTTCAGCCGTATCGATCCGGAACATTATCCCGAAACATTATCCGCCATTGAAAGAATGAGCTCGGGAGAAAACGCGGACTTCAAGTATGTCTGGCATCATCCGGACGGAAGTACCCATACTTTTTTTACTTGCGGGCAGCGGGACTTTGATTACACCGACGGGATCAGGGTGGAAGGCATCCTTCGTGATGTGACCAATGTTTCCCATATTGAAAAAGAGAAGGTCGATGAACTGACCGGGCGTGATCATGAAGTCAGTGAAAAGCTGAAGAACACAATGGACCAGCTGGCGAACTATAAGCGGGCATTGCTTTCTGAAGCATTGATCTCGCTGGAAGTCAATCTGAGCAAGGATGAACTGTTCTATGGCGTCTGGAAGAATGACGCCGGTAATGAAGTCCCGCTTTATGATATTCTCGGAATGACTTTGCCCTGCAGCTATGATGAGTACATCGCGGCATGGAACCGGACATTTGTCAGGAAAAGCAGTACCTCAGCGTTCTCCGAAAAATCCGGGAGACAGTATCTGCTGGAAGCCTTCCGGAAAGGTTCAACGGATATTACCTTTGACTATGAAGCAAAAACCATTGACGGCAAACATTGCTGGCTGCGCCGCAGTATCTGCATGACGCGGAATCAATATGGTGAAATACTCGCCTACACCAGTGTAAAGGATATTTCACATCTGGTGGATCAGAAACAGCGCGAGGAGATGCTGATCGGTTCCCTGGCAACGGAATATGACAGCATTATGGTGGTGGATTTCAACCAGGACAAGTTCCTTGACAAGGTCGTATACCGCAGCGGCATCGGCGAGAACGCGATCGTTCACTTGGACAAGCTGGCACAGGAAGACTATTATTCACGTAAGCTCGATCTTCTGATGAATCATGTCTTCCCGGAAGACCTGAAGCAATTCTATGAAAACACCAGAAGAGAAGCGATCTTGGCGTCCTTTGAAGAAAACAGGACGCATGTGGTCGATTTCCGTATCATCTCGCGGGACGGTTCACCGGTCTACCATCAGTTCCGTTTCCTGCCGTTGCGGGGTGACAAGGGTGTACCGACCGGTATGGTCGCATGTCTGAGAAACTCAGACATGGAAGTGCGTAAAGAATTTGCTCTCCTTCAGGAACTGAAAGACGCGAAGATTGCGGCCGAAGCCGCCAATCAGGCAAAATCGGTGTTCCTTTTCAATATGTCTCATGATATCCGCACCCCGATGAATGCCATTATCGGCTTTACGGACATCGCGGAAAAGCATATTGATGACAGTGAACGTGTGAAGGAGTCCCTTGCCAAGGTCAGAATAGCCAGCAACCATTTGCTTACGCTGATCAACGATGTGCTGGATATGTCCCGGATCGAATCAGGAAAGACAAATATCGAAGAGGAACCCGTGTGTATCGATACGGCAAAGGACAACATTTACAGTATCATGAACGGCAACGCGGAAGCGAAGAATATCTGGTTTACCTCTGTCGTTGACAGTTCAGTAAAGCATCACTGGTTCTATGCGGACAGGCTGCACATGATGCGGGTTCTGACCAATATTATCTCAAATTCGATCAAGTACACAAATCCGGGCGGCAGGATCAGTCTGCTGGCTGAAGAATTACCCTGTCAGCGGGGAGGATACGCGCGTTTCCGTTATACGGTTTCCGATACCGGGATCGGCATGAGTCCGGAATTTCTCGTGCAGATCTTTGAGCCGTTCTCCCGGGCGGAAAACGCGACAAAAAGCGGTGTCACAGGTACCGGATTGGGAATGTCCATCACGAAATCCCTTACCGAGCTGATGGGAGGCTCCATTTCCATTGAAAGCACCCCCGGCAAAGGGACTACGGTCTATCTGGAATTTGAAAACAGGATCTCCGAACCAGTATCGCCCCTGTCGGCAATCACTGAAACAGATACCCTGAACCTTCATGGAAAGAAGATCCTGCTTGTGGAAGATAATGACCTGAACCGTGAAATCGCAACGGAGATCCTGGAGGACGCGGGGATCGTGATCGATACTGCCGAGGATGGAAACATAGCCGTCGAAAAAATGCAGAATGCCGCAATCGGACAATATGACCTGATCCTCATGGATATTCAGATGCCCACGATGAATGGTTACGACGCGACAAGAGCCATCCGCGCGCTCCCGGACGCCTATGCGTCCGGTATCCCGATCATTGCCATGACAGCAAACGCGTTTGAGGAAGACAAACAGAATGCGATGGCTGCCGGCATGAACGGTCACATTGCAAAGCCCATCGATATTCCCAAATTGCTCAATACGCTGACAGAGATCCTGCATTGAACACATACATTGAACACATAACAGTGGGAGACAGGGGACGCAAAAAAGCCTGCAGATCCGGTTTGCAGATAAAAAGGAGACAAGGGACGGTTCTCTGTCTCCTTCTTATTTACTGTTTTCGATGATCTTTTTTGATAATCCGGTCAAACGGCCTAACTGACGAATCGAAATCCCAGCCCGCAGCAAACGCTGTACAGACAGTTTGAAAGAAGCTCGTTCCTTTGCATTTCCGGGAGAGGGCTGCATCGTTCCAAATTCTGCCCGGATCAACCGACAGGCTTCTGTGTCTGTTACATGTCTATTGGTATCTTCCGGCATTTCCAGACAGGTATCCTCATTGGCTTCCCGCAAAAAAGCCTGCAGATCCGGTTTGCAGATAAACGACTCCGGAAAACCCGTTTCCGTAATTCCGTCGCATCCAGACAGGTATTCTCTCGCGCTGCTGTAAACATAGTCTTCCGGGTGTTCACACAATCCCGCTTTTACCGGATTCTGCAAAATGTACCGCAAGGCAGTCAAACAGTACGCGTCACTTTCAACCGGTTCGCTTTTGAATCGATCCTGAAACAAGTGACCAACGCGATCATATTTCAGATTGTAATAATAGACAAAGGCCGCACCTATACGGCGAAAACTGATTTCGAGAGGTTCTTTGCCTTCCCGGATCAATAAATGAACGTGATTTCCCATCAGGCAATATGCATAGATCTGCATTTCGGCTATCTGTCCAACTCGTTGCAGCACATTCATAAAGTACTCATAGTCCTCATGATCATAGAAGATCTGCTGCTTGTTGATTCCTCGGAGCATCACGTGGTAGATGCGACTGGCACTCTTTATTCTTGCTGTTCTCGGCATTTTACTCACCCGTCTTCGATGATAACAGATTTTCCAGCCGAAGACAACAATAAAGGAGACAGAGAACTGTCCCCTGTCTCTCAAGACGCTTACAATAGTATCATTCCATTGTAACAAGCTTGAATAAGACATCTGCAAACGGGACAACGATTCGAAAGGCCTACGATAGTACTAGGCTTAACAGCCCAGTTTTCGTACGTACAACCCGACGTTCCGCATTTGAGATAAAGCTTCCCATCGGCTGGGGGCAGATCATTGCCGCCCGTGACCCGCATAAGCTCTTCCTCGCTCAGTTCCGCGAGCTTTTTTTCCAGGGCTTCGATTTCTTCTTTCAGGGCGTTCAGTTCTTCTTGCGTTTTCATGGTGATAACCCCTTTCCTGTTTATTCTTGTATACGATACAACTTTAAAAACGGCTACTGAACGCAAAAGAACACGCAAAAGAACAGTCCCCGATGTGTGCTTCCCATGATGCAGCTGACAGACTCACATTTTTAACATGATCGTATTCATGCCATTTTCATAGCAATGAGTATATTGCTTTGCCTTAAATTTAATGATGAGCAGACCGAGGTGATCGTACACAGAGCTTTCGTCACCTCTGTCGAGTTGTTCAAAAGGGTTGAAGCTTACTCCGCGGCTTTGGAAGGTCAACTCACTGGTTTGTTCCGTTTCAGAGAAGGACAGATTCATATTAATATCGATTTTGTCATCCGGAACAGAATCCACCAGCATACAGATCATTTCTTCCGCACAGATCTGCAGACGGTAGCATTCATTTTCGGACAGACCGTATTTGATGGCAAAATTCTGTATGCTGCCCTGAAGTTCCAGAAGGTCAAATCCTCGCCGGTCAACATGACAGACCAGATGCTTCTGCTTACGGATAAAATCCAGCGTTTTTTCACGTCTGGGATACCCGAAGATCTCCTCCGGTGTACCCTGCTCATAAATGCCGCCATCAGCCAGGAATACTACACGGTCGGCAATTTTGCGGGCAAAATCCATTTCATGGGTGACAATGACCATTGTCAGTCCACGGCGTGAAAGCATACGGATCGTAGCCAGCACCTCGCCTACCATGGTAGGATCGAGGGCCGAAGTCGGTTCGTCAAAAAGCATGATTTTCGGATCCATCATCATGGCACGGCAGATGGCAACACGTTGTTTCTGCCCGCCGGAAAGTACCGAGACCCGGCTGTTTGCACGATCCGCCAGGCCGACTGTTCTGAGCAGATCCAGTGCTTTTTTCCTTGCATCCTTCGGGGACATTTTGAGTAGTTTTATCGGCGCAATGCAGAGATTTTCCATCACATTCATGTTGGAAAACAGCCCAAAGTCCTGATACACCATGCCCACGGAACGACGTATCCTGTTGATGTCACTGTTCTTCGCGGTGATTTCCTGTCCGTTTACAATGATTGTTCCGGCATCGGGCTTTTCCAGCATTTCAATACAGCGGAGCATGACGCTCTTTCCACACCCGGAATTGCCGATGATAACCACGATCTCGCCCTCACGGACAGACAGATCAAGTCCTGTAAGTACTTTAGTCTGACCGAACGACTTGTGCAGGCCTCTGATTTCGATCATATTTCCCATGTCACTCGCCTCCTTTTCCAAGTTTGGCGGACAAATGATCGTTCAGTGCGAAAATGCCCGTGACAAGGTAAGCGATGCCAATATACAGGATCATCCCAACAATAATCAGCATCAGCGGCTGCACGGTCCGGCTGGCAATATTGTTTATAACGCGTGTAAGATCGGTAATGGTAACGTATCCGACAACGCTGGTCCATTGTACTGTGTTAATGATGGTGGACTGGTATACCGGTTTGGCGATATGCATAGCCTGCGGGAGTATCACATAACGCAACACCTGCAATTTATTGAAACCCAGAGTCAGCGCTGCTTCGATCTCTCGCTTGTTGACAGCCTCGATTGCTGAACGGAACATCTCAGCAATATATGCTGCGGAATTGATACCGAAGGTGATGACAGCCACCCACATCGCGTCCAGCCGTGTCCTGGCAAATACGCAGTAATACAAAAGCATCAGCAACATCGTCAAAGGCGAACCGCGCAAAACCGAAATATAGATGCGGGCGAACACGGAAAGCGGCTTGAATCTGCTCATTCTCAGAATGCAGATCCCGACGCCGAGCAATGTCCCTAAAACAATCGCAAAAAACGAAATTTCAAGGGTCGTTGCAAGGCCCTTGAAAATCGTTCTTGCTGCTCCGCCGGCGATAAAAGTGGAGTACAGCTTATCAAGCATAACTGGTAATTCCTTTTTTTGATCCGTTCTATAACTTAATATGCCAGAAACAGATTGCAAAGCGGGGACGTAAAGTAGGATTCCGTCAGCATAAGCTCATCATGGCTGTCGATGCTTGCAAAATAGTCTGATTCGATTCTGTCATAGCTGATCTTTCTGTTGGCAAAGACCACATCCACATTGCCCTGGACCAAAGCAAGCAGTCTTGCGCCCATATTAACCTGAACCAGTTCAAAATTCACCTGAAGCTTTTCCGCGATAGCGGACAGCAACGCGACATTGAAGCCGGCCGGCGTACCATCGGCAGCGATGAAATCAATAGGAGGCAGATCACCGCAGACTGCGATCCGGATTGTCTCCGCTCCTTCAAACTTGGGAAGCTCCACGGGTACCGGTTCTTCATTGTTGTTCAGATAAGCGTCTACATATTGTTCTTTCAGCTGGTCAAGGGTTCCGTCATTATGAAGTTCAACAATAGCATCGTTGAGCTTATTGTACAGTTCCCCGTTATCTTTGAGAACCGCCATGCACATATCAATGGAACCGCCGAAATAGCCTTCAGCACTCCAGGCAAGTCCTTCCACACGGTTGGTGATATATCCGGCTACTGCCTGCGGAAGATCGGAAAGCACGATGATCTTTCCGCTCTGAATTGCCAGAATCGCGGAATTCAGATCGTCGAAGCCACGGGAGAAATGATTGACCCCATCGACTTCCGATACGAAAGTATCTTCACCGGATGTTCCGAAATTCATATAAGTCAGCAAACCGGCAACAACGGCCGGCAATTCCGGATTGTAGGTGACTTCCTCCGCTCCGCACATTGCGAAGCATGACAGCGTCATCATCAGTACCAAAACAAAAGCAATGAATTTTTTCATAACCAGCCCTCCAAATTTAGTTTTGTTTGTTGTATTATACATCCAGAACAGAAAAAAAGCAAGAATAACCTGTTGATGCCTTCCTTCAGGCTCAGGGGAGACAGGGGACAGTTCTCTGTCTCCTTCATTATTATTGAATGCTAAACATATTTCTTCACGGAGACACGGAGACACGGAGACAGGGGACAGTTCTCTGTCTCCTTCATTATTATTGCATGCTAAACATATTTCTTCACACAGTATGGGGAATGCGGCATAGAACTAAAAAATCACAACCCAATATTAAGCTGGTCAAGTTGGTCAGAATGTCAACAGAATGGGCTTGAATTATTGATCTTCACAGCATATAATATGGTCAAGAAGACCAACATTAAGGAGGCCAATATGCAAGTCAACATTCTTGAAGCTAAGACAAATCTGTCCAGTCTAGTTAGGCTTATAGAAACAGGTAAAGAAGAACGTATCATCATTTCAAGATATGGAAAGCCTGTTGTAAAAATGGTTGTGTACAACGATACCCCGGTTTCAAAACGCATTGGGGTAGCCAAAGGCAAATTAAGATCACCGGAGGACTTGGATCAATACAATGATGAGATTGTGGCGATGTTCGGAGGTACGTTATGAATATACTTCTGGATACTCATATCCTCATTTGGGCACTTAATGAAGATCCAAGGTTGCCTGAAACGGCACGGGAACTGATTCTTGATGAATACAACGCCGTATACTACAGTACTGTTTCTATTTGGGAGGTTTCCATTAAGCATACCAACCATCCGGATAATGTGGAGTTCACAGGAATGGAACTGGCACAGTATTGCCAGGAGGCGGGCTTTCTCCCTGTTGAGATGAGGGATAAGCATGTGTTTGCACTTGAGACAATTACAAGATCAAAGGGAGCCCCTCCACATCACGATCCTTTTGACCGGATGCTGATAGCCCAGGCGAAGGCTGAAAATATGTCATTTCTCACACACGATTCATTATTACCATACTATGAAGAAAAATGCATCATAGCGGTGTAAGGGAGACAGGGGATAATATGTAGTGCCCCTACCAGTTTACAGCATCGTGGATTTACCTGTAGAATTGAGATGACATCACAAAACACAGAGATTACCGCATGCAAAAGGAGGAACACTACATATTATCCCCTGTCTCCAAAACACCAAAACCGCTGATGACGAACAGGCCTCAAACAATGTGACGATCAACGGTTAGGATCAGGCGGTAAATAGCCGCCAGCCACCTGCTCCAGCTCTTCCTCGTTCAGTTCCGCGAGCTTTTTTTTCAGGGTTTCGACTTCCTCTTTGAGGGCGTTCAGTTCTTCTTGCGTTTTCATGGTGATATTCACCTTTTTCATTATTTTTGTCATTCGTCAGATGCGACGCCTGCAGCGGCAGATGCGAAGACTTCAGATACCGGATTTTTATAAAGCGGGGCGCTCACTCACTTAAGGAATGATAATAGGATTGGGACAACCGCCCGCGACCTGCTCCAGCTCTTCCTCACTCAGCTCCGCGAGCTTTTTTTTCAGGGCTTCGACTTCCTCTTTGAGGGCGTTCAGTTCTTCTTGCGTTTTCATGGTGATAACCCCCTTTCCTTTTTATTTTTGTATACGATACAGCTTAAAAACGGCTACTGAGCACAAAAAACCGTCCATGTGTCCGGTTACCAATCTTGATCAAACACATAGCCACTGACATTCACCAAAAAATGTTTCTTGCAGCTCGAACACTCAACCTTGATAGTTAAATTAGCCCCAGTACCGTAGGCAAGCTGATTTTTTGTGTTGTGGCATCCTGGGCATTCGACTCCCATAGTCATAGCTACGGGATCGACCCCGCCGCTGATCTGTTCCAATTCTTTTTCATTCATAACTTTACGATCCATCTTGTTCTCCATCATGAAGCCCTCCCCTAATCTTTTTGGTTTCGCTATCCGTTGTTTTTGTAAGTCTCAGCTACCTTACAACAGATTATACGCAACTGAATGACATATGGCAAATAATCTGTTTTTTCACAATCATAACAAGCCCTGTCATTTCATCTTTTGTCCCGATCTATTCATTGACTGTAACGATCGTGGGCATCTCTTCAGCAGCAACGATTGCAATGCTGAAAATCAAAAGGACCGCCAGAGCAAAAGCGATGAGTTTCTTTATGATGATCATCCTTTTTTAATAACACAGTCATGATCACCCGTGTATTGTTTGCCACATTTGCGGCATACCTTTACTTCTGTCTCAAAATTCCCGCCGGAGACCAGTGCCAGTTCTTCCTCCGTCAGCTCGGCAAGCTTTTTGTTCAAAGCTTCCACTTCCTCTTTGAGGGCGTTCAGTTCTTCCTTCGTCTTCATAGGGGTACACTTTTTAAATTATGGAGCAATCAGACACTCAAGTGTCCGTCATCCCGTATGATTCGGGACCGCGTGCATGTGAACCTGCAAAACCTTGGGTGTTGTTGGAACTAAGGTCAAGAGTGGGGGCGCTGGGACCTTGAGCGGAAGCCAATATCATACCACCAGCAACCTCAGCAAGCTCTTCCTCGCTCAGTTCCGCGAGCTTTTTGTTCAGTGCTTCAACTTCCTCTTTCAGGGCATTCAGTTCTTCTTGCGTTTTCATGGTGATAACCCCTTTCCTGTTTGTTTTAGTATACGATACAGTTTAAAAAACGGCTACTGAACACAAAAGAACCAAAGACAAAAAGGTTCTTCTGTCTTGTTCGTTACTTCTTGATTCGTTCGACTACCGTTTTGCTGATGCCTGTCAAGCGTGATAAGAGCAATAATGAAAATAACCAGTCTGATAAACATCCCGATCAAGCTCCTTCCTGCGCAAAGAATTCATCCACAGAAAGCACGCAATCGAAATTCGCATTTCTATACATTATCGCCATATATACCGGCATACCGCTGAATAATTTTCTTTCCAGGTCATTCCAGATAATAATCGAATTGATTCTGTTAAGCGGCAGTTGCTTATCTGGATCAGGTAAAATCTCTCGTTCATCCTCAGAAACAGAATTCTTGTTAACATAACCATGTTCAGCAAGCCAACGGCGAAGGCGAGGTTCTTCATCATCCCTGAAAGTGACCATACATACCGGTACCGAAAATTTCATTTTGTTTTCCATAATTCAGCAC
>JAZRXJ010000060.1:0-1001 GCA_045600165.1 Clostridia bacterium
CTTTGAAGCTGCCGGGTACACCTACGACGATATAAACAGCTACGGCGGCTACCTTGTCTTTCATGGCGAAGGCGGCGACGGATGCGCTTTCCAGTCATGGGAAGAAGCGGACGAGTGGATCAACGGTGTCGTCTTTGACGAACCGGAACGAAACGAAGCCGTCGAGCGTGTCCTGCACCCGGAACGCTACCGTGACATGGACGAAATCCTTGATGAAGCACCTATCAGTACCGTAATTGATGGTGAAGTCAAAACCTTTCCCAATGCGGAAGCTATGCTGGACTATGAGGAACAGCGTGACAGTTTCCCGTATGAAGTCGGCGATACTGTCTATCTGGAAGACGGAAAACCGTTCCTCATTCAGAATATCGGTATGTTCGATATTCAGCTCCGCGATCCGTCGCTTGCGTATCCCATTCTCCGCGCTGAGAGCCGTGAAAACTTTGCCCGTCTGATGGAAGTCGGAGGCCAAGCGGTCTTAGGAAGACAACTGTGGTACCCAACTCCTTGGCTCACAGAACGACATGGCTACGATCCGACTTCATCGGAATGTTCGATATTCAGCTCCGCGATCCGTCGCTTGCGTATCCCATTCTCCGCGCTGAGAGCCGTGAAAACTTTGCCCGTCTGATGGAACGGTTCCCGCAGCCAAAGCCCAATTACACCATTGAGACTGTCGCAGAATACCCGGCAGAGGAAAATCATCTGCCTTACGATGTGGTCATCCAGACGATCAAAACCACCGAACCTGATCCTCCCGCGCAGAATTTCAAAATCACAGACGATCATCTGGGCGAAGGCGGACCGAAAGCCAAGTTCCGCATGAACATGGATGCCATCAATCTTCTGAAAGAGCTTGAATTTGACGGCAGACAGGCTACGCCGGAAGAACAGGAAGTCCTCTCCAAATATGTCGGATGGGGCGGTCTTGCGGATGCCTTTGATGAAAGCAAGGAAAACTGGTCGGCTGAGTTTCAGGAGCTTTATGCGGCGCTTACTCC
>JAZRXJ010000061.1:0-1053 GCA_045600165.1 Clostridia bacterium
GTTCCAGTCTCTCACCTACAACCGTGAAACACCGTGCTGTAACCGGCATAAGATCCCGGTGCTTCTGATCATGACCTCCAACTGTGCAGAGGAAATGTATGACACGATTGGATATACGGCCATGCTGGAGAACTACAGGAATACGCTGAGTACCTTTGTCGGCCCGACAGAAATCCTCTGCTGCGGCGACACACTGCAGGTAAAGGATTACAGCAAATATGACTGGACGCTCTTTGATCCCGAAGCGAAGAAAAAGCATCACGACGAAGCCTTCGGTGATTATCTGGCGAAAGCCCGTGATCTGGGATACAGGCTGTGATGGGATACGGAAAGACACGTTAGCAAGGAACAACAGCGAATCGTGCAGGAAATACACAGATACGCCGATGTGGAACTCTACGCTTTCAGACCGCATCACACCGATGACAAACGTCAATAGGAACGACCCGGCCTACGTCTGGTATTCGCCGGTGGAGACCGATGATTTCAGCATTTTCCCACCGACCTATATCGAGACTGCCGAATTTGACTGCCTGCATGATGACGGCATCCTTTTTGCCGAAGAGCTGAAGGCGGCTGGCGTAGATGTTGTGCTCAACGAGACAAAGGGTACCATGCACGGCTATGACATCATGAGAAAAGCATCGGTTTCTCTAACTTCGATGGAGCGGCGGATCGCTTTTATGACCGGTCATTTTGAACAGAGGACGGAGCGCAATGAAGGATAAAAGCATCGAGCAGGTCCTCCGAGAGACCACGGAGGAAAATCAGAGCAAGACCGACTGGACAAAGGCGTGGAGCACGAAGTATCCGATCCTGAAAACCTATCAGGCCGCGGTGGATATCCCGCATTACGCGCACCAGATTCGTGCCATGTTCACCGAGCTGCAGGACACATACGGATACAGCGAGCAGGACGCCATGCTCGTGCTGAAGGACATACTGGCACACGAATACATGGATAAGCGTACCGGCCCTTGACAGCAGGATAAACGGGGCTATACCCAAGTCGCGGCATAAGAATATTACAATCAGATTTCAAAAGCATTTTAT
>JAZRXJ010000062.1:0-1523 GCA_045600165.1 Clostridia bacterium
GGACCGGAAGGGCCGCATCTTCAACCTGTTCGGCATCGGGTTCTTTGTCCTGGAGATCATCTTCCTGATCATCAACTTCTTCCGGCCCTGCTTCTTCTGGTTTGATGAAAGCGATGCCTATGTGGCAGGGCCTGTTCGCTACATCGCGCTTTGGGTACAGGTTGCAATGTTCGCATATTCCAGTCTTGTAACTTTGCTTGACGCACTGAAAACGGAAGGGACGAGCAGGAAACGCCATCTTGCAATATTCTTTTTCAGCCTGATCATGTTCGCCGCCATAATATTCCAGGAAAAGTTCCCTCTGCTGCCGTTCTACGCTCTGGGCTGTCTCCTCGGAAGCTGCGTGCTGCATGTGTACGTTGTGGGAGACGAACGGGAAGAAGCCTCTGATCAGCTCACGAACTATAAGCGAGCTATTCTTTCAGACGCACTGATTTCACTGGAAGTGAATCTGAACAAAGATGAACTCTATTATGGCGTGTGGAAAGATGATGAAGGGAATGAAGTTCCCCTGAATGAGATCATCGGTCTGAGTACACCGTGCAGTTACGATGAGTATATCCGAGAGTGGAACAAACGCTTTGTGAAAAGCGATTCAAAGCATTCCTTCTCCGGAAGCACGGACAGAGAGTATCTGATAGCCATATTTAACGAAGGGCTGACGGAGAAAACATTTGACTATGAGGCCAAAACGATTTCCGGCAAGGCTGTGTGGCTGCGCCGCAGCATCTGCATGACGCGGAATCAGCGCGGTGACATTATTGCATACACCAGCGTAAAAGATATTTCCCCGATCGTTGCACAGCGCAAACGTGAGGAAGCGCTGATCGGTTCTCTTGCAACGGAATTCGACAGCATACTGGTTGTCGATTTTTCCAACGACAAGAACGATGATACGGTCGCGTTCCACGGTCGGACGACGGAAAATCTGCTTGCGCTGATCGATGATGAAGTGTTGTACGAAAACAGATACAGCAAGAAGCTGGATCTTATGCTGAAGCACGTTCATCCCGATGATCGGGAACAGTTTTATGCAAATACCAGAAGGGAATGCATGATCGAGTCCTTTGCGGAAAACAAGACCCACGTGGTCGATTTTCGTCTCTTAAAACCGGACGGCACGTTCCTTTACCATCAGATCCGATTCCTGGCTATCAGAGGTGAAGACGATCATGTGCTGGGAATGGTCGCCGGACTCAGGAATAGCGATGCGGAAGTACGCAAGGAATTCAGCATCCTTGAGGAGCTAAAAAACGCCAAGATCGCAGCCGAAAGCGCAAACCAGGCAAAATCTACATTCTTATTCAATATGTCCCATGATATCCGTACCCCTATGAATGCGATCATCGGGTTTACGGACATTGCGGAAAAACATATTGATGATAAAGAACGTGTCCTGGATTCCCTCGGGAAGGTCAAGGTGTCAAGCAATCATTTGCTGTCGCTGATCAATGACGTTCTGGATATGTCCAGAGCGGAATCCGGAACGGTCAAAATAGAGGAAGAGCCGATATGCATTGATA
>JAZRXJ010000063.1:0-1748 GCA_045600165.1 Clostridia bacterium
GGAAGAATACGGGAAATGTTTTTCAATCGTTTATTCATCAATCAAAACCCTCCTGAAATTCTTCGATCCACATAACCACATCATGAACACCGCGATCGGCAGTTGCCCATTCGTCATCGTTATTCAGTTTCTTGTCTCTCAATAACATTTTCTGCCCGGGTGATCATCATGTTGATGACCCCATTCTCAGCGGGTGCCTGAACGCGGATCGGATAGGGCAGTGTGTTGGTGAAGCTGAGATCTGAATGCGTCCCGACCGCGGCATCGAAGAATTGCGGCACATAGGATACTCCGGCATACTTGTGAATGCTCCATGCCTCTATTTTCAGCGGAAGAGTCAATACCGCGTTGTACAGCGTGGTTGTAACCTGACAGATACCACCGCCGTATCCTTCTCCATCCCGGCTGATGTTGGGAGCAAGGCGGTATCCGTTTCCCTTTGTATATGGACTGCAGTATTTGTTAAATGAAAAGGTTTCACCCGCAGCGACAACGCGCCCGTTTATTCTTTCGCACCCGATCAGAATATTCGACTCCCTTCCTTCCGGATGTTTTTTTCCTTGACTCCCGGAATAGAAGGTTGTGAATCCGCCGATGACATCGCCCGGCTCAGCATTTTCCCAGGCGACAAACGGATGGTACTCGACTGTATTGACATCCAGTATCTGTTCGCTTCGCCATACAGGCAGTCTGCAGGATCCATCACAGCCATACGACGCGCAGACCTGTTTTCCGGCGGAAACGGTCATTCCGTCAAAGTCGCCCGCCTGTATCCATGTATCCCCGGTCATTACGATATATCCTGTAGGAGCGTATTGGATCTGAGGCGATGGGTATAAGCGTGGATCCAATGAGATCAGCGAATAGATCCATGATGTTTTGCAATACCCGGTTACACCGTGGTACTTCGCGAGACACCAATCGTCAGCCAATTCGATGATCCAGATGGTTTTTCCCTCGGGCACAGTGATCAGCTTACGCCCGTCCGGGGT
The DNA here is from genome assembly GCA_045600165.1 of Clostridia bacterium. Lineage (GTDB taxonomy): Bacteria > Bacillota > Clostridia > Christensenellales > Aristaeellaceae > Aristaeella. The sequence continues at coordinate 993 of JAZRXJ010000063.1, forward strand.
ATCCCGCAGATGAAACTGGCAGGATGTTTTGGCTGTATATTTTGTTATTTCATCACCTGAGCAATAGCTTGATGGCAATATAAAGATAATCACAAGGCAGAAAAGAATGATTCGTTTCATTTTGCAAAAAACTCCGGTTATCTTCACGAGAGTTACTCAACCGTTTATTCATCATCATACTCCACGATCCAGATATCCTTGTTATTTGTGCCGCTGATGCCGCTGGCGATGATCCGGTCAAGCTCCGCCGCGTAGGCTTCCGCCGTCATCGTGCCTTTCGTGTAGAACTGGTTCGCCGCCCGCATCCACTCACCGTACTGGCTGGGAGGGAACGGATCCCTTCCCAAAGTGGCGATGATGTACTGATCCAGATCCTTAACGCTGTTCAGCCATTCTCTTGTCATCAGATAATACTTGACACCGTTCTTTTTTGTGCTAAGGTTTTTAGCTTCCAGATCAACTTTATCGGGGAAAGCCATTCTGGAATAGCAAGTCACGCCGCTGAACGTTGCTACATGCGGTATTGCCGTTCCAAACAGTTCTCCGGCATAAGCAGCCCAGGGGCTGTTTTTGGTGACATAGCACAGTTCCCCATAATATTCAGAAATGAGCGGAGGCTGGTCAGCTGTCATCCGAAGAGGAATGATATTGGCACAGGTGAAGGTATCTTTTTCATTAAAGGAATATCCTACTTGCTGGCAATACGCGAACAGATACCGAACTGTAGTGTTCCGCTTCGTTCTGTAGTCTTCTTTC
>JAZRXJ010000064.1:0-1018 GCA_045600165.1 Clostridia bacterium
GGCAAAAATGGCAGCAGAGGTTAAGGTGGATGACGTAGTGAATATGCAGTATACCTCCGGTACCACGGGCTTCCCGAAGGGAGTTATGCTGACTCACTATAACGTAGTAAATAACGGAAAATGTATTGGAGACCGTCTGGGTCTTTCTACAGCGGACCGTATGATGATTCAGGTACCGATGTTCCATTGCTTCGGAATGGTACTTTCCATGACTGCGTCCATGACCCATGGAACTACCCTTTGTCCGCTGCCATATTTTTCCGCAAAGAGTTCGCTGGCCTGCATTAATCAGGAGAAGATTACTTGCTTTAACGGTGTTCCGACCATGTTTATTGCAATGTTTAATCATCCGGATTACCGCAAGACGGATTTCTCCCATATGCGTACGGGAATCATGGCTGGCGCTGGTTGCCCTCCGGAACTCATGCGTCGTGCGGCGAGAGATGATGAAATGCATATGACCGGTATCGTATCCGTATATGGCCAGACCGAGTCCGCTCCTGGTAATACCATGTCTTCCTGGACGGATCCGCTGGATGAGAGATGTGATACGGTTGGCAATGCGTTCCCACATATTCAGTGTAAGATTATTGACCCGGAGACGGGAGAAATTCTTCCGCCAGGACAGAACGGCGAGTTCTGTTCCAGAGGATATAACACCATGAAGGGCTATTATAAAATGCCGGATGCTACTGCGGCTGCAATCGATGCGGACGGATGGCTTCACTCTGGTGATTTAGCTTGCTGTGATGAAAATGGCTATTATAAGATTACCGGTCGTCTGAAAGACATGATTATCCGTGGCGGTGAAAATATTTATCCGAAGGAAATCGAGGAATTCATCTACACTCATGAAGATGTTCAGGATGTTCAGGTAATCGGTGTTCCGGATAAGACTTACGGAGAAGAAGTTATGGCCTGCGTCATCGCGAAAGAGGGAAGCGGATTGACGGAGGAGAAGCTTCGTGAATACATTACGGAACGTCTGGCTCGTCATAAAGTTCCGAAATACATTGAA
>JAZRXJ010000065.1:0-1150 GCA_045600165.1 Clostridia bacterium
CCAGTATGACATCCATTTCATCAGTCAGGGAACTGAGATCCATACGATAGAGGACGTCTATTTTGAACAGGATATCAGCAGTACCGACTATACGCCGCCGGAGAGAGCGGGCTATACCTTCGAAGGCTGGTATTCCAATGAGGAACTGGCGGGGAACGAATTCAGCTTTGCAGGTTTGATCATGCGGGCAAAGGACATCACCCTGTATGCAAAATGGACGCCGAACACGGTAACGGTTCGCTTCTTCGATTCGGTCGAAGCGCCGAAGCTCCTTTCCGAGCAGGCGTATGCCATCGGCGACGTGATCGATCCCGAGCGTGTGCCTGATATTTCCCGTGACGGTGAAAGGTTCATCTACTGGACGGCAGAAGGCGAGGACGGAGAGCTTCGGCAGTTCCATATGAGCACATATCTGGATGCGGATATTGACCTGTATCCGTTCTTCATACCGAATGACAGATTCGCAGTCCTGTATGATCTGAATGCTGCCAATGCGATCGAAATCGCCGGAGAAGCTGTCAGCGGAAATGCACCGACGGATCCCCATGAGGGCGGATATGCTTATGGCAGTTATGCTGAAATCGAGCTGCTGCCGGATGATCTTACGATTCCGGAAGGATTGGTGTTCCTGCATTGGAATACAGCGGCAGATGACAGCGGCACGGATTGCTATCCGCAGGATAAGCTGTTTATCGACCATGACTACACGCTCTATGCCGTCTGGGGACCGGATCCGGAGTTTCAGACGACATATCTGACCTATCACGCAAACCGGGGTGACGGAAATGAGGAAGAAACCTTCGTAACAGATCCGATTCCCATAAACGATCAGATCACGATCAGCGACATTATGTTCGAAAATCCCGGTCACTACTTCGTCGGCTGGAATACACAGGCGGACGGAAACGGCGAATGGTGGGATGTCGGTGTCGAAGCCAGACTGGATGGCGACGGATCGGAAAACAACCTCTATGCCATTTGGAGAACCGGAACGATTCTTCCCGAGACAGGAGGAATCGGCATCTATCCCATTTATGCATTGGGAGTACTGCTCGTCGCGGGCTCCATAGTGTACGGCTGCATGCTGAGGCGCAAATGGGAAAGGAGAGATGAGTGAAGCACCTCCACCGCGGCGAAATCGTACTGCGCC
>JAZRXJ010000066.1:0-88936 GCA_045600165.1 Clostridia bacterium
GCTCGTACGCGCAGGGTTCTTTGAACTCTCCCCGGCATACGAGTCTATTCAGTCTGCTTGTCTTGGACGCGCCGTGTACCGAACGGTACGCACGGTGCGGTGAGAGGACGGGGGTTAGTCACCCCCTCCTACTCGATTTAAAAATGATAAATTATGAATGATGAATTATTGTTTGTTATGCGGATGAGCTTTTGTCGAACAACGGTTATTCGGCTTTCAGTCGGATGTCTCCGGAGACGGTGTTGATCTGATAATTGTTTTCACCGTCACCGCAGATATATTTGTTATTCTCATGAACTACCGAGAATTCCGAATCCAGATCGCCGGAAACGGTACTTACACCGAGGGTGAATTCGGTGCCAGAGGGAAGCTGAACGGTCATGCCGCCGGAAACGCTGTCCAGCTGCATATTGGACGGGGCCTTCCGGAATGCCAGAGAGACATCTCCGGAGACGGTGTTCGCTTTGACCTGCTTTGTTTTGTCCACGGTGACGGAAACATTGCCTGAGACCGTTTCCGCGGACAACTCTCCGGTGCTCAGCTCAGCCTCCAGACTGCCGCTGGTACTGTGAATTTCCAGCCGGTCGGCTTTGATGCCGGTGACTTCCATGTCGGCAGAAACGACTTCGATCTTCAGCTGATCGGCGGTGAATCCTTCCGGAAGCTCCAGCGTTAGCTCCTTTGTGGGAAGGTTGATGTTGAAGCCGGACCCGTTGGGGCGGATCCGGAGCGTTGTTCCGTCCACCCAGTAATGCAGGCTGTTCTGCTCATTCAGTTTGGCGGGGGAAGTTTCCGAGAAAGTGATTTCATTGCTCTTTCCCGAAATGACGCTGACTTTTCCCGAGATCCAGTTGATGTCGATCTTTTCCACTTTCTGACTGATCGATGTTCCGCCGGACTGATACTTGTCGCTGTTCGGATAGGTCTTTATAAATCCGAGATCGATACTGCCAAAGTCGCCCCGCAGGAAGAGGATCACCAGAGCCAGCAGGATGATCAGCAGACAGATCAGGACGCTTCTGATACGATGATGTTTCATATGGATGTACTGCTCCAATCTTTGTTGGTGACGCGGGTCTTTCACCCGACAGTGACATTGTACGCCTTTGCTTTGATTTTTGCATTAACATCGGGGAGAAAGATCATGAGAATTTCATGAGAAAAAGCCCGGAGCAAAAAACAATGAAAAAACTTGACTGGAATCGGGGGCCGGTGCTATCCTTTGCTCGTCAAAAGCGATGACGAAGGTCAGTAGAATGATGGAACGGTCCTTCCAGAGAGCTGTCGGCCGGTGCGAGACAGAGAGAACCATGATTCGAATTACTCTTCCGAGCAGCATTGCGAACATCGGGTTGTGTGCCGCGGATCAGTGACAGACATCCGGTCAGTAAGCGATGACGGGGACGCCCGTTACAGCGTTCAGGGTATGAATGTACCCAATGAGGCCGTGCAAACGGCGAAGATGAGGTGGTACCACGGTAATTCCGTCCTCATGACAGAAATGTCATGAGGGCGTTTTTTTGTGGGGCGCCCGTCTCCCGAAGCCCGACCCCGATTATGAGGAGGTGCTTTTATGGATCTGGTCATCAAACTCGGTTTCCTGGTGGTTTTCTTTGGTATCATGCTGTGGGTCGGCTTCTACTGCCGTAAACACTCCACAGACGTCAACGGCTTTATCCTCGGTGGACGCAGCGTCGGTCCCTGGCTGACCGCTTTCGCTTACGGAACATCATATTTCTCCGCGGTCGTGTTTGTCGGCTATGCCGGACAGTTCGGATGGAAGTTCGGTGTGGCTTCCACCTGGGTCGGAATCGCCAACGCCGTGCTGGGCTCCCTGCTGGCCTGGGCTGTCCTGGGCAGAAGGACCCGCGTCATGACGCAGCATCTGAACTCCGCGACCATGCCGCAGTTCTTTGAAAAGAGATTCAACAGCAGAATGCTGAAGATCGTCTCCGCCGCGATCATCTTCATCTTCCTGATCCCCTACACCGCGTCCCTGTACAACGGACTCAGCCGCCTGTTCGCAATGGCGTTTGATGTGCCTTACGCGGTCTGCGTCATTGTCATGGCTGTCCTGACCGCTGTGTACGTCATCGCGGGCGGATACATGGCAACCGCCATCAACGACTTCATTCAGGGCATCATCATGCTGGGTGGTATCGTAGCCGTGGTCATCGCCGTGCTGAACATCAACGGCGGATTCATGGGTTCCCTGACAAGACTGGCTGAAACCAGCGATCCGGCGACTTCCACGATCCCCGGCGTGTTCGCTTCCTTCTTCGGACCGGACCCGGCCAACCTGCTGGGCGTTATGATCCTGACGAGTCTCGGTACCTGGGGCCTTCCGCAGATGGTGCAGAAATTCTACGCCATCAAGAGCGAAAAGAATATTTCCAAGGGTATGATCATCTCTACTATCTTCGCGGTCGTGGTCGCCGGTGGATGCTACTTCCTGGGCGGTTTCGGACGCCTGTTCCTGAGCCCCGAAGAAGTCGCGGCACAGGGCTTTGACGCGATCGTGCCGAGCATGCTCTCCGGTCTGCCGACCGTACTGATTGCAATTGTGATCGTACTGGTCCTGAGCGCGTCCATGTCTACGCTGTCTTCTTTGGTTCTGGTTTCCAGCTCCACCCTGACCCTTGATTTCCTGAAGGATCTGAAGAAGGACAAACAGTGGAAAGATAAACAGCAACTGCTGGTCATGCGCGCGCTGATCGCTGTCTTCATCGCGATCTCTGTCGGACTGGCGATCTTCCAGTACAGCAGCGGCGCCAACTTCATTGCCCAGATGATGGGTATTTCCTGGGGTACTCTGGCCGGTGCCTTCCTGGCACCCTTCCTCTACGGCTTGTACTGGAAGCGGGCCAATACTCCCGGCTGCCTGGCCAGCTTCATCTTCTCCGTTGTCGTGATGATCCTGGATGTGACCTGCAAGCAGATCTTCCCGGCCGCACTGCAGAGCCCCATCAACTGCGGCGCCTTCTGCATGATCGCCGGTCTGATCATCGTTCCCGTGGTCAGCCTGCTGACCCAAAAGCCCGATACGGATCTGGTGAACAATGTGTTCTCCTGCTATGACCGTAAAGTGACCGTGACCGCCAAAGAGGCCATCGGCGACGAAGAATAAGATACTGATCGGTTATCCTGCCGCTTCCGTGATCACGGAGGCGGCTTTTTTGTGATATTTTTGCGCCCGGTTTCGGCAGATTGGTCTTTCGGGGAACAGACGGGGTCATGTATAATGAGTCAAAAGAAAAAACAGACACGGGAGGAAAACCTTATGATGGAACAGAAACCCGAAGTGAAAGCTTTTCCGGACGGAAGCCGGATCTGGTCGCATCAGTTTGAAACATTTTCCGTGAAAGTATATCGGCCGGTGACGGATCTGCCGGAGCAGGTCATCAATTTCGGCTTTGAAGCGCCCTATCTCCTCTGGCTGGAGGAAGAACCGCTGAATGAAGAAGCAGCCAAAGCCATGGCGGATGAAAACGGACTGGCGGAGATCGCCTCGGGACACGCGTCCACAGTGGTGTTCGTTTCCCCGGCGGACGGCTGGGACAAGGCGGATGAAAGCCTGTTTGTCGAACTGATCCATCATTCACGGATCCATCAGTATCATCACGACGGATACGCGGAACTGAACAACCGCTTCACGCACACCGTGGAAGGATATGCCATCCGGGGTGCCATTTTCCGGACCTGCCTGTACGGAAACGGAAAGGCGGCGGACTATATTGCCGCGCATCTGCTGAAGACGATCGAAGGAGACGGACTGTGGGGACCGGCGGATGTGACGCCCGCGGTATGCGTGCTGGAAAATCTCTCCGTGACCCCGGTGATCGGGCGGAAGGATATCCCGGTCGTGTCCGTGGGGAACGCAGACGGGATCAATGCGGCGTTCCGGAAGGAAACGGAGCATTTCCTCGCGGTCGAAACCGCTGACTATCGGGAACTTTACCGGAACTTCACCGGGAAATATATGCGCTGGGTGGGCCAACTGCAGAACGCGGTCGACTTTGAAGCGCTCGGCATGAAGGAAGAACCATCCCAGGTCACCGTAAAGACTTCTCCGGACAACCGGGGAGATGACGCCGGAACCGTGGAACACGCGATTGGCTATGTGGCATGGTACAACAAGGATCTCCTCCAGAGGGAGAAGGTCCCGCTGCTGCTTTGCTTCCACGGCGGCGGAGACTCGGCCATGTATATCTCCGAAGTATCCGAATGGTACCGGGTGGCGCATGATCATGACTTCCTGCTGGTCTGCGTGGAAAATCACATGAACAGCACAGCGACCGAAATGACGCTGCTGCTGGAACATCTGAAACAGAAATATCCCGTGGATCCCGAAAAAATCTATGCCAGCGGCTTCTCCATGGGCGGATGCAAATCCTGGGATCTGATGCAGGAATATCCGCTGCTGTTCGCCGGACTGGCACCCATGGACGCCACCTTCGATGTGGGGCTGAACGCTTTCGGGCAACCGGCACCCAGAGCAATCAATATGGACCAGCCGGTCCCTGTGTTCTACGCGGGCGGCGAGATCACGCCCCTGCCGGAACTGCCCTTCCAGGCACCGAAATGCTATGACCGGATCAAATGGCTGCTGGAAGTGAACGATACCGAAAAACGGTATGAAGTATCCTTTGAGGAACATGAGCAGTGGGCGGAACCCGTCTGGGGGATCACCGGAGATCAGATCCTGCGGTTCCATGACGACAGCCGGGACAGTGTACTGACCGTACACGAGTTCCGGAGCCGGGACGGAAGGATCCTGACACAGCTGGCTTCCATCAGCGGGCAGGGACACGAATGCCGGCATCATACCTGCGAATATGCCTGGCGGTTTATCAGCCGTTTCCGCAGAAAAGCGGACGGGACGCTCGTTTCCGAATAAAACAATGGGTTGTCTCCCTGGAGACAACCCATTTACTGTATATCAGACCGTCAGATCCGCTTGCTTTCCATGTAGAAACGCTTTTCATCCGCTTCGCCCATGGAGAAGGTCTTCCGGGGAAGGACGCCGAGCGTCAGGACGTCGTTGAAGAACGTGGATTTGTCAATGGCCGGAAGCAGGAAACCGGTGACAGTATCCTTTGTGACGAGAGAACGGAGAGAATCGTCTCCGTGGATGTAGTCGATCCCGGCTTCGGAATGTTCCGCCAGGAAACTGTCCAGGAATTTCTGGATCGTTTCGGTAGGAATCGCGCCTTCCGGGGAACCCACTACGATCTTGCGGTCGCCGGAGACTGTAACGGCGGTAAAGGAATGCCCCTCGCCGCTGTCGGAAAGCGTCATGCCGCGCGCGGAAGCGTATGCGGCCCAGGACTGCAGGAGCAGTTCCGAAGAAACGCCGGTGATGACACGGTGGATCGGTTCAAACAGAAGCGCCTCGTCATGAATGTTCACGATCTCGCAAAGGGCGAAACGCGCGGGATGATCCTCCCGTTCCTTTTCGGAAAGGGTCTCGCGGATCTCGTTCCAGTATGCCTTGGCGGTCGCCAGAGAATGATTTCCGTCGCCCACAGCCAGCAGCATCGGATCCGGACCGAGCCGGTCCTTCAGGGCGCGCATGGCGGAGGATACCGCGTCCAGATCCTCGTCGCTTTCCACAGCCCAGCCGGCAAGATGACCGCCGTTCATCATCAGATCAAAATCATACAGTTTTCGAAGCGAGGCTTTCTTTTTCTGCAGAGGTTCCAACACCAGCCTGTCGGGATCGTCGATCAGGATCATGATATGACCGAGTTCGACCGGCGCGCCGCGCCGGATCGCCAGACGGGCGGGAAGCCGGGAGGCAATGGTCTGCTCCGTGGGACGGACCAGGGGCAGGCTACCTTTGGTAAAATCATAGTCTTCCAGATCGATCGCGCAGACCAGTCCGAGCCGGGTGCCGGAAGCGATGGTCCGCTCGCAGAGAACAAAACCCCTGTTGACTCCGGAAGTCAGCAGTCCGCTTTCCAGATACTCTTTCATGGAAGCGTGGATCCGCGGGACCCGGGAAGCGCTCTCACTCAGATAGCATTCCGGGAGCATCAGGTTCAGCGTGGAGGGAGCGGCCCCCACCAATGCGGAAACCTTTTCCCAATAGTCCGGCTGGGAAGTATACTGGTCGCAGGCCACACAGGCCCATGTTTCCGGACGGATCCCGCCGGCGGGAAGCAGAATATCCGCGGGACGGATGGCAATATCAGAAAAGTTCATCGGGAAGACCTCTTTTCAAATGGAATAAGTTATTATAACGCGCATATACGTCCGGTACAAGCGCATTCTGGAAGGACGCTGGGAAACCTAGACGCGGCGCTCCACAAACCAGCGTCCCGCCACGGGAGAACCGGTCCCTGTACTGCGCTCAAAAAAGAGGAATGTATTCCGCCCGCCGATCCGGACGGTATAACGGTCGCCGCATCCTCCGGCTTTCATCGCGGCGGCAGGGCGGCAGTCGAGGACCCGGTCAATTTCGTAACGGGTCCCGTCCTCCCAGAAAAGAGCGGAAGGCCGCATCAGACCAGACTCGTCAAAGATCACATCCACCTGTACATAGACTTTGGCACCGGAATCCATGACACGATCGCCTCCTTTTGCCTTCCGGGCAGGATATCGGGTTAATTCCTGAAGCATCGTAGCATGCGGATCCGGATGCTGTAAAGCGAACAAAATCAAAAACAGAAAAAAATAACAGAAGACGATGAAAGAGAAATCGTTTTGTTCCCCTTTTCAAAGGCGAAAAGCCTGTGATACGATGCTGTCACGGGATACGAAGGAGGGGAAGATCATGAACGGACTGATCCTGCACAGTGATCTCAACTGCTTTTATGCCAGCGTGGAAATGAATGAATGCCCGCAGCTCCGGGGCAAAAAAATAGCGGTATGCGGTTCCACGGAAAACCGGCACGGGATCGTGCTGACGGCGTCCTATCCCGCCAAACGGAGCGGCGTGAAGACCGGCATGGCCAACTGGGAAGCCCGGCAGAACTGCCCGGATCTGATCTGCGTTGAGCCGCACTACGATCTGTATATGAAATATTCCGGACTGGTCCGGGAAATCTATCACCGGTACGCGGAAGACGTGGAACCGTTCGGGATGGATGAATGCTGGCTTTCCATGCCGTACACGGATGACGCGGAGGACGAGGGAAAAAAGATCGCCGATGAGATCCGGGAAACCGTGACCCGGGAGACCGGGCTGACAGTTTCCATCGGTGTTTCATTCACAAAAGTTTTTGCGAAACTGGGCAGCGATATGAAAAAACCGGACGCTGTGACCGTGATCAGCCGGGAAAATTATCAGCGCCGGGTCTGGCCGCTTCCGGTTTCGGAACTGCTGTACGTCGGCCGGTCCACGACCCGTCAGCTGATGCTGATGAATATCAGCACCATCGGCGAGCTTGCCGGGACAGATCCCGAACTGCTCCGGCGGAAACTGGGAAAGAACGGGATCATGCTCTGGCGGTCGGCAGCGGGAGAAGATCACGCGCCGGTCATGCCAAAGGGCTATGAGATCCCCATCAAGAGCGTCGGACACGGAAGCACATGCGTGCGGGATCTGTATACGGAGGAAGAAGTCTGGAAAGTGCTGTATGAGCTGGCGCAGGACGTGGCAAGACGGATGAAGATCTACGGGCTCCGTGCCAGAGGAGTATGTCTGTGGGTCCGCGACCGCGATCTGGGCGGAAGACAGTACCAGACGCGGCTGAGCATGCCGACCAGAAGCTCGCTGGCGATCGCGCAACTGGCTTTTGATCTGTTCCGGACGCGGTACCTCTGGGAAAAACCGGTGAGAGCGCTGACTGTCAGCGCCATCAACGTGGAAAACGCTGAACTGCCGGAACAGACGGACATGTTCGGAAACTGGCTGTACCGGGAAAAACGGGAAAAGGTGGAGATGGCGGTGGATGACGTCCGGAACCGGTTCGGATACGGATCGATCCGCGCCGCCAGTCTGCAGGGAAATCTGCATATGGCCTCGGACCGGTGCGAGACGGTGGAGATGCCTTCCATGATGTACAGGTAAGGAGAATGATATTTTTTTGACAAAGCCGTGAACATCGGTTATCATTGTGGGCAGCAATCACGGGAGGAGTAAGGCAACCATGAGCATTCTGCATCCCATCGGGAAACAGTTTGAAGGGCTGGTCACAGCGTTTGAGGGAAAGATCTGCATCCCGCTTTCCCAGGCCGCCGCAGCCATGGGGATCTCCCGGAACAAAGTAGCTCAAAGCCTTGTGAAAATGGAACAGAAGGGGCTGTTTGAAGAAGGCGCCGTCCCCTATGTCGAGAACAGTGTCGAACTGGTGGTACGGGACCGCAGGCACGCTCCGTATGCCATTACGCTGGGCAATTCCGACCGCATCTGTCATCTGCTTGAGGAAGCTTATCTGCTGCTCCCGGATTATCGCCGGTGGGTCAATCAAAGCCGGACCGGAAAAAACGCGAAGAACGTGAAGAAGGCTTTTCTGACTTTCGCGGAAGGAATGCTCAACGGAAAGCGGATGGCGGACAATCTGAGGAACAGCACCCGATTCTTCTTTGACTCCGACGAACCGGAGGAAAAAACGGAACGGGACATCGGGGATGTTCTGCAGGAACTGAGCGGATACGCCGAACGGCTTTACAACTATGTGAACAGTCATCCGGACAACGTTTACACGGAACAACTGCGGAACTGGCTGATCGCGCTGAAACAGACACTGGAATCCTGGAATACCGGCGTGAGGGCACTGTTTACCTCGGCTGAGGCGGCCACGGCGGTCGAGATCGCCGGAAAACGGCTGACTGCCAAATATACGGATGATTTCCCGCAGATGCTGAAAGTGGCGGAGAAAAGACCGGTTGCCAGTTCCTCCCTGGAAGAAGTGCAGCAGAGCCTCGTAAACGCCGTGACATACCTGAACCGCGTGGATGACGAAATCACGGACATGCGGATCCGTGCCGCGGTGATCCGGATCCGGACGCTGCTGGAGGAGATCAACGAGCAGTATACGCTCTCGGATGACAACTACAGCCGCTCGGACGCGCGCTCCCTGCGGAACAGTTATCTGCCGATGCTGACCTCGCTCGTGGAGCATTATATGACCTATGAATATGCCAAACGGACGGGACAGAATGTCAGCTATCATCCGGAGGAAACGACGGGGGTCCTCGAAAATGATCTTCCCAGAGCGCTGATGAGGATCCGGGACGAACTCGGAAAGACCGGAACACTGCAGATGGAAAGTGAAGCCACCGCGCTCCGGCAGAAGCTGGAAATGGACGGACTGATCTGAAAAACAGGCGAATGACTGTATTTTGAATGTATCGGAAACCGGTCCGGCTTTACAAGAACAAAAACGCATGATATAATGCCCCCGAATTGAATATTGCAATTAAAGGGTAGAGGCGCGGACGTTATGAGTAGCAGCGATGCCAAGGCAAGCAAAGCCGTTGTCACTGTGAAAGGAGCTTCCGCCGAAGACGGGAAGGCTGCGGCTTCTGTCTGGTTATATGGATAAGATCCATATGACTGTCGCATTTGCGGAGAGCTATGTATTGATTGTAAATCCTGCATTCCGGACGGCTGTATTCCGGAGCGTGTAAGGAAACAACGATAAAGTGTGGCGAATGCGGATCTGCATTGGCCACTTTTTTTACCGGACGGTTGCAGTAGGATGTTCGATTCAAAGAAGAAAGAGGGAAATGAAAAATGACGAAACAACCTGTATTCCGCGGCGTCGCGACTGCTCTGATCACCCCTATCACTGAAAACGGAGTGGATTATGAAGCCTTTGGCAAACTGATCGACTGGCAGATCGAAGAAGGGATCGCCGCGCTGGTGATTGCCGGAACGACCGGTGAAGGCTCCACGCTTTCCGATGAGGAGCACCGGAATGTACTGAAATACGCGGTGGAACGCGCTGCCGGACGGATCGTGATCATTGCCGGAACAGGTTCCAACGATACGGCGTACGCGATCAGCCTGACGAAGTACGCGTGCGAGATCGGGTGCGATGCCATGCTGGTCGTGACACCCTACTACAATAAAGCGACCCAGAAGGGCCTGATTCGGATGTATACCGCGATCGCGGACGCTTCCACCAAGCCCGTGATCCTGTATAACGTACCTTCCCGGACCGGCGTGAACATTGAACCTGCGACCTACGCGGAACTGGTGAAGCATCCCATGATCGCCGGCATCAAGGAAGCCAACAACAACATTGCCAAGATCACGGAAACTGCCGCGCTGATCGGGGATCAGGCGGATATCTATTCCGGAAACGATGACCAGATCGTGCCGATCCTGTCCGTGGGCGGCGCCGGTGTTATTTCCGTCCTGAGCAATATCCTGCCCCGGAAGACGACCGAGATCTGTCAGAAATGGTTTGACGGAGATCTGCAGGGAAGCCTGGCGCTTCAGCTGGAACTGATGCCGCTGGTGAAGGCCCTGTTCTGCGAAGTGAACCCCATCCCGGTCAAGGCGGCCATGGCAGCTATGGGCTGGTGCGAAAACTATGTGCGTCTGCCGCTGACCACCATGGAAGCGGAAAACGAGAAGAAACTGCTGGAACTGATGAAGGAGCAGGGACTGATCAGCTGAGAGAGGAAGCGGAAGAAATGAGGATACTGATCAACGGAATCGGCGGACATATGGGCCGCGAGGTCGAGAAACTGGTGCTGGCGGGATACCGCGGAGCGGAACTTGCCGGCGGTGTGGATCCGTTTGTCGAAGGACGGGATGACTGCGTAAAAAGCCTGAACGACGCTCCGGCCGACGTGGATTGCATTGTGGATTTTTCCCACCATTCCTGCACCGCGGAATTGCTGGATTACGCGATCACCCGTAAACTGCCGGTGGTCCTGGCTACGACCGGTCAGACGGAAGAAGAAAAACAGATGATCCGCGACGCCGCCGGAAAGATCCCGGTATTCTACGCGGCTAATTATTCCCTGGGGATCGCGCTGTTGGCGGAAATGGCCAAAAAGGTGGCGGCCACCATGCCTGAAGCGGAGATCGAGATCATTGAAAAACATCACGACCGCAAACTGGATGCCCCCAGCGGAACGGCGCTCGCTCTGGCGGAAGCCATCCGGGAAGTGCGTCCGGACAGCTGTACCGTCTGCGGCAGGAGCGGACAGGGCAAAAGGACGCCCGGCGAGATCGGGATCCATGCCATCCGGATGGGCAACATCGTCGGAGAACATGAGATCATGATCGGAACACCCAACCAGACCATCACGCTGAAGCATGAAGCGCATGACCGCGCCCTGTTCGCGGAAGGCGCGCTGGCGGCGGCGGAATTCCTCGCGGGTCAGCCGGCGGGATTCTATGACATGAAGAGTCTGGTATCATTCTGAAAGGGGTAAGGCAAATGAAGATTGCCATTTACGGATACGGAAATATCGGCAGGGGCGTGGAATGCGCCATCCGGCAGAATCCGGACATGGAACTGACCGGTGTCTATACCAGACGCGCTCCCGAAACCGTGAAGACACTGAGCGGAGCTCCTGTATACGCCGCTTCGGAGATCGAGGCGCACGCCGCGGAGATCGATGCCGTGATCATCTGCGGCGGAAGCGCGACAGATCTGCCGGTCATGACTCCCATGCTGGCGGAAAAGTTCAATGTGGTGGACAGCTTTGACACGCATGCCACCATTCCGGAACACTTTGCCCGGACGGACAGCGCGGCTGCCCGCGGAAAAAAGATCGCGGTCATCTCCGGAGGCTGGGATCCCGGAATGTTCTCCCTCAACCGGCTGTATGCTTCCGTGATCCTTCCGGACGGAAAAGATTATACTTTCTGGGGACGCGGCGTCAGTCAGGGACATTCGGACGCGATCCGGCGGATCCCGGGCGTGAAGGACGCCAGACAGTATACGGTGCCGGTGCCGGCGGCCGTGGAACTGGCACGCTCCGGCGCGGACGCCGATCTGACACCGAGACAGAAGCATACAAGAGAATGCTTTGTGGTCGCGGAAGACGGTGCTGACAAGGAACAGATCCGGGAACAGATCGTGACCATGCCGCACTATTTTGATGAATACGACACCAGCGTGACGTTCATCACGGAAGAAGAAATGAAGCGCGATCACAACGGTCTGCCGCACGGCGGTATGGTGATCCGGAACGGAAGGACCGGTCTGAACGGCGAACACCGCCATACGATCGAATACAAACTCGAGCTCGAATCCAATCCGGAATTCACTTCCGGAGTGCTGGTCGCTCTGGCACGGGCAGCTGTACGCCTGAACAAGCGCGGCGAAAGCGGATGCAGGACGATCTTTGATATCGCGCCGGCTGACCTTTCCGCTCTGTCTCCGGAGGAACTGAGAGCACACTTGTTATAAATTACGCGGGAGAAGACATCATGGCAACAGAGCACGTTTGTGATAATATCGCGGTCAACAGCGAAGGTCATCTGACCTTTGCCGGAATGGACACCCTTTTCCTGGCTGCGGAATACGGTACGCCTCTCTACCTGACGGACGAAGAACGGATCCGCCATAATTGCCGCGTATACAAAGAAGCGTTCGCACGGTATTTCCCGGAAGGATCCTGCCCGGCATACGCCAGCAAGGCCGCTTCCTACAAGGAGATCTACCGGATCATGGCGGAGGAGGACATGCATGTCGATGTGGCTTCCTGCGGCGAACTGTATACCGCCCTGAAGGCCGGATATGATCTGAAGAACGCCTATTATCACGGGAACAATAAAACGGATGAGGACATCCGCTTCGCCATGGACCATGGAATCGGATGCTTTGTGGCGGACAACGAGGAGGAAGTGCGCGCGCTGGAACGGGAAGCCGCTGAACGCGGCATCCGCCAGCGGATCATGCTGCGGATCACTCCCGGGATCGACCCGCATACCTATGCCGCCATCTCCACCGGTCAGGTGGACTCCAAATTCGGCGCGGCCATCGAGACCGGCCAGGCGCGTGAACTGGCGGTCATGACGCTGGCACAGCCGCATATTGAGCTGGACGGATTCCATTGCCATATCGGCTCCCAGGTCTTCGCGGAGGATGTGTTCGAACGGACCGCGAAAGTGATGCTGGAATTTATTGCCGGGATCCGTGAACTGACGGGATATGAAGCCCCCATGCTGGATCTGGGCGGCGGATACGGCGTACGCTATGTATCAACAGATCCTTATCTGAATATCGGCGAGAAGATCTCGGATGTGGCGGAAGTGCTGCGTACCGAATGCGAACGGCTGGGGCTGAAGATGCCCGCCATCATGATGGAACCGGGACGGAGCATTGTGGCGGATGCCGGAATGACACTCTATACCGCCGGAACCGTCAAGCGTATCCCCGGATACAAGAATTATGTTTCCGTGGACGGCGGAATGACGGATAATCCCCGGTATGCCCTTTACGGAGCCCGCTATACGGTATTCGCGGCCGGACGGATGAACGAAACGGCGGAAACGGAATTCACAATTGCCGGACACAACTGCGAGAGCGGGGACGTGATCCAGGAAAGAGTCCGACTGCCTGAAAATGTTGGGCGCGGAGATACCATAGCGGTCTGCACCACGGGTGCCTACAATTATTCCATGGCATCCAACTACAACCGGTACGGCCGGCCGGCCATGATCATGCTGAAAGACGGAAAAGCCAGAACAGTCATCCGCCGCGAGACGCTGGATGACCTGCTGCAATGGGACGTGTAAGGAAAACGGGGCTGCCAATCATGGCAGTCCCGTTTTGGGGTGAAAGGTGATAGGTGATAGGTGATAGGTGATAGGTATAAGGTATGAGGTATGAGGTGTGAATGAAGTTTGTATGAGGGGTCATTCGAGAATTTCTTCGTCGATCAGGTCGGGGACCAGCCAGTCAAGCAGCATATAGCCTTCCAGATTGTTGGTCGCGTCGATGACGAGTCCCCAATTCTCGTTTTTGGAAACCAGCCGGAGATGATCGCCCCTGCTGTATTGATGAAGCATTTTGGATTCCAGAGTCATCTCGGAAAACAGCGGGACATCCGGGTCGTCCGTCAGGGGTTCGATGGTGACCTCTTCAGGAATCTCCAGATCAACCGGTTCGGTCTGATCCAGCGTCTCGTCCGTGATCCCGCTCAGAGAATCCGGAAGTCTGACGGGCAGGGGAGTGGGTGTGGGGTCGGCTTTTGAGGACGATTTCTTGGATGAAGGACGGCGGGTGGGACGCTTGCTGACGAGATACTTACTGACCACATAGCCGGTCGTTCCGCTGTAGGTGACTTTTGACCAGCTGCCGGAAGACTTCAGGACCTTTACCTGGGCGCCCCAGGGGATCTCACGCAGGATCTTCGCTCCGGTCTTGCCCTTTTCACGGAGATGCAGGGTCTTTCCGTTAGCGGTATAGACATACATGGTGCTTCCGGAAGACGGAGTGGAACCATATCCGGGACCTTCTTCATCCCGCTGCTCTTCCGGCGGAAGCTCCGCCAGAGAAACGGATAAACCGGAAAAAATCAATATGAATATACAAAGAACAGAAACAACACGCTTCAGCATGACATGACCTCCCTGTATAAATCGAGGAGAAAAGAATCTGTATACAGAAATTATAAAGGCTGAACCTGCTGCAGTCAATAAAAAATGATGAAAAATTCTGAAGAAATTCTGCTTCTGACTGTGTCTGAACTGTTGATTTTGTACGTACCAATCAGTATAATAAAGCCATCGATCAACTGAAAGGGGAAAATACCATGAGTCAGGAACGTAAACCTCTGGTCACCCATATTTTCACGGCGGATCCCTCCGCTCATGTGTTTGACGACAAGATCTACGTCTATCCGTCCCATGATCTGGCCCATAACGGAGAGGATAATGACAACGGTGATGAATATGCCATGGAAGATTATCATATCCTGTCCATGGATAATCTGGATGCACCCTGCAAGGATAACGGCGAAGCCCTTCATATGAAGGATGTTCCGTGGGTCTCCAAGCAGATGTGGGCTCCGGACGTCGCGCTGAAGGACGGCGTATACTACCTGTATTTCCCGGCCCGCGACAAGGACGGCATCTTCCGCCTGGGCGTTGCCACTTCGGACAGCCCTGTCGGTCCGTTCAAACCGGAAGACAACTACATCGAAGGAAGCTACAGCATCGACCCCGCCGTGCTGACGGACGATGACGGACGCGCCTACATCTACTACGGCGGTCTGTGGGGCGGTCAGCTGGAAATGTGGCAGACCGGCAAGTTCGACGAGAATACCCCCAGACCGGCCGGCAAGGATCCCGCGCTCGGACCGATGTTCGCGGAACTGAACCCGGACATGAAATCCTTCAAAACGGAACCGAAGCATCTGGTGATCCTGGATGAAAACGGTGAACCGCTGAAGGCGGAAGATGAAGACCGCCGCTATTTTGAAGGCCCGTGGATGCATAAATACAACGGCAAGTACTATCTGTCCTATTCCACCGGCACCACGCACTATCTGGTCTACGCGGTGGGCGATACCCCCGACGGTCCTTTCACCTACGGCGGACGGATCATGGAACCCGTACTGGGCTGGACCACGCATCACTCCATTGTCGAATATCACGGAAAGTGGTATCTGTTCTATCATGACTGCGAACTGTCGAACGGCATCAATCACCGCCGCTGCGTGAAGTTCACGGAACTGAAGTACCGCGAGGACGGAAGCATCATTACGATCCATCCTTACGAGAAATAAGCAATAAACCGGATCGTTGACCGGTCATGAGGCACGGGCAGGGAATTCCTGCCCGTGCTTTTCAGTAAAAAGAAAAAAGCTCCGCAAACGCGGAGCTTTGACGCTGTATACCGATCAGCCGATATGATCCTTGCCGCCCATGTACATCCGAAGGGCTTCGGGGATACGCACGGTGCCGTCAGCCTGAAGGTTGTTCTCCAGGAAAGCAATCAGCATCCGGGGTGGAGCGACCACGGTATTGTTCAGGGTATGAGCAAAATACTTCTTTCCGTCTTCGCCCTTGACGCGGATCTGCAGCCGGCGGGCCTGCGCGTCTCCCAGATTGGAGCAGGAACCGACTTCAAAATACTTCTGCTGACGGGGAGACCAGGCTTCCACGTCCAGGCTCTTGACCTTCAGGTCGGCCAGGTCGCCGGAGCAGCATTCCAGCGTACGGACCGGGATATCCATGGAACGGAAGAAGTCCACGGTGTTCTGCCAGAGCTTGTTGAACCACATCATGGAGTCTTCGGGCTTGCAGACAACGATCATTTCCTGCTTTTCAAACTGATGGATCCGGTAGACGCCGCGCTCTTCGATGCCGTGGGCACCGACTTCCTTACGGAAGCAGGGGCTGTAGCTGGTCAGGGTGCGGGGCAGGGAGCTTTCATCCAGGATCGTGTCGATGAACTTGCCGATCATACTGTGCTCGGAAGTACCGATGAGGTACAGATCCTCGCCTTCGATCTTGTACATCATGTTTTCCATCTCGGTGAAGGACATGACGCCGGTCACCACGTCGCCGTGGATCATGAAGGGCGGCACGCAGTAGGTAAAGCCGCGGTCGATCATGAAATCGCGGGCATAGGACAGGATCGCGCTGTGCAGACGGGCAATGTCGCCCATGAGGTAGTAGAAACCGTTGCCGCTGGTCTTGCGGGCAGAATCCAGATCGATACCGTTCAGCCGTTCCATGATGTCCACATGATAGGGCACTTCATATTCGGGAACAACGGGATCACCGAAGCGCTCGATCTCCACATTCTGACTGTCATCCTTGCCGATCGGAACGCTGTCATCGATGATGTTGGGGATGACCAGCATGCGCTTGCGGATCTCAGCCTGAAGCTCTTCTTCCTTCTTCTCGAGAGCAGCCAGTTCATCCGCCATGGCGGCAACTTCGGCCTTGGTCTTTTCGGTTTCTTCCGTCTGGCCTTTTGCCATCATGCCGCCGATCGCCCTGGACAGGGTCTTGCGCTTGTTACGCAGAGCGTCCGCGGCCTGCTGGGCTTCACGGTATTCTTTATCGAAGCGGATCACTTCATCCACCATGGGAAGCTTCTGATCCTGGAATTTCTTACGGATGTTTTCCCGGACTTTTTCCGGATCATTGCGGAGCATGTTGATATCAAGCATGGATATGGCCTCCTGTTTCAATAGGTGTACGGAAGAAATTATACATCAATTCCATACGGTTGCAAGCTTTTTTATTGCATTGCACCCGGAAAAAAGGTATAATACCGGCGGATCAATACTATATGAAAGAGGGCTTTACACATGAAACAGTTTATGGTGGAAACTTCTGCACGTCACGTGCATGTTACTCAGCAGGATCTGGAAACCCTGTTCGGCGCGGGTTATGAACTTCATGTCAAGAAATGGCTGAGCCAGCCCGGTCAGTTCGCCAGTGAAGAGCGTGTGGATGTTGTCGGCGCCAAGAAAACGCTGAACGGCGTGAGCATTCTGGGTCCTGTCCGTAAAGCCAGCCAGGTGGAACTGTCCCTGACGGACGCCCGTTCCATCGGCGCTGTTGCTCCCATCCGCGAATCCGGTGATCTGGAAGGCTCCGGTGCCTGCAAGCTGGTCGGCCCCTGCGGCGAAGTGACTCTGGAACAGGGCGTGATCGCTGCCAAGCGTCACATCCATATGACTCCCGCCGACGCCGAAGAATACGGCGTGAAGGACAAGGACATCGTCAGCGTCAAGGTTGACAGCGAAGGCCGCGGCCTGATCTTCGGTGACGTTGTGGTCCGCGTGAACGACAATTTCGCTCTGGCCATGCACATCGATACCGATGAAAGCAATGCTGCCGCCGGCTGCAAACTGGGCGAGATCATCAAATAATCCATCAGACCGGAAATATAAATTTTGCCCGGATACTTGACAAAGTATCCGGGCAGTGTTATTGTACCTCCCGTTAACTGAATACCTTATCACGAGTGGCAGAGGGATGGGCCCGATGAAGTCACGGCAACCGGCAGGAATGCATGGTGCCAAATCCCGCAGCGCGCGCGAGGAAAGCGCTGACAGATAAGGACGATCGAGAGATTGATTCTGCCTGGCATGCGCGCGTGTCAGGCTTTTTTGTCGGCTGCAGGGCCGCGGAACTGAGAACAGGAGGAGAAAAATGCGCAGACTGTTTACTTCGGAATCGGTAACGGAAGGACACCCGGACAAGCTTTGCGACCAGGTGAGCGACGCGGTGCTGGACGCGATCCTTGAACAGGATCCCATGGCCCGTGTGGCCTGCGAAAGCTTTGTGACGACCGGCGTCATGACGGTCATGGGAGAAATCACCACCACGGGATGGGTGGACATTCAGGAGATCACGAGAAAAGTGATCGTGGATGTCGGATATGATTCCGGAGAAAAGTATTTCAACGGAAACACCTGTGCCGTGCTGACAGCGATCCACTCCCAGAGCCCGGATATCGCCATGGGCGTGGATGACGCGATGGAGAGCCGGAACGGCGCGGACGAGGCTCAGACCGGCGCGGGCGATCAGGGCATGATGTTCGGGTTCGCCTGCGACGAGACTCCCGAAATGATGCCCATGCCCATCGCACTGGCTCACCGCCTGACCCGGAAGCTGGCTGAAGTGCGCAAGAACGGAACGCTGCCATACCTGCGTCCGGACGGAAAGTCCCAGGTGACCGTGGAATATGTGGACGGGAAACCTGTCGCGGTGGATACCATCGTCATTTCCACCCAGCACGCGGCAGAAACGGAACAGGACCAGATCCGCCGGGATATGATCGAATATGTGATCAAACCCGTGATCCCCGCGGAACTGCTGAACGAAAACACCCGTTATCTGATCAATCCTACCGGTCGCTTCGTGATCGGCGGTCCCGCCGGTGATACCGGACTGACCGGACGAAAGATCATTGTGGATACCTATGGCGGATACGCGCCTCACGGCGGCGGAGCATTCTCCGGCAAGGATCCCACCAAGGTGGACCGTTCCGCGGCTTACGCGGCGAGACACGCCGCCAAGAACGTGGTGGCCGCGGGCCTGGCAAAGCAGTGTGAGATTCAGATTGCCTATGCCATCGGCGTGGCTGAACCTGTCAGCCTGCTGGTGGATACCCGCGGCACGGGGATCCTGCCCGATGAAAAACTGGCGGAGATCGTAAACAAGGTGTTTGATATGCGCCCCGGTGCCATCATCAAACGGCTGGACCTGCGCAGACCCATCTACCGCCAGACAGCGGCATACGGTCACTTTGGCAGAACGGACCTGGATCTGAGCTGGGAAAAGACCGATTATACCGATGAACTCCGGAAAGCGGCCGGACTGGAATAATTGGGTTCAAAAAAATCAGGCACTCAAGATGTAGTGCTTGACAAGAAAGTACCGTACAAGTATACTATAAAGGCTGTTTTGTAGCAATTCGGGTCAAAAAACCCGATTAACCGATGATTATAAGGAGTGTTGAACATGTTCCGTACTTATCAGCCCAAAAAGCGTCAGCGCAGTAAGGTACACGGATTCCGCGCCCGTATGTCCACCAAGAACGGCCGTCGAGTGCTGGCTGCCCGTCGCCGCCGTGGCCGCAAAGAGCTGACGGTGTAATATTCACCGCAAGCTGACCCGGTTCAATTGTGGATGAAGCCCGCCCGCTGAATGTCAGGGGCGGGCTTTTCCAGCATAAAGCAATTCCGGACAGAGAAGGATCTGACCATGGAGAAACGTTATCGGCTGAAAAAAAACAGGGCGTTCCAGTACGTGTACCGCAAGGGCCGTTCCGCCGCCTGTCGCGATCTGGTCCTGCTCGTGGCCAAAGGGCACGGGCTTCAGGTCGGTTTTTCCGTCAGCAAAAAAGTAGGCAACGCTGTCACCCGTAACAGGACCAAGCGCCGCCTGCGGGAATGCTTCCGGCCCCATTTGGGGGACGTGAAAAACGGACTGTACGTGATCGTAGCCAGACCGTCAGCCGCAAATGCCACCTTCCAGAGTCTGCAGAAGGACGTAGCGTATCTGCTGAAGAAGCAGGACGCGTTCAGGGACCGTTGAAGGGAATCGCGCAATGAAACGTTTTATGCTCTGGCTGGTCCGCTTTTATCAGAAGGAACTGAGCGGACGTAAAAAGGGACCCTGCTGCAAATACATCCCCACCTGCTCCCAGTACGCGCTGACCGCCATCGAACGGTACGGCGCCTGGAAAGGCGGATGGATGGCTTTGTGGCGCCTTTTACGCTGCAATCCTTTCAGTAAGGGCGGATATGATCCCGTTCCTCCGGATCCGCTTACCATGTTAAGGAGGGAATAAACAGGAATGAATGAGCTTCTTGCCAACATCCTGAGATGGATCAACGGCATTGTGGGCAACTATGGCTGGGCCATTGTTGTATTCACGATCCTGGTCCGTCTCGTGCTGACACCTTTTGACATCAAGAGCCGTGTCGGCATGCGCCGTATGACTGCTGTCCAACCCAAGGTGGCTGCCCTGCAGGCCAAGTACGGAAACGACAAGGAAAAACTGAACGCGAAGACCGCGGAACTGTACAAGAAGGAAAAGGTCAATCCCCTGACCAGCTGCCTTCCCCTGCTGCTGACCTGGCCGATCCTGATCGCCGTGTTCACTGCCATGCGCATGGTTGCCAACGAGATGATGGTCAGACAGGTCGCTGCCATCATCAACGGTGAACCGCTCGAAATGGCTCAGTGGCTGTGGGTCCGGAACCTGTGGATGCCGGATAATATCTTCTCCGCTGCCATTCCGGAACTGAGCAACCTGCAGCAGATCGATGCTGCTATCTGGATGAAGGAATTCTTCCGGGACGGCGTGTGCATCTGCCCGTCTCTGTCTCACCTGACTGCCGCCAGCTTCGAAGGGGGCAATCTCGCGAACACCCTGAACGAGATTGTGGCCGCGATGCAGAACGGTACCGTGATCCTGCCCAATCAGAACCCCATGACCTATGCGGCGGCGATCGCGGTTGCCAACGGATGGAAGGGACAGAGCTTTATTGGTTTGTTCTCTCTGGAAGTAAAGCAGTGGTGGAATGGTCTTCTGCTTCTGCCCATCCTGAGTGCTGTTTCCCAGCTGGTCATGACCAAGATCACCGGCGGCCAGGAACAGCAGCCGGCAAATGCCAATCAGCCGAACTCCGGCAAATTCATGAAGTGGTTCTTCCCCATTTTCTCCCTGGTCATCTGTCTCGGATACAGCGCGGCATTTGCCCTGTACTGGGTCGCGGGTAACCTCGTGAGCATGGTGCAGACCGTCATCATCAACAAAGTACTTGATAACAAGGAAAAAGCGAAGGCTGCTGTAGCAGCGGAGGGCAGTGTAAAATGAGAAGTTATGAAGCATCCGCCAAGACGGTGGAAGAAGCGATAGAACTCGGACTGAAGGAACTGGGAGTATCGATCGGCGATGTGGATTATGTTGTTCTGGAAGAAGGAAGCAAGGGCCTGTTCGGCTTGTTCGGTTCCAGGAACGCCAAGGTCCGCCTGACGGTGAAGGCCGCGGAGGAAGATCTGCTGGGTGATCTGATGGCGGATATCGAAAAGCCCGCGAAGGAAGAAAAGCCCGAAAAACCTCAGAAGGCTGAAAAAACCGAAAAGAAGGAAGCTCCCAAGGCGGAAAAGAAACCTGCCGAGAAGCCTGCAAAGAAAGAAAAGGCTGAAAAGAAGCCTGTTCCGGCTCCCAAGGCCGAAAAGACGGAAGAAGTTTCCGAAAAGGAAGAAGCTCCCCGTCAGGAAACTGTCAGCGTACTGGAAAAGCCTGAAGTGACCATGATCGCGGATGACGCGATCGAGGCCGGTTCCTCTCTGGAAACCGCCCGCGATTTCCTCCGGGAAATGACCAAGCTCATGGGTGTTGAAGTGGAGATCGCCATGGGTCAGGACGCGGAAGGCAATATTTATGCCCAGATGACCGGAGACACCCTCGGGATCCTGATCGGACGCCGCGGAGAAACGCTGGATGCCCTGCAGTATCTGACCAGCCTGAAGGTGAACCGCGGTAAGGACGGCTATACCAGAGTAACTCTGGATACCGAGAACTACCGTGCCCGCCGGGAAGACACCCTGATGAGACTGGCGAACCGGATGGCAAACCGTGCCGTCAAGACCGGCCGCCGCGTCAGTCTGGAACCCATGAATCCCTACGAAAGACGGATCATCCATTCCGCACTGCAGCTGAACGACCGTGTGGATACTCACTCCGAGGGCGATGAACCTAACCGTCATGTTGTGATCACACTGAAGAAATAATCGAAACGGGACTGCCAAGGCAGTCCCGTTTTTGTATTCCGGTTGTTTCTGTGTTCTTTCCGGCGGAACCGGTTGACTTTCATAACCGCGCTTGTCAAAATATGAATGCTGAATCCGGCGGTCTGAGGACCGCGAAAGAGACGGAGGAACCAATATGACGCTGACTTACAAGATTTTGAAGGATCATCTGCTGAGCGGGAATCTGATCCCCGGAGAGGAGATCTCCATCCGGATCGATCAGACCCTGACCCAGGATTCCACGGGCACCATGGCCTATCTTCAGTTTGAAGCCATGGGGATCGGCCGGGTCAAGACTGTGAAGAGCGTGGCATACATCGATCACAATACGCTGCAGACCGGCTTTGAGAACGCGGATGACCATCAGTATATTCAGACCGTGGCAAAGAAGCACGGAATTTATTGCTCCAAACCCGGTAACGGCATCTGCCATCAGGTGCAGCTGGAACGCTTCGGCGTGCCCGGAATGACCCTGCTGGGCAGTGACAGCCATACGCCCACCGGCGGCGGCATCGGTATGCTGGCCATCGGCGCCGGCGGTCTGGATGTCGCCGTGGCCATGGGCGGCGGTGCCTATTATCTGGCCTGCCCCAAGGTCGTCGGGATCAAACTGACAGGGAAGCTGCCCTATGGCGTCGCGGCCAAGGACATTATCCTGGAAGTGCTCCGCCGTCTCAGTGTCAAGGGCGGTGTGGGCAAGGTCATGGAATACATCGGGGAAGGTGTTGCCACCCTGACCGTTCCGGAAAGAGCCACGATTGCCAATATGGGTGCTGAACTGGGCGCCACCACTTCCGTATTCCCCAGTGACGAAGTGACCCGGTCTTTCCTGAAAGCCCAGGGAAGAGAAAAGGATTTCAGACCGCTGACCGCGGACGCGGACGCGGTTTACGACGAGATCGTGGAGATCGACCTGAACACGCTGGAGCCGCTGGTGGCTCTGCCGCATATGCCGGATAACGTACAGACCGTGAAGGAAGTCGGACCGATCAAGGTGGATCAGGTGTTCATCGGCAGCTGCACCAATTCCAGCTATCAGGACATGATGCGCGTTGCCAGGATCCTGAAGGGAAAGACGGTTCATCCGGAAGTCAGTCTGGTCATCGGCCCCGGCAGCAAACAGGTCCTGACGATGCTGGCCCGGAACGGTGCTCTGGCGGATATGCTGGGCGCCGGCGCCAGAATCCTTGAAAGCGCCTGCGGCCCCTGCATCGGCATGGGACAGAGCCCGAAGACCAACGCGGTCTCCATCCGGACGAACAACCGTAATTTCTATGCCCGCAGCGGGACCAAATCCGCCGGGATCTATCTGACCAGCTGTGAAACCGCCGCCATTACCGCGCTGAAGGGTGTACTCACAGACCCGAGAGAACTGGACCTGGATCTGGAGATCCCGCAGCCGGAAACCTTTGAAGTGAACGATAATCTGGTCATTCCTCCGGTCGAAGCCGGTCAGGAAGATACCGTCGAAGTGGTCCGCGGCCCCAACATCAAGCCTTTCCCGCTGGGACACGATCTGGAAGACACGGTTTCCGGAAAAGTCCTGCTGAAGATGGAAGATAACATCACCACCGACCATATCATGCCCAGTAACTCCCAGCTCCTGCCCTTCCGGAGCAATATCCCGCATCTGAGCAACTTCTGCCTGGCTCCCGTGGATGAAACCTTCCCGGCACGCGCCAAGGCGGAAAACGGGGGCATTCTCGTGGCAGGTCAGAACTACGGTCAGGGCTCCAGCCGTGAACACGCGGCGCTGGTTCCGCTGTACCTGGGGATCCGCGCGGTCGTGGCCAAGTCTTTTGCCCGGATCCATCAGGCCAATCTGATCAATAACGGTATCATGCCGCTGACTTTCAAAAATGAAGCGGACTATGACCGGATCGATCAGGCGGACGTACTGACTGTTCCCGGCGTACGGGAAAAGGTGGCCGCGGGAGAAGAACTCCTGACAGTGCATAATGAAACGAAAAACGAGGACTACGAAGTCCTGCTTCCGCTGACGGAACGGCAGAAAGGCATGATCCTTTCCGGCGGACTGATCAACTTCATGAGAAGCAACGCATAACTAAAACGGCCTCTCGTATGGGAGGCCGTTTTAGTTATGGACAGGGTATTGGTCATTCCGCGAAGCGGTTCAGCCCCGAGTGATCTCGCAGTCGGCAATGGGAGACAGATGCTCATCGAGAATGATCTCGCCGATGCTGTCCGCGTGAATGGAGCCGCTGACCGGGTTCTTCACGCTGTCGATATGCCCGGTCACCGTGGCTTTTACATGACTGTTTTCAAAAGCCAGATCGCAATTTTCCATGGTGCAGTCTTCCAGCGTCAGGTCATCGCAGTAGCAAAATGGCTGCGTACCGACGATATGGCAGCGGACCAGACGCAGACCTCTGGAATACCAGCCGAGATACTCGCCGTTGATCGTACTGTCCATGATCGTCACATTTTCCGCGTGCCAGAAGACATCCTTGGTCTTCATGACGCTGTCGCGGATGACGACATTCTGCACATACTGGAAGGCGTATTTACCGGTCATGTTCAGATGGTCGATCTCGACATCGCGACACATGAAAAAAGGATATGCCTCGCTGGTCAGCTGATAATTCCGGACACGGAAACCTCTGGTTTTCCAGCCGAATTCGGTGGAGACGGCGCTGCCGCCTTCCAACGTGACGTTGGTGCATTCGCGGATCGCCTTGACGCCGTTGATCTCACAGTCGCGAAGCAGGATATTGCTGTCATACCATAACGGGGCACGGCAGGTTTCAGACATGGAGCAGTTCACCAGCCTGGTCTCCCGGGCATGCCACAGAGGATAGCGAAGCCTGAAATCACAGCGGGACACAAACAAATCGGAACACTCCTTGAGTGCCGATTCGCCGTCGGCAGGGCCTTCGAAACGGCAGCGCGTGACGTTGGCGGAATTGAGGCCGTACAGAGCCCTCTCTTCATCAAGAATCAGATCAGAATATTCAATCATAATGTTTCCTCCCGTGAGAACAATAGCACACACGGAGAAAGATTGCAATCGTTTACTGAAAACTGTATAATAAAAAGGATATTTTATGGAAGGACGGGCGTGATATGAAGATCACAACGGCAATCAGGAATGCCTGGAAAACATATATTGCTGACTTTGGCTCGAGCATGAAATTCCTGGCGGTGGAACTGTGCATCGTACTGGCGGCTGTCGCGCCGGCTCTGTTTCTCTGGGAAGAGAGCACTCGGTTTTTGGCACTCATCGCGGTCCTGCTTTTTATCCTGCTGGTTTTCCCGGCACGGATGAACGCGGCCCGGACGATGCGGAACGCCCTGAACGGCGGGAAACTGTGCTCGTATCAACTGGTGGACTGTTCCTCCTACGGAAAGGATCTGGTGGACGGGGTCCTGAGAATGAGTCTGATCCTGCTGTGGAGCATTCCGCTGATCGCGTCGGTCGTTCTGGCTAAACACTATATCTCGGTCGGCACGGACGGTATGACGCTGCTTCACTGGGTCAGTGATTTCGGCGGAGGCGGAAGGGACGGTATTCCCACCGGTGTGTTCCGGCTCCTTCTCATTGTCCTGGCAACACTGCTGCTGGCGGCTGCCGGCTGCGGATTCCACAGCGCGGACAGGCACTGCATGGCACGCGGGAAGAGAGATCTGATCCGGAGACATCACGGGAAGAACCTGCTCTGCTGGCTGATTGCCAGCCTGCTGACACTGGCGCCGGTGATCATTGCCCTCGCGGTCGCGATCATGCGCTATGTGCCTTATCTGGCGGATATGAACGGACTGATCAATGATATCATGAAAGGAAAGGTCGATCTGCCGGATACCAAAACCACTCTGATCATCGTGGCGATCGGAGCGGTACTGACTCTGCCCCTGCTTCCGCTGCGCAGCCTGATTACCGCCGCTTTTGTCGACGGACTGGAGAAACAATGAAGATCAGACTGGACCGATGGCTTGCTACGTTGGCATTCGGAAGCCGCAGTCAGGTCAAGGAAATGATCCGGCAGGGAAGGATCTCTGTTGACGGTGTGACAGTCCGGGATCCCGCCGCTGCCTTTGAATCGGAAAAATGCTCGCTGTGTGTGGACGGCCGTATCACAGACGGCAGAACAGAACGTCATGTGATGCTTCATAAACCTGCCGGTGTCCTGACGGCAGCCAGAGATCCGAAACAGCCGACAGTTCTGGATCTGCTTGAACCGTTGTACGCGTCGGCCGGATGTATGCCGGTCGGCAGACTGGATAAGGATACCACGGGGCTGCTGATCCTCACCTGCGACGGTGAACTGAATCATCGGCTTCTGGCCCCGGGACGTCACGTGGATAAGGTCTACGAGGCCACGGTGACCGGAAAGCTTGGAGAAAGTGAAGTCGCGGCGTTCCGGGAGGGACTGGAGCTGAACGACTTCCGGGCGGAACCGGCGCTGCTGGAGATCATCACGGCAGCTCAGGATCATTCCACGGCAAGAGTCACGATCCATGAAGGAAAGTTCCATCAGGTCAAACGGATGTTTGAGGCTACCGGACATGAGGTGACACAGCTTCACCGGCGGTCATTCGGACCGCTGGAACTGGATCCGGAGCTCAGCGAAGGTTCCTGGCGTGAACTGACCGTGGAGGAACTGGCATTGCTGCGGAAAGCAGCCGGAATGGAGGAAACATGAACGATCAGTACTATACCGCGGATCCGTCCAGCGAATCCAGACCGGTCCCGTGTGAATTTTCCTACCGCGGGGAGGATCTCCGGTTCATGACGGACGCTGGTGTCTTTTCCAAAGGCGAACTGGATACAGGAACCAGACTGCTGATAGACGCGCTTCCGGAAACACTGCAGGGGGATGTCCTGGACCTGGGCTGCGGCTGGGGCCCGGTCGGGATTGCCATGAAAAAACACTGGCCGGATCTTCATGTGGTGATGGCCGACGTGAATCACCGGGCGCTGGATCTCAGCCGGGAAAACGCGAAACGGAACGGAACTGAGACGGAATGCGTTGAAAGCGACGGGATGGCGACTCTGACAGCGTACCGGTTTGACGCCGTGGTTACCAATCCGCCGATCCGGGCGGGAAAACAGGTGATCTACAAGATGTTCGCGGACAGTGCTCATAGCCTGAAAGAAAACGGAGCGCTGTATCTGGTCATCCGGAAACAGCAGGGCGGAGACAGCTGTATCCGGTACCTGCAGACACTGTTCGGCTCAGTGGAAAAGATCAGCAAGTCCGGCGGATTCTGGGTGATCCGCGCGGCAGACGTATTGCATGGTTAACAGAAAGGTTGGAAGAAGATTGAAAAAGTGGATGAAGTATGTCAGACCCTATAAGAAGTGGTTCATTGTCGGACCGCTTTGCATGATCGTGGAAGTCATCGGTGAAGTGTTGATGCCCAAACTGCTGGCCAATGTGATCAACGCCGGCAATGAAGGCACACTGACTGTCGGGACCAGTATCTGGACCTGTGTCCTGATGATCGTGATCGCGCTGGTCATGATGGCCGGCGGCGTCGGAGGCGCCTATTTCGGAGGAAAGGCCAGCGTCAATTTCGCCGCGGATATCCGTAAGGACCTGTACGGAAAAATTCAGGGTTTCTCTTTTGCCAATGTGGATAAATTTTCCACCGGTTCGCTGGTGACCCGTATCACCAATGATGTGACCCAGCTGCAGAACTTTGTGAATATGCTTCTGCGGATGGCTCTGCGTGCACCCGGAATGATGATCGGCGGTCTGATCATGGCCATCATGCTGAAGCCGTCCCTGTCCGTGGTATTCGCCGTGACCATGCCGCTGATGCTGATCGTGGCCGGCCTGATCATCACCAAAGGTTTCCCGCGGTTCCAGAAGATGCAGGACAAAGTGGACAAGCTGAATTCCACCGTGCAGGAGAACATCACCAATGTCCGCGTGGTGAAATCCTTTGTCCGCGAGGATCACGAAACAGAAAAATTCAGAAAAGCCAACGGCGAACTGAAGAATTCCGCTCTGAGCGCTGTCAAGGTCATGATCTGGCTCGGCCCGATCATCAGCCTGTTCATGAACGGAACGATCATTGCCGTGCTGCTGTTCGGCCATCAGATCGTGCTGAGCGGCGATATGGCGGTCGGCGATCTGAGCGCGTTTGTCAATTATGTCGTGCAGGTCCTGTCCTCTCTGGTCATGGTGACCTTCCTGCTCATGACATCTTCCAGAGCTATGGCTTCGGCAAAACGTATCCGTGAAGTACTGGATGAGCAGCCGGACATCAGCGACGAGAACGCGGCGCAGAAAGATCTGACCGTGAAGGAAGGCAATATTGAGTTCCGTAATGTATCCTTCCGTTATTACAAGAACAGTTCCGAAAAGGTCCTGGAAGACATTGACCTGAAGATCCCCGCCGGAAGCACGGTCGGAATCATCGGATCCACCGGCTGCGGAAAGAGCACGCTGGTATCCATGATCCCGCGCCTGTATGATCCGGATGAGGGCGAGATCCTTGTGGACGGTGTGAATGTAAAGGACTACTCCCTGTACAATCTGCGTGAGGGTGTCGGTATGGTGCTGCAGAAGAATGTGCTGTTCTCCGGAACCATTGCCGAGAACCTGCGCTGGGGCGATGAAGATGCTACGCAGCAGGAGCTGGCGCTTGCCGCGGCTCAGGCACAGGCGGACAGCTTTATCCTGAGTTTCCCGGAACAGTATGAAACAGAACTCGAACAGGGTGGGACCAATGTATCCGGCGGCCAGAAACAGCGCCTGTGTATTGCCCGCGCCCTGCTGAAGAAGCCGAAGATCCTGATCCTGGACGACTCCACATCCGCGGTGGACACCGCGACAGAAGCCTGCATCCGTGAAGCCTTTGCCAACGAACTGGCCGGCTCCACCAAGATCATCATTGCCCAGCGGATCACTTCCGTCATGGACGCGGATACCATTATCGTCATGAACGACGGTCAGATCACCGGTATCGGCGAGCATGCCGATCTGCTGGCCTCCAATACCGAATACCGCGAGATCTATGAGTCCCAGATGGACAAGAAGGGAGAGTGAGAAAGATGGCACGTACACTTGAACGACTCCAGAAACAGTATGCCTCTTTCTCCGCGAAACCCGGCAGAGGCCCGGGCGGTCCCGGACGCGGTCCGCGCGGACGCGGCATGGGCGGCAAGGTGGAAAAGCCCAAGAACATGGGGAAGACGATCCGCCGTCTGATGCAGTATGTAAGACGGTACTGGCCCCGGCTGATCATCGTCCTTCTGTGCATGCTCCTGACAACCCTGACCAGTCTGTGCGGCGGTTATCTCATGGCTCCCATTGTGGACCGGATCGCTCTGGCCGTGAACCCGGATACGCCGGTGGAAATGAGCGCGTTTGAGGTGGTTGCCGACGGAGTGGTGCAGAATGTCATGAACACTCCTCTGATCCAGAACTGGACGGCGCAGGGCGCCACGGCCGAAGTGACGGCTTATGTGCTGGCGGCACTGCTGATCCTGGGTCTGGTATACGGAATCGGAGTCATCACCAATTATCTGCAGGGCAGACTGATGGTTACGGTCAGT
This sequence comes from Clostridia bacterium, assembly GCA_045600165.1. GTDB lineage: Bacteria > Bacillota > Clostridia > Christensenellales > Aristaeellaceae > Aristaeella. The sequence goes on from JAZRXJ010000066.1 coordinate 29,676, forward strand.
GAGGGCGCGCTGGAAGCGATCCGTAATGACCTGTTCCAAAAGATGCAGAAGCTGCCCCTGAAATTCTTTGACGGTCAGAGTACCGGCGAAGTCATGAGCCGGTACACCAACGACGTGGACAACATCAGCGTGATGTTCTCCAACTCCCTGACCAGTATCGTCAGCGGCATCATCTCCCTGGTGGGTACTTTCATTTTCATGATCACCACCAACTGGATCCTGACCCTGATCACCGTGATCTTCATTCCTGTCTTTGCTCTGGGCGGCGCCGCGCTCGGCAACCGCTCGGCCAAATATTACGCCGGACAGCAGAAGGCTCTGGGTGCGGTGAACGGCTATATTGAAGAGACCGTGACCGGACAGAAAGTCGTCAAGGTCTTCAATCACGAATCGGAATGCGTGGAAGAATTCGGACTGCTGAACGATGACCTGCGGGACAAACAGTTCAAGGCACAGTTCTACGGCGGCATCATGGGTCCCGTGATGGGCAACACCAGTCAGATCAGTTATGCCGTGACCGTCGGTGTCGGCGGTATCCTGATGGTGGCCGGCTCCCTGACCCCCGGCGCGCTGACCGTTTTCGCGGGCTACAGCCGGCAGTTCGCCATGCCAATCAACCAACTGAGCATGCAGATGAGCGCGGTGTTCTCGGCCCTGGCCGGCGCGACCCGCGTGTTTGCCGTGATGGATGCCGAACCGGAAACTCCGGACAGCGAGAACGCGACCGACCGGGAAATCAGGGGCGAGATCGTGCTGGACCATGTCTCTTTCGGCTATGTACCTGAGAAGACGGTCCTGGAAGACCTGTCCCTGTACGCTCATGTGGGTCAGAAGATCGCTTTCGTCGGTTCCACCGGCGCGGGCAAGACGACCGTGACCAATCTGCTGAACCGTTTCTATGATATCCAGTCCGGTACCATCACCATTGACGGGGTGGACATCCGGGACTACAAGCGGGATGAACTGCGGAAGAACATCGCCATGGTCCTGCAGGATACACATCTGTTCACCGGTACGGTCCGGGAAAACATCCGTTACGGACGTCTGGACGCCACGGACGAGGAAGTGGAAGCGGCGGCAAAACTGGCCAGCGCGCACAGCTTCATCATGAGACTTGAAAACGGATATGATACCATGCTGGACGGAGACGGCGCCAACCTGAGCCAGGGCCAGCGCCAGCTGCTGAACATTGCCAGAGCGGCTATCTCCAAGGCTCCCATCCTGGTCCTGGATGAAGCCACCAGCAGCGTTGATACCCGTACGGAACGCCATATCGAGCACGGCATGGACCGCCTGATGAAGAACCGGACCACCTTTGTGATCGCCCACCGGCTGAGCACAGTCCGGAACGCCAATGCCATCATGGTGCTTGAACACGGCAAGATCATTGAACGCGGCAACCATGAGGAACTGCTCGAACAGAAGGGAAGATACTACGAACTGTATACCGGAAAGAAGGAACTGGATTAAGTAAGTTCTTCCTGCGACAGGTCCGGCACGAAAACGTGCCGGACCTTTTTTTGTCATCCTCTTGACATTCGTCGGAAATGCGATACAATATTCATGAAAGGTCAAAGAAAGTCAGAGAATGATCTTTCATGGAGGAATGCCTGTGAACATGAATCAATTTACACAGAAGACCACTGCCGCGCTGCAACGCGCGCAGAGTATGGCCATTGAATATCAGCATCTGCAGGTCGAGCAGGAACATCTGATGCTCGCTCTGACGGAAGACAGCGCGGAACTGATCCCGCAGCTGCTGCAGAAATGCGGCATCGCGCCGGAATCGGTGAAAAAGCAGCTGGAAGAAGCAATCACCAGGATCCCCAGAGTCTCCGGTCCCGGGCGTGAACCGGGGAAGGTGTATATTTCCGGAGATACTGAAAAAGCCCTGCTGGAAGCGGAACAGCAGGCGGCCCGGATGAAGGATGAATATCTTTCGGTCGAACATGTATGGATGGGGATCTGTGAAAAACCCTCAGCCTCCGTGAAGAGACTCCTGCAGGAGATCGGCTGGGACCAGAGCCGTTTCCTGAAGGTGCTGAGCGAGGTCCGCGGCGCGACCCGGGTCACCAGTGACAATCCCGAGGAAACCTATGACGCGCTGAAGAAATACGGTTCGGATCTGGTGGAACTGGCCAGAAGGCAGAAACTGGATCCGGTGATCGGACGCGACAGCGAGATCCGGAACGTGATCCGGATCCTTTCCAGAAAAACCAAAAACAATCCCGTGCTGATCGGTGAACCCGGCGTGGGCAAGACCGCCATCGCGGAAGGTCTGGCCCTGCGGATCGTACGCGGAGATGTGCCGGAAAGCCTGAAGGACCGGACGATCTTCTCGCTCGACATGGGAAGCCTGATTGCCGGAGCCAAGTTCCGCGGGGAGTTTGAGGAACGTCTGAAGGCAGTGCTGGGGGAAATCAAAAAGAGCGAAGGCAAGGTCATTCTGTTCATCGATGAACTGCATACGATCGTGGGCGCGGGGAAGGCGGACGGTGCCATGGACGCCGGAAACCTGCTGAAGCCCATGCTGGCACGGGGAGAACTTCATTGTATCGGCGCCACGACCCTGAATGAGTACCGTCAGTATATCGAAAAGGATCCCGCGCTGGAACGCCGCTTCCAGCCGGTCCTGGTGGGAGAACCCACTGTCGAGGATACCGTGGCGATCCTGAGAGGACTGAAGGAACGGTATGAAGTGTTCCACGGAGTCAAGATCCAGGACGCGGCGCTCATCGCCGCGGCAACCCTGAGCAACCGGTATATCACTGACCGCTTCCTGCCGGACAAGGCCATTGACCTGGTCGATGAAGCCTGCGCCATGATCCGGACGGAGATCGATTCCCTGCCTTCCGAACTGGATGACATCCGTCGGCACATCATGCAGCTCGAGATCGAGGAAGCCGCGCTGCAGAAGGAAGAGGACGCCCTTTCGAAAGCGCATCTGGACGAGGTGAAAGGCGAACTGGCACAGCAGCGGGAGACCTTCAACGCCATGAAAGCGCGCTGGGAAAACGAGAAGGACGCGATCGGACGGGTGACCGCTCTCCGGGAGGAAATCGAAAAGGTCAACGGAGAAATTGAAAAAGCGGAGCGGAATTATGACCTGAACCGCGCGGCGGAGCTGAAGTACGGTCAGCTTCCGAAACTCCAGAAGGAACTGGGAGAAGAGGAAGCGGTGATCGAGGAAAGCAAGGAGGACGGCCTGCTCCGGGACCGCGTGACGGACGAGGAGATTGCCCGGATCGTCGGACGGTGGACAGGCATCCCGGTGAGCCGGCTGATGGAAGGCGAACGGGAAAAGCTCCTGCATCTGGAAGACCAGCTGCATCAGCGGGTCATCGGACAGGAGGAAGCCGTGAGCAAAGTCGCCGAAGCGATCCTGCGCTCAAGGGCGGGGATCCAGGACCCGAACCGGCCGCTGGGATCGTTCCTTTTCCTGGGGCCGACGGGCGTCGGTAAGACGGAACTGGCGAAAGCACTGGCTCAGGCTTTGTTTGACGATGAAAAGAACATGATCCGGATCGATATGTCCGAATACATGGAAAAATTCAGCGTCTCGCGTCTGATCGGAGCGCCTCCCGGATATGTCGGTTATGATGAAGGCGGTCAGCTGACCGAGGCGGTCCGGCGTCATCCTTACTGTGTGGTCCTGTTTGACGAAGTGGAAAAAGCGCATCCGGATGTATTCAATATTCTGCTGCAGGTCCTGGACGACGGCCGGATCACGGACAGTCAGGGACGGACCGTGGACTTCAAGAATACGATCCTGATCATGACCAGTAACCTCGGCAGTGAATACCTCCTGGAAGGCATCCGCGACGGAGAAATCACGACGGAAGCCCGTGATCAGGTGGACCGGCTGCTGAAGAGCCATTTCAGACCGGAATTCCTGAACCGGATCGATGAAATCGTCTGCTACAAGCCGCTGACACGCGATGAGATCAGTGTCATTGTCGGACTGATGGTGATGAAACTGAACGAACGCCTGAAGGACAAGCAGCTGACGGTGGAGCTGACGGAGGATGCCATGAACGCGGTCATCGACAGAGGATTTGACCCTGTCTACGGCGCGCGTCCGCTGAAACGGTACCTGCAGAGCAAAGTGGAAACAATGATCGCACGGAAGGTCATCGAGGCGGAGATCGCACCCGGCTCCGTGATGAAGGTGGATATTGACCCGGAAGGTCAATTCGCCGTAAACGTAATTTAATCGTTTTCCGGAAGAAAATGTGCATAAAAGCCGTTTTTTTCCGGTTTTTTATACAAAAAAACAGAAAAGAACCGACTTGTCCCCTTTACGATGGGGAATCCGTTGCGTATAATAGGGTTCACAAAGCACAGACGCTTTGCGGACCTTATTTTAAGGAGGAAATGATGATGAAGAAATTGCTTGCTCTGGTTCTGGCTCTGGCCATGACTCTCTGCATGACTGCCGCGATGGCTGACGGTGCCATCAAGATCGGCTTTATCGGACCCCTGACCGGTGCCGCTGCTGTGTACGGCCAGGCTGCCGACAACGGCGCCAAGATCGCTGTTGACGAAATCAACGCTCTGGGCGGAATCCAGCTCGAACTGCTGGACCAGGATGATACACACGATGCCGAAATCGCTGTGAACGCCTACAACAATCTGTGGGACAACGGCTGCCAGATGATCCTGGGCACCGTGACCACCAACCCCTGCATCGCGGTTTCCGCCGAAGCTTTCAACGACCGTATGTTCATGCTGACCCCCTCTGCCTCCTCCACCGCCGTGACCGAAGGCAAGGACAACGTGTTCCAGGTCTGCTTCACCGACCCCAACCAGGGCTCCGCTTCCGCTGAATACATCTTCACCAAGAATCTGGGTACCAAGGCCGCGATCATCTACAACAATGCCGATGCTTATTCCACCGGTATCTACCAGACCTTCGAAGCCAAGGCTGCCGAACTCGGACTGGAAATCGTGTCCACCTCCACCTTCACCAATGACACCACGGACTTCTCCGTGCAGGTCAACCAGGCCAAGGATGCCGGTGCCGATGTCGTGTTCCTGCCCATCTATTATACCCCTGCTTCCCAGATCCTGACCTATGCCAACAGCATTGACTTTAAGCCCCTGTTCTTCGGCGTGGATGGCATGGACGGCATCCTGACCATTGAAGGGTTTGATACTGCTCTGGCTGAAGGCGTCATGCTGCTGACCCCCTTCTCCGCCGACGCGGAAGACGAACGCACCCAGAACTTCGTGGCTACTTATCAGGCTCAGTACAATGAGATCCCAAACCAGTTCGCCGCTGACGGATATGACGGAATCTATGCTCTGTACCAGGCAATCCAGAACGCCGGCATCACTTCCGACACCACTGCCGAGGAAGCCTGCGAACTGCTGATCGCCCAGTTCACCTCCATCGAAGTGGAAGGCCTGACCGGTACCATGACCTGGGCGGCCAACGGTGAAGTTTCCAAGACTCCCACCGCCGTGGTCATTGAAAACGGTGTTTATGTCGGCGTGAAGTAATTCCGCTGATCCGGAAGAGGGGAAGGAAATATTGCCCTTCCCCTCTTTCTGTGTTATTGTATAAGGTAATCGACACCAGTCGGTCCTGCCCGGACCGGTTGCTGCCGGTTACCTTGTTCGCGTTTTTTCGGATGTCAGTTAGTGAGGTGTCGGTATGATCAATTTTTTCTCCAGTCTGGTGAACGGAATCAGTCTGGGAAGCGTATACGCCATCATCGCTCTGGGTTATACAATGGTTTACGGTATCGCGAAGATGCTGAACTTTGCCCACGGCGATGTTATCATGATCGGCGCGTATATTGCTTTCACCGTGATATTCAATCTGCAGCTTCCCGCGGTCGTGGCTATTCTGGCGGCTGTCGTCGTATGCACGCTGCTGGGTGTGCTGATCGAGCGGCTGGCCTACAAGCCCCTGCGTCAGGCGACTTCCCTGGCTGTACTGATTACTGCCATCGGTATGAGCTACCTGCTGCAGAATATTGCCCTGCTGATCCCAATCTGGGGTCCGAACCCCAAGAGCTTCCCCAGCGTGGTCTCCATTCCGGCCATCTCCCTGTTTGACGGAAAGATGAAGATCACCGGCGAAGCGATCGTGACCATCCTGGCCTGTATCGTGATCATGATCGGACTGACCCTGTTCACGAACAAGACCAAGCTGGGCAAGGCCATGCGCTGCGTAAGCGAGGACAAGGGTGCCGCGGAACTCATGGGGATCAATGTGAACATGACGATATCCCTGACCTTCGCGATCGGTTCCGCACTGGCGGCCATCGCGGGCGTCCTGCTGTGCTCCACCTATCCGGCACTGCAGCCCACCACCGGATCCATGCCCGGAATCAAGGCCTTTACCGCGGCAGTGTTCGGTGGGATCGGCTCGATCCCCGGCGCCATGATCGGCGGCCTGCTGCTCGGCATCATCGAGATCCTGGGCAAGGCCTATATTTCCACCGAACTCGGAGACGCGCTTGTCTTTGCCGTGCTGATCGTGATCCTGCTTGTTAAACCGACCGGACTTCTGGGCAAGAAGATCCATGAGAAAGTGTGAGGTGAGAGGTATGACGAAAAGAAACAAAAAAACTCTCATCAACAACCTGATCACCTTTGGTATCGTGATCATTGCGTATATCTTCTGTCAGCTGTCGGCTGACGGTTCCCTCGGTTCCGCACTGAAGATGACCAAGTCCCTGAAAGGTCAGTTGGTCCCGATCTGCGCGTGGATCGTCATGGCGGTCAGCCTGAACCTGGTTGTCGGCATCAGCGGCGAGCTGAGCCTGGGACACGCCGGCTTCATGAGCATCGGTGCTTTTACCGGTATTGTGGTCTCCACCTGGCTGAAGAGCGCTTTCGCGATCGAAGACGGGATCCTCCGCCTGGTGATCGCGATGATCGTGAGCGGCGTGATCGCCGGCATCGCGGGCGCACTGATCGGGATCCCCGTGCTGCGTCTCCGCGGTGACTATCTGGCCATCGTGACGCTGGCTTTTGGTGAAATCATTTGCAACATTCTGAACTGCGTCTATATTTCCGTGGACGGTGCCGCGCTGCACTTCGGCTTCCTGAACCCGAATATCGAAGGCAAACTGGTGCTGAACGGACCGCAGGGAGCCGTTGGTGTCGAAAAGGTCTCCACCTTTACGATGGGCTTTATTCTGGTGATCTTCGCGCTGATCGTGGTGCTGAACCTGATCAACAGCCGTTCCGGACGGGCCATCATGGCCATCCGGGATAACCGGATCGCCGCTGAGAGCATGGGTATCAACAGCACCAAGTACCGCATGATGGCTTTTGTCACCGCGGCTGTGCTGGCCGGTATGGCGGGCACCCTCTACGGGCTGAATTACAGCGGCCTCGCGGTTTCCAAATTCAAGTTTGACCAGTCCATTAACGTGCTGGTATTTGTGGTGCTCGGCGGCATCGGCTCCATCCGCGGCTCCGTGATCGCGGCGACCGTGCTGACCATTCTGCCCGAACAGCTGCGCGCCTTCAGCGACTACCGCATGCTGGTCTACGCGATCGTCCTGATCCTGGTCATGCTGGCAACCAATAACGCGAAACTGAAGGGCCTGGTATCTTCATTCCGCTTACACAGCCGGCAGAAAGCCAAGCTGGAAGAAGCCGTGGAGATCCATCAGGGAAAAGGAGGGAACGCGAATGAGTAATATCAAAAAGCTCAATCAGGACACCCGCATGGTGCCTGTGCCTTCCACCTCCATTATCCCGGAGCGCGATATCGACAAGATGCCGGTCCTGGAATGTCGCCATCTGGGGATCGACTTCGGCGGACTGACCGCCGTGGACGACTTCAATCTGGTGATCGGAAAGACTGAGATCGCCGGTCTGATCGGCCCGAACGGCGCCGGAAAGACCACGGTGTTCAACCTGCTGACCAAAGTGTATGAACCGACCCGCGGCAGCGTGATGCTGAACGGGATCGATATGCACGGAATGGATACCGTTCAGGCGAACAAACTGGGAATTGCCCGTACATTCCAGAATATCCGCCTGTTTTCCAATATGACGGTTGAGGATAACGTAAGGATCGGACTGCATAACCAGATCAGTTATGGGATGTTCAACGGGATCTTCCGCCTGCCGGCTTACTGGAACAAGGAAAAGAAACAGCATGAAAAGGCACTGGATCTCCTGTCAATCTTCGGGATGCAGGATCTGGCCGATGTGCAGGCCGGCTCTCTGCCCTACGGCGCGCAACGCCGTCTGGAGATCGTGCGCGCGCTGGCAACCAATCCCAGCCTGCTCCTGCTGGATGAACCGGCTGCCGGTATGAATCCGCATGAAACGCAGGAATTGATGGAAAATATCATGAAGATCCGGGATCAGTTCCAGATCGCCATTATGCTGATCGAACATGACATGAATCTGGTCATGGGGATCTGCGAAGGCATCTGCGTACTGAATTACGGAAAGATCATTGCCAAGGGGACCGCGGAAGAGATCCAGGCGAATCCGGTCGTCATTGAAGCCTACCTCGGCAAGCAGAAGGAGGCGAGCGCGGAATGAGCATGCTGGAAATCAATGATATTCACGTCTACTATGGTGCGATTCACGCGATCAAGGGAATCTCTTTTGAAGTCAATGAGCATGAGATCGTCACCCTGATAGGTGCCAACGGCGCCGGCAAATCCACGACTCTGAACACCATTTCCGGTCTGCTGAAGCCCAGAAGCGGACAGATCCTGTTCGAGGGGAAAAACCTCAGCAGCATGACCGCTCACGGAATGGTCAGTCTCGGTATGGCGCTCTGTCCGGAAGGAAGAAGGATTTTCCAGCAGATGACCGTCCGGGAGAATCTGGAGATGGGCGGATACAGCCGGAAGCTGAATGAGATCGAACCTTCCATCGAGGAAATGTTCCAGCGCTTCCCCCGCCTGAAAGAACGTGAAAAACAGATCGCCGGCACCCTGTCCGGCGGTGAACAGCAGATGCTGGCCATGGCCAGAGCTCTGATGAGCAAGCCCAAACTGCTGATGCTGGACGAGCCGTCCATGGGTCTGGCTCCGATCCTGGTGGAACAGATCTTTGACATCATCCGTGAGCTGCATGAAGCAGGCACGACGATCCTCCTGGTGGAACAGAACGCCCAGATGGCGCTGTCTGTCGCGGACCGGGCGTATGTACTGGAGACCGGAACGATCAGCATGTCCGGCAACGCGGCTGATCTCCTGAAAGATGATAATGTCCGGAAAGCATATCTGGGGAACTAAAAAGAAGGATCCCGGCTGATGGCCGGGATCCTTTTCTGTTCCGGTAATGACTTTATCGGGTGCCGCGGCGGCTCTTTTTGCCGCGTTTTTCATAATACATATCCGAATCGGCACGGCTGATCATGATGTCCGGGTCGGCATTCCGGGTATCGTCGCAGATATAGTGACCGATACTGATACTCCGGACATATCCGCAGGGGTGTTTCTGATTGTAGTCATCCATGGCTTTACGGATGCACGACACCTGTTCTTCAATGGATTTGACGGAAGAGACCGCGGTGAATACCACGAACTCATCCCCGCCGAAACGAACCAGCAGGTCATCCGGTCCGCAGCACTGACGAATGACGTCCGCCACCGCCGTAATGTATTTGTCGCCTTCCTCGTGAGTGTAGCGGTCGTTGACGCTCTTCAGATCGTCCATATCCATGAAGATCGCGGCCGGGAACAGGTTTTCCTCCGTGGCTTTCCGGATCAGATCCGGCCAGTGCGCGCTGACTCCCGCACGGTTGAACACCCGGGTCAGGGGATCTTCCAGACGCAGGTTGTCCAGCTTGTTCATCAGGGAGTTCATCCGGTCGTATTCCAGAATATATTCCAGGGAGCTGCTGACAGCCAGCGCGAACAGATTCATTGTTTGTGTGTTACAGACTTCTTTTCTGTTGCCGAAGGCGATAAAGCCAAAGCAATGCTCCCTGTGATGAAGAGGATAAACGAAGAAGAAATTCTGCCTGTCACTTTCCAGATAGTCGGGCGGGATGATATCGGCGGTATGGAAAACAGTCGGGCTCAGGAATTCGCCGTTTCTGTATGCCAGTGCCAGGGTGGATGTGCCGGTGAAACGGGTGACATCACGCCCGGCTCCGATACCGTTGGTCGTATTTTCAATTTCACGCTGATACTGTTCCTGATTACCGCAAAGACTGATATAGATATCGCCGAGACTGAGCTTGCAGGCGTAACTGCGGAAAATTGACAGGAAATCCTCGTAACTGTTCAGCGAAGTGATCTCGGCCAGCAGTGTCTTGATGAGATAGGTCTCCGTTTCAGTTGTGAAGATCTGGGACATGAGCTGGTCGCGAAGATCGGAGACATTCATGGCTGAAGGTTCACTGCAGCCGCAGGATGCCGAAAAGACCGCTTCCCCGTAAATATTCTGCGGATGGGGATGCGTTCCGGAAATAACAGCGTCTCTGGCAAGCTGATACGCCAGGGATCCGCTGTAGACCTCGCTCCGCTTTACCGTAGTGATACCCGGCTGATGGATCCGGGCCAGATCGGAATCGTCATATCCGGTGATGATCAGGTCTTCCGGGATCCGGATGCCTTCCTCACGGCAGCGGCTGATCGCTCCGATAGCCATCTTGTCGTTGGCGCAGACCACCGCGTCCGGGAGCGGACGGCCGGATCTGATCAGGGCATCCATTCCTTTATAGCCGCTTGGATAGGTATAGTTGCCGTAGTAAATGCTGTCTTTGGTAAAGGTGATGTTTCTTTCCCGGAGGAAGGTACGGACTGTCTGCAGTCTTTCGGTGGCGTCGGTATTGTCCGGAGCACCGGAAATATAGTAAATGCTTCTGACTTTATGTTCTTCATAGAGATGGTCGAGGATATCCCTCAGACCGGTCTGGTTATCGAGCTTCAGACAGATAAAGTCCTCCACATAGGTGTTGATGGAAACACAGGGCTTCCCGGAACGGCGGATCCGGTCGATAATATCGGATACCACGTCCACATCGTGGATCGTGTCGAAATAACCGATGATCGCGTCAAACAAAGAGAAATCCGGCAGGGAATAGATGTTGAATTCACCGGTTTCATAAACGGTGCGGGACTGATAATCTTCCGCGTCGCAAACCAGAAAGAACAGATCGGTCCCATCCGGTTTCGCGCTTTCCAGAAGACCTTCCACAAAACGGCGCTGGCTGTCATAGCTCAGGCCGGATACAATCACAGCGATTTTCATCAGGACCGCCCCTTTCAGAAAGTAAAATACCACAAACCCGTATTGCCGGAGCAACACAGCTGACTATATCAATTATGCTGTCTATATCATACAACTTTCAGCGGCGGAGTGCAATGTTTTCGTTCGTTTTCGCGGTCGGTAGCCCCGGAAGGAGACTCACGGAAGAAACGGCATGGGCGGTTCGTTTACTTGTGTGAGACAGGTAAATATGGTACAATGTATCCTGTGAAAGTATTTGTTTTACGGCTTGCAGCCCTGATAAACGGAGGATAAAAAATGTTCGGTAAACGCAGCGGAAACAGGGAACCGGATGACGGATTCGGACCTGTGGATGAACCGGAAACTGAACAAATTGAATATGAGGAGATCCCCGATCCTGAGGACGACCGCGATCACGATTCCGAAGCGGATGATGAAACGTACGAACGGGATGAGCCGCGCAGCATTTTCAAATCATCTGTGCGTAAACCCAATTTCGTGGTCAGCGTCCTGCTGAACGCGATCCGTGTATTGGGCGTACTGGTCCTGGTGGCCGGCTTTGCCGTGCTCGGCGCGGTCGTCGGAATCGCCAGGGGCTATGTGGATACGGCTCCGGAACTGGATCTGGCGGCGCTGGACAGTCAGGCGCAGACATCCTTTATTTACGATTGCAACGGGAACCTGATCACTGAATACAAGGGATCCGAAAACCGTGTCATGATCTCTCTGGCAGCCATGCCGGTCAATCTGCGCAATGCGTTTGTCGCGGTGGAGGATGCCCGGTTCTATTCACACTCCGGCGTGGATCTGAAGCGGATCGTGGGCGCTTTTGTCAGTAACCTTTCCGCCTCCGGAACACAGGGTGGATCCACGATCACGCAGCAGCTGATCAAGAATACACTACTTTCTCCCGAACAAAGCTATAAACGAAAGATCCAGGAAGCCTATCTGGCGATGCAGCTGGAGACTCGCTATTCCAAGGATGAGATCCTGGAGAGCTATCTGAACACGATCTACCTCGGCGAGAATTACTACGGGGTGCAGACAGCGGCGGAAGGATACTTCGGACGGCCTCTCGGGGAACTGACGCTGCGGGAATGTGCCATGCTGGCCGGCGTGACAAACAGTCCGTACTATTACAATCCGCGCCGGAACTTCTATTCACGTTCCAAGGAAGGCGTGGACTATGCCGCCATCACGAATCAGCGGACGGACTATGTCCTTCGCTGTATGTACGAAAACCAGTTCATTACCTATGAACAGTATCAGGAGGCACTGAATCCGGTAACGGCGTGTGTGCTGGAGGAATCTCCTTCCGGCGGCGACGCCATGTATCCTTACGCGCATTATGTGGAATATGCCGTCTCCGAAGCGGTGGATATCCTGCTGGAGATCAACGGTCTTGAAAATACCTCCGCCAACCGTGCCACCATGGAAAACAGACTGCGTACGGGCGGATACAGGATCAAGCTCGCGCTGGACCCGACGCTTCAGGAAACGGTCGAGGATACCGTGCAGAACTGGTCCAAATATCCGGCGCTGCGGGATCCGAGCGATAAGGTCTTCCGGTCGAAGAATTCTGACGGGACCTATACGGAGATCATTCAGCCGCAGGCCGCGGCGGTGGTCCTGGATTACCGGACCGGCGAACTGAAAGCAATCGTCGGCAGCCGCGAACCGGTGACAGCCCGCAAGACACTGAACCGCGCGACAGACATGAAAATGCCGGTCGGATCTTCCATCAAACCGATCGCGGTCTACGCGCCCGCGCTGGAACTGGGCCATTCGCCGGCAAGCATCGTGTACAATATGCCGCTGCCGATCAGCGGATGGAAGGATGCCAAGGGGAACGACTCATGGCCCACCAACTACGGCGGAGGCGGGTATGTTGGTCCGGAAACACTGCGCGAATCGATCCGGAGGAGCCATAATACCTCCGCGGCTTATACACTGCTGAACTTTGTTACGGTGGAACGTTCTGTGGACTATTTGCACCGTATGGGGATCGATGACGCCCATATCGACGCGACACCGTTCGGACTGTCACTCGGCTCCAGCGGGATCACTCCGCTGCAGATGACGGTGGCCTATGGGGTGCTTGCCAACGGCGGCGTATATCAGGAACCCATATCCATCCTGGGCATCTCGGATTCGGGCGGGAATGTGATCTGGGACGGTCACCAGAATCAGCAGCGCCGCCGCGTATTCAGTGAATCCACCGCGTACATGATCGTGGATATGATGAAGACCGTCGTATCCAGCGGAACGGGAACCTCCGCCAAGATCAGCGGACAGACCGTGGCCGGCAAGACAGGGACCAATTCGGACCAGAAGGGCGTATTCTTTGCCGGAATGACCGGTTACTATTCTTCCGCTCTGTGGATCGGGCATGACAACTATAAGGCTCTGAGCAGCAAATCCACAGGATCGGGCGCCGCCGCCCCGCTCTGGCAGGCTTATATGGCCAAGATCCATAAAGGCCTTTCCAACCGGGATATCCTGGAAGGAAAGGGAAGCGACTACGGGCTTGTCAGGGTCACGACCTGCGCGGTCAGCGGTCAGCTCGCGACAGAAGCCTGCGAACATGATGTCATGGGATACGGCACTGTAACAGACTGGTGGACAAAAGGAACAGAGCCGACTGTATACTGTCAGATGCATACCGCCCAGACTGTCTGCGCGGAAACCGGTGAACTCGCGTCGCCTTACTGCCCGTATACCGAGCTCAAGGGAGTCATCACGATCCCTATGGGTCACCCGCTGTATAAATTCATCAATACCAGATATGGCGATGTCCTGACAGAATATCTCGGAGGGACCGCGTCATCGCCGGCATCGGTCTGTACCCTGCATACATCGGCCAGCCAGACAACCGGCGGGATCTCACAGGAAACCGCGATGAGACTCGACGACGCGAGAATGCTGGTGAACGCAGCACAGGTCCAGCTCTCCGGCATGGACCCGCTCGATCCCGGATATGCCGCGATCGCGCAGGCTGCCAATTATCTCCAGATGCTGATCGACAGCGGAAATCCGTCCGGTAATGAACTGGCTGCCGCCATGGGCGCCCTGACGCAGGCCATGGCGGGTATTTACTGATCACGGAAAGAGAGAACGACAATGAACTGTAAAAGATTTCTATCGATCCTTCTGCTGCTCTCCATGCTGCTTGCGCTGATGTCCGTCCGGGCGGAGGAAGATGTACTCATGGAAGACATTGTCGAGGAAGAAAACCTGGATGAGGCTGCAGGCGATGACGGACCGGCTTACGAGATCCCGGACCAGCGGTCATTCACACCCGCTTACGGCAGTCCGTATGAAGGAAAGGATGAAACGCTGGATTACTGGACGCTGCCGATGGATATCACCGACGAGGAAACGGTCTGGAAGGTCCTGATGCAGCCGGTCACGGTGCTGAACGGGAAAATGTTCAAAGGGAATTCCGAAAAGGTTCAGATCGTGCTGCGAAAGGAACCGGATGACAACAGCGAAGGCGTCGGGGTCGCCACTTGTGAGACCCAGGGCGTTCATGTCCTGGAACGGGGCGACGAATGGAGCCTGATCGAATGCTATTCCTCCTCCTTCCATGACAGTAAAGTGATCAACTGGAACGCGCTGGTTCAGGGATATGTGCAGACAAAATATCTGAAGGAGATCACTCCCAACCAGGAAATGGGCATGGTGATCGACAAACTGACCCAGCGTCTGTACCTGTTCAAAGATGGCAAGCTGTTTACCACACTTCTCGTGTCCACCGGAGTGAGCAACGCGATCCAGCCCTACAATGAGACGCGTTCCGGTGAATTCCTGCTGACCAGCAAAGTCGGGGATTTCAAAAGCGACAATATGACGTGCCGGATGGCCCTGCGCTTCAACTCCGGTGATCTACTCCATGAAGTGCCGTATGTGTATTCCAGAACGGATGCCGGCTATAAAAAACAGGAAACGGCGCTCGGAACCAGAGCCAGCCATGGCTGTATCCGTGTACAGCGGAAAAAGACCCCCGAAGGGGTCAATATGGAATGGATCTACAAACACCATAAGAAGAATACCAAGCTGATCATCTGGGAGGACTGGCAGGGACGTCAGATCTCCTGTCCCGCGGACGATACCCCGCTTTATTATAACCCCGGAAAAGGACAGTGGTATCATACGCAGGAAACGTGCTATGCCGCGCCCAAGATCACCTTCGAGCCGTTTACATACGGGGAGCTGGATGATGAACCGTACACCGGGCTGACCCGCTGTCCGTTCTGCACAGCCCCGCTGCGCAAGGCGGAGATCGATGCGATCAATGCCGAACACGCACCGGGCGGGGATCATGATCCGATCCTGACGGAGGCCCGGACCGGATGCCCGATGGTTCTGAAGGAATGGCAGCAGATCCAGAATAAGCTGAAAAAGAAGAAATAAGCGGGAGGGAACCATGAACATCGTTGACTATGTGATCCTCGCGATCCTGGGGATCAGCGTTCTGGTGGGACTGTACCGCGGATTTGTGGCCTCGGTGCTGAATACCGGAAGCTGCCTGATCTCCTTCGGCCTCAGTTTCTGGCTCAGCCCGAAACTGGTGGACCTGATCAAAAACGATACCGGGCTGATCACGACCCTGATGAATTTTACGGACGCGGGCAGCCGGATCGGTGACGTGGAACTCTCTTCCACCTCTGTGAACGGCCTCACGCAAAACGTGATCACGGACGTCCTGAGCAGAGTGGACCTGCCGAGCCCGCTGGACAAACTGCTGCAGACGAACCTGCAGAATCAGGTCTACACCCCGTCCGGTATGAATCAGATCGGTGACTATGTCAGTCAGACGATCGTGGGGGCTTGCCTGAATGTGATCTGCTTTGTGATCACGTTTGTCGTGCTGTTTATCGCGGTCTCCCTTCTGATCAATATCATCAAGGCGATCTTCAAATTCCCGGTACTGAAGCAGATGGACACGATCGTCGGCGGGATCTTCGGATTACTGCGCGGACTGCTGCTTTGCTTCATCGCGTTTTCACTGCTTCCTCTGGTGGAGACCATGCTGCCCATCGACCTGGTGAAGGATCTGACCGCGCAAAGCGCGCTGGCGCCGATCTTCAACAACGGAAACCTGATCCTGGCGATCATCAAAGGTCGCCTGTAGCCCTGTGAATGGACTTGTCAAGACCAATTAATTTCAGTATAATGAGACCCAGAAAACACGTTGAATCCATTAAGGGAGGTAATGAAAAATGATCAAGGATGTATTGGATACCGCGAAAGAAAAAATGGCAAAATCCTGTGCCGTGTATCAGAAGGAAATGGTCACCCTGCGCGCCGGACGCGCCAATCCACAGGTGTTGGACCGGATCATGGTGGATTATTACGGAAACCCGACTCCCCTCAATCAGGTCGGCAATATTTCTTCTCCGGAACCCCGGCTGCTGGTCATTGCTCCCTGGGAAGTCAAGATGATCACCCCGATCGAAAAGGCAATCCAGAAGAGCGATCTGGGCTTGAATCCTTCCAATGACGGCAAGATCATCCGCCTCGTGTTCCCGGAACTGAACGAGGAACGCCGTAAGGAACTGACCAAGGTCGCCAAGAAGGGCGCGGAGGATACCAAGGTGGCGATCCGCTCCATTCGCCGTGATGGTGTCGAACAGTTCAAAAAGATGAAGAAGAACAGTGAGATCACTGAAGATGAAGAAAAGAAGGCCGAGGAAGACATCCAGAAGCTGACGGATAACGCCATCAAGGATGTGGATGCCATTTGTCAGGCCAAGGAAAAGGAAATCATGGAGGTCTGATGATCATGGCTCAATTGCTTGGACTGACGCTGGAAGAAGCATTGCGCTGCCTGCGTGAGGAAGGGATCGAGCCGGTGATCGTAAAGACCAGTGCTCCGGGGAAGGAAGACCGTGACGGGACCTTGCGCGTGATCCGCGTCAGGGATCGTGAACTGACGGTCGGCTGTTTTCCGGACGGAACTCCGGAATGAATGTGCAGGATGCGCAATTCTTGCGCATCCTGCGTTGCTTTTCATGGCCGGACAGACTGAAGACAGCGGGGGCAGAAGAATGCTGCATATCAAGAAAACCAATCCCCTGGTCCGTCATCATGCCATGACGGCGGAAGACTTTGACCGCCTGCCGAAGCATGTGGGCATCATTATGGACGGAAACGGCCGGTGGGCAAAAAAGCATAAGCTGTCAGTGGCGCGCGGACACCGCGAAGGGACCGAAACACTCCGCGAGATCATCCGGCATACGGACGATCTCGGGATCGAAGCGTTGAGCCTGTACGCGTTTTCCACCGAGAACTGGAACCGTTCCAGGGAGGAAGTCGACGCGCTGATGCAGCTGATCCTGGACTTCTTCGCCAGCGAGATCGATGAACTGCATGCAAAAAATGTCCGGATCCTGATCCTGGGTGACAAAGGCGGACTGCCCGAGAAACAACGGCTCACGCTTCAGGAAGCGGAGCAGAGAACGGCGGGTAACACGGGACTCAGACTGAACATCGCCGTCAACTACGGGGGAAAGGCCGAACTGGTCAAGGCGGCGCGCGAGATCGCCGTGATGGTCCGGAACGGGGACATCACCGAGGAACGGATCACCGAACAGACGATCGCGGATCATCTGTATACCGCCGGTCAGCCGGATGTCGATCTGATGATCCGGACCAGCGGAGAGATGCGGCTGAGCAATTTCATGCTCTGGCAGAACGCGTACGCGGAATTCCTTTTCCCGACGGTGCTCTGGCCTGATTTCACCGTCGCGGAATATGATGAAGCGCTGAGAGCATTCGGCAAAAGAGAAAGAAGATACGGAAAACGTTTATAGGAGACCTGACATGAAGCAAAGAATCGTTACCGGAGCTCTGCTGATCATCATGACGGTGGTCCTGCTGCTCCTGCCCGGCTGGGTCATGGCGCTGACCTCCTTTGTATTTGTGGCGTTTGCCATGTGGGAGGAATATCATGCCCTGTCCGCGGCCGGTCACCGGATCGTGACCTGGCCTGTCTGGGCCAGTGCCATCCTCAGCATTCCACTGGGCTATTTCTGCGGTCACAAAGTCATGGTCCCGCTCATGGCAGCGGCTCTGCTGCTGGTCTGCGTCTGTATCCTGTTCAGGGATGAGCCACAGCTGACGGACCTGAGTATGAGCGTACTGCCGCTGATGACCGTGCTCCTGCCCGGACTCAGTATCGTGAACATGAGTCTGCTGATGCCCCATGTCAGGGAAGTGGTCTACCTGTCCCTGACGCTGGCGGTTCCGCTCGTGGGAGATATATTTGCCCTGCTTACGGGAGTCAAGATCGGCGGAAAAAAACTGTGCCCCGCCGTCAGCCCGAACAAGACGATTGCCGGATCGGTCGGAGGTCTTGTCGGAAGTCTGACAGCTGCGGTCATTATCTTCGCGGTGACCTGTATGGCCTGTGACACGGCAACGCTGGCGATCCTGCCGCCCTGGTGGCATTATCTGATCCTCGGCCTGCTGGGCGGCGCCGTGGGTCAGACCGGTGACCTGTTTGCCTCTTTGGTGAAGCGTCACAGCAAGATCAAGGACTTTTCCAATCTTTTCCCCGGACACGGCGGGATGCTGGACCGGCTGGACAGCGTGCTGTTCATGGCGGTGCTGATGTATTCCTATATGCTGATCTGCATATGACGGAGGGAATGGTATGAGAACGATCTCGATCCTGGGTTCCACGGGTTCCATCGGGACACAGACTCTGGATCTTTGCCGGCTGCATCCGGAGGAATTCCGGGTGGTGGCTCTGACTGCCAACAGGAACGCGGAAAAACTGTTTGAGCAGGTGCGTGAATTCAGACCGGTCATGGCCGGCCTGGCGGAAGAGATCCCTTATGAACAGATCCCGGAGGATCTGCGCTTCTGCCAGTGGTATATGGGAAAGGAAGCCCTTCGCATTGCCGCGTCCGAAGTGCCGGCGGATGAAGTACTGATCAGTATTGTCGGGATCGCCGGACTGCAGAGCGTAATGGACGCGCTGAACGCGGGCCGTCAGGTGCTTCTTGCCAACAAGGAGGCGCTGGTGACCGGCGGACATCTGGTGATTGATAAAGCCCGGAAGATCGGCAAACCGATCCTGCCGGTGGACAGTGAACACAGCGCGATCTTTCAATGCCTGCAGGCGGCAAACAGTAACCGGCCGGTCAGACTGCTGCTGACTGCTTCCGGCGGACCGTTCCGCACATGGAGCAGGGAACAGATCGCAAACGCGACCCGCGAAGATGCCCTGAAGCATCCGTACTGGAACATGGGCGCCAAGATCACGGTGGATTCCGCGAGCATGTTCAATAAAGCGCTGGAGATCATGGAAGCCAGATGGCTGTTTGATATGCCGGCGGAAAAGATCCGGGTGGTGGTTCATCCTCAGAGCATTGTGCATTCTGCTGTCGAGTTTGAGGACGGGGCTGTCCTGGCTCAGATGGGTGTGCCGGATATGCGCGTTCCCATTATGTACGCCATGGCGTATCCGAAACGGATGACGACCGGATCGGCTCCGCTGGATCTGTTCGCTTTGGGTCAGCTGACTTTTGAGGAAGGCGATCCCGTCCGTTTCCCGGCTTTGCGGATCGCGGCGGAATGCCTGAATGCCGGCGGAGCTGCCTGTACCGTGATGAACGGAGCCAATGAGGCGGCTGTCGCTGCTTTCCTGACGGGAAAGATCCCGTTCGGAAGGATCAGCGAACTGGTGGAAGAGACTTTGAACCGGCTGACCGGGCTGAAGGCGGACACGCTGGAAGAAATCTTTGACGCGGACAGACGGTCCAGAATGACGGTCAGGGACCTGATGAACGCGAACTGAAACGAACGGACTGCAGTCCGCCCCGCGGAGGCGGAACTGAATTCAGACAGTCCGCGCAATGAACTGATATGACGATTTTGTATGTTTTGCTGGCAATCCTGATGCTCGGGATCCTTGTCATGGTCCATGAAGGCGGTCACTTTCTGGCGGCCCGGCTGATGAAGATCGAAGTGACGGAGTTTGCCATGGGCTTCGGTCCCAAATTGCTGAGCTGGAAAAGCAAAAAGTATGACACAAAGTTTTCGGTCCGTGCCGTTCCCTTTGGCGGATACTGCGCCTTTGTCGGGGATGAGACGGATCAGGAAAACACGGATAATCCGGCAGCCTTTGCCAGACAGAACGTCTGGAAACGGATATTTACTGTCTTTATGGGACCTGCCATGAACATGATCCTGGCACTGATCCTGGCTGTCGGGCTGTATCTGTGCATGCCGTTTCCGACCGGGGTGGATACGTTCATTTCCGAGGTGACAGCGGACTCGCCGGCTGCCGGGGCAGGACTGCAGGCCAATGATGTAATCAGCGAGATCAACGGTATTGATATGCAGGACGGCACCATGGACACGCTGACGGGAACCATTTCGGCGTGGAAGAACGGGGACGATCCGCTGCATCTGAAGGTCCTGCGGGACGGCGAAGAGATCCTGATGGACCTGAACCCGGTCTGGGACGAGACGGAAGGACGCATGCGGCTGGGGATCGTGATCTCCGGAAAATACCGCGAGGAGACCTGTCATCTGACGCTCGGGGAAGCAGTGACTGCCGGATGGGATCTGTGCAAGGAAGCCAGCGTGGCGATCCTCAGCGCCCTCAAGGATCTGGTGACGACCGGCGCGGGACTGGATCAGACCGCGGGCCCGGTCGGCGTGATCTCCCTGGTGACTGAACAGACAAAACAGGGCGGTCTTCCGGTATATATCCAGCTGATGGTCTTTATCTCCATTAACCTCGGCCTGATGAACCTGCTTCCGTTCCCCGGCCTGGACGGATCCCGGCTGGTCTTCGGTCTCCTGGAGGCGATCCGCCGGAAGCCGATCCCGCAAAAGGTGGAAAATACGATCTATCTGATCGGAATGGTACTGCTCTTTGGACTGCTGATCTTTTTCACGTTCAAGGATGTGATCGGACTGTTCCGGTAAGCGAAAGGAAATGCATATGGGCGCGAAACATCCTGTTTCTGTCGGAAAACTGACCATGGGTGCCTGCAATCCGGTCTGGGTGCAGAGCATGACCAATACAGACACAAGGGACACTGAAGCCACTCTGAACCAGATCAGGGCACTGGCTGCCGCCGGCTGTGATCTGGTGCGTGTCAGCGTCTATGACGAGGAATGCGCGAAAGCGATCCGTACCCTGGTGGACGGGTCGCCTGTGCCGCTGGTCGCGGATATCCATTTTGATCATCATCTGGCGATCATGGCTGCCGAGAACGGGATCAGCAAGCTGCGCATCAATCCCGGCAATATCGGCGGCGAACAGAATGTGAAGATCCTGGCGGCCTGCGCGAAAATGCACCATATCCCGATCCGGATCGGGGTCAACAGTGGCTCCACCGAAAAGGACCTGCTCGAAAAATACGGCGGACCGACAGCGGAATGCCTGCTTGAAAGCGCGCTGAACCACGCACGGATGCTGGAAAAAGTCGGTTTTGACGATATTGTGCTGTCCATGAAGTCCAGCGATGTCCGCAAGACGGTGGAAGCTTACCGACTGGCCAGTCAGCGCTGCGACTATCCGCTGCACGTGGGCGTGACGGAAGCCGGCCTTCCCGGCCAGGGAACGATCAAAAGCGCGATCGGGATCGGAAGCCTGCTGTGCGACGGGATCGGAGATACGATCCGCGTCAGCCTGACCGGCGATCCCGTACCGGAAGCCCTGGCAGCCTGGGATATCCTGCGGGCACTGGATATGCGGACCCGCGGAGTCCAGCTGGTTTCCTGCCCGACCTGCGGGAGAACCTGCATTGACGTGGCGGGCATCGCGGCAAGGGTCGAAAAGGAACTGAAAGATATCAAGGTCCCGCTGAAAGTTGCGGTCATGGGATGTATCGTCAACGGTCCCGGAGAAGCACGCGAGGCGGATGTCGGTATCGCGGGTGGACATAACGGCGGCGCCCTGTTTGTCAAGGGAAGGACTGCCATGCGTGTGGACGGGGATCTGGCGGAGGCGCTGATCAGAGCGGCCAGACAGATCGCGGAAAGCAAAGAACATGAGTTATGAAGATCTTTTAAGAGCCATATGGCGTGAGACACCGGAACTGGAGGGAAAACTGACGGCTCCGCGTGTCATCTATGTCCGATCTCAGCAAAAGACCTATATTACGTTTGAAAGTTCCACGCTCGTGGGACAGCAGCAGTTCCTGAAGATCGAACGGGTACTGAAGGGGATCTTCCCGCAGAAGGGACTTTCCCTTCGCGTGACCTGTCCGGCTCTCCGTGACGCTTTTTTATCTGATATCACGGATTACAGAGAAGTGCTGATCGATTTCCTGAAACGGAATTATCCCGCGTCCGCGGGATGGATGGACCAGATCGACTGGCATATGGATAACGGCCGTGTCACCCTGACATTTCCCGATGAGATCAGCCTGCACTTCATGGCGAAAGCCAATGTGGCCGGACGGCTGCAGCAGGCCATCAAGGATATTTTCGACGCGGACACGGTGGTGGAACTGACGGTGACCGGTGACCGGGAGGCACGGCTTGAACGGATGCGTCAGGAAAGAGCCGGAAGCATGCTGGTCGTGACCCGGGACGAGATGCAGGAAAAATACGGGACCGGGATCGCCGCGGAGGAACCGAAGGTACGGAAACCCAGAACGCCCAAATCCCCCGACGAAAAGACGGAAACGAAAAAGAAAAAGGAACCGGAGAATACCATTCCGATTCCGGAAATGACGGACAATACCAAGGGCAAACCTATTCTCGGACGCGGCATTGCCGATTATCCGGTGGAAATGAAGGAACTGACCAGCGAAAGCGGCATGGTGGTCATCCAGGGTGATGTGTTCATGCTGGAGACCAGAGAGCTGAAAGGCGGGGAAACGGTCCTGGTCACGTTTGCCGTGACAGATTATACGTCATCCGTGATGTGCAAGACATTCCTCCGTTACAGACCCAGAATGGCGAAGAACAGCGAAAATGAGGCACCGCCGCCGATCACGGACGCGGAAAAACAAAAAGTTCAGGAAAAGATCGACCGGATCCGGGAAGGAATGAATGTGAAGATCCGGGGCGAATGCCGGTACGACAGCTATGCCCATGAACTGTCTGTCGACATCCGGGACATGATCGAAATGGAAAAGCTGATCCGGGAGGATACCGCGGAGGAAAAGCGGGTCGAGCTGCATATGCATACCAACATGTCTACCATGGACGCGCTGACGCCCGCGGGAGACCTGGTGGAGCGGGCAATCAAATGGGGACATCCGGCTGTTGCCATTACGGATCACGGGGTGCTCCAGTCCTTCCCGGCTGCCTTCAAAGCCGCGGCTAAGAAGCCGATCAAGCTGATCCCCGGCTGCGAAGGTTATCTGATCGATGAAAAAATGATCGTGGAGGACGCGGATGACAGACCTCTCCGCAGTCCTATTGTGGTTCTCGACTTTGAAGCCACCGGACTGAGAACGACGACCGACCGGATCATTGAGATCGGCGCGGTGAAAGTCGTCGGCGACACCATCGTGGATACGTTTGACGAGCAGGTCAATCCGGGCGAACCGCTGAAGGAAAAGATCGTTGAGCTGACCGGCATCACGGATGTTATGCTGCGTGACAAGGAACGCGCGGATACCGTTCTGCCGCGCCTGATGGATTTCATCGGCGACTGCCCGGTGGCGGCGCATAACGCGTCTTTTGACATCCCGCTTCTCCGTTCGGAACTGAAAAGGATCGGCAGGACATGCACCATGCCGGTGCTTGATACGCTGACATACGCCCGGAAACTGAAGCCGGAACTGAAAAGCTATAAACTGGCCGCTCTCTGCAAGGCCATGGGAGTCAGCCTGAAGAACGCGCACCGCGCGGTCCATGACGCGACCGCGACCGCCAAATGTCTGATCCGGATGTTTGAAGAGACGGAGGAACAGGATCCGGAGATCCGGACCTATCAGGATCTGAACCGGAAACTGCAGGGCGGCGCGATCGGTGAAAGCTGGCATATCATTCTGCTGGCAAAGAGCCAGGAAGGACTCGTGAACCTGAACCGGCTGGTATCCATCAGCCATCTTGAATATTTCCACCGGACACCGCATATGCCGAAAACGGAGATCAGCAAGTACCGGGAAGGCCTGATCATCGGCAGTGCCTGCGAAGCGGGCGAACTGTTCCGGGCGATGGTTGCCGGAGCTGACTGGGAAAAACTGAAAAAGATCGCGTCATTCTATGACTATCTGGAGATCCAGCCCATCGGGAACAATGCTTTCATGATCCGTGAAGGCACCGCGAAGGACGAGGAGGAACTCCGGGAATATAACCGCCGGATCGTCAGGCTTGGCGAAGAACTGGGAAAGCCGGTCGTGGCAACCGGGGATGTCCATTTCCTGGATCCGCATGATGCCGTGGGAAGAGCCATCATACAGGCCGGTATGGGCTTTACTGACGCGGACAGACAACCGCCGCTGTACTTCAAGACCACCGACGAAATGCTGGAAGAGTTCAGTTATCTGGGTGAAGAAAAGGCCCGGGAAGTAGTCATCACGAATCCGAGAGCCATTGCGGATCAGGTGGAAAAACTGCAGCTCTTCCCGAAGCATCCCAAGGGAGAGGATACCTTCCAGCCTTTCTGGCCGGACGCCGAAATGAACATCCAGAACATGACCTGGCAGACAGCCCGTGAACTCTACGGGAATCCCCTGCCGGAGATCGTTCAGAAGCGGCTGGAAAAAGAACTGAAATCCATCGTGGGTTACGGTTACTGCACGCTGTACAACATCGCCCAAAAACTGGTCAGCAAATCGCTGGAAGACGGATACCTGGTCGGTAGCCGTGGAAGCGTCGGCTCGAGCCTGGTGGCCAGAATGTGCGGGATTACCGAAGTGAACGCACTGCCGCCGCATTACCGCTGCACCCATTGTCACAAAGGTTTCTTTGATGTGGACAAATCCAAATATCATGTCGGTGTCGACCTGCCTGACCGCGAATGTCCGCAATGCGGGAAGCTGCTGACCAAGGACGGATTTGATATCCCGTTTGAAGTTTTCCTCGGCTTTGAAGGAGACAAGGTTCCCGATATTGACCTGAACTTCTCCGGTGAATATCAGAACAAGGCGCACCATTATGTGGAAGAACTGTTCGGACACGATCACGTTTTCCGCGCCGGCACGATCAGCGGTCTGGCTGACAAGACGGCATACGGGTACGCGATGAAGTATCTGGAAGAGCGGAACATTCAGAGCGGGAACGCTGAGAAGACCAGACTGGCCAATGAATGCACCGGCGTCAAGAGAACGACCGGCCAGCATCCCGGCGGAATGGTCGTTGTACCGAAGGAATATGAGATCTATCAGTTCACCGCGGTGCAGCATCCGGCGGATGACCTGGAAAGCGATTTCACCACGACCCATTTCGACTTCAACTCCATGCATGATATCCTGGTCAAGCTGGACTGCCTCGGACATGATGATCCTACGATGATGCATATGCTCGAGGAACTGACCGGGATCAATTTCGCCGAGGTTCCGCTGGATGACTGGGGCGTCCGGAGCCTGTTCACCTCGCCGGAAGCGCTGGGAGTGACCACCGAGGAGATCCTCTGCAATACCGGGACCTACGGTGTACCTGAATTCGGTACCGGATTTGTCCGCGGAATGCTGGAGGATACCAAACCTTCCACGATGGAGGAACTGCTGCGTATTTCCGGTCTGAGCCACGGTACGGATGTCTGGCTGGGCAACGCGCAGGAGATCATCGCCAACGGTATCGCCACACTGAATGAGTGCGTCTGCTGCCGTGACGATATCATGAACTATCTGATGGATCAGGGCGTGGCGCCCAAGACTTCTTTCAAGACCATGGAAAGCGTTCGTAAGGGCAGGGGACTGACGCCGGATATGGAACAGGCGATGTTGGACGCGCATGTGCCGGACTGGTTCATGGACAGCTGTAAAAAGATCAAGTACATGTTCCCGAAAGGACACGCTGTGGCTTACGTGACGATGAGCCTGCGCGTCGCCTGGTACAAACTGCGGCATCCGGCGGCCTACTACTGTGCGTATTTCACGGTGCGCGGAGACGGATTTGACGCGACGACCATGCTGATCCCACCAGATGTATGCCGTGAAAAACTGCAGGAGATCCGCGACATGGAAAAGCCCACTGCCAAGGATAAGGAACACGCGACATCGCTGGAACTGGTACTGGAAATGAACATGCGCGGAATCCGCTTCCTGCCGGTGGACCTTTACAAGAGCGAAGTCAAGAAATTTGTGATCGAAGACGGAAATCTGCGCTGCCCCTTTACCAGCTTCAGCGGTTTGGGCGAAAGCGCGGCGCTTCCGATCGTGGAAGCCAGAAAGAACGGTCCGTTCCTGTCCGTGGAAGATCTCAGGATCCGCGCGAAGGTCGGTCAGTCAACCGTCGACCTGCTGCGTGCACACGGCTCGCTGGAAGGAATGAGTGAGACCAGTCAGATCAGCATGTTCTGATCCGGTCAATGATGCCGTATCCCGGGAACCGGGATACGGTTTTTCTTTACAAATTCCACATATATTATTTCAGAAATAATACTTGACAAATAATATATAAAGGATTATATATAAGACAGCCGATACGGCAGAGAGGAGAATGACGATGGCAAACGTGAAAACAAACAAAGTGGATGAAGTCCTGAAACTCCCCGGCGCGGAAGCCTTTGACCGGATGCTGACCGATTTGCTGGTGAAGGAACCGGACAATGATCATCTGATCATTGCCCTGATGGATGTTGACAGTTTCCTGCGGGTCAATGAACAATTCGGACATGAAGCCGGCGATCAGGTGCTGATCGCGATCGGAAACCACCTGAAGGAACAGCTGCCCGAAGACGCGTCCCTTTTCCGGCTGAAGGGGGACGAGTTTGGCGTGATCTTCAACGGTGAACGTGAAAAGGAAGACGTATTTCTGCTGATGGAGAAGATCCGGTCCACTCTTTCGGTCGTTCTGCCCGATGGAGAAAATATGACGCTGTCCATCGGGATCGCGGCCGCCTTTGACGATGCAGCCAGATATTATGAACTGGTCCGGAAGGCGGAAGGTGCGATGTTCAGAGCCAAACAGAACGGCAGGAACCGCGTCGCACTGGCCCGCGAGGAGAAAATGGTCACCAAGACATCCCACTATACACAGGATCAGCTGCAGCGCCTGACCAAACTCAGCAAACGCGAAGGGACCGGTGAGGCAATTTTACTTCGTGAGGCACTGGACATGCTGCTGAAGAAGTATGAAGACTGATGAAAGTTACAGAACGGATCTGCTGTGCAAAATGATGAGTAATGAAACCAGTGCCAGATGGGCTGACGACGACATAGAAAAAACGCGCGTAAAGGCAATGAAATCAACAGAAGGGCGCTGCGTTGCCGAAAACATAAAAAATGTAAAAACGGTTACAGATAGTATTGATTAATTATCACAATATTGCTATAATAAAACAAATGAGGATGAAGGAGTATACACGATCCATGAAGGAAAAAGTGCTGACTTTCTTCAGTACAATGAAACAGGCCCTGACGGATGACCGGAAGCAGCGTCTTTTTATGCTTCAGTGGATCAACCGTATACTGGCGCTGGTTTCAGTGATGATGACTGTGGTCAACATCATCACGGACAAGCGCCTGCTGATGTATTCCACTCTGATCTTTGCCGTGCTCTGCTTTGTGAACGTGATCCTGTGCGCTCTCGGTGAAAAGGGTCAGAAAGTATCCTCTGTATTGCTGGCAATCGAATTGCTTGTATTGTTTACGTTCTTCCTGATTTCCGGCGAGCCGGAAGGCTTTGCCGTGAATTGGATCAGTCTGATGCCTGCATTCGCTTTCCTCCTTTTCGGATGCAAGTATGGGGCTTGCCTTGCTGCCGCGATGATGGGGATCCTTGTCTTTTTGCTCTGGATCCCTGTCGGACGCGGTCTGATCCTGTATGACGGCTATACCGCTTCTTTCTATCTCCGCTATCCGTTCCTGTATATGGCGGCGTTCTTCCTGGCTTTCTTTATCAGCCTGGTGATCCAGATCACGCAAAGCGAACTGAAAAAAAGAAATGCTGAATATGCCTACCTGTATAACCATGATCCGCTGACAGGACTGTATAACCGTTACGGAATGAAGGCGATGATCGAGAAACGTCCGGACGGTCCGATGACCGTGTTTATGCTGGACCTGGATTGGTTCAAGAAGATCAACGATGAATTCGGACATATGTACGGAGACATCGTTCTGAAAGCGGTCGCGGATATCATCACCGATGTCACGAAAGGTTACGGAAGCGCTGCCCGCTGGGGCGGGGAGGAGTTTGTGATCATCTCCTTTGACAGGAAAGATCCGAAGAAGATCGCGGAGGAGATCTGCAGACGGGTCCGTGAGGCGGAAGTGGAAATGCCGAACAATTCCGGTATCGCCAGATTGACGATCAGTATCGGTATCGCGCAGGCACCGGACGCGAAGACAGCAAAGCTGGATGAGCTGCTTTATCTTTCCGATAATAAACTGTATGAGGCTAAGAATAACGGTCGTAATTGCTATATAATGTGAGGGTCTGTACGCGTGAAAAAGTACGCCGATCCGTACCGAAAACGGGTCGGCTTTCTTCTTGCTTTTCTCCGCTGACTGCGATAAATTGGTAGCATGACGATACAGATGGAATCATGGAGGCTTAAGGAATGAAATACGAGCTGCTCGCGCTGGATATGGACGGGACGCTCCTGAAAAGCGACAAGACGATCTCACCGATGACTCTGGCTGCGATCCGCGAAGCCATTGACGGCGGAGCTGCCGTGACCCTTTCCACCGGCAGGAATTACGCCGAGCTGACCGATTTCCCCGAATTGAAAAAGATCCTCAAATACGGGATCCTGAACAGCGGCGCGGTCATTTATGACTTCGTCCGCGATCAGCCCGCGGCGACCTGCCTTCTGAAGCCGGAAACGGTCCGCAACGTAATGAAGACGGCCATGAAATATGATACGATGATCCATATACATACAGTGGACAATACCTATGCCCTCGGGGAACAAATCGACAGGATGCCCGAATATCATATGGCTGTCTATCAGCCCATGTTCCGAAAAAGCTGCGTACCCGTCATGGATATCCTCACCTGCGCGGAAGAACATATTCACGAAGTGAGCAAGATCTGCATCTATTTCCGGGAAACACCGCCCAGGGAACAGCTCCGGCGGGAACTGGAAGGCGGCCCCGTGGAACTGGTGTATTCGGAAGCCACCTCGTTGGAAGTGACGACTCCGGGAGTGACCAAGGCCTACGGGCTGCAGCTGTTATGCGATCATATGGGGATCCGGCCGGAACAGAGCATCGTGGTGGGAGATTCGGACAATGATCTGGAAATCCTTCAGGCGGCCGGCCTGGCGGTGGCGATGGGCAACGCCAACGAACGGGTCAGGGCGTGCTGCGATATCGTCACGGAAGACAATGATCATGACGGGATCGCTTCCGTGATTCACCGGTATCTTTTGTGATCTGTTCACAGATGAAATGGAAATATCAGAAGACCCGGAACGAAGTTTTCGTTCCGGGTCTGTTTATCTGTACAAATCAGATGGTACGTTCTTTTCCGATGAAGCTGAAGGAGATGACTCCGGGACCGGCGTGCGCTCCGATGACCGGTCCGAGAGGATAAATCCGGATGTCCATTTCCGGGAATTTGCCCTGCAGAAGTTCCTTCAGCCGTTCCGCGTCTTCCATCGCGTCGCTGTGGAGGATGATGCCCATGCTTTCCGTGGGATCGGTGATGTATTCCACAGCTTTGTCCACCAGGTAGGTGATGGCTTTCCGGCGTCCGCGGACTTTATCGGCGGCTACCAGTTTTCCTTCCCTGGATTCGGTCAGCATCGGTTTCAGATCCAGCATGGTGCCGACCGTTGCGGCTGCTGCGGAGATACGTCCGCCACGCCTGAGATATTTCAGGTCATCCACGGTGAACCAGCCGTGAGCACGCAGCTTGTTGTCCTCCAGCCACTGCGCCACTTCCTCGATGGGTGCGCCGTTCACGTACATTTCATGCGCTTTCAGCACGAGCAGGGTCTGCGGCGCTGAAATGCTCAGAGTATCCACCACGATGAACTTGCGTTCCGGATACTTCTGCAGCAGCTTTTCCCTGGCGGAGGCGACCGCCTGCAGCGTGCAGCTCAGCTGGCTGGAGAAGGCAATGAACAGAAGATCCTTTTCCTTCAGGATGGGTTCGAAGTAATCCAGATAGGTCGCTTCGTTCAGCGCGGATGTCACGGGTGTGGCACCGGCACGCATCCTGTCAAAATAGGTCTTATGGTCAATGGTTTGACCGAGGTCATCGAAATATTCCTTGCCGTCCAGCGCATAAGGCATGTAAACAACAGGGATGTCATATTTGACTTTCAGTTCATAGGGCAGATCGCTGTCACTGTCCGTCATGAGTACGTAATCCATGTTTACCCTCCTGACTGCAGATGATACTGCATGTATAAACATACGCAACAATTTTACATGAAGCAAGCGAAAAATGCAAGTTTGTACAGAGGAAGGGCCCTGACCGGCGCCGAATATGGATATACAGAATGAATGACCGGAGGAATTCCATATGATACGCAGATACATTTACGGTGAACCGTACGAGACCGGAGCCGTCACGGTCAGGGTGCCGGCG
This sequence comes from Clostridia bacterium, assembly GCA_045600165.1. GTDB lineage: Bacteria > Bacillota > Clostridia > Christensenellales > Aristaeellaceae > Aristaeella. The sequence goes on from JAZRXJ010000066.1 coordinate 60,477, forward strand.
GAAGGGACGCCGGTTCCTTATTTCACGGTCTCCGCGGAGAACGGGAAGCTCTCATTTACGATCACGCTTGAAAAGGATGAGATCCTGTTCGGACTGGGAGAAACGGTCCGCGGAATGAATAAGCGGGGGTATGTCTACCGTAGCTGGAACTCGGATATTTTTGACCATAATGAGACCCAGAGCAGCCTGTACGCTTCCCAGAACCTGCTGATCTTTTTCGGCGGGAGCAGACTGTTTGGCATCTATCTGGATGACCCGGGGCTGGTGACCTGGGACCTTGGATACACCCGGACGGATACAGCGGTCATTACCTCGGAAAACGGCGATCTGGATCTCTATCTGATCGAGGAAAACAGCCTGAGGGAAGTCGTCCGCGCGTTCAGGGGAATGATCGGGAAGAGCTATATCCCGCCGCGCTGGGCGTTCGGCTATATTCAGTCCCGCTGGGGGTATGCTTCCGAAACCGAGATCCGGAACGTGGCGGACGAACACCGGAAACGCGGGATCCCGCTCGATGGGATCTGTATGGACATCGACTACATGACGGAATACAAGGACTTCACCTGGAACAGGAATCAGTTCCCGGATCTGAAGCGGCTTTCAGCGGAGATGAAGGAAGAACACCTGCATCTGATCCCGATCATTGACGCCGGGATCAAGCTGGAACCCGGAGACCCCGTGTATGACAGCGGAGCGGAGAAGGACTGCTACTGCCGGAAGGAAAACGGGGATCTGTTTGTCGGGGCTGTCTGGCCGGGACGCTCCTGTTTCCCGGATTTCCTGCGCCCGGATGTCCGCGAATGGTTCGGAGAACAGTATAAGGTGCTTCTGGATCAGGGAATCGAAGGTTTCTGGAATGACATGAATGAGCCTGCAATCTTCTATTCGGACGAAACACTGGCGGAAGCATACGCGACCGTGGATGAACTGCGGCATACCAATATCGGCCTGGATGGTTCATTCAAGCTGAAGGATGCTTTCAACCGCATTGCCAACCATCCGGATGATTACCGCCGCTTCTGGCACCGTATCGGGGACCGGACAGTACGGCATGACAAGGTCCATAATCTGTACGGGGCCATGATGACTCGCGCCGCCGGCGAATATTTCGCGAAATACGCGCCGGAGAAACGCCATCTGCTGTTCTCAAGGTCTTCCTTTGTGGGAGCGCACCGGTACGGCGGCGTATGGCAGGGAGACAATTTCTCCTGGTGGAGCCATATCGCGATGTGCATGAAGATGCTGCCGGCCATGAATATGTGCGGGTTCCTGTATTCTGGCTGCGATCTGGGCGGCTTCGGCTGCAATACCACGGAGGATCTGCTCCTTCGCTGGCTGGAATTTTCCTGCTTTGTACCGCTCATGCGCAACCATTCCGCTCTGGGAACACGGGAACAGGAAGTTTATCGCTTCTCCCTGTGGCCGGATATGCGGAATGTGATCCGGGTCCGATACGCGCTGATCCCTTATCTGTACAGTGAGTTTGTGAAAGCCGCGGCGGCAGATGAAGCTTACTTCCGCGCGCTGGCCTTTGATTATCCGGATGATCCCAGAGCGGTACGCGTGGAAGATCAGCTGATGCTGGGCGGGGAATGCATGATCGCGCCTGTATATGAACAGAATGCCCGCGGAAGGTATGTGTATCTTCCGGAGGATATGCTGATGATCCGTTTCCGCTCACCGGAGGACTTTGATCAGATCCGGCTGGAGAAGGGAGACCACTATATCGATCTGCAGCTCCATGAGTTCCCGCTTTTTATCCGCCGCGAAAAGGTGATTCCGCTGTATACAGGGAATGTCCTGTCAACGGAAGAGATCGATCCGGTTGAATGCCGGCTGACCGGCTGGACGGATGGGAACGGGGAGTACACGCTGTATACGGATGACGGAGTGACCACTGATATCGATTTGAAACAGGGGATACAGACCCTGAAAGAATAACATCAAAAAAGGAGCTGCCGCGGCAGCTCCTTTTTCGTCTGGGATATTACACCAGCAGGTTTTTGGTGGATTCCTTGTCAAAGAAATGCATGACCTTGCCTTCAAAGGTCAGGTTCAGGGGACATCCGTAGGTGAGCGCTTTGCGCTCTTCAACGGACAGGTCCACGGTGGGAACGCGGACGATCAGCCGGGTGCCGTCTTCGGTATAGACATGCAGGTGCAGTTCGCTGCCCATCATTTCATTGACTTCCAGCGTGCAGGGAATGGTGTTGGCTCCCTTCTCGCGGCTCAGGGTTATATGCTCCGGACGAACGCCCAGGAGGATCTCTCCGCCGGCAACACCCTTCTCCAGCAGTGCTTTTCCTTTCTCGCCGGTCACCGGAATGCGGGAACCGAAGGGCGTGACATAGTAGTCATTCCCGTCCTTCACCAGCTCGGTGGACATGATATTCATCTTGGGCGCACCGATGAACTCGGCAACGAACAGATTCTGCGGCATTTCGAAAACTTCGGTGGGTGTGCCGACCTGCTCTATATAACCGTTTTGCATGATGACGATGCGGTCGCCGAGCGTCATGGCTTCCGTCTGGTCATGCGTGACATAAATGAAGGTGGTATTCAGCTTCTGCCGGAGCAGGATGATCTCGGCACGCATCTGGTTCCTCAGTTTGGCATCCAGATTGGACAGCGGTTCATCCATCAGGAAGACCTTGGCATTCCGGACCATGGCGCGGCCGATGGCCACACGCTGACGCTGGCCGCCGGACAGGGCACGGGGCTTCCGGAGCAGGTATTCGGAAATGCCCAGGATCTCCGCGGCATTGGTGACCTTTTCGTAAACCACGTCTTCAGGTTCGTGTTTCAGACGGAGTGAAAAAGCGATGTTATCGAAAACGGTCATATGGGGATACAGGGCATAGTTCTGGAAAACCATGGCGATATCCCGGTCCTTGGGCTGCAGGTCATTGACCACTTCGCCGTCAATCTCCAGCGTGCCTTCGGAGATCTCCTCCAACCCGGCAATCATACGCAGGGTGGTGGACTTTCCGCAGCCGGAAGGACCGACGAAAACCACAAATTCTTTATCGGCGATCTCCAGATCGAAATCGTGGACCGCGACAACATTATTATCATAGATCTTTTTGATCCCGGTGAGCTTTACGCTTGCCATAACACAGATCTCCTTTCAAATCTCATATCGTCATCAGCCTTTGACCGCACCGCCGGTGACACCTTCCACATAGTACCGCTGCAGGCACATGAACAGGATGGTGACAGGCAGGGCGACCAGTACGCCGCCGGCGCAGAACATGGTGTAGCTCTTGTTGATCTGGTCTTTATTCAGCCAGTCATACAAACCGACAGCCACGTTTTTCCCGGCGGAAGCACCGAAGGCAATGTATCTCGCGAACACATAATCTCCCCAGGGCGCCATGAAGGCGGTGAGGATCGTATAGATCACGATGGGTTTCGAAAGGGGAAGAATGATCTTCAGCAGGACCTGAAGACGGGTCGCACCGTCCACGCGGGCTGCTTCATCCAGCGATTTCGGGATGGTGTCGAAGAAACCCTTGGAAACATAGTATCCCATGCCGGAGGAGGCGATGTAGACCAGGATCAGACCGGGTACGGAATTGGCCTGGGTCATGCCCAGATCCTTCAGGACGCGGTACAGGATGATCATGGTCAGCATGCCCGGGAACATACCCAGGATCAGCATGAAACGCATGAGCCCCTTCCGGCCCTTGAAACGGAACCGGGAGAGCGTGTAGCTCATACAGAGAACGATCACGGTCTGGAACACCGCGCAGAACAGGGCGGCAATGAAGGTGTTCAGATACCATTTGGGGAAATCCGTCTGCCAGAGTTTGACGTAGTTACCGAAGCCCCACTGCTGCGGGACCACATATCCGACCTGCCATGTGGATTCCATGCGGAAGGACTGCAGCAGGATGCAGACAAAGGGGATCAGCCAGATGATGCTGATGGCAACCAGCAGGACATAGGCGAAGGTGTTACCGACCCTCGCGGAGGCTTTCAGTCCCATGTGACGCTTTGCGGCGATGGGAGTGTCAACAGTCTTTTCACTCATCACTGGAAGTCCTCCTCATTTTTGATTGACGGTATCAGATTATACACGATCAGAGAGATCAGAGCGACCACCACAAAGACCATGATACCGATACAGGACGCCATATAGTATTTGGATTCGGCGCCGGTGGTGATCTTGAACAGCCAGGTGATCAGCAGATCCGTATAGCCGACGGTGCCGGAGGCGGAAGAAAGCCCCGGGTTGGAGGGCGCGCCGCCTGTCAGCAGGTAGATCACGTTGAAATTGTTCATATTACCGGTGAAACTGGTGAGCAGATACGGCCCGGTCACGAACAGCATATAGGGCAGGGTGATCTTTCTGTACTGCTGCCAGCCGTTGGCCCCGTCAATACGAGCGGATTCATACAGATCCTGGGGAATATTCATCAGGATACCGGTGGTGATCAGCATCAAATAGGGGATACCGATCCAGATGTTGATCACAATGACGCAGATCCGGGCGAGTGTCGGATCTTCCCAGAAACGGATCGGTTTATCGATCCATCCGAGATCCATAAGCGCCAGATTGATGAGTCCGTTGTTGGCGAACATCTTGGATACATATAGCAGGGAAATGAACTGGGGAATGGCGATCGTCATGACCAGAACGGTCCGCCACATTTTCTTCAGTTTGATCCCCTTTTTGTTGATTAGCATGGCCACCAGCATTCCCAGAAAATAGTTGGTGAAGGTGGCAAAGAACGCCCAGATCAGCGTCCAGGTCAGGACCTCGCCGAAAGCGGCGGAATAGGCTTTGTCCCCGGAAGTCCAGCCGAGCAGGGTGTTGAAGTTGTCCAGTCCGACCCAGGTGAACAGATTGTTGACATAACCGTCATGCGTGCCGTCGTAGTTGGTGAACGCGACCAGGATCATGAAGAAAATCGGCAGGACGGTAAAAATGATGATCCCCGTGACGGGCAGAGCCAGCAGTGTCTTGTGGAACTGATCGTCCACCATGGAACGGAGATCGTCCTTGCCGCTCTTCAGCTTCTTTCCGGAAGCGAGGATCTGCTCCGAGATCTTGTTTTGCCTGATATTCAGCCGCCATGTATAAATAAACGCGATGATGAAGAAGATCGTCAGTACGGAATACAGCAGGATCTTGAAGGAATTGTCATTATAGGTGGTGACATAAGCATCATAGATCAGATTGTATTCCTCGGTCGGTCCTTTCAGACCCAGTGACGGAAGCATGGAAAGCCAGTATCCGCCGGTAAGGATCATATAGCCGATAAAGATGATTTCAAACAGCAGGAACAGGATCCCGCGCAGGACCTGCCCGCGGGCAATACTGCCGAATCCCATAATGAAAAAGGATGTCCTGGTTTTCCAGTCACCGTTTTTGAAAGTCAGGAAAATATCGACCAATTCATTTTTGATACCCTGTCCGATTTTTTTGAAGAAATCCAGGATCTTCAGTCCCAGATTCTTAAGGAAAAGCGGAATGGAACAGAAAAAGAGCCTGATCTTATAGAGAAAACGCTCCCATTTGTTCAGCTTCAGGTATTCCAGATCGCTGTACTTTGTCATAACGTATGCCCCTCTTTGAAAATGACCGGAGCCAACAGGCGTTGGCTCCGGCCAGTTATTTCAGGATGGATATGAGTTTGGCAGCCGATCAGTTCTTTACGATCGTGATTTCAGTGCCGTTCACGGTAACAGTGTAGTTGCCGGGTTCGGCGAAAACGATATTGTTATCGGGATTGTCTGCACCCAAATCCTTGATCAGTTCGGCACCGGTGGTTACCTGAGCAAAGCCCTTATCGGTTCCCCAGTCACCGGGGTTGACAATACGTCCACCCATGTAATCACTTTCCGGAACATCCAGCGTAATCACGCCGTCTTTCAGATAGTAGGTGTCAGTATCATCCGCGTTGTTCCAGCCATTCCAGGCGCCAACGAACAACAGGGCGGAAGTGTCCAGGTTGAACAGGTCGGAAATCTTCTGAGCATAGTTGTCCAGCGCAGTCTGCAGGCCGGCTTCGTCAGTGGCGAGTTTGACATCATCACCAATGACCTTGGCAACATCCCACCAGGAACCGTGGATCTGACCCTGAGGCACAGAGTAGGGAGACTGGGCAATCAGAGCAGCCAGACCGGGATTGGCCTGAACGGCTTCGGAAGCCTGAGCATTCAGGTTGGCGGGGCCCCAGGCGCGCGCTTCGAAGCGCTCCATCTGGCAAGCTTCGCCGGTCAGATACTGGGCCAGCTGATGCAGGGCGGCACCCTTGGCGGCATCAACCTGGGGTTTGACACCCATCAGTTTGCAGCCGTTGTAGGAACCCAGATGATATTCGGTTCCGTCCACTTCGAAGGAAGGCAGATCGGCAACCCCCATGTTGTCACCCAGGATTTCCTGAACAGTGACGAAGTCCCAGGTGCCGGTAACAACGGCAGCGGAACCGCTGGCGAAGTCAGCACCGGCAGAGGAGCTGTTATGGAAATCGGAGTCAACCAGCTTCTTCATGCCCTTGACAGCAATCAGACCTTCGGGGCTGTTGAAGGTATCATCCACAGAGATGAAATTGCCGTCGGCATCGGTGGTCCAGTCAGAATGGCAACCGGTTCCGAAGAAGAAGGAAGCAAGATACCAGGCAGAAGTCTGCATTTCGAAGGAGAAGAACTTGCCGGCGGCTTCGCAGTCAGCGATGATCTTTTCCAGAGAATCCACATCTTCTTCCGGGATGACGCTCTTGTCATAGTAGAGGAAGTAGCCATTGTCGGCAGTCAGCGGATAGGCATACAGGGTGTCACCGCTGGTGGCGGCGGCAACCACACCGGCATCGTTGGCGGCAGCCACGGTCTCGGAGGCTTTCACGCCCAGCTTGGCCAGAGCACCGGCCTGCACCAGACGGGCGAACTGGTCCTGCGCGAAGCAGAAGATGTCGCCGCCGGCTTCAACGTCGGTGATCATGTTGGTGGCGGCGTCAGCTTCGGAAACAGCTTCAACCGTCGCGTTGAACTTAATGCCGAATTCGTTGGTAGCGTTGAAGGCATCGATCTGCTGGAGGGTCAGATCCTTGATTTCTTCAGCGACCCAAACGGTGATGTCATATTCGCCGGCCAGTTCGGCATGGGCGAAAGACATACCCATGGTCATCACCATGACCAGGGCAAGAACCAGAGAGAGCAACTTTTTCATGAGAAATTCTTCCTTTCTTTGTTTATTCAGACGGCAACTGCCGTTGAACTCAACAGTTTTTTGAATTGTCCGGATGGAAATTCTGTCCTATTATACACCGGATTGTACTATTTTGTCCAGATAAAACAGTACAAAACGACTTAATCCGTTGAGAATGAAGCGATACAGGTCATCTGACGGTGTTCAGCAGCGCGTCGTCGATCTTGCCCCAGGCTCCGTTCCCGGCACCCTGACATTTAACATAGATCCCAACGGTGACTTCATCCCCGGCGGCACAGCTGAATTCCGGAATGACCGCGGTATCCCAGTTGTTGTAGGAGGTGATGCCCAAAGGCGCCGTTGCAATGATCTCGCCGTTGATTTTTACGTATGAATAGATATCTGTCGTGCCGGCATCTCCGCCCATGATGGAGATGGTGTATTTATACTTGCCTTCCGGCAGATCGGGGACAGTCTGTTCCGCGGTGAACTCCACGCGGTCAATTCCAGAGGACCAGAAATGCAGGTGCTTTTTGCCGGTCAGTGAATCCGTGGGCTTGTCTTCCACATACAATTCATCGGAACTCTTCAGGTCGGTGATGACCCAGCCGTCACCGCCTTCTTCAAAGCTGTAGTCCTTCAGGAAGTTGTATTCCACCATGGAAACGAAGCAGTGCGCGGTCATCCCGCCGGCGTTTCCGGTGACGTCATATTGCGCGACTCCACCTTCATGCATCCGGCGGTCATCCTCTTCCGTGAAGTTCCATTCTACCGGAACCGCCTGCTTTGAATCATCGTTCATGACGGCGTTGACGGTTTCCGGAAGGATGATCTCTCCGTTGATATCGCAGATCAGGGTAGTATCTTCGAGCGCGTCAGGCTTCAGTTCCACTTCGTTGCCGGTTCGGACAAGTTCAAAGACCCGGAGCGACTCCAGCGGATGACCGTCCGGACCGAACATCGCCTGATTGTCGACAGCGTTACCGCCATAATATTTTCCCGCGTCATCGGGATCATAGTCAGCGGCATAGCTGGAAGCCCAGCCGGAGCCGTACTGCTCCCAGAGCGCGCTGTTTTCTTCCCATGAAGCCCCGCCGACGGAGATCCAGGCGCCTTCCCAGTAGCAGACGCCGATCCCGTTCAGCATTTTATTTACGACCGTATCAATGATATCCGTCACACAATTGGCCTGTCCCTGAACGGTGAAGGGATAGTTCTTGATGATCCCGCCGCCGTCACCGATCGTATTACCGTTAAAGTCGCTGTCGTCAGGAGTATAGGCGTAAGAGGTCTCCATCACCATGACCTTTTTGTCGTAAGTGGAGGCGATATCCGTCAGCACTTCCGCCAGATTATCCAGTGAACCGTGCCAGTACGGATAGTAGGAGGAGGCGAAGACATCATAGTCCACCTGGTAGTAATCCATTTTCTTCGCGTAGGTGGCATAGTTACCGACTTTTTCCGGATTGGCGAAATGCAGCGCGACCAGCGCGTCGGGATAGACTTCCCGGGTGGCTTTCGCTCCGGCCTGCATGATGTACTGGATATTGAACCAGATCGTCTCGCCGCAGAGTTTGTTGTTGGTCTCGTTGCCCACCTGGACCATGCCGACATCGACACCGCCGTCCTTCAGCAGCTGCAGACAATCCCGGGTAAACTCATAGGCAGCCTGGGTCTTCTCCTCGATCTCCATCCCAGCCCATGCCCGGGGGACCATCTGCTTGGAAGGATCCGCCCAGAAATCGGAATAATGGAAGTCCACCAGCAGTTTCATGCCGTATTTTGTCGCCCGCTGACCGATCAGCAAGGCAGTCTGTATATCATTGTTGCCGCCGCCGAAGCCGTGACCTTCGGCATCATAGGGATCGTTCCAGACCCGAACGCGGATATAGTTGATCCCGCTGTCCGCCAGGACCTGAAAGAGATCGGCTTCGTTCCCGTCATGATCGTAGTACTTTACACCGCTGTTTTCTTCGGCGATCACGGAAGAAACATCCATCCCCATGATGAAGTCTTCCGGCAGGTTTTCCACCTTCCGGACATACAGGGGAGAAGGCCGGTCAGCGGATTCCGTGAACGAAACGCAGGGGATCAGGGCAAGGATCAGCAGAAAGGAAATGACGCGCATCAGCATGAAATCAGCCTCCTTATTCCAGTGAAAGAAGTTTTTCGGCAATCATGACAGAGGGACTGTCAGCACCATCCGGCAGATGGACCGAGGAAGCGCCAAAGGCGAGACACCAAAGTTCGGGATCTTCCCCCGGAACGGTATAGGTCAGATAACTGCTGGCCGCACAGGTCCCGTCGGACGGATCAAAGACCGGGATCCCCAGAGGCGTCCCGCTTTCATCGAACAGGACCGCCCGTGCGGCAACCTGTTCCGGCAGCGGGGCCAGCCAGTCGCGGTAGTGCTCCAGATCGGAGGCTTTCAGGATGAACAGGTCGGCATTACGCAGGTTGTTACTGTCAAACATGGCATAGGTGAACCGATGGACCTTTACCATGCGGATCCCATCCGGAAGCTCTTTTTCCAGTTCAATGGCCAGATCCTTGTCCCTGCAGATGGAAACATCCGCGAAAAGCGTGATCTTGTGCGCGGGATCCGTATCGGTCAGAAAAGTAAAGATCCAGCTCCAGAATAATACGGCGAGAATCAGCCAGATCATCAGCGCTGGGATCAGGGCGGCCATTTTTCTGCTTTTACGCATGACTGCCTCCGATCCCCGCGATATAACTGCGGACGGTACGGATGGTCACTGTGGTTCCGGGAGGAGGAAGAAGCCCCGCCTGATCCGCGAGGATGTTCAGGATGATCTCCTCTTCGCCGGACGTGAAAATGACTTTCCGGATGCAGATGCTGTGGGGAATATAGATCTTCTCACCTGTTGAAACCAGCGTACCGGTCAGCTCGGCGGACTGATCGTCAAGGATCCCTTTGAAATGCTCCGCTTTTGCCTTCACGGAACGAAAGGCCAGCTCATAGATACAGATAGCGGTCCAGCCGGACAGGACCGCGGTCAGAACGGTGATCAGCTGCCTGCGGTCCGCGTTGGCGGTCGTTACTCCGGTGCACAGCAGAATACAGGCGAGCAGCCCGCCCAGCAGAAAGAGCGGGATCAGTATCCTGCAGATCCGGAGTTTTCTTTTCAGCTTCTCCAGACGGGGAACGGTGTAGATCTCAGTCATGTGCAGTTACAGCCGTTTTTCGGGAAAGACGGCAACCTCCGTGTGTACATGATATATCATGATTTGCCTGTCTTGACAAGAGATTTTTGTCTGCTATCATGGTTTCAGAAACAGTAAAGAGGGAATCTGAATGAAGAAAAACATTTGCCTGACGCTTGTATGGATCCTGGTTACAGCGCTGCTGTTCTCTTCCGCCGGAGCGGAGGACCTGCTTTTCGGGAAACGTTATGAACTCAGTGAAAACGGGGAAGCGGTCATTGATGATGTGAGCGCCTGCACAGCCCCTGAAGCCAACGGTCAGAACAGAGTGTTCTATGAGATCTTTACAGGCTCTTTTTCGGATTCCGATGGGGATGAGACCGGGGATATCCGCGGGATCATCAACCGCATGGACTACCTCAATGACGGCGATCCCAATTCCGGTCTGAGCCTCGGTGTGGAGGGGATCTGGCTGACACCGGTCTTCACATCTTCCAGTTATCATAAATATGATGTGACGGACTACTATACGGTTGATCCGGCATTCGGCACCAATGAGGATCTGAAGGAACTGATCGACCTTTGCCATGAACGCGGCGTGCTGGTGATCCTGGATCTGCCGATCAATCATACCTCTGTCAACTGCCGTTGGTTCAAGAATTTCAGTAACGCGCATCTGATGCATAACCCGCGGAACAACTACTATGAATTTTACAGTTATATTCAGAAAGATGCTCCCAACCCGGCGGGCCGGCATTTTATCCCGCTCAGGAACACGGATGTTCTGGTGGAAGCAAATTTTTCCGATGATATGCCGGAACTGAATTTTGACCGTGAAGAAGTGCGTCAGGCGGTGCTGGATGTAGCGAAATACTGGCTCGGAATGGGCGTGGACGGCTTCCGGTTTGACGCTGCCAAATATGTTTATTACGGAGACCATGAAAAGAGTGCTGAATTCTGGAACTGGTACATTGACGAACTGAAGAAAATCCGGAGCGATGTTTATGTCGTCGCCGAAGTATGGGACGGGGACGGGATCACGGACCGGTATGTGCCGGCAATGAACTGTTTCAATTTTTCCATGTCACAGGTGAACGGAATGATTGCCGAGACAGCGAAACGCGGCGATGTGAACAAACTGACGGCCCATATTGAGAAAACGCTCGACCGTCTGCATGCCATCCGCCCGGATGCCATGAACATCCTGTTCATCTCCAATCACGACATGGACCGAAGCGCAGGGTATCTGACCGTAGCCAGCGGATATATGAAAATGGCGGCCAATCTCTATCTTCTGTCTCCGGGATCTCCGTTTATCTATTACGGGGAAGAAATTGGACTGCGCGGTTCCAGAGGCGGGGCCAATACCGATGCCAACCGGCGGCTGGCAATGCTCTGGGGAGACGGGGATACGGTCGGCGATCCGGTCGGAACGACCTATGAAGCCAAGCAGCAGACGCCGTATGCCGTTACGGATCTGCTTGGAAACGGTGACAGCATCCTGAATTATTACAAGCGGCTGATCATGATCCGAAAGGCGCATCCCGCCATCGCGGCCGGGGAGTATCACGCGCTCAGTTTTCAGGATACCAAGGCGGGCGGATTTATCGTGACGCTGAACGGGATCCGGACCGTAGTGATCCATAATACGAGCGGCAGCAGGGAAGTGCTGGATCTGAGTATCCTGGACGGATGGGAAGACCTGAAGATCACGGATACGATCGGCGCGGAAGATGCCATGCTGGAAGGCTCAATGCTTACGGTAGGCTCTCAGACATCGGTGATCCTGGAATGACAGATATGCAAAAGACCGGGGCAACGCCCCGGTCTCTTGCTGTATCCGTGATCAGGTGTATTCGCGGCGGATGTATCCGTCCAGATTCCCCAGCTCACTCACCTGAATGCTGTCCATGCCGAACTGTTCCATGATGGCAATCAGAATGCAGATCCCGTGGACCACGATGTCCGCCCGGTTAGGCTGCAGACCCGGCAGGCGGAGCCTCTCCTCCATGGTCATATCCGCCATGCTTTCTGCCAGATCCCGGATCTTCTGCAGCGTGAGGACAGTTCCATGCATATAGGTACGGTCTGTCCACTTGATTCCCTTGACCATGGCGGCCAGTGTGGTGAAAGTGCCGCCGGTTCCGATCCATTTATCCGGAATATCGGTCAGAGGACGGTCTCCGATCGTTTCAAGCAGAATCTCTTTTGACTTTTCAATTACGACGGGAAGATCGGTATGACCGTGAATGGGGATCATGTTGAACAGACGGACGGCTCCCATCTGGCAGCTGAAGGCCCTGATGATATCGGCGCCGGAACCGGTGACCACTTCCGTGGAACCGCCTCCGATGTCGATGACACCGCACAGTCCGTTGTGCCCGTCTGTAGCCCCCAGGAATGACAGGGCAGCTTCTTCCTGCCCGGAGATGATCTCCAGTTCTTCTCCTGTCAATGTGCGGACCAGTTCGATGAAATCATCTCCGTTGGCCGCATCCCGGGATGCGCTGGTCGCAAAGATCCGGACTTCGGTGGCGCCGCCGGCTCTTGCTTTTCCAACCATCTGGGCCGCAGCACCCGCTGTCCGGCGCATGCTTTCTTCGCTGAGACAGTTGTGTTCATCCAGCCCGGCAAAAAGACGGGTCCCTTCACGGTCCCGCAGGACACGCTCGATTTTTCCGTCTGTGACTTCCGCCAGAAGCATCCTGACGGAATTGGATCCGATTCCAATCACTGCTGTTCGCATGGTCAGTCATCCTCCGTTTTTTGATTGCTCAAACAAGCAGGGTGCCTCCCTGCCTGATATATTCACTTGAACGAACCCGCACCGGATATGGAAAAAAGCCCCGTAAAAGGGACTTTATTCTGCCATTTCACTCATAAGGATCTGCAATTCTTCCGCGGTATAAGCATAAAGAGCTTCCGGATTCTCGTATTCAAAACGAAGCTCGTTTCTGCTGACAAATGCATAGTTTTCCCTGGCATTTTTAATAATATATTCAGTGGTGCCAACCTGTTCCAACTCGTCATGAAGACCGCTGTTCCGGGCTTCTTCCTGGGTCAGGGTGATTTCCAGATTGCTCTGCTTCTGTTTACTGTTATTCAGCGCACCCTGCATAATAAAATGAAAGATCAGAAATACCGCCAGAACAGCTCCGAGCAGGACAAACAAGCCTTTCCAGTTCATGACGCCTTTACTGTTCATGGGTATTCCCTCCCTTCATGTTTCATCTGTAACTATATTATTTCGATCATGAAGGGAAATAATCCTTCTTCAGGGGGAGATCAGTCGTCCATAATGGCGGCGAAGAAGGGAGCTTCACCATTGGCGGCGGCCTGTGCCGCGAGCGCGTGGACCGTGGCGGGAGCGACTTTATCGGTCAGCGTCCATGCACCGGAATGCTTTCCGGGCAGATCCAGCCCGCGAACCAGATAGGATCTCGCGGCGGCGGAAGCATCCACCGTCAGTATACGATTGCTTACCGAGAAAGCCAGACCGGATCCGTTCATATCCATCAGATCATTCAGAACGGCGTACGCGGTGGCATACCGTCCCGCACCGGCACCGGTAAACCGCTGGATACCGGCATTCTGTCCCTTCCAGTAGGCCATGTTTTCTACCAGACGGATCCCGGCGGTTACAGAGCCGGTCTTCACCAGAGTAGGTTCGACCGTGGTGCAGACGGAATCGCCGCTTTTGACCGCACGGGCCAGCAGCTTGCAGGTATAGCCGAGCGCCTCGGCGGCCTTTGTGTCTTCCGCGGTGATATGGGTGATCCCTTCACAGGGAACAGCGTGTTTGTCCACGATGCCGTTCCATGCCAGAGAGGAAGCCAGTGCGATCTTGCAGAGCGCGTCTCCGCCGGAAATATCCGCGGTGGGATTCGCTTCCGCATAGCCGAGCTCCTGCGCCTGCTTCAGCGCGACATCAAAATCCAGACCGTCTTCAGCCATTTTTGTCAGGATATAATTTGTTGTTCCGTTCAGGATGCCGCCGACTTCCAGGACTTCATCGGCCCGTCTGGCCCGGAGCAGGTTGACCAGGATCGGGATCCCGCCGCCCACAGCGGCGCTGAAACGCAGCTGTGCTCCGCCTTTTTCAGCGGCTTCCAGTAACTCGGGAAGCTTTTCGGAAACCATGAATTTATTGGCTGTAACAACATTCTTCCCGGAAAGCAGGGCCTTACTGACCCATGTGAAAGCAGGCTCCACACCGCCCAGCAATTCGATGACGGTATCGATCTCCGGGTTCTCGAGAATATCATCCGGTTCGGTGGTCAGACGGTCCCTGAGTTCCGGGATATCACGCCGATCCAGAATCTTTATTATCTTCAGATCATTTGTCTGATCCGCAAGTTCAACTACACCAAAGCCGATCGTTCCGGCTCCCAGCAATCCGATCTTCACAGTCAGGACCTCCATCCGGGTAAGTTAAAATGACTGAATCAATTCTACATGACACCGGCTGAAGGGGCAAGAGAAAAACCCGTGAAACAGCCCTGTTTTTTGTGTGATTTATGTTTTTATTTTTCCGGATCGCTGCATCTTTTTTCCGGCAGAAAAAAAGATGTACTTTTTGTGCCGCGATGGGGATGAATCAATTGACACGGAGGATCTTTTTGACTATTCTATACGGGTATAATTTATTATGTGATGGAGGAAACTGCCATGGATCAGAATAACGTCCGTCCCGCAAGTCTGGAACGCATCACAACAGTGGAACTGGCACAGAAGTTTATCGACGAACAGCTCGCCGAGATCCGTGCCCAGGTAGGAAATAAGAAAGTGCTGCTGGCTCTGTCCGGCGGTGTGGACAGCTCCGTATGTGCCGCCCTGCTGATCAAGGCGATCGGCCAGAATCTGGTGGCTGTTCATGTGAACCATGGCCTTCTGCGGAAGGGTGAACCCGAGCAGGTCGTTGAGGTATTCCGTAATCAGATGAATGCCAATCTGATCTATGTGGACGCGGTTGACCGCTTCCTTGATAAACTGGCCAATGTCTCCGATCCCGAACAGAAGCGCAAGATCATCGGCAAAGAATTCATTGATGTATTTGCCGAAGAAGCTTCCAAGCAGGATGGAATCGAATTCCTGGCCCAGGGAACCATTTATCCCGACATCCTTGAATCCGATGGTGTCAAGAGCCACCACAATGTCGGCGGCCTGCCCCCCGAACTGAATTTCGAGCTGGTGGAACCCGTCAAGTTCCTGTATAAGGATGAAGTCCGTCTTGTCGGCAAGACTCTGGGACTGCCGGACGGCATGGTCTACCGTCAGCCCTTCCCCGGCCCCGGCCTGGGCGTCCGCTGCGTCGGCGCCATCACCCGCGACCGTCTCGAAGCTGTCCGCGAATCTGACGCCATCCTGCGTGAAGAATTTGCCAACGCCGGTCTGGAAGGCAAGGTATGGCAGTACTTCACCGTGGTACCGGATGTCAAATCCACCGGTATCAAGGACAACAAGCGCACCTGGGACTGGCCCGTTGTGCTCCGTGCTGTGAACAGCATCGACGCCACTGCCGCCTCCATTGAAGAAATCCCTTACGCGCTGTTGGGCAAGATCACGAACCGCATCCTGAACGAAGTGAAGGGTGTCAACCGCGTGCTCTACGACCTTAGCCCGAAGCCCGTTGCCACGATCGAGTGGGAATAATGGAAAATAACCCGGGAGCCATTGATAATCAAGGCTTCCGGGTTTTCTTTTTTTGAGTGTGAGTACATTTTGAGTACACTTTTGTTTTTTTACTCTTTATAACCTGGTTTGATTGGAAAGCAACTCCAGCTGCTCTCCTTAATTGACAGATAAATTGAAAGCCATATTGATTCTATGAATTCCGGTTTCAGGGTTATCATCTTATCTTCAAGCTGGTATTTATAAAATTCTCGGCTTCTGTAAGTTCTCGTTTAGATTCATCATATTGAAGGCTTTTAAGTGCTTCCTGGTAGTCCATAAGAACGATCTCTGAAACTTCAGCCTCCTGTGTTTTGAGTTCCTGATCATGGTATTCCGCCAAAAAGTACACATTTGTTTTCTTATCGTTCGGCCGACCTTCCCGTACCAGGAAGTGTTCGTCCACCTTCCTGAATCCGTCAAGCAGTTCAACGTCCAGTCCGGTTTCTTCTTTAACTTCTCTTATCGCGGTATCCTGTTCTGTTTCTCCTGCCTCCATATGTCCCTTTGGAAAACCACAATAACCCTGATATAAACCTGTTTCCCGGATGATTACATATTTCCTGATCTCATTTTCATATGTGAATACAATAGCTCCACATGATTTTTCATCTGCCATGGTATTGTTTCAATCCCCCTGATAAAATGGCATTTGCTAATATCTTCTACTACCAGATTGCCGCTCATCTGTTACATCGTAGACTTGGATATCATGTTCTTGCGCATACTGTGTGCGGAATAATAGTAAAGGTCTCTGATGCGGTACAGTTTCTCACTATAAGGATCTCCATAAATCTTTGCTAGTTCCTGAAAGCTTGGATACGATGAATAATAGTTTTCGTCAAGCGCTTCAATCTCTCGAATGACAGACATTACGCTACGTTTTTCATAATCATCAATATTGTCTGACTGTATACTTGACAAAAACAGTATAACACAATTCTGTACGAATGAAGCAGTATCTGAAAAATTTTCGATGGCTATGGACGGAGATATTGGTTCTCTGCCGGAAGAAATTCGGAAAAATGGGAAATTCTGTGTGTGGCGTTTTGAGAATGTCGGTGAGAGGAAAAGCAAAGTTCCGTATAATCCCATAACTGGGGAGAAAGCCAAAAGTAATGATCCTGAAAGCTTTGCTGGGTTTGAACAAGTGATTTCAACCAAAGGTTACGATGGGATTGGAATCGGTATCTTCGATGGTTTCTGTGCGATTGACCTGGATCATTGTATTGCGAATAGATCAGATATTCTCTTCCTGAAGTTGTTTCACTTCTTTTTGAAGAAGTGAATCATTTTCAGGCATGTAACGGGGATTCACAGACAAATCCGCGTCCCGGAATCCCGCCTTCGGCAGGATTGTAATGCACAGGCTGTCAAGAATATCCCGTACATCATATTGTGCGGTCTGCCAATTAATTCTGTAATAAAAGTATGCCAGGAAACGATAGGGATCCGGAAGGGGATTTTCACACCATCTGTAATCCCAGAATAATACCGCAAAATTAATGACAGATTCAGGGCTGGTGCAGAACTGGCGGAGATATTGATCGACCTGAGAAAAGACTTCATCCCAGCCGTATACCGCAACTAAATCATCTGCTTCTTTTTGAAGAGCATCCTCTTCCTCTTCGGTCATCTCTTCATCGCAGTCGCGATCGAACAGATACTTAATCTTCTTGAACAGATCCATTACTCTTTCCTCCATTTCGATTGTTTGTCAAAAGCTCCGGGATACTTCTCGAACAACTTCTTCAAAGCCAAATCGACTTTCTCCATGGACTTACTGTTGGGGCGATAATGCCCACTCTGATTATCGGTCGACAGAATTCTTCCCTTGTGGAACGTAATCATCCCGGCGCATTGCACCTGCGGATCCTTTCCGCCGATCAAAGTAGGATGTGGCGCTCGCTTCCGGGCATCATTTGGATTTGCTCTCTTCCCAAATATAATGTCCCCATTCTTGTCCATAACATAGGTCATCTTGCCTTCAGCGCTTTTCCCTTCAAACACAACTCTTGTCGGAGTCATTGCATCGGTCAGATTCTGGGCGGTAGGATTTTTAAAGTAGCCCGTCGTTGAACTGTAAATATCAGGGTCACTCTTGTCCTTGTTCAGTTCTTTTCCGATTACATGATACCGCTCTGCATACGGTTGGGATCCGCCATGTGTTCCGCTATAAGGTCCACCGCTTCCGCTTCCCATCAGTGATCACCTCCATGAACAAGAGATGTCCAATCAGGGGAAAATACGAATTTCGTCCTGCTCTTAAATGGCGCAAACACCTTTTCCGGCATCGAGCCATATACAAGAACAACTTCCGGTTCCAGCTCGCTGATCATTTCCCCCAGGCCTTCGGTGAAATAGATCTTATCCTCCCGGGTTTGAATACATCCGTATGGGCTGATTGCCAGGATAGAATGTTTCGGTGCACCAAGAAACGCCAGCTTTTCGGGGAAATACGCTGATGTATAACTCAGAGGATTGCCCCATCGCACCAGGGTGATAACGTATGCTCCGCGACGTTGGTAATAGCTTCCAACCGCCCGGTTTCGGTATACATTGGTTACCTGTACCGGAAGCGGTGCGTTTCGATAAAGAGAACAGTCGGGGGAAATGATTGCTCCGAACCGTCTAAAATCATCAACATAAGCAGCCGGTTCACGGAGGATTTCCGCAAACTCAATATCATTTTCAAAAAATGCTACAGCGCTGTTCCGGGGATCAGGACACCGATCACGTTCAGAAAACGGCACGATCACCCGCGGGATAAAAATATGTTTCGGTGGTTCAATGACCGGCATCTCCATGATGCCTTCAAATCTTGCTCCAGCAACCAGTTCCGGGTTGCAGCCATCATCAATAATAGCCATACGCTTCGACATAATATCATACCTCCTTCCGTTTTGCACGGGAAATTAATAATGAAAAAACCGCAAAGCGTATGCAGCACAGACCTCAGGTCGTTCCTGATTGATCTGCAATACAGCACGTCATTGCGGCTCAGTTGCAAGTATTCAATATACTCTATGGCGGACGATTTTTACTGCCTATTGTTATTCGGATATCTTTCCCATGTTGCGCTTTACATTTGACCAGAACAATGATTGGTTCTTTAATTTTTGCTTCTGCTTTCAGAATGAAGCATTTTTTTCGAAGCAGGCATTCTTTCTGGCATCTGTAAATCTGCGGAGTCACAATTGATCACCTCCAAAGTTTGACTTCTGCATAAAATTATAGTATCATTTGTCACGAAAATAAACAGTTGTAGTCAGGAATACATTTTTCCTAAATGCACTGTCTCAATCTTCAAAAACAAGACTCAATTTCACATTATGGTCGATTATGGAGGATGTCACAATGTCACAATTTGAAAAGAATCGGAAGCAAGCCTTTGCCAGGCAATTACAGGAGATTATGAAAAACAGAAAAACACCCAATGGAAAAAAGCTTACTCAACAAGCCTTGGCAAAGGCAGTATGTGTTCAACGCGAAACGGTTTCCCGTTGGGTAAGAGGCATAAGTTGCCCACTTGATGATGAATTGGTCATGTCAAAGCTTTGTAATTTTTTAAGCGTTCCTCCAACATACTTCACAAAGAATAATTATTCCGATGGTTGGACAATGATTGACGAAAAGACTCATAACGATTTAAATGATAATTGTTCAAAGGTGGCCGAAAAAATCGGTCTCAAGTCTTGCTTTGTCGCTTTTCTAAAAGAAAATCCAGAACTTGCTGATCATATAATTCGATCATCATGGATTGATGGAATAATGCAATCTTTATCCCCTGAGGTCCCTGAAATAACAGAGCACTTGTTTCAGTTTGTTTCAAGCACAGGAGTAAAGATCTATCCCCCTGATGATGTTTTGTATATGATTCGTGTCGTTCAACGTGACACCGAAGAATTCGTACGCTTTTTACTATCAAAATACACTAGGATTTATGATGATTATCATGCAAGTGTACGTGAAATTCTCCGGAAATCAAAAACAAAAGAATCAGCGCTGGTTGAGGAGCGCGGAAGCTTGATTGAAATTGAAAATGAATCCGGTATGAGCTATCCAAAGCCACCTATTGTTGTCTTTTCTGATATTCTTCGCGGCCGGGAAGATCTATCTGTTGACGAAAACCATATTCTGGATCTTTATCGTACAATCAATAATGAAGGAAAAAATGCAGTCTACAGTGTTCTGATGCAGGAAAGAAAGAAACATCCATCGAAAAAGACAAAAGCAATACGGGAAGCTGTATGTAAAGCTATTGCAGAAAAAAAGCCAGTACCTCCCACTTCTGAGATTTACCCGGAGGAATAATCCCGTATTTTGTTTGTTATGCTTATATGGTTTGAAATATAAAGGAGTATAGGACTTGAACGATCAGGAAACAAGCAAATTCATAGCACTTATTTTACGCCACAAACCAGATATAATTGGTATTGCCCTGGATGAACACGGTTGGGCGAATGTGAATGAGATGCTTGCGGGAATCAGCAAAACGCACCCGTTGTCCATAGAGCAATTGGAAAACATCGTTGCAACCGACAACAAGCAGCGCTACTCTTTCAATGAAAACCACACCCTCATCAGAGCAAATCAGGGTCACTCTGTTCCTGTGGATGTTGGGCTTCCGAAGGAAGATCCTCCGGATGTGCTTTATCACGGAACGGGAGAAAAGTATGTTTCTTCCATTATGAAAAATGGCCTGATTCCAAAGTCAAGGCTCTATGTGCATCTTTCTGTAGATGTTCAGACTGCGGAAAACGTAGGAAAAAGGCATGGCATGCCAGTCGTATTTATTGTCGATGCAAAGAAGATGAATGCAGATGGATACGATTTCTTCCTGTCTGTTAACGGCGTATGGCTGACAAAAACTGTTCCTGTTCGCTACCTTCGCAAAATGTAGTTGTCATGTCCAGCGCATATACCCCACATGCCTTTTCCCGTGGAAAATCAGCTCAAATCTCATGAGTCGATTCTAATCCGATCATGTTGACAGTAATAAACTTTTTGTTCGCTTTCAATCTAAATTTGCACATGATAGAATAATAGTGAATTCTTCGTGCTTGGATTACAAGGCTGAGGTGGTGATGAAGGGAACATGATCAGGCTGGAAAAAATCAGTGGGAAAAATGTCTGGGATATCTTAAAGCTTCGTGTCAGTGAAAACCAGCGTTCATTTGTTGCATCAAATGACATCAGCATTATAGAGGCATATATTGCGCAGAACGAAAACGGTCATGCCTTTCCCTTCGGCATATATGATGATGAAACACCCGTCGGGTTCTGTATGATTGGTTATGGCGTGGATGATTCGTGGACAGATGCCCCGGCAGTTGCAAAAGATAGTTATAACATCTGGCGGTTGATGATAGATGAAAGGTTTCAGGGAAAAGGCTTTGGTAAAGAAGCAATGAATCGAATCCTGGATTTTATCAAAACCGAACCTTGCGGATTTGCCGAAACATGCTGGTTGTCATATGAGCCGGAAAACACGATAGCAAAAAAACTATATCAAAGTTTTGGTTTTCAGGAGACTGGGGACTTTGATGAAAATGAAATTATCGCAACCTTAAACCTTCAGGGGCCTATTGATGTTCTCAGTCCGGATGAAGATACTGCAAGCGGTAGTCATACTTACAATCAAACCATTACAAAATTCAGCATCCCTGAAGAGAAAGCCGCTTTATTCATGACGCTTTTCCATGGGCGTGAAGATGTATATGCAAAACGCTGGGAAAGCGCCAAGAAAGGAACTTCTGGATATAGCCCTGCATGCAAAAACGAATGGGTTCCCGGAGTATGTCATAAACCGTGTTCAAAGTGTTCAAATGCATCCTATTTGCCATACACTCAGGATGCTGTTTTAATGCATTTATCGGCAGATAATGATTGTGTTTTCGGTATTTATGCGATTCAGCCAGATGACACGTGCTGGTTTCTGGCAATTGATTTGGATGAAAGCACATGGGAAAAGGATGTTCAGACGATACGCGATATCTGTGCTATTCATCGTATCCCATGCGCGGTTGAAAAATCTCGCAGTGGAAACGGCTCCCATGTTTGGTTCTTTTTCAGTGAAAAGGTTCCGGCATCAACTGCAAGAAGAATGGGATCGTCAATTGTTACCGCAGCTATGAGATCAAATGCAAGACTATCCTTTGCCTCCTATGATCGCATGTTCCCAAATCAGGATACCATGCCTAAAGGAGGGTTCGGAAATCTGATCGCACTGCCTCTCCAACCAAAGGCTGCGCGTTCATGCGGTGGAAGTCTGTTTATCGATGAACAAGGCACAGCCTATTCTGACCAATGGCTGTTTCTTTCTTCGCTTAAACGAATGACGCTCTTTGACGTCGAAACAGCCATATCACAAATTGGGCTATACCCATTAGGCGAACTTGTTTCAGAATCCGATGAAGAAAAGCCATGGAAGAGAAGCAGAGAAGATTCTGTCCCTGAAAATGATCCTACTAAATCACTTTCATGTGTCATCGCAGACCAGATCTATATCTCGACAGACGGTGTGTCCAATATTATACAAGACAGACTAAAAAGGCTGGCCGCTTTCAGAAATCCGGAGTTTTATCAGAAACAGGCCATGCGTATGCCGATCTGGGATATACCACGGGTGATATGCTGCGCAGAATATAATGGAAACTATCTGTGCCTGCCCCGCGGGTGTGCTGAGGAGATCATGCGTTTTGCTGAGGATCATTGCCTCAGTGTCGAATGGCAGGATGAACAATGCATAGGAAAAACCATTGACGTATCCTTCCGAGGTTCTTTGTATACAGAACAGCATATTGCTTTTGAAATGCTTAAACAATACAATAAAGGCGTTCTGTCGGCGACTACAGCATTCGGTAAAACCGTAATTGGAGCGGCATTGATCGGAGCAAAGAAAGTCAACACATTAATACTGGTCAATCGGAAAGCTCTTCTGGATCAATGGAAAGAACGGCTGAAGGAATTCCTTGACATTAATGAGTCACTTCCTGATGTACCTAAAAAACGCGGAAGAAAAAAACAATTGTCACTGATTGGGACTTATGGTGCCGGAAAAGATTCACGAAGCGGAATCATTGATATTGCGATGATGCAATCTATAGAAAAAAAGGACGGTGTACCGGAATGGGTCGGAGAATACGGCCTTGTGATTGTTGATGAGTGCCATCACGTCCCTGCAGTCAGCTTTGAAAATGTTTTGAAAAGAATCCGCGCAAAGTATACATATGGTCTCACTGCGACACCCAAGCGGAAAGACGGTCACCATCCGATTATTTCCATGTATCTTGGACCCATTCGTTATAGGGTCGACGCAAAAGAGCAAGCCGCGCAACGACCGTTTTCACATATTATGATTCCCAGATTCACCGGTATGACTTTTTCACGTTCCGAGGAACAGGAATCATTAAATATATCATCCTATTACAGTCAGATTGCGGAGGATGATATTCGTAATCACATGATAGTTGACGATATGTTTACGTGTCTTTCTGAAGGCAGAAACTGCATCATTCTGAGTGAGCGAGTTAAACACGTTCAAAAGCTGGCGGAATTGATTCAGCAACGAGGAACCACTGCCTTTATCCTGATCGGAGGACAGTCCTCATCCGAATCAAATACACAATTACAAAAGCTCCGGTCCACACCGCATGATCAACCGGTAGTAGTGTGTGCAACAGGAAAATATATCGGTGAAGGATTTGACGAATCACGCCTGGATACTCTATTTCTGACCATGCCTATTTCCTGGGAAGGAATTCTGGCACAATATGCCGGAAGACTTCACCGTCTGTATGATGGAAAAACTGAAGTTCGGGTATATGACTATATCGATGATCAGGCTGTAATGCTGGAACGCATGTACAATAAGCGGTTGCGATCTTATGCTTCTCTTGGTTATCAGGTCTGCGGAGAGCGCAGTGACACTTACTTGAGCAGAGATGTTATCTATGACCAGAAAACTTTTATCGAACCATTTTTGCAAGATGTTCGGAAAGCCCGTCATTCTGTTGTTATCGTAAGCCCATTTATTAAATCTGGCCGGGTTCACTGGTTGCTCAATACGATTCATGAGAACTGTCATCCTTTGAAAACAACAGTAATCACAAGACCATCAGATACATTCCAGGGGAAATCGTCCACAGATGTATATGAGGCAATTCAACTCTTGGCTAAAAGCAATGTTGAAGTGATCTGTAAAAACGAAATTCATCAGAAATTTGCAATCATCGATCAGAAAATCGTCTGGTATGGCAGTATTAACCTGCTTTCCTTTGGTTCCTCTCAGGAAAGCATTATTCGAATTGTGACTGGAACAGTCGCTGAGACTCTGCTAAAATCAGTACTGAATGAGGCCCCATGCCTCAGAAAGGAGCAAACCCATGCCTGAGCATCAGGAGGTTGAATGGAAAGAATCCTGGCGGGATGAGTATCTGAAATGGCTTTGCGGTTATGCCAATGCCCACGGAGGAACTTTGTTCATCGGGAAAGATGATGATGGTAACGTGGTTGGCGTCAAAAACAGCAAAAAGCTTCTGGAAGATCTGCCAAACAAGATTGTCAGTGCTCTTGGAATTGTTGCTGATGTAAGCCTTCGCACGGAAGGTCAAAAAGACTACATCGAAATATTTGTCGAGAAGTATCCATCTCTGATCAGTTGTCATGGAAAATACTACTATCGCTCTGGAAGTGTTCTCCGTGAGATCACCGGGAAAGAATTGGATCGTGCACTCCTGAAATCACAGGGACGGACATGGGATGGTGTTCCTCTCCCCAAACTCTCCGCCAGTGATCTGAAATCTGATGCCATTGCCCTGTTAAAGCAAAAAGCAATTTCCCGCGGAAGGCTTTCTGAAGAAGATGCAAGCGTCAGCAATGACATTTTGATGGAAAACCTGCGTCTGATCGATGAGGATGGGTATTTGACTCGCACCGCAGTGCTGGCTTTCCACCGTGATCCGGAACGTTGGGTCACCGGCGCGTACATCAAGATCGGCTTCTTTGGGAATTCTGATTCCGATCTTCAATATCAGGATGAAATTCATGGCCCACTGATTGAGCAGATAGATAAAACGATTGATCTTGTCTACACCAAGTACATGAAAGCCCGGATCACATATGAAGATATTCAGCGAATTGAAGTGTTTATGTTCCCCCGTGAAGCTTTCAGGGAAATTCTCCTGAATGCGGTTGTTCATAAGGATTACAGTTCATGCACTCCAATCCAGATCAGCGTCTATGAAGATCATATGTACATCTGGAACAATGGTGAAATGCCAAGCAATCTGCGAACCACAGAAAGTCTATTCTCCAAGCATTCTTCAAAACCATTTAACCCAAAGCTTGCCCATATTTTTTTCATCAGTGGCATGATTGAAGCATGGGGGCGTGGGTTCGACAAAATCAGAACAGCTTGTGACTCGCTTTATTCCACTCCTATGCCAGAATATGACATTTCGGATGAAGGGATTATGGTGTTCTGTAAGCCAAACGAAAAATATCTCCTGCTTATGAGAAAAGATCGGCTCGGTATTGATGAGTCGATTCTGAGCCGATTCAGAGCCGAAGAAGCATCATCTGTCCTGCAGATCATGGAATGCGTCGTTGCAAACGGCTCCATAAACAATGCAGAAGCACGAGAAGCCACAGGCAAATCCAAGCCTACAATTACAAGGCTTCTGGCAAAAATGTGTACCATTGGTCTGATTTTTTCTGAAGGCTCGGGACCCGCTGTCCGATACAAAAAAACGGCTCAGGTTTCATGAGCCGATTATGAGCCGATTATAAGCCGATTCGTTTCCTTCTTGATTCCCGTATCGAAATCCGGTAAAATACTCCTGTGATTAACCTTATCCACAGCAGCGGTTTATTATCACGTGATAACGAAATGATAACAAAACCGGGGATAGCCAGAAGAATAGGAATAATCTGAATAATCAGAGTCACTCAGGATACCAGAGATCACAGAAATTAAGCAAAATCAGTTTGGTAGCAATTGAGTGGGAATAAATCGTGAAGTCTGAAAACCCTTGATTTTACTGGGTTTTTGAGCCTTCAAAGCTCGATTTGATAGCAAAATGATAGCAGCCGTCAAAACTCATTTATTCTGAGTTCCCGACGGTTTGCGAGTAAAGATTATCTGAATACAACGAAAAGGCATTACTGACTTTTGCAGTCGGTAATGCCTTTTTTGCGTTTATTTGCTTATGGAGGTTATAGGTTTGTCGATACACTGTTAGGATGAATGCTTTTCTAACTTCAAATAGAAGTATCCTTCGTAATATTGAAAACTCAGGCTTAACCCTGCATCTGTACACATCTTCTGTATGGAGTCTTTATTCTGCATTCCCAGCTTACCAATACCATAAGTTGTTTTTATTGTTCGCTTATTGGGGAGGTTTATTTCAATATCTACAGAAAATGGGTCTGGATAAGCTGACAGAATATCACAATCCCAAATATGGATCTGCCCTTCTTTTTTCAACACTCTTGCTGCTTCGGCAATAGCCTTCTTTTGCTCTTCTTCTTGCATAAACATCAAAGAGAAAAAGAAAGTTACGTTATCAAAAGAAGCATCTTGATACCTCAAATTGGTTGCATCCATAAGTATTTTTTCACATACATTAGGCGCTTCGTCGAGCTCATATTGGTTGTTGTCAATGGCGGTGACACAGTTGCCATATAACCGTCCAATAATGGCTTCGCCCCCACCGCCAATATCAAGGATACTGCCGACCAATTCTTTCTGTAAATTCAATATCAGCATAATCACCTTACCAACATCATAGTTCGCATCAGTCTTTCAGCTTGTCCTTGAACGCATCCACAAGAGCGTCGGACAACTGTTTGGACGGTACTTTGCCCCAGATTTGCGTGGTATCGAATTCGGGGAATCTGTAACGCCATTTATCATAGTCCTCTTTGGAGAGTGATAACGAGTATCTAGCAGCAAAGAATGCAGAATTGCAAGACGAAAACCGACAGTTACGGGCTGAAAACAAGAATTTTGCTTTCCTCAAGAAGATATTCGGAGAGGAACGCATTGATACTCTGATGGACGAAGCACCTCTTTGAAATATCAAATAATTGATTGCACAATATGTTTTAACTTATGATCCAAACAAATACTATGATTTCCAGCTATTGCTTTGAGCCGACCAATATCCTGAATATTTAGCCTTGCAGTTGGATGCTGTAAAAGGTTCCGTTAAAAACGCTTTTATCGTCCTTAATACCGTGTTGAAATCATCGGTCTTTGTGTCGATCTTCCGGCAGAACGCTTTCCATTTTTTCTGCATAGCGTCATCGCTGCCGAAGGTCATGACCTGTTCAAACTGCTCCACGGTGAAGTGGTGTCCACGGTTTTCAAAGGTCTTTTTCAGAGCTTCCGTCAGCGTTGCGCCGTCGAAATCAAACTTATTGGCAAGATAATAAAGGTCGTAATAGTCCTTCATCCGGCTGGAAAACTCCATCAGGCTAAGGATAGCATCGAGCTTT
This sequence comes from Clostridia bacterium, assembly GCA_045600165.1. Classification (GTDB taxonomy): domain Bacteria; phylum Bacillota; class Clostridia; order Christensenellales; family Aristaeellaceae; genus Aristaeella. The sequence goes on from JAZRXJ010000066.1 coordinate 87,967, forward strand.
TCGGCAACTGTCGTTTCCAGCGAATAGGTGTTGACCGTCGGGGCGGCAAAATCGTCAAGCTGTGTCGGTATCTTCCGCTTTTCCTGCTTCGGTACGATCACATCACCAACGCCGAAGTCGATACTGAAAGGCGTCTTGGTGTTCTTGATCCTTGCCACGAGGGAAGCTCCGATCCCAGCGTATTTCTTTGCCACCGCTATGGGAGCCACATCCTTGATCTCATAGGTAATGAAATCGTTACCAGTGTCCGTCGCTATGATTTCTTCCAGTATTGCTTTGAGATGTTCCGGTGTGTTCGGTAGCTTTCTGAGAAGGAAATCAACGTCAACGGTTACACGGCTCTCAAAGTCCGTGAGGGAATAGATGAACAGACCGCCTTTCAGAACAAGGTTTTCCGCATATTTGGATTTTTCCAGTCGGCGCAGAAATTCTTCCTGACAGAAGAGCTGCAGGCAGAGCTGATAGCTTCTGCCGCTTTCCGCAGCTTTGTTTTTGAGCCGTGCGAGCACGGATGCGGCAATATCAGCCATTCAGCAATACCTCCATTACATTCATCATCTTTTTGTATACGCCCATTTCCTTTGCGTATTTGGAAAGGTTGGCAAGGTTTTTCTTTTCGTCCGAAACATAGGCGTTGATCGCTTTATTGAATATCTCATTATCCAGCTTCGTGCGGTATTTGAAGCAGTCGCATATGGTACGTTCACGGTCATATACGGGGAGCATCACGCCGTTGAATGTTCCCTTCGTTTCGCCGAGGTGGTACATATTGTTCTGGACATAATACGCCTTCACGGGCACTTCTTCCTGTATGGCTTTTACGGTTCTGGAATAGGATCGAGGAACGGTGATCGTCCATTCACGGGGTGTAAAATCGCTGTAACCGTAATAAAACAGCGCTGATTCCACACAAACGATGCCTTGTGTCATCAACTTTGAAAGAATAAGTTCTTCTTTTGGCTCGTCGGAG
>JAZRXJ010000067.1:0-21297 GCA_045600165.1 Clostridia bacterium
GTGCCCGCAGGCGCCGCTCCACTATCCACTCGTAATTTGCGCTTTTGTGCAAATTATGAGCCTCTATCCCTCACTATTTGTTGTATACAACGAAATATGAAGATGTTATACTGGTTTTGTGCAAGGAGGTGAATCAAATGGAAACATTATTTATTACCGATCTTCTGGTCCTGCTTCCTTTATTGATAGGTATCGCTCTGCTGGTGATTGAAATCTTTCTCCCCGGTTTCGGGGTGCCCGGGATCTGCGGTCTGATTCTGGAAGGGATTGCCATTTACTTCACCGCGACCCGTCATGGTGCGTCCGCCGCGCTGATCCTGACCGCCATTGTGCTGGTGGTCACGTCATTGACGATCTTTATCACGTTCCGCAGCGCCACTAAAGGGAAGCTCAGCAAAACCACGCTGATCCTGAACGAAACAGAGCAGGCAGTCGCCGCGTCTTTACCGGAACTGAATCCCGGTGATGAAGGCACTGCCGTGACACCACTCCGTCCTTCCGGTACCGTCGTGTTCGGTGAGCATCGTCTGGATGCCATGACGGAAGGAGATTTCATTCAGAAGGATCAGAAAGTACGGATCCTCAGAATTGAAGGTACCCGGATCATTGTCCGGTCCGTATAATCTACTATATTATAATTGGAGGTATTTATTATGGGACCTGAAGGAACTATCCTGATCATTGTTGCCGTCGTTATCCTGCTCATCGTCTTCTTCTCTTTCTTCCCCGTCGGTCTGTGGATCTCTTCCCTGGCCAGCGGTGTACACATCCCGATCTACACCCTGCTGGGCATGCGGATCCGCCGTATCCAGCCCAAGCGTCTGGTCTATCCTCTGATCAAGGCCCGTAAAGCCGGTCTGGATCTGACCATCACCCAGCTGGAAACCCACTATCTGGCCGGTGGTAATGTCGATCGCGTCATCAACGCCCTGATCGCCGCCCAGCGCGCCAATATCGAAATGGCTTTCGAAAAAGCCTGCGCCATTGACCTGGCCGGCCGTGATGTCTTCCAGGCCGTTCAGATGAGCGTCACCCCCAAAGTCATTGAAACTCCCGTGGTCGCCGCGATTGCCAAGGACGGTATCGAACTCCGCGCCAAGGCCCGTGTGACCGTGCGCACCAACATCGAGCGTCTCGTCGGTGGCGCCGGGGAAGAAACCGTGATCGCCCGTGTCGGCGAAGGTATCGTTACCACCGTCGGTTCCGCCGAGACCCATAAGGAAGTTCTGGAGAATCCCGATCTGATCAGCCGCACCGTGCTGAGCAAAGGTCTGGATGCCGGTACCGCCTACGAGATCCTTTCCATCGACATTGCCGACGTGGACGTCGGCCGTAACGTCGGTGCCCAGCTGCAGATGGACCAGGCCGAAGCCGATCGCCGTATCGCTCAGGCCAAGGCCGAAGAACGCCGTGCCATGGCTGTGGCTCATGAACAGGAAATGAAGGCCTCCGTTCAGGAAATGCGCGCCAAGGTTGTCGAAGCGGAAGCGGAAGTGCCGCGCGCCATGGCATCCGCGCTGCGTGACGGAAAGCTTGGAGTCCTGGATTACTATCAGATGAAGAATACCATTGCTGACACCGAAATGCGCGAATCCATCGCGAAGGCTTCCGCACCCGTACAACCCGCCGGAAGCACCGAAGTGAAGAAGTAACTGATTCCGGTTGACCGAAGGAAGTGAAACATATGGAAAGCATCGGTGCCCTGATCTGGATCATCATCGTTGGCAGCATCGTTTCTTCTTTAGTTAAGAAAGCGAAACAGCAGCAGAAAGCCGCTGAAGAGCAAAAAAAGAAACAGCCGGCGAAACCGATTCCCGGTCAGATGACCATGGAACAACTGTTTACTGCCCCGCAGGGGGAAAAATATCCTGAACCGGTCAGATTCTCCGGCAGTAGTCCCGAAGGGACCGACCCTTGCCATGAATCGGATCTGGGTGGTCCGGACCGCATGAAATCCAGCCTCTACGGAGGTAGTCTCGGAACATACACCGGCAGTCTGGGGACTTCCACCAATGAAGGGATCGATCCCTGTCATGATGATCAGGCTGCGGCCATGACGTCGCTGGAGATCGGCAATTTGCCGGATGAAGACGCCCCGACCGGTCTGAAGTTCAGCTGGGAAGGAAACGAAGTTCTGAAGGCTGTCGTCATGCAGGAGATCCTGAAAAGGCCCTGCGCGCGTTAACAGATCGTTTATCGTCCCGCAGGAAGGTTCACAACTTTTACATCGTTTATAGTATGTACGACAAGGCACCTGCCGGTTGGATCAATCGGCAGGTGTCTTCCCAAAAAAATAAACTATGGAGGCTAAAACGATGAAGAAATGTTTTTCAGTCCTGATTTGCCTGATCCTGATCCTGTGCCTGTCTGTCGCCTCTGCCGGCGTGTCCGTCGGCTATGAGAGCAAGGACGATGTTAACTATTCCGGCTATACGGATGTCCTGACGCAGCGGCTTGAATCTCTTCAGGCGTTCAAGTTCCAGATCCATAAAGAAGGGATCGGCTATGGAGCCTGTCCTGTTTTCACCGGCCCCAGTGAAGATTCCTTCCGGTGTGCGAACGGTCGGGCATCCGTACAGACCACCGGTGAACGGATCGATGTCGCGGGATATGATGACAGCGGCTGGCTGTTGATCCGCTATCAGACCAACAACGGTTCAACCCGTGTCGGCTATATTCCCCCGCGATATGTACAGGGATTCAAAACCGGCATGGAACTCCACTTCCAGCGGATCCCCATGGTGGCAAACAACGAGATCCGTGTGACGGACAATCCTCTGGACGGCTGGAGTGCCTTTGGTCTCCTCTACCCCGGTGAGGAATACACGATCCTGGCCCAGTACACCTACATCGGTGACTGGTACTATATCGAATGCGATATCGACGGCCAACGTGCCCGCGGTTTCATCGAAAAATCCGCTATCTACTAAAAAACTCCACGGATCATCTGATCCGTGGATTTTTTCTATTCACTATCCACTATTCACTATCCACTATTCACTTGAAAAAGATCCTTACTCAAGGATCTTTTTCACTATCCCTCCTCCGAGGCAGCGTTCTCCGTCATACAGGACCGCGCTCTGTCCCGGGGTCACCGCACGCTGCGGGATCAGCGAGCGGATCAGCAGTTCTCCGTTCTTCAGGGTCACTTCAACATCCTGATCCGGCTGACGGTATCTGTACCGTGCCGTACAGCGGAAAGTCTCCCCTTCCGTGATCGGCGCGTCACCCACCCAGGTCACTTCATCCGCCAGACACAGGCCGGAATACAGCATGGGATGGTCTTCTCCCTGCGCGACAAGCAGGCGGTTCTTTTCCAGATCCTTACCGATCACGAACCAGCTCCGTCCGTCTCCGCAGCCCCCGATTCCGAGACCGCGGCGCTGCCCGAGCGTATAGTACATCAGTCCGTCATGACGGCCCACGACTTTTCCGTCCGGGGCAACCATATCCCCGGGCTGCGCGGGAAGATAACCCGACAGGAATTTCTTGAAGTTTCTTTCTCCGATAAAGCAGACACCGGTGGAATCCTTCTTGGTGCTGACCGGCAGTCCCTTTTCCGCCGCAATGGCGCGGACTTCCGCCTTGGTCATGCCGCCCACCGGAAAGATTGCCTTCTTCAGCTGCTCCCGGTGGACCATATAGAGGAAATAGCTCTGGTCCTTCTCCGGGTCCGTTCCCTTCAGGAGATCGCCGGCTTCGTTGGTCCTCACAAAGTGACCCGTGGCCATCTTCGCGGCACCCAGCTGCATGGCGAAATCCAGAAAAGCTTTGAATTTGATTTCCCGGTTACAGAGGACATCCGGATTCGGTGTCCGTCCGGCCCGGTATTCCTTCAGAAAATAAGTGAAGACCCGGTCCCAGTATTCCTTGGCAAAATTGACACTGTAATAAGGGATCCCGATGATATCGCAGACATCCCGGACATCCCGCCAGTCCGATTCCGAGGTACAGGTGCCGTTTTCGTCCTTTTCCTCCCAGTTCTTCATGAAGACGCCCACGACATCGTAGCCCTGATCCTTCAGCAGAGCCGCGGTCACGGAGGAATCAACGCCGCCGCTCATGCCAACAACGATCCGTTCCTTCACACTTCCGCCTCCATCAGTTTTTTCAGGACCTTTTCACCGGTCTCTTTGGCGATCTCATCCGGTGTCCGGGTGGCATCCACAACCACAAAACGTTCCGGATCACGGCGGATCAGGTCGTGATAGGCTTCTTCCACCCGTGCGTGGAAGCTCAGCGCTTCCATCTCCAGGCGGTCCGGTTCACTCGCGTTCATTCTGCGCTGCAGGGAAGTCTTGCAGTCGATATCCAGATACACGGTCGCGTGGGGCAGTGTTCCGTCCACCGCCGGCGCGTTGATCGCCAGCACTCTGTCCACACCCAGCTGTCTTCCGCCGCCCTGATAGGCCACGGAGGAATCCACAAAGCGGTCACTGAGCAGGACTTTTCCGGAAGCGATCACCGGCCGGATCACCTCACGCACATGCTGCGCGCGGGCCGCCGCGAACAGCAGTGCTTCCGTCACATCGGCCATGCCGATATTTTCCTTGTCCAGCAGCAGCCCGCGGATCTTCTCACTGGTCGGGCATCCGCCGGGTTCCCGGCTGTGTACGACTTCGAAGCCGAAGATCTCCAGATTCTCGGTGAGCTTGGCGATCTGTGTGCTCTTTCCGCTTCCGTCCAGTCCCTCGATGCTCAGGAACGCGCCTTCCGGCGGCTGTACACCGGGGCACAGGATATCAATTGCCTCCTGTACGGAATGGGCGATCTTCTCAGCGCCGGACTGACGCAGTTCTTCTTCTGTCCCGTATCCGTAGGTCACGCCCAGCGTATGGACACCGGCCCTGATCCCGCCTTCCATATCAAAGCAGCGGTCACCCACCATCCAGACTTCGCCGGCATCCGCGGGCAGCACTTTCCGGATCAGATCCTCTTTTTCAGCATGACCGTCCGTGGCACAGGCAAGACCGTCGACCCAGCGATCAAATCCGAAATGAGCCAGGATCTTCCGGGTGGGGATCTCCGGTTTCCCGGTGCAGACGGCCACATATGCTCCGGCTTTTTTCAGGGTCCGGATCAGTCTGCGGATCCCGGGGTACACACGGTTTTCCAGAAACCCGATGGTGAAATAACGTTCCCGATAAGCTTCCAGAGCTTCAGGGATCCGTTCGTCCGGGATCTCCATGTATTTTCTGAAGGAATATTCCAGAGGCGGTCCGACAAATAACGCTTTCATCGAATCATCCGGCCGCGGATAGCCCAGTTTGTCAGCCATATATCCGACACAGTTCCAGATCCCGTCTTCAGACTGGGTCAGTGTACCGTCCAGATCAAATAAAACGCAGTAACGTCCCGTCATTTCAGTGATCCCTTCCGTGTTCATCCGTTCACTTGGTTTCGCTACAATTCCGTTCATAAATGAGGCGCAGGCCCTTCAGGGTCAGCAGACCGTCCAGCTTGTCGATGGCCTTGCTTTCCTCGGCGATCATGGTAGCCATGCCGCCGGTGGCGACGACAAACGCGTCATGTCCCAGTTCCTGACGGATCTTCCGGACAATGTTCTTGACCAGACCCACATAACCGTAATACATACCGCTCTGCAGGTTCGTCAGGGTCGTCCGTCCGATGATATTCTCCGGCTTGGTCAGTTCGAACCGGGGCAGTTTGGCTGTTCCGGAAACCAGTGCTTCACTGCTCAGTTTGATACCGGGGCAGATACAGCCGCCCAGGAAAGCACCGTCTGCGTCCAGAACACCGAAGGTGGTCGCGGTACCGAAATCGATAAAGATGCAGGGTCCGCCGTATTCCTCGTAGGCAGCTACAGCGTTGGCGATACGGTCGCTTCCCAGTTCTCTGGGGTTCTCGTACCGGATATTGATCCCCGTCTTGACTCCGGGACCGATGAACAGTGGAGTCTTGCCGAAGTAGTTCTTGAACATATGGTCGATGGTATAGTTGATGGTGGGCACCACGCTGGAGACAATGATCCCGTCCACTACATTTCTGGAGATCCCGTCATATTCAAACATGGAGCACAGGCGTACGCCGTATTCGTCGGAAGTATTGTTGATGTTGGTGGACATCCTCCAGTATTTCACCATTTCCTTGCCATCAAAAAGAGCTGTCTTGATGTTGGTGTTTCCGATATCCATACAAAGGATCATGAATTTTTCCCTCCGGGTGATTCTATACTTGATTGATTATTTTTTGCGCGCGTTCTTCCGGTTCAGTGCCATATCCACGCCCTTGGCGACACCGCCGCCCACGATGGTGCAGGCGATCGCCTCGATCAGGCCCTGTACACCCACCACCAGGATGATGAACATGAACGGATTCACAGCGCCTTTGCTGGAAGCCAGATTCTGGACAAAATCGGTCTGATAGAAGAACAGAACGATATAGCCCATGAAGAAGATCGTATTCAGCAGGGCAGCGGAAAGAGCGGACACAAAATACTTGACCGTATTGGTTCTGTCCACCTTGTCCAGTGCCTTATAGATCCAGCCGACGCAGGCACCCATGAGTGTCCGGGTCCCGACGCACAGGATCACGGTGCTGACAGGGTTGACCGCGAAAAACGCGTTGGTCATCAGGGATACGCCCTGGATGGCATCGATCAGACTGGTGATACCGAATGTCGCGCCCATGATCGCGCCGGCAAGCGGGCCCATCATGATCGCGCCGACCGCGATCGGCACTGTCAGGAAGGACATAACAAGCGGACCCACCGGAACGCTTCCCAGTCCAGTGAGCTTCATCATCAGCTCAATGGCGATAAACAGTCCCAGCAGGCACAGATAACGCAGTTTTTCAGATTGTTTTGCTCTTGCAGACATGATGTTTCCTCCCGTTCGGGTTCCATACAGATACCCGTCGTATCATATTTCCGCGTCCTTTTTCAGCGTCCGGTGCACTCAGCTCCCGGCGCGGGACCTTTGCGGATAATACTATTATAGTCCTCATTGCTTCTATAGTCAAACGACGAAGCGCGACTGTGGTCGCGCAGAGTGGATAGTGGATAGTGAGTTGGTAGCGCCGAAGGCGCCAGTAACTAAGGCTCCTCCTCTGGTGGAGCTGTCACGAAGTAACAGCTGAAATTGAGCGGACAAACAGTGAACTGACAGCTTAACAAACTTCAATTCATCATTCATAATTCATAATTCATCATTCCGCGACTGTGTCGCGGCTCAGTTTGCACACCGCGCCATTTCGTGCTACACTCTGTTAGTTACCTGATCAACTGATGAAAGAGGCGTTCCTTCATGGATTACAATCAGAAAAGCCTTGAACTTTGCGAACAGAACCGCGGAAAGCTGACCGTGGTCTCCACGGTACCGGTCACCAACCGGGACGAACTTTCTGCCGCCTATACACCCGGCGTAGCCGAACCCTGCCGGAAGATCCACGCCGATCCTCACGAAGTGAACCGGTATACGATCCGCAGCCATACCGTGGCTGTGGTATCGGACGGGACTGCGGTCCTGGGACTCGGCGATATCGGGCCGAAGGCCGCCATGCCGGTCATGGAGGGGAAAGCTGTCCTCTTCAAGGAATTCGGCGGGGTGGATGCCTTCCCGATCTGTCTGGATACAAAGGACACGGAAGAGATCATCAAAACCGTCAAATATCTGGCTCCCACCTTCGGCGGGATCAATCTGGAAGATATCTCCGCCCCGCGTTGTTTCGAGATCGAAACGCGCCTGAAGGAAGAGCTGGATATTCCCGTATTCCATGATGATCAGCACGGCACCGCCATCGTCGTGGCCGCCGGACTCATCAACGCGCTGAAAGTCGTCGGTAAGGAATGGAAAGAGACCCGAATCGTCATCAACGGCGCGGGGTCCGCCGGCATTTCCATCTGTAAGCTGCTGCTGCAGCTGGGACCGAAGGATATCGTTCTGGTGGACCGTCAGGGAGCGCTCTGTCCCGGCGAGGACTGGATGAACCCCGCTCAGGCGAAAATGGCGGAGATCACCAACATGGACCGTCAGCGGGGACCGCTCACGGAAATCATCAAAGACAAAGATGTTTTCATCGGCGTATCCGCGCCGAAGATCGTGACTTCCGGTATGATTGCCACAATGGCCAAGGATGCCATCGTCTTCGCCATGGCCAATCCCACTCCGGAGATCATGCCCGAAGACGCGAAAGCCGGTGGAGCCCGGGTCGTGGCGACCGGCCGCAGCGATTATCCCAACCAGATCAATAATGTGCTGGTCTTCCCCGGCCTGTTCCGCGGTGCCCTCATGGTGGAAGCGAAGCAGATCGTGGAAGAAATGAAATTAGCCGCGGCTGAAGCCGTGGCCTCCCTCTGCTCCGACGATGAATTGAACGAAGACTATATCATCCCCGGTGCCTTCGACAAGCGTGTCGCCGTCACCGTCGCCGAACAGGTCGCCGAAGTCGCCGAGCAGCTCGGTATCGCCCGCAACCCCGGTAACAGAACGTTCTGATTCCGTGACTTCGTCACGGAGGTATAAATGATAAGGTAAAAGGTATGAATTGAAGTTAGTTAAGCAATCCCCTCACCGTTTCGCTCCTTCTCCTGCTGCCTCTCCAACGCAGTCGCTCTACTAAAGCCTAATCCCTAATCCCTAATCCCTAATCCCTAATCCCTAATCCCTAATCCCTAATCCCTAATCCCTAATCCCTAATCCCTAATCCCTAATCCCTAATCCCCCCTATCCACTGAAGGAATAAGAAAAAATCCCGGCATCGCCGGGATTTTTCTTATTCCTTCTCCAATTCCTGCAGCGCGTTGGGGATCAGCGCGGCTTCCTCCGGATCGATGGGCGGATATTCCGGAGCCATGTCCTTCAGCGTTTCCAGCAGGATCTCACTCATCAGATAGCGGGTATACCATTTGTTGTCCGCGGGGAGCACATACCAGGGCGCGTGCTTGGTTCCGGTGGCGTTGATGCAGTCTTCAAAGGCTTCATCATACTCATCCCACAGGGCACGTTCCTTCATATCGCCCATGGAAAGCTTCCAGTGTTTTTCCGGCAGTTCCATCCGGTCGATGAAACGTTCCTTCTGAGCATCCTTGGATACGTTCAGGAAGACTTTCACGACCCGGTATCCGTTTTCATACAGATATTCTTCCCAGTCATTCAGCTGGCGATAGCGTTTCTTGTAGAAATCCTCATCGTTGATGCAGCGTTCCGGCATGGAGTAGCCCTTTTCCATTTCGTGGACCTTGACCACCAGCACATCCTCATAATGGCTGCGGTTCAGCACGCCGATGGATCCGCGTTCCGGCAGGGCCTGATTGATCCGCCACAGATAGTCATGGGCGAGTTCGGTCTTGCTGGGCGTCTTGAAGGAAACGATCAGCAGACCGGCCGGATTCAGAGCGGAAAACACCTTTTTGATCAGGCTGTCCTTTCCGGCGGCATCCCGTGCCTGCAGCGCGATGACAAGGCCTTCGCGCTTCGCGGCATACAGCTTGTCCTGCAGCAGGGCGGCTTCTTCGAGATTCTTCGCGGTCTTTTCGATCAGTTCTTCCTTTTCCTTTTTATGTTCTCCGGCAGTGGTGGACACATCTTTAATATGCAGTTCTTTTTCGCCGTCATAGCGATAATCTTTCAAAGACACGGTTCTATCCCCTTTTTTTTCTGATTCGGTATGCCTATTATAGCGAAGGCACTCCCCTTTTGCAAGGGTTCATTCCAATTCTGTGCTGAGGATGCTGCGGCATTTCCGCACCATGGCGGATGTGCCGGTATCGGTCGTGTTCTGGAACATCAGGAAAGTGATTTTTTCCTTCGGCATATTGGCGAAATAGGTCCCCAGCCAGCCGTCCCAGCCGTACTCACCGGCGGTCGCGATATGGGCCGCCGCCCCGGGTTCGACGCAGTGCCGCATGAGTTTCCCGTAGCTGTATCCGCAGAGGCTGTCCCACATATCCATCCGCTGACGGTCGTTCAGCTGCGGCTGGGTCATATAGCGTACGGTACTTTTCTTCAGGATCCGCTGTCCGTGATATTTTCCTCCGTTCAGGAGCATCCCGGCAAACGCCGCGTAGTCATCCAGCGTGGAGACCAGTCCCGCTCCGCCGGATTCCCAGTCGGGTTCGCGGTCATAGACCCCGACTGCCAGATGCTGTTTGTGGAATTCCTCCAGACCTCCCGGGATCCTGGTATAAGCAGTCACGAGCCTGTCCGCTTTTTCTTCCGGGACCCGGAACGCGGTATCCTTCATTCCCAGCGGATCAAAGATCTCCTCTTTCAGAAAATCTCCGAATTTTTTCCCGGTCACCACTTCGACCACGGCACCCAGGATATCGGCGCAGGTACTGTAGCGCCAGTGGGTGCCGGGCTGGAAAGCCCGGGGCTGTTTTCCGAGCTCATTGCAGAAAGTCACGGTATCCATGCCTTTCCCCTGCCCGATCAGTTCCTGCTGGCGTTCAAACACGCGGGCGGCATACAGTCCCGCGGCATCGACGTCCGGATAGCAGAGGCCCGCCGTCATCCCGAGCAGTTCCAGGATCCACGGGGCACGCAGCGCCGGGATCAGTTCACCGTTTTCTCCGACGATCTTCCCGTCTGAAAACCCGGGCAGGTATTGATCCACACCGTCCATCAGGTCGATCATGCCCCGTTCGGCAAGGATCATGATCGCCGCCGCGGTGATTGGTTTGCTCTGGCTGTACAGCCGGAAAATGGAGTCCCTGCGGACCGGTTTGCCGCTCGCGATGTCGGCATGACCGGCTTCCGCGTAGCACAGTTCTTTTCCGTCCTTCAGGATCAGCAGATTGCAGCCTGCCGCTTCATGGTTGTCGATTGCCCTTTCCATACAGGCCTGAAGTTTTTTCTGTAAGCTCATGGATCTGTCCTCCGTTCAGTTTGTCAGATCAGCAGCATGATTCCCTGAGCCGCGGCCACGGCGCAGCAGGCGGCCACTGCCACGGTCAGCAGGCTCTTGCCCCGCCAGGCGAGGATCACCGCGGTGATCACGCCGGCCGCTGCCGTCCACAGATTCCCGGTGGAGTACATCACGTCCGGGAAGGTCATCGCGCCCAGGACCGCGTACGGGATATAAGTCAGAAAACTCTGTACAAAGCGGCTTTTGATTTCTTTCCGGAATACCGTCAGAGGCAGCATCCGGATCAGGTAGGTCACGACCGCCATGACGATCAGGTAAGGGAGAAAGGAAGTCCAGCTGATGTTCATCCGTCATTCCTCCTTTACCGGGAACAGCCATGCTCCGAGAGCAGCGGCCGCCACCGCGCAGAGTATGATCGTGAATCCCGCGGAGACTTCTTTCAGCACCGGCAGATAATGGAAGCAAAGGGACAGGGCGACCGCCATGATGACCACCATGCGCACCGGCTTCTTTTCCCGTGCCGGCGGCAGGATGATGGCCAGGAACATACCGTACAGGGCGATCCCCAGCGCGTTCCGGACAAATTCCGGAAGGATGGAGCCTGCCGCCGATCCCAGCAGCGTGCCCAGCGTCCAGCCGATCCATGGCATGACCATCAGTCCGAACAGATAGTCTTTCCCGACTTTTCCGGGCTGTCCGGACGCAACCGCGAAGATCTCGTCCGTATTGGCGAAGGAGAAGAACATCCTTCTGCCGGTGGTCATCGTATCATCCAGTTTTCTTGTCAGGCTGAGACTCATCAGCGCGTAACGCAGATTGATTGTCAGTTGTGTCAGGATCATTTCGATCATCGGCGCGTTCGCGACGATCAGCGGTACAGCCGCCGCCTGTCCGGCGCTTGTCAGGTTGGTCATGGAGATCAGGACTGCCTGCATGACCGTCAGTCCCGAGTTCACCGCCTGCATACCGAACGCGAAGGAAACGCTGAGATATCCAAGCCCAATGGGGATCCCATGACGGACCCCCTGTCTGAAGTGTGTGTTCATTCATGTTCTCCGAATCTGGTTATTCCCTCCGCGGTGATCACGGCAAAGCAGTCCGGAATCGGGTCGCAGGGTTCTGCGGATATGGTGATGGCATCGCGGATCTTCTGCTCGGCGATCGCGGCGGATTCCTCATCCTTCGCGTAAAGCGTGCACAGGGTCGTATCCTTTTCCACCCGGTCTCCCACCCGTACGGGGAGGATGAACCCGACGGAATAATCCAGCTGATCGTCAAGCTCCAGCCGGCCGGCGCCCATTCCCTGTGCTGCCAGTCCGAGACCGGTCGCATTCATTTTGCTGACATACCCTTCGGTATTGCACATCACGGTCCGTTTCAGCGCTGGCTGCGGCAGACGGTTGGTATCGTCGCATACGGAAGGATCTCCGCCCTGCGCGGCGATCATTTCCTTCAGTTTCCGCAGGCCGCGGCCGGATTCCAACGCGTCCTTCATCATTTGTTCGCCTTCCTCCGGAGTCTTTGCCTTCCCCGCGAGGACCAGCATATGACTGCCCAGCAGCAGAGAAACACGAAGCAGCGCGCCTCCCGCCCTGCCGGAAAGGATATCAATGGCTTCCTTGACTTCCAGAGCGTTACCGACGTGCGTCCCCAGAGGCTGATCCATTCCCGTCACCAGCGCCGTGATGGGTTTTCCGGCAAGAACACCGATCTCGACCATCGCCTTCGCCAGTTCGATGCTTTCCTCCAGCGTATGCATGATCGCCCCGGATCCGGTCTTGACATCCAGTACGATCGCGTCCGCGCCGGAAGCAAGCTTCTTGCTCAGGATGGAGGAAACGATCAGCGGCAGGCTGTCCACGGTGGAGGTCACATCCCGCAGCGCGTACAGCGTCTTGTCGGCGGGCGCCAGTTTCCCGGTCTGCCCGATGACCGCCACGCCGATCTCCCGGACCTGACGGATAAACTCATCCTCGTTGAGGGCGATCCGCATTCCCGGAATGGATTCCATCTTGTCCAGCGTTCCGCCGGTATGTCCGAGTCCCCGTCCGCTCATTTTCGCCACCGGGCAGCCGCAGGCTGCCGCCAGCGGAGCCAGGACCAGCGTGGTCGTATCCCCCACGCCGCCGGTGGAATGCTTGTCCACCTTGATCCCCGGGATAGCGGAAAGATCCGCCACATCCCCGGAGTCACGCATGGCCAGGGTCAGATCACGGGTCTCTTCCGGGGTCATCCCGTTCAGCCGGATCGCCATGAGCATTGCTGCCAGCTGATAGTCCGGCACGGACTTTTCCGCCGCGGCGTTGGCCAGGAAAACCAGTTCTTCCTTGCTCAGCCGTTCCCCCAGCTTCTTTTTCGTGATCAGATCGATCATTCTCACCGTGATCCCTCCTTGGCTAAAAATGCCGATACCCGTTTCGGGCATCGGCATGTTCAGGACCTTGTTTCCGAAAAAACTCAGTCTTCGTTGTCCTCTTCTTCCGGCAGATCCGCGTTATGGTATACGTTCTGCACGTCATCGCTTTCTTCCAGCAGATCCAGCATCTTGCGGAGATTCTCGACCGCGTCGGGATCCGTCACGGAAACCGTGTTCTGCGGGATCTTGTCCACTTCGGCGGAGATGAAGGTCAGGCCCTGCTTTTCCAGTTCTTCGCGGACAGCGGAGAAGGAGTTGGGCGCGGTATAGATGACATAGGCGTCTTCATCGACCTTGACATCATCGGCACCGGCTTCCAGCGCGATCATCATCATCTCGTCCTCATCGGAACCGGGTTGACGGTCCACAACCAGCACGCCCTTTTCGTCAAACATAAATCCCACGCTGCCTGTGGTACCCATGTTTCCGCCGTACTTGGCAAAGCAGTGACGCACGTCGCTGGCGGTACGGTTACGGTTATCGGAAATGCAGTCCACGATGATGGCTACTCCGCCGGGAGCGTATCCTTCATAGGTGATCTGCTCATAAATCACGTTGCTCAGTTCACCGCTCGCTTTTTTGATGGAGCGCTGAATGTTATCATTAGGCATATTGTTTGCCTTGGCTTTGGCAATGATATCACGCAGTTTCCCGTTGGATTCGGGATTGGCTCCGCCTTCACGCACTGCGATGGCGATTTCGCGGCCGATCTTGGTGAATATGGCACCGCGAGCAGCATCTGCCTTGCCTTTTTTAGCCTGAATATTATGCCACTTGGAATGTCCGGACATTATAACCCCTCCAGAAAACTCGATTTCAGATAGACAATATATTATATCATCGAACTCCAAAGGACGTCAACCCTTTTTCTGTCAACGCTCGCGCGCCCTGAGCCACTCCAGAACGGCAAATAGATCCGGTGCGATCAGCTTTGCTTTCTCCCTCATCTCTCCGTCCGGAGCGATCATATCCGGTACCATGACCGGGATCATTCCGGCGTTGTACGCCGCCCGGATCCCGTTAAAGGAGTCCTCAATCACGCAGGTCTCTTCCTTCTTCGCGTCGACTCCCTCAAGAGCCTTCAGGAAGATATCCGGTGCCGGCTTGCTTCTTTCCACTTCGTCTCCGCAGACCACCCGGTCGAAGAATTTCAGCAGGTCCGCGTCCCGCAGCTGGTTCTTCACGGTTTCGCTCCGGGTCGAGGATGCGACGGCCGTATAGTATCCCTGGTCCTTCAGCCAGGTCAGGATCTCACGGATGCCGGGTTTCAGCGGCAGCCGTCCCCCGTCATAGGTGGCGTGATACAGGGCAGACTCCTCCTGCCGGTAGGTTTCAAACGGGAAGTCCTGTCCGTAATGTTCCCTGAACAGTTCCTCGCACCGGCGGATATTGACACCCACGCATTTCATGTAGGGAATGTCGAGATCGGCGTCAAAGCCGTACTTCTTCGCGATCTCCATCCAGCACTGATAGGTTGCTTTTTCGGAATCAAAAATGATTCCGTCCATATCAAATATGACTGCCTGCATCGTTTACTCTCCCGGTTGTTCCGTGTCTGTGAATCCGGTCCATATATGGGACTTCAGCTGCGGGATATACTGTTTATACCGCGGATGGTCACGCCACCCGTCCGCTGTCGAATGCTGTGCGGTATTGTTGACGACGCAGCCCGGCAACGCGGTACGGATATGTTCCACGTTATCCTCCGGCACTTTGGTGAAGGAGCACCACAGGCGTTCCAGCGCCGTGCAGCTTTCCAGCGGGCTGAGATCCGTCACTCTGGTGCGCACGATGTTCAGATCCAGGAGCTCGGTATGTCCGGCAAGCGGGGAAACATCGGTGATCGGATTCATGAAGATCTCGATATACTGCAGATGCGGCAGCCCTGCGAGCGGAGAAATATCGGTAATATCGTTATCACCCAGGATCAGGAACTCAAGGTCCGGCAGGTATGTCAGGAAATCCAGATCCGTGATCGCGTGATGTCCGAGATCCAGTGCCTTCAGCCCCCTGCAGTATTTCAGCGGTTCAAGATCCCTGCTGCTCAATTCTTTCCCGCTCTTTTCACGCTTGAAAGTCGAGTACGCCGTCGCGTCGCTGCTGACCGAATAGGCGCTCGCGAAATTGACCAGCCAGGTGAACTCGATATCCGGATATTTCTCAAGCAGCGGGATGACCTGTCTGTTGCTCATTTCGCGGTGACCGGCCATATGGATCTCGCGCAGGTCCGGGCATAATTCGATCAGGCATTCGACAACGTCAGGGGTAAGCTGCTTGGTCGTCACATTCAGATTCAGTGATGTATCCGCGCTGGTATAGGGAGCTTTTCCCCACTTGGACGAAAAAGTCATCACCGCGTCGTCCGGCAGCATTCTCTTCAGTTCAACCAGCTGCTCGGGTGAAAATTTCGTCTCGCCGAGGTCCAGTTCCGCCGGTTGGTTTTCAGTGACATATTTTCTGGCCGCGCTGAAGGTCGAAAAATTCATTGGCTCAGCCAGGCCGCTGGCCGGGCACAGGAACGAAGCACACAAAAGGAAACAAATACACAGCCGGATGATTTTTTTCATCGCCGCATTCCTTTCCGAAAAAACCGGTCATCCGGTCCTGTTTTGCTGTCATGGAAGAAAGTACGCGAGTACTCAGATGATCGTGATCAGTTCGTATTTTCCGTTTCCGAGGCCGACTTTCTCACCTTGCTCGATCCCGGCTTCCCATTTGGTATCCGGGTGCATGGTATGGAAATGATCCGCGCCTTCCGCCGGGTGCTTGTCGCCCAGGAAGGAATCCAGGAACACATGCTGCCGGTTGGCGGCATCCGCGCAGGCCTTGTCGACCGCGACGGGATCAAAGGACGCGAACATACCCACATCGGGGATCACGGGAGCGTCATTGTGTCCGTAGCAGTCACAGAACGGGCTGACATCGATCAGCAGACTGATATGGAAGTTGGGGCGGTCCTTGCATACGGCCCAGGCGTATTCCGTGACTTTCCGGGACAGGATCTCGCATCCGTCTTCCTCTCCGGGCTTCATAGCCTTGGTCGGGCAGACACCGATGCAGCGGCCGCAGCCCTTGCACTTGTCATAGTCCACATACGCGCGGCCGTCCACGCGGATCGCGGAGTGCGCGCAGTTTTCGGCGCATACGCCACAGCCGACGCATATATCCTCGTTGACTGCCGGACGCTCGCTGTCATGCATTTCAGCCTTGCCGCGGGTCGATCCGCAGCCCATGCCGAGGTTCTTCAGCGCGCCACCGAATCCGGTCGCTTCATGACCTTTGAAATGGTTCAGGGAGATCACGATATCCGCGTCCATGATGGCGCGTCCGATCTTGGCGTTGCGTACATATTCCCCGTCAATGGGGACCAGCACATCGTCATCGCCCTTCAGTCCATCCGCAATGATCGTATGGCATTCCAGTCCCAGCGGATTATATCCGTGCCGGTAGGCGGTATCCAGGTGATCCAGCGCGTTCTTTCTGGAGCCGACATACAGGGTGGAGCAGTCCGTCACAAAAGGCTTTCCGCCCAGGGAACGGATCAGGCGCACCAGTGCCCTCGCGTAATCCGGGCGCAGGAACGCCAGATTTCCGTCCTCGCCGAAGTGTACCTTGATGGCTACATATTTGTCCTTGAAATCGATCTTTTCGATCCCGGCTTCCCTGCACAGGCGGATCATTTTGCTGGCGATGTCCTCATCGCCCACGGTACGCATTGTGGTAAACCATACTTTTGATGTTTCCATAACTGTGTTCTCCTTCACTTTTTGTTACATCTCGCTGTTGGCACGGAACTGCAGCTTGTACAGATCCGCGTAGGTTCCGTCCAGCGCCAGCAGCTGTTCATGGGTTCCCTGTTCGGTAATGACGCCGTCGCTCACCACAGCGATCTCATCGGCGTTCTTGATCGTGCTCAGCCGGTGCGCGACCACCAGGGTGGTGCGTCCTTCACACAACTCATCCAGTGCCTGTTGGATCAGGATCTCTGTGGTGTTGTCCAGCGCGCTGGTTGCCTCATCCAGGATCAGGATAGGCGGATTTTTCAGGAAGACTCTGGCGATGCTCAGGCGCTGCTTCTGACCGCCGCTGAGGCGGACGCCGCGTTCTCCGATCTTCGTCTCGTAACCGTCCGGCAGCGTCATGATGTAGTCATGAATGTTGGCCCGCTTCGCGGCTTCAATGATTTCCTCGTCCGTCGCGTCCAGTTTGCCGTAGCGGATATTTTCCCGCATGGTATCGTTGAACAGATAGATATCCTGCTGCACGATCCCAATGTTTCTGCGCAGGGATTCCAGCGTCATGGTGTGGATATCCTTGCCGTCCAGCAGGATCTCGCCGCTTTCCACCTCATAGAAATGCGGGATCAGATGACAGATCGTGGTCTTTCCTCCGCCGGAAGGACCGACGAGCGCGTACTTCTTTCCTTTTTCAATGTTCAGATTCACATGCCGGAGTACATCCTTGGTTTCATCGTATCCGTAAGTCACGTCACAGAATTCGATATGACCTTCCAGTACACCGGCATCCCCGGCACCTTCGGTGTCCCTTTCCGGTTCGGCATCCATGATCTCGCAGAAACGTTCAAACCCGGTGATGCCGTTTTCGAACTGTTCCATGAAATTGATGAGCGTCATGACAGGACCGATGAACATATTGACGGAAACAATAAAGGCGGAATAATCGCCGAACTGGATACTGCCATTATAAAGGAAGAAACCGCCGGCGATCAGCACGACCACATTGAAGATATCCGTCACGAAAGTGTTTCCGGAATGGAACTTGCCCATCGCGCTGTAGCTGTCCTTGCGTGCTTCCTGAAAGCGGGTGTTTCCTTCCTCGAACTTCTTCTGTTCCTTCTCCGCGTTGGTGAACGCCTTGGTGACCCGGATCCCGCTGATACTGCTTTCCAGGCTGGCATTGATGTCCGCCAGGGCGAGGCGGGTATCCTTGAATGCTTTCCGCATCTTGTTGCGGAGACGGTAGGAAATGATCACCAGAAAAGGAACGCAGGCGAAGATGATCAGGGTCAGCCAGATATTGATCGTTGCCAGATATATAAAGGAAGCAACGATGGAGATCACGGAAATGATGATGTTCTCCGGTCCGTGATGCGCCAGCTCGCTCACATCGAAGAGGTCGTTGGTCATCCGGGACATGATCTTGCCCGTTTCATGGTTGTCATAGAAGCTGTACGGCAGTTTTTCCAGATGCCCGAACATATCGCTGCGCATCTGTGCCTGCATCCGGACGCCCATCATATGCCCCTGATACTGGATAAAGTAGTTCAGCAGCATCTTGGCGATATACAGTCCCAGCAGCGTCATTCCGAAAATGACCACCATACGGTAGTTTTTGTTCGGAATCAGGTCATTCAGCATGGTCCTTGTCACGATCGGATATACGATCCCGATCATGGAGACCAGAAGGCTGGCTCCCATATCCATGGAAAACAGTTTCATATGCGGCTTGTAATACGCCGCGAAACGGCTCATCAATCCTTTTGTCTGGGCCTTGGTCCGCTTGATTTTTTGTTCTGACATATCTTTTTGCTCCTTTTCAGAGCATATTCTATCCTCTCACCCCGTCATTGTCAACAAATTGTGCGTACAAGAATCATACCTGTTCTTTCAGCCTGTTGTCCCAGATACAAAGCCCGCTTCTCCATTTTTGTATTTTTATCTTTCTTTCTGTTGTCGCTACAAACAACCATCACCGCACAATTCCTCTGTCCCCTGCTAACTACTACTCCCTGCGCGACCGCAGTCGCGCCCCCACTAAGGCCTCTCCTATCCACTATCCCCTATCTCCTATCCACTATCCACTATCCACTATCCCCTATCCCCTGCGAAGCCCGCAGGCTTCGCTCCCCTATCCACTATCCACTGCGAAGCCCGCAGGCTTCGCTCCCCTATCCACTAATTTAAAATTGTGCAATTCCTGTACAGACTGCAAAACAGTATGCTCATCCCGTGATCAGGCTCCGGATGATCCGAAGCTTCACGGGACCCGGGCCGCGGCCGGAAGGCGACAGGCCGCGCTGCGGATTCCGTTTGATATAGACCAGCGGCCCTCCCTTAACCGGTGGCAACGCGAATGGTCAGGTTTTCCTCCCTTTCCCTCCGGATCCGCTCCCATGCGGAACGGATCCGGAGATTTTCCAAAGGATGAATGCATTACAAATATTCAAATGATTTTTTCGAAAGAAGGTTTATGTATGATTGAAACTCAGGTCTTTTACCGTTGCCCCATCTGTGGAAATATCATCGGTATGATCAATGATGCCGGCGTTACGCCGGTCTGCTGCGGCAAGTCCATGGAAAAGCTGACCGCGAACACCGTGGACGCGGCTGTCGAAAAGCACGTTCCCGTCATTACTCAAAAAGACAGAATGATTACTGTTACCATCGGAGAAATGCCTCATCCCATGACGGATGACCATTTCATTTCATGGATCTATCTCCAGACGAGCTGCGGCGGTCACCGCCGGATCCTGAAGCCCGGCGATGATGCCGAAGCATGCTTCTGCCTCTGTGAAGGTGAGAGTCCGATTCGTGTTTTTTCCTACTGCAACATTCACGGTCTGTGGACCGCGGGCTGCTGACGAGGGCATCCCGGAAAGGAGTCTCCCATATGAGAACTGTTTCAAACCGCTGGAAATGGATCAGCCTGATCGCGTTCTGCGCGACCGTCGTGCTGAACATTCTGGCCAACGTCATCCCCCTGGGCGGTAAGAATACCGGCGAAATCTCGGCTTTGTATCCCTCTCCCCTGACTCCAGCTCCCATCACCTTCATGATCTGGGCGGTCATCTATGTATCGCTTATGATTCCGGTACTTTATCAGTTCAGAAGTGAAAATGGCAGCGATTTTGCCCGTTTCACCGGTCCCCTGTTTCTGGTCAGCTGTATCGCGAATATGGGTTGGATCTTCAGCTGGCATTTCGGATCCATGATCCTTTCCCTGCTCTTTATGGTTGTGCTTCTGGTCAGTCTGATCCTGCTGAAGAAGCGGATCAATGATCCTGACACACCCTGGCATGACCGCTGGTATCTGAGACTGCCCTACGGGCTCTATACCGGATGGATCACCGTCGCGACCGTATCCCAGATCAGCGTGTGGCTGATGTCCATCGGATTTACCGGGTTCGGTCTGCCCTCCCAGCTGCTGCAGGTCATTGTCCTGCTGATTGCCGGCGCGATCCTGACCCTCGGGATCCTGGTCGATCGGGATCCATTTTACGGCATAGCCGCCGTCTGGGGCTATGCCGGGATCCTGATCCGTCATCTGTCCGCGAGTATGCTGGGCGGTATTTATCCCTGGGCGATCGCCGCGGCTTTCCTCTGTGAAGTGATCTTTCTGGGAGCTATCGGCATGGTGATCCTGCGTACAAGTCGCCTGATCCGCCGTCTTTACCCTACGGATACCAAAAATATCTATAAAGAAAGGAAATACTATGAAACGTGAAGTGATCGATCTGCTGAATTCGCAGATCACGGAAGAATTCTATTCAGCGTATTTGTACCTGAATTTCTCTACGATTTTTACTGAAGCCGGATATCATGGCTTCGCCAACTGGTTCCGTGTTCAGGCCCGCGAGGAACTGAGTCACGGAATGATCATTGTGGAATACCTGGAGGCAAACAATGAGTCCGTCAAACTTGCAATGATCCGCGAACCCATGACAATTTGTGAAGAGAATGACTGGATCCGCTGCATCCTCGATGCCTCCCTGAAGCATGAAAAGGAGATCACCGGCATGATCAACAGCATCGTTGAAACCGCCGATCAGGCGGATGATCTCCGGACGATCCGTTTCCTGGACTGGTTCGTGAACGAACAGGCCGAGGAAGAAAGCAACGCCTCCGATCTGATCCAGGAATATGATCTCTTCGGCGACAATCCCGCCTCCCTCTATCTGATGGACAAGGTCCTCGCCGAACGCCGTTACGAAGAACCTCTTGCCCTTGCCAAAGCATAAAAAGCAGGGGGATGTCCCGTTCCGGGACATCCCCCACTTTAGGGCTTAGGTCTTAGTGGAATTGTTTGCGCCGAAG
>JAZRXJ010000068.1:0-1611 GCA_045600165.1 Clostridia bacterium
CGCACCTGTATCGGAAAGCGCGATACTGAGCATCCGGAGTTTATGTTTCCAAATGAAAAGTTCCTGAAGTTCTTCCCCCGGGATATCCTACCGATCGAACGGAATGGCACTCAGAGAAGCGGGTGCCTCCGGATCGGAGCGTATCTGGTGATCCGGAAGATCATCTCCGACTATCAGCTGGACGTGATGGCTGCAAAGATCATCGGGAAGGATGCGGGATTATTTCTGGATCTCGCGGCATACTCCATCATAACGGAAGACAACGCAGGACAGTACTATCCGGACTATGCCTATAACCACGCGCTTTTCACGGACGATATGCGGATCCACAGTGACTCCAAGGTATCGGACTTCCTGCGGGCTGTGACGGTGGATCAGCGGATCCGGTTCCTGAATGAATGGAACTCCCTGCGTGACCACAGGGAGAAGATCTATATCTCCTATGACTCCACTAATAAGGAGAGTCGGGCCGGGGATATCGATCTTGTGGAGCTCGGACATGCCAAGGAAGGCGTGGAGACAGATATTTTCAATTATGCCATTGCCTATGACCGGAACAACCGGGAGCCTTTATTCTATGAAACCTATCCCGGGAGCATCGTGGACATCTCCCAGCTGCAGTACACGCTCCGGAAAGCAAAAGGCTACGGGTATGAGCATGTCGGCTTCATCCTGGACCGAGGATACTTTGGCAAGGAGAATATCAGCTTCATGGATGAGAACGGCTATGACTTCGTGATCATGGCCAAAGGGATGAAGAGTTTCGTCAGCGAACTTGTCTTGAGTGTTCGCGGCACGTTTGAGAACGACCGGAGGAAAAGCATCCGGGCGTATAAAGTCAGCGGAACGACGGTAAAGGCCCGGCTTTATGCCGCGGATACAGAAGACCGTTATTTCCACATCTACTACGATGACGGGAAAAAGGCAGCCGAAAGGGAAAAACTCGAAGAAAAAATTGACCGGATGGGAAAGAAACTGAAAGAATGTATGGGCGAACCCATTCATCCCCGCGGAGACTACCTGAAGTACTTTGATCTGATCTACTGGCATGAAGGCCAGGCGGATGAAAAGTTCATGGCTGGCAGGGAACTTTCGGATGTCATCAATCGGGAGATCGAACTGTGCGGATACTTTGTGATCGTAACCAGCGCAAAGATGACAGCAGAGGAAGCGCTGATCCTTTATAAGAGCCGGGATGCATCGGAAAAGACATTTCGGGGTGACAAATCCTATCTGGGAGCACACTGCGAACGTGTTTATTCCCCAGAATCGATCGATACAAAGATCTTTATCGGGTTTGTGGCGACCATCATCCAGAGCCGGCTGTATACACTCCTGAAAGATGAAACAGCCAGAATGGAGAAGAAACAGAACTTTATGACCGTCCCTGCAGCAATCGGCGAACTGGAAAAGATTGAGATGCTCAGGGCCGCAGATGGCGAATATATCCTTGACTATGCGGTCACGGCGACACAGAAAGCGATCCTGAAAGCATTTGATATGACGGCGGAGAATGTACAGAAGCAGGCAAGAGAGCTAAGCGCCGACTTAAAGCGGATAGAGCTTGAGACATCTGAAAAAGCCGCAGTGAAAGAAGCAGGAGGGATGTAA
>JAZRXJ010000069.1:0-29466 GCA_045600165.1 Clostridia bacterium
CCTGCGGGCTTCGCAGGGGATAGGGGATAGTGGATAGGGGATAGTGGATAGGGGATAGTGGATAGGGGATAGTGGATAGGGGATAGTGGATAGGGGATAGTGGATAGTGGATAGGGGATAGTGGATAGGGGATAGGGGATAGGGGATAGTGGATAGGGGATAGTGGATAGTAAGAAACCGGCACCAGAAAGGTGCCGGTTTCTTGTTTACTTTGGTTTGTCAGTTTTCGACGAAGAGGTAATCGAAGCAGGGGTAGGTCTCGTTGCCTTCTTCGCTCTGCACCTGATAGGAGCCGGTGCAGGTGCCGTAGAACTTCACCTGTGCGCCGACGGCAAGCTCGGGTTCTTCTGACGCGATGATCACGATCATGTTCTTGTAGGTTCCCTTCGCTGTCTGGTCGAGAGCGGCGAAGATGATCCACTCTTCACCGGACTGCTGGATATCGGTGACATAGATCTTATAGACCATGTTTTTACCGGTGTATCCGTCGATCTTTTTCGTCAGGGTACTGTAGGCGGGCTTGACGACATTCGCTTTGACCTGGGCACGGATATCTTCCTCGGTAAGCTCGCGGACGGCGGTATAGGTGAACCGGCGTGTGCTGTAGCCCTTTTTCTGGAAGACCAGAGTGACATTGTATTCGGCCTCGGCGGCTGTAGGCACCTTGAAGGAGAAAAGACCGGAATTGTTTGTCTTTACCATTTTGTCATAGGTGCCATCGACGGTGTTCACGATACACTGGACAGAAACATTTTTGATGGTCTTGCCGGAAATGACGGTCACATCTTCAGAAAGCTGTTCGGGTATCGGCTGGTTCAGATTGACAGGAAGGAGATCCTTCGCGTAAGTCGTCGGCTCAAACACTTTTTCGGCAATCACGACGCCATCGCGTTCCACGGTCACGGTCATCAGCCAGATCCCTTCGGTCGGCAGTTCGACCGGCATGGAGAATTTGCCCGTCTTCTTGGCGGTGGCGGTGACATGAATGGGAGTCGGATCCGCCATACGCATGAGCGTTCCGGTCAGAACCACGCCGGCGGTTGTTTTTCCTTCAACCGTGAATTTTCCGGTATTGGTTTCTTCAGGCGGAGCAGATTCAAATTCAAGCTCTCCGACAGTATCGGCAGGGACCGGCTTTACGGTGGCGAAACTCCAGGAAGCCATGATGGCATCGATCTGCTTCAGATCCTTTTTATTCAGCTTGCGGCCAAATACCTGATAATCCACAGAAACCGAGTAGCCGTTACGAATGGTGCGGCGCAGATAACCGTTGGTCTGGATCCCGTTCACAGTACGTTTATACTGCATCAGCAGGAAACGGCCGCTGGTGTATTTCTTCCATTCGGCATTCACGATCGTGTATCCGAGTGCCTTGTTGCCTTCTCCGGATGACTGATCCTTCCGATAAGAGGAACGGATCGCAGTCGTCTGGGCGTCAATGTCAAAATACTGTCTGGCAATATCATCCTGAATCGCGGAGACTTCGATACAGATATCGGAATCGGGACTCCAGGCCTGCAGCAGCACACCGCGCTGCTCCCAGTCGGCTGCCAGAGCTTCCTCATCCTTCTGATTGGCGGTCAGCCAGTCCTGCTGCGAGGAAAGATTCTCCGGAGTCAGAATGGTATATCCATCCGGAAGATCAGCGGACGCGTCAATCGGCGCGAAAGCGAAGGAAGCATCGGCGGATACCATGAAGAGAGCCATGGCCGCCAGTAATGTCAGTAGTAAAATAATCCATTTACGCATTGAACGAACACAACCTTTCAATGATAAAGCCGATCCGCGAACGGATTGCTGATGAAAAAGTGTCAATTATAATCTTATCACAATTCGGGATCCGTTGACAAGCTGACAGCCTCCGGCCCCTGCTGCAGTACAGTTTTGCGCCGCTTCAGGAAAGTATCCCGATCCATCATGACGATCCGGGCACAACGATTACAGCGGATCTTGATATCGGCACCGGTACGGATCACAGTCCACTCATCGCAACCGCAGGGATGCGGTTTCCGCGTACGGATGATATCCCCCAGACGAATTCCGGGAACCATGACAGATCACCTCTCTTCAACGTTTATATGTCTTCCGTTATTATAGCGCATGGGGCTGTCAACTTGCAAATGTTTCATGAAAGAGTATAATGACAGCAGATTCAGAATAATCAGAGGGGGCGATCATCATGCACACATCCGCAGACCCGATCGGCGTGTTTGACAGTGGTGTGGGCGGAATCAGCACCCTGAAGGAAACTGTTCAACTGCTGCCATTCGAAGATTTTATATACTACGGGGATACCGCCAATGCTCCTTACGGGACCAAATCAGCAGACGAGGTCATGCACTGTGTACGGAACGTACTGAAACGGCTGATGACGGAGAATATCAAGGCACTGATGATTGCCTGCAATACCGCGACCAGCGTCGCCGCCGCGACACTCCGTCAGGAACTCAGCATCCCCGTCATCGGGATCGAACCGGCGCTGAAACCGGCATCACTGGCCCGGAAAGACGGGAACATTCTTGTACTGGCCACACCGGTCACGCTCGCTTTGCCGAAGTTTCAGCTCCTGATGGGTCAATACGGGGAAGGAGCGATCCCTGTACCGTGTCCCGGACTGATGGACCTGGTCGAGCAACGTGATACAGAGGGCTGCAGGACTTATCTCCGGGAACTGTTTGAACAATATGATCCCGAAAAAACCGATGCGGTCGTTCTCGGCTGCACCCATTACGTTTTTCTCCGGGATATGCTTGAAAAAATGTTGCCGCAGCGGATCATGATCGCTGACGGAAATCTGGGGACCGCGCGCCAAATGCAGAGAATTCTGGAGCAGAACGGACTGAAACGAACCGAAGGTCACGGCAGTGTTCAGTTCCTGACCAGCGGCGCCGAAGAACAGGTTACTGTCATGAAGGAATTCTTTTCAAAAAAGCTGTTTTTGTAACTGAAATGGTTGATATCAGTCCAGATATTACAAAAAATGCTTTTCTTTTACCAGTATTTATGTTATATTAATTCATAAGTGTGAATGTGGTTCCTGTGGAGAACGTTAAGAGACGCACGGGATGACATATCAAATCGTAACTATCAGGAGGAATGTACCATGGCTGAATTCGCAACATCCAATATTCGCAACATCGCTCTCATGGGGCATGGCAGCGAGGGCAAAACCACGCTGACTGAGGCAATGCTCTTTGCTGCCGGACTCATCGACCGTCAGGGAAAGGTTGAAGACGGAAGTACCGTATCCGACTTTGATCCCGAAGAAAAGAAACGCGGTTTTTCCATCAGCGCATGCTATGCTCCCGTGACCTGGGGTGATAAGGTCATCAACGTGATCGACGTTCCCGGCTATTTTGATTTTGTCGGTGAAATGATGGGCCCTCTCCGCGTTATTGAGACCGCTGTTATCGTTGTCGGCGGTGTCAACGGACTGAACGTCGGTGCCGAAAAGGCATGGGACCAGGCCGGTGCCCATAACCTGGGTCGTATGTTCGTTGTCAACCAGATGGACCGTGAAAATGCCAACTTTGAAAAAGTGACCAATCAGCTTCGTGAAAAATACGGCTCCAGCGTCGTGCCGATCCTGCTGCCCCTGGGCGCAGGCGCTAACTTCAAGGGCGTTATCAACGTTCTGGAAAAGAAAGCCTATCAGGGCGCCTATAAGAAGAGCGTTGAAGTTCCTATGCCCGCCGACATGGAAGCTGAAGTGAACGAAGCTTTCGAATATCTGACCGAACAGGCCGCTGCCGCCGATGATGATCTGATGATGAAGTATCTCGAAGGCGAAGAGCTGACCTATGATGAAATCATGACCGGTTTCCGCAAGGGCATGAAGGATGGCAGCATCGTTCCCGTTGTTGCCTGCTCCGCTCTGACCGGCGTCGGCATCGCCCGCACCATGGACCTGATGGCCAAGTATCTGCCTTCTCCCGCTCATGAAGGACTGAGCCAGACCGGCACCAATCCCAAGACCGGTGAAGAAGTGGTCCGCACCTGCAAGGACGAAGAACCCTTCTCCGCGCTGATCTTCAAGACCATCGCTGACCCCTTCGTCGGCAAGTTGAGCCTCTTCCGTGTATTCAGCGGAAAGATCAACAGCGCCACCACGCTGTACAACGCCAATAAGGAAAAGACCGAAAAGGCAGCCGGTGTCTTCAGTCTGCGCGGCAATAAGCAGGCTCCCGTGACCACGCTGCATGCCGGCGATCTGGGCGCTCTTGCGAAGCTGCAGTTCAGCTCCACCGGTGATACCCTGTGCGATCCCAACAATCCGGTTCTGTATCCTGTCATCGAATTCCCGGCTCCCTGCTTCAGCAAGGCTGTGTTTGCCGCCAAGCAGGGTGAAGAAGATAAGGTGTTCAGCGGACTGGCCCGTCTGGCTGAAGAAGATCCTTCCATCACCATCCAGAAGAATGTTGAAACGACCGAAACCGAACTGAGCGGCGCCGGTGAAATGCATCTGGATGTCATCCGCAACAAGCTGGCCTCCAAGTTCGGCGCCAACGCCGTGCTGCAGGATCCCCGCATTCCTTACCGTGAAACCATCCGCAAGACCGTTAAGGTCCAGGGCCGTCACAAGAAGCAGACCGGCGGTCACGGACAGTTCGGTGATGTCTGGATCGAATTCAGCCCCACCGTGGAAGATGTGGACTTCGAGTTCGAAGATGCCGTCGTCGGCGGCGTTGTCCCGCGTAACTTCATCCCCAGCGTTGAAAAGGGACTGCGTGAGAACCTGGTGAAGGGCGTTCTGGCCGGATATCCCATGGTTCACCTCCATGCCAAACTGTACGACGGATCCTACCATCCCGTTGACTCTTCCGAAATGGCCTTCAAGACCGCTGCCCGTATCGCCTACAAGAAGGGCTGTATGGATGCCAGCCCCGTGCTGCTTGAACCCATCATGCACGTCGAAGTGACCGTGCCCAACGAATACATGGGCGATATCATGGGCGACATGAACAAGCGCCGCGGCCGCATCAACGGTATGAACCAGGTGGGCGGCATGCAGGTTCTGGATGCTGAAGCTCCTCTGGCTGAAATGTTCAAGTACGCCACCGATCTCCGTTCCATGACTCAGGCTCGCGGTTCCTTCTCCATGAAGTTCGAACGTTATGAAGAAGTTCCCGCTATGGAAGCCCAGAAGATCATCGCCAATGCCAAGATCGAAGACGACGACGAAGAGTAAGATGCAAAACAAAAGAGGCTGTCGGGAGACAGTCTCTTTTGTTTTGCAAATTATGAATTATGAATGATAAATGATAAATTGCAGTTTGACAGGACAATTTACTCAGTCATCTCATAACAACTTCAGCAGAAGAATGAGTTAAGCATTATGAAATGTTCCTCCCGGAGAGCGGGAGGAACATTTCAGTACTTTATCGGGCACAGACGATGGCACAGAGGACATCGGTCATTTTCTCCAGGGCCTGCACGGTGATCAGTTCCTTACGGCCATGGAAGTTATAGCCACCGGTGGAGAGGTTGGGACAGGGAAGACCACGCCAGGAAAGCTGTGCACCGTCCGTTCCGCCACGGATCGGCTGAACGATGGGCTCAATGCCGCAGGCGGTAAAGGCATCCTTGGCACGTTCAATGATTTCAGGATGGGGAAGCACTTTTTCCTTCATGTTCCGGTAACTGTCCTTCAGGGTGACGGTGACCGTTCCTTCACCCCACACACTGTTCAGATAAGTTGCAATGGAGAGGATCTTTTCCTTTTTCTTTTCCAGAAGTGCGGCATCATGATCCCGCAGGATATACCGCAGTTCGGCTTCCTCCTCGTTGCCGCTCATACCGGTCAGATGATAGAAACCTTCATAGCCCTCGGTATGCGCCGGAGTTTCCCACGGTGGAAGCATTCCATTGAAATCCATGGCAATCAGCGAAGCGTTCTTCATCTGATTCTTTGCCGTACCGGGATGAATGTTGACGCCCCTGAAAACAATACGGCAGGAAGCGGCGTTAAAGCATTCATATTCCAGTTCACCCAGGGCTCCGCCATCCACCGTGTAGGCGAAATCGGCACCAAAGGCGGGAATGTCAAACAGATCCGCGCCACGACCGATTTCTTCATCCGGCGTGAATCCGATGCAGACCCGGCAATGATCCGGCGCGTCCGGCGCGGTCAGCCTCGCGGCAAGGGACATGATCTCAGCCACACCGGCTTTGTCATCGGCGCCGAGAACGGATGTGCCGTCCGTGACGATCAGATCCTGGCCGGCAAGAGACGGCAGGAAATCAAAACCATCGATCACACAGCCATTCTGCAGCGTAACCGGTTTTCCGTCATAATTCGGGATAACAACGGCGTGAGTGGGACCAAGGACACCATCCGAGGTATCCATATGGGCAATCAGACCGATCGATCCGGGAATATTGCCCTTCGCGGGAATAGACGCATAGACATATCCGTGACTGTCCATACGGGCGTCGGCGATCCGCATTTCAAGAAGTTCCTTCACCAGTATTTCCGCCAGGATCAGCTGATTCGGAGAAGACGGGCAATTCCCGCAGGATTCGTCCGAAGTGGTTTCCACCGCGACATAACGCAGAAAACGTTCCTTAACATCCATAACAGATTCCTCCTTATTCATATTGACAACGTCAAATGATCTGACTGCTTTCAAGCACAGCGCGGGCAACCGTGATCCCATCCACAGCCGCGCTTACGATCCCGCCCGCGTAGCCGGCACCTTCACCGACGGGGTACAAACCGCGCAGGTCTTCCGCCTGAAGAGCGGCGTCACGGTTCATACGGACAGGAGAGGAAGAACGGGTCTCGGGGGCGGTCATGACCGCGTCCGGCATGGCAAAGCCACGCAGATAGCGATCCATTCCTTCAATTCCGGCATGAAGATCCTCGGCCACAAAGTCAGGCAGGATCTCATGCAGGTCCACAGGAACCACACCGGGACGGTAGGTCGGGATCACATCACCGAACCGTACCGTGACACGACGTGAGAGGAAATCCTCCACACGCTGGGCCGGCGCACGGTAACCGCCGCCCGCGGCATGATACGCGGCAGATTCGATCTTACGCTGGAAAGCGAACCCGGCCAGCGGATGATCGCTGCCAAAGTCCTCCGGTTTTACGCCTACAAGAAGCGCGGAATTGGCATTTGCTCCGGCGCGGGCATGATAGCTCATGCCGTTGACCGCGACCCGCTCCGGCTCAGAGGCGGCGGCAATGATCTCACCGCCGGGACACATACAGAAAGTATAGACACCCCGGCCGTCGGGAGTATGCACACAGAGCTTGTAATCCGCCGCGCCAAGGGCAGGATGACCGGCAAACTTACCGTACTGGGACCGGTTGATCATCGCCTGCGGATGCTCGATCCGGACACCGACGGCAAAAGGTTTCTGAATCATACGGACTCCCTGACCGAACAGGGTCTCCACGGTATCCCGGGCACTGTGACCGATCGCCAGGAGCACATGATCCGTCAGGATCTCATTACGGACTCCGTGCGATACAGTCACGATCCCTTCCACATGATTCCTTCTGATGATCAGGGATTCAAGACGGGTCTCAAACATGACCGTGCCGCCAAGAGCAATGATCTCTTCACGGATGGAAGCGACGACACCCTTGAGCCGGTCCGTACCGATATGCGGTTTCTGCAGGATCAGGATCTCCTCCGGAGCACCGTGATCCACAAAGGTCTGCAGTACATCCCGAAGGTACGGGGACTTAATGCCGCAGGTCAGCTTTCCGTCCGAAAACGCGCCGGCACCGCCCTCGCCGAACTGGACATTGCTTTCCGGGTCCAGGATCCCGTCCTTTGCCATCGCGGCTACGTCATTGGTCCGCTCCGTGACGGAACGCCCGCGCTCGATCAGAACAGGCGCGGCTCCGGCCCTGGCAAGGGTCAGGGCGGCAAAGAGACCGGCCGGTCCGGCACCCACGACAACAGGACGGCGTGAAAACGCCGGCTTTGGCAGAACTGTCTGACGCACGGGCTTTACAGGCTCGAGCTGTTTGCATTTCTTCAGGGCAGTTTTCTCATCGTTCACTTCCATATCAACGGAAAGGACAAAATGAACATCTGATTTATCCCGCGCATCCACAGACTTGCGTACGACGGTAAAGCGAAGGAGCTGCGCATCATTCAGCCCTGTTTTACGCAGCAGGAGAGACTTCAGGGAAGTCTCCGTGAAATCCAGCGGGACAGAAAGATTAATCAGTCTTAACATGTGGTTTCCTCATGCCACCGGATCTCGTCCGGCACGGTAAACGCGGAATCCGGGTACATGACCCGGGTCAGTTCCAGTCCGTGAGCGGGAGCAGTGACGCCGAGATCAAGACGGTCTTTGGAATCAAAAGCTTTGATAAAGGCATCGGTGCCGCGTTTGTTCCAGCCGATCTCGATCAGAGTGCCGACAATGATCCGCACCATGTTATACAGGAAGGCATTTCCTTCCACGGTAAAAACAATATCATCGCCGGCCTTATCCAGCGTCACGCTGTGAATCGTACGGACAGTGGTCTTCGCGGTGCCGCCGGCAGCCTGAAAGGCAGAAAAATCATGAGTACCGGTCAGCGTTTCAGCCGCCTTCTTCATGAGGTCAAGATCGAGCGGGACCGGGACATGAACGGTATTATTCCGCCGGATCGCGGATCCGTGGCGGCTGTTGACGATGCGATAGGTATATTTCTTGCCGGCTGTCATGAAGCGGGCATGAAACCCGACCGGGACTTCCCGTCCGGAGTGCACGCGTATATCCGGCGGGAGGATATTGTTCAGGACAAAAGGATATTTTTCCGGCGGGATCGTACAGGAAGTATCAAAATGCAGAGCCTGCCCCAGAGCGTGCACTCCGGCATCCGTGCGGCTGGCGCCGGTCACGGTCACCGGATGACCGCAGGCGGAAGACAGGGCTTCCTCGATGACCTGCTGCACAGCCAGACCGTTCGTCTGACGCTGCCAGCCGGCATAGGCCGTCCCGTCATATTCCACTGTCAGCAGGATCCTTTTCATACTCATGGAATGAACCTCGTAAGGAAGATGCCCTCCAGTACGATCAGAGCGATCAGCAGGAGGAGGATCAGGAACGCGTAAAGATCATTGACGGTCATCTTCAGGACGCGCAGACGCGTTCTGTTTTCACCACCACGGTAACAACGGCTTTCCATGGCCATGGCCAGATCACCGGCGCGGCGGAAAGCGCTGACAAACAGAGGAACCAGCAGGGGAACCATGGCTTTGGCGCGGCTGATGAGATTACCGCTCTCAAAATCAGCACCGCGCGCCATCTGTGCTTTCATGATCTTGTCGGTCTCTTCGAGCAGCGTTGGGATGAACCGGAGCGCGATGGTCATCATCATGGCCAGTTCGTGTACCGGGAAATGAATCTTTTTCAGGGGGGACAATAGATTCTCGATGCCATCGGCCAGCGCGACAGGGGAGGTCGTCAGGGTCAGCATGGAGGTACAGAGCACAAGGAAAGCCAGACGCAGCGAATAATGGATCGCCTGAAACAACCCTTCCTTTGTGATCCGGATGATCCACCACTGTATGAGAACTGTTTCGCCCGTGGTGAAGAAAAGATTAAGCACAAAAGTCAGAATAATGATCAGACGAAGCGGACGCAGACCGCGGATCAGCATACCGAACGGGACTTTGGCCGTCAACGCGGCAAAGAAGATAAAGGCAAGCAGCAGAACATAGCCTGCCAGCGTATGGACCATGAAGGTACACACGATCAGACCAATCGTGACCAGCAGCTTGGTCCTCGGATCAAGCCGGTGAACAGGACTGTCAACGGGATAGTACTGTCCCATGGTAATATCGTTCAGCATGAGGACACCTCCTTCCAGAGACGAAGGAGATATTCCTGCAGTTCGGTCTGACGGTAGATCCCTTCCGGGACGGGATAGCCTTTGGCGCGGAGACGGTCAGCCAGCTGAGTGGCTTCCGGGACACCAAGACCGATGGAGTCCATCATGGCCGAATTTGCAAAAATCTCGCGCGGGGAACCGGTGGCAACCAGTTTGCCTTCGGACATGACCAGAAGACGTGTCGCCAGACGGGCCATATCATCCATGCTGTGTGAAACCATGATGATGGTGACGTTCTCCCGACGATGCAGATCTTCCAGCATGGTGAGGATGCTGTCGCGTCCCTTGGGATCCAGACCGGCTGTCGGTTCATCCAGAATCAGCACTTCCGGACGCATGGCCAGAACACCGGCGATCGCCACACGGCGCATCTGACCGCCGGACAGCTCAAAGGGACTGCGCTCGGCATAGGAATCGTAATCCACATGCACGCATTCCATGGCATACCGGACACGCTGATCGATCTCTTCTTCGGTCAGCCCCTGGTTTTTCGGACCAAAGGCGATATCTTTCCGCACACTCTCTTCAAAAAGCTGATATTCGGGATACTGGAAGACCAGACCGATCTTTTGCCGGATGGCGCGGCGGTCTGTTTTTTCACCGTTCAGATCGACACCGTCGATCAGTACCTGACCAGATGTCGGCTTCAGCAGTCCGTTCAGATGCTGGATCAGGGTGGACTTGCCCGAACCGGTGTGTCCGACGATACCGATAAATTCGCCGTCTTCAATCGTAAAGGAAACGTCATTCAGAGCGATGGCCCGGAAGGCGTTGTCCTTGGAATAGCAATGAGTCAGATTCCGGACTTCAATGGGCACAGCCGTTCCACCTCCCGTTCCATATCATCCACCGTCAGGATCCCAGACTGCAGCGGCATGCCCTGCTCACGGAGCCCGTGGGCAAGATCGGTCATATGCGGCACGTCCAGATGAAGTTCTCTCATCAAATCGATCTGTTCAAAGATCTCCGCCGGAGTGCCGTAAGTAGTGATCCGGCCGTCCGAGACAACGACCACACGGTCCGCGAGAGCAGCTTCCTCCATGAAATGGGTGATCCAGATAATGGTAATGCCTTTTTGTTTATTGAGTCTGCGGATGGTATCCAGAACTTCCTTACGTCCGGAAGGATCGAGCATAGCGGTGGCTTCATCCGCAATAATGACTGACGGTTCCATGGCCAAAATGCCCGCGATGGCGACCCTTTGCTTCTGTCCGCCTGAAAGAAGATGCGGAGCGGAATCGGCAAACTGCGTCATACGGACCGCCTTCAGGGCGGTGTCGATACGGGGGATCATTTCTTCCTGAGGGACCCCCAGGTTTTCCAACCCGAACGCGACATCCTCCCGGACCACGGTGGCCACGATCTGATTATCCGGATTCTGGAAAATCATACCGGCTCTTTGCCGGATATCCCAGACGGTATCGTCATCTTTGGTATCAAAACCGCAAACAGTCACGGTACCTTCCGTAGGTACATAAAGCGCGTTCAGAAGTTTTGCCAGCGTGGATTTTCCGGAACCGTTATGCCCGAGGACGGCGACAAACTCGCCGGGGCGGATCTTCGTACTGATATCGGTCAGCGCCGGTGAGGGCGCGTCTTCGTAGGTGTAGGATACCCGGTCCAGCCGGATGATTGATGAGTCCTGATTCAAGGGGACACCTCCAGATTAGTTGCTGTGAAGATCGATTTGATGAATTTGCGGGGGACAGAACAGTCTGTATGGAATGACGGAAGTTCCGACACCGTTGGAAATCAGGATCGGGATCCTGTTTTCCGTCAGCCAGCCGGTGTGGTAACGCTCCTCTATATCCACAGTCAGACCGATCGGTTCTTCCAGAAGGGAAAACTGCCCGCCGTGGGTATGCCCGAACAACGCCAGATCAAACCAGTTCAGTTTCCCGTTCCTGTCCCAGGCATTCTGCTGCGCTTCCCGGATAATGACCGGATTATGGGCGAGAAAGATCACAAAATCATCCTGCCCGACAGAGGCGGCCACTTCCTTCAGCATGGGACTCCCGGAAGCGGGATCGTCAATACCGGCGACATAGATGGTGCCGGATCCGATCCGGATCGGTTCAACAGTGTTGATGAGCGGGGTAACGCCCGCGTTCTTCATGGCATCCGATAAAAGCTGCATGCCTGCATCGGTCTTGTCCGTATCACATTCACCCATTACGCCGAGAATCTTATAGCGGGCGTGGATCGTCATCCCACCGAGTTTTTCAAAAAACTCCAGAGCGGTTTTACTGTCTTTCCCGTAATCACCGCCGAAGATCACGATATCCGCTTTCAGACTGTTGATCCGGCTGACAAGACCGGCAAGCCGGCTTTCCGAATAGAAAAATCCGTAATGAACATCAGAAATGTACGCGATACGCAGCTGTCCCACTTCGCCGGGAAGGTCCTCACATTCCCAGACAGTCTCATCAACACGCAGGATCAGCGGCTCGACCAGACCTGCCGCCAGAGGAAGAAGAAGCACGATCAGAACCAGAATCAGAATCAACTTCTTTTTATGGCTCACTTTGGTGTGGCGGGGCTGTTGAGCGGGAAGAGAGGGCGCTACGGGCTGAAAATAGGGTTTATCTGTTCGGGCAGCGTGTTTCGGCTGGTATGGCTGCATTCGGGTCCCTCCTTCCTGACGCGGATACATTGACATATATAACCAATATATTATACACTAACCGGGTGATTTCATCAAGGACGGGAGTGCTAAAGATGGACAGAGAAAGTCTGAAACCGTGCACGATGCTGAACCCGACTCCGGTCGTACTGGTATCCTGCGCGGGAATGAACGGGGAACAGAACATGGTTACCGCGGCCTGGGCCGGCACTGTCAATTCGGAGCCGCCGATGGTTTCCGTCAGCATCCGTCCGGAACGGTATTCCCATCACCTGATCAAGGAAACATGCGAATTTGTCGTAAACCTGACAGACGAAGCCATGTGCCGTGCAACCGACTTCTGCGGCGTGAAGAGCGGCCGCGACACAGACAAGGCCAAAGAGACCGGACTGCACTATACCGGTGCTGAGGGACTGGAATACGCGCCGGCGGTGGAAGAAGCACCGGTCTGTCTGCATTGCAAGGTCCGGCAGATCCTTCCGCTGGGCAGCCATGACATGTTCATCGGTGAAGTGGTCGGAGTAACCGCCAGAAAAGACCTGCTGGACGCAGACGGAAAGCTCCGACTGGACCGGGCAGGTCTGATCTGCTACAACCACGGACTTTACCAGAAACTGGGAGAGACCATGGGCTTCTTCGGATGGTCTGTAGCCAGGAAGGATGTACTGGCGAAAAGGATGAAACCGTATCGCTGATCAGCCTTGTACGGAACGGTCTCCGGAAAGGACAGACCAGATCGCGACATCGATATATTCGTTTTTGTTTTTGATGCGGCCGCGCAGGACCCCTTCCTGACGCATGCCGCATTTTTGCATTACTCTTCCGCTGGCGGGATTACGGACATCATGCTGCGCTTCGATCCTGTGAAGCCGGAGGTCGGAAAAACTACAGATCAGCACGGTTTGTAAGGCTTCCGTCATCAAGCCGTGATTCCAATGGGCTCTGGAAAGGCTGTATCCGATCTCAGCCGAATCGGAATTGTTATCCAGCCACATAAAGCCGATCGATCCGATGACTTCGTCCGTCTCCTTCAGTACGATGGCCCAGCTGGACGGCATACCGTTGTGATACAGATGCAGCATATAACGGAGAAAGGCCCGTGAGTCCGCCGGTGAACGGTGCGCGTCCCAAAGAACATAACGTGCCACTTCGGGATCGGATGAATAACGGTAGACATCCTGCCAGTCCTTCATCCGAAACGGACGCAACAAAAGTCTGTCAGTCTCCAGACAGGGGAGCCGGCAGAAAAAATCGGTCCGGTTTACGGGCCCGTCCGAACGCGGACGAACGGAAAGGATACCGGAAGATTCCCTCACTCGCGGCAATCAAAGCATCTCCCTGCAGTTATTTTTCCCGGGAAGAAAACCGGATGGTGCTTCGTCTTTTTATCAGGCAATGACTTCCCGCAAGAATGAATGTTTCGACAAAAGACCGGGGAATCCTGCATTAGTGTCAGATTGACAGAACAAATGTAAACCTATACAATATATAGTGTATGCCGCTTTTAAGGAGGGCTGACGGATGAAACAGAATTTTCGGAAAATGATCAGACACAGTCTGGCAATGCTGCTCGCAGTGATGCTCCTTTGCACCATGATGATCCTGCCGGTATCTGCAGAAGAGGATTGGCAGATGCTGGAAATCATCCTGCGGTGGTATGAGGGAGAAAATGAGTACTTTGTTCAGGCTACGCCTGTCGAAGAAATGGAGAATACCTTCTGGGTCTGTGTCGCACCCGCGGCAATGGCCGGCGCAACGCTGGAGATCCGGCATCCTTTCCATGAATATACATTTGACCCGGCAAACGGAACTGTGATCATGCAGTTCACGGACGCCGGAACTTATCCGGACGGTATCAGTTATCTGCCGCTCATCGCATACGCGGAGGACGGATCCTTCGAGGAATACTGTCTGTATGTTTCCACGACAGCGCAGGTTCCGGTGCCTACGGCAGAACCGACAGCGGAACCTACGGCAGAACCGACAGCGGAGCCCGCACCGGAATACCAGGAACCCGTGCCGGAGTACCAGGAACCCGTGCCGGAATATCAGGAACCCATTCCGGAGTACCAGGAACCCGTGCCGGAATATCAGGAACCCATTCCGGAGTACCAGGAACCCGTGCCGGAGTACCAGGAACCCGTGCCGGAGTACCAGGAACCCGTGCCGGAATATCAGGAACCCATTCCGGAGTACCAGGAACCCGTGCCGGAATATCAGGAACCCATTCCGGAGTATCAGGAACCTGCCGTACAGGATACGGAGATCCCTGTAGGACGCTACGGTATCACCAACAAAAATGATATCAATATCCGCGCGGACAAATCGGTGTCATCCGCCGCGCTGGGAAAAGTGAACCAAAAAGGGACCTATCTCTTTGTCACGTCAGAGACATTTACAGCCAACGGGGAACAATGGCTTGCCATCAATACAGACACTGCAGCAGGATACATGAAAGCCGAATTCGTCGATATCCTGAGCCCTGAGGATAACGACGCGTATGTCGCTTCGCTGTACACTGCTCCCGTGGAACAGGCGGCTGCACCCACGGAAGAAACTGAATCCGGTTACCCGGATGAAACCGCAGGGATCCTGCCCGAAGAATATCCGGCAGCACCTGTATATGAAGAACCTGAAACGTCCGGCGAGCCTGTATACGGGTCAGAAGCTGCTCCCGAACAGCTTACCGAAACAATGCCCGCGGAACAGACCGTCGAAGATCAGCCGGATGATGACGGCCTCACAGCAACCGTCAGCGGAGTTCCCGGTACTGTAGCCGTGAATTGCTACGGAATGACCAATACCCCAAATGTCAATGTCCGCGAAGGAATGAGTACCTCGACGTCCATCCTGGGAAAGACATCTGAAGCCGGTACGTATGTGTACGTAATCAGCGAAACCATGGCGGAAAACGGCGAAATCTGGTGCAACATTCTCCTGAATGATACTGTCAACGGCTATATGAAGGCCGAGTTTATTGACATTCTCAGTCCCACGGAAAGCGCTCATCTCGTGGCAAGCGGAACGCTGAACGCGACGCCGGAACCGACGGCTACTCCCACCGCTACTCCTACCGCGACGCCCGAACCGACGGCTACCCCCACCGCTGAACCGACAGCCACACCCACCGCTACTCCTACCGCGACACCGACAGCCACACCTACAAGTACACCTGTTCCCACACCGGTGGAGACACCGATCCCACAGGGAACACTGATCAACCGCTTCGGAACGGTGAACGCGACAAAAGTCGCCTTCAGAAGCGATATGAGTACCGAAGGCAAGCTGATTGCCAGAATGGATAAAGGCGTTCGGATCTATACCGTTGTCGAAATGAACGGCGCGGACGGTGAACCCTGGTATTATGCCGAACGCGATGGACAATTCGGATATGTGATGGCGAAATTCGTCGATGTCATGAGCCAGATGGACAGCGACAGCTATATGATCGCCGAATGCACCACACCGGTGCCTCCGGTAACCGAAGAGGAACTGGCTGCAGCCTTCTCCGCCGGCAATGAAGAAAAAGAACAGTCCGAAGAAGATCTTGCCGGAATTATCGACGGTACCGATGGGCAGACCGCAGGACAGGAAACTGAAGGGACTTTGCCGGATGATAACGGTGAAGGCTCCGGCAGCGGAGAAACCGGCGAAGCTGAACCGACTGAAGAATTACCCGCGGTTGAACCCGAGACTGAACCCACTCCCGGTGCTGCAGCCGAACCGACTGCCGAACTGACGGAAGAGCCGACAAAAGAACCGACGAACACGCCTGCTCCGACTCCGGTGGAGACACCGATCCCGCAGGGAACACTGATCAACCGTTTCGGAACGGTGAACGCGACAAAAGTCGCTTTCCGGAGTGAAATGCGGGCAAACAGCAAGGCAATTGCCAGAATGGAAATCAACTCCAAAGTATGGCTTATTGTTGAAATGACCGATCAGGACGGCGAAAACTGGTATTACGCGGAACGGAACGGTTCTCTGGGTTATGTGATGGCTAAATTCGTTGATGTCATGACACAGACGGACAGCGACAGCTTCATGGCTGCGGAATGCACGACCCCCGTTCCTCCGATTACCGAAGAGGAAGTCAGAGAACTTCTGCCGACAACAGCTCCTACCGAAGTACCCACCGAAGCTCCGACCGAAGCTCCGACCGAAGCTCCGACTGAAGCTCCGACTGAAGTACCAACTGAAGTACCCACCGAAGCACCTACCGAAGCTCCGACTGAAGCTCCTACCGAAGCTCCAACCGAAGCTCCAACCGAAGCTCCGACCGAAGTACCTACCGAAGTGCCTACCGAAGTGCCTACCGAAGTACCTACTGAAGCACCTACCGAAGTGCCTACCGAAGTACCTACTGAAGCACCTACCGAAGCACCTACCGAAGTACCTACTGAAGCACCTACCGAAGCTCCCACTGAAGCTCCCACCGAAATTCCCGCTGATGTGCCGGCTCAGGTTCAGGGATACGGCATGACGATTGCCGACGGTGTTTATGTACGCAACGCGGCTAATCCCATGAGCGTGATCCTCGCCGTGCTGCCGGGCAATGAAGTGGTTTATGTCAGGGGACAGGTTTACGTCGACGGAACCGCCTGGCATGAAGCGGCAGCAGACGGTGTATGGGGCTATATCCGGTCGGATATGCTCCGGATGATGTCCAAGGCAGAAGCGGAAGCGTATATTGAAAGTACGAAAGCCACGCCAGCACCCACCCCCGAAGTGACGCCCGAACCTGCAGCCGATAAAGATCTCTCCAGTTACGGATATGTAGCCGCGGCAAGTGCTTCCATTCGCCTGACTCCTTCATCCGATGCTTCGAAGATCCGTACACTGAAGAAGAACGCGTTCTGCCTGATTTACGGTACCGTGAAAGAGGGCAACAAGACCTGGTACCATGTATGGTATGACGGAGATGTCGGTTATATTTCCGAAGACTACTTCCGCCAGATGACAATGAGTGAACTGCTTGCTTTCCAGAGAGACGGAAGATACGCGGAAGGTATCGAAGCCAACAGAATTTCCGCTGCAGACGAGATCGTAACCGCGGAAGATCAGCAGGTTGAGAACTGGACGAATGCGGAAAGCGGAATCAATGTGACCTATGCACCGTTTGATCCTAACGCGACTTCGGAAACCGTCAACTGGGTCTACAACGGATACGCCATTACCCGTGAATATACACAGCTCATGACCGGATACGGCAAGGAAGGCGAAGCTGCCATCAGTACGCTGGAACCGCATGATCTGGTCAGCGTGGTCAATCAGGTCTACGCGCCCGACGGAGAACTGTGGAGTCTGGTCAGAACTCTGGATCAGGTCAGCGGTTATGTG
Source organism: Clostridia bacterium (assembly GCA_045600165.1). Lineage (GTDB taxonomy): Bacteria > Bacillota > Clostridia > Christensenellales > Aristaeellaceae > Aristaeella. The sequence continues at coordinate 17,808 of JAZRXJ010000069.1, forward strand.
CCGGACCGTGCGCTGAGACACATCCGTGATCAGGAAGCACAGCTCATGATCGATCAGTGGAATGAACTGCACGCGACCCCCACCCCCGAAGCGGAACCCGCCGTGACTCCGGAACCCTACCAGCGTCAGGGATACGGAATCACGATCGCGGACGGAGTTTATGTCCGCAACGCCCCCAATGTGACGAGCATGATCACCGCGGAACTGCCCGGAAACAAGGCTGTTTATGTTCTCGGACAGGTCTATGACAACGGGACCGCGTGGCATGAAGTGGTCTATAACGGTGAATGGGGTTATATCCGCGCTGATATGCTGCGGATGATGACAGAAGAAGAAATGGAAATCTACCGCAACAGCAGCAATGTGACTCCGGAACCTGCCCCGGAAGCGACAAGCGAGCCGTTTGCAGGTGAAAGCATGAGCAGCTACGGATTTGTGAACTCGAAGAGCGTTAACTTCCGGAAGGAACCTTCTACCAGTTCCACCAAGATCCGTACACTGAACCAGTATGCTTTCTGTCTGATCCTCGGAACCGTCAACGACGGCGCCCAGACCTGGTACAAGGTATGGTACAACGGAGAGACCGGATACATCAGCGGTGACTATTTCACCCAGATGACAGTTGACGAGATGTATGCATTCCAGCAGGACGGAAGGTACGAACAGGGACTCGAGGCCAACCGGACCTCCGGCACAACAACGACCGTCGAACAGAATTCGGACGGAAACTGGGGCATCGTCTCCGCCGAAGATCAGCAGGTCCATGTCTGGACCAATCCCGACAGCGGACTGAATGTAAGCTATGAACCTTTTGATCCGTTCGCCACGCCCGAACCGCTGGTGACCGCGACACCCGAACCGATTGATGCCGTGACGGAAGACATACAGGGCGGCGAACTTACAGCAGAACTCTCTGTGAACACAGAGATTGCCCCGCTCGAAACAACACCGCCCGATCAGCAGGACAGTGAGGGGTCTTCCTTCGGAACATTCCTGGCCATTGCCGCGGTGCTGCTGGTGGTGGGCGGCGGTGGATATGCCGGCTATATGTACGCACAGAACAAGAAGAAGGCAGCTCAACGCGCGGCTGAACGCCGTGCCAAAGCAGCACGTCAGAAGACTGAAACTGCCGGTAACACGGCCGCTGCACCCAAGACAGCGGACAAAGCCAACGGAAGCGTCAACGCACAGGATGCGGCTAAAGCCTCCAGAGTGCGGACCGGGACATACACGAATACCAAGGGATCCGCTGTACCGAACGCTGTTCCGTCCGACAGAACGGCTTCCGGAAAAGAGAAAAAGTACGGAAACACGATGAATAATCCTTATGGACGTTATTCCAGTCCCAAGACGGGTGAAACCGGCAGCGAGAATTACGAAGATACGTTCAAGCCGGAAAAACCCGCAAACACCCAGACTTCGTCCAAACCAGTGAAAGCGGACGCGCCGCAGAGAACCAAACGGACAAGCAGCGGAACGACCGGACCGGATGACGATGAAATCTGAACATGAGAGGACCCGAGGGGACCGCCGTGAAGACGGCGGTCCCATTGCATTGACAGGGATCGCATGGTATAATTAAGATTGGTTTATTATAGTATTGGAGGCAATTTCCTGATGTGGCTGATCATACCCCTGGTTATCTGTGTCGCGTTTTCCGGTTTCTTTTCGGCTAGTGAGACAGCATTCTCAACGATGAACCATGTCCGGCTGAAAACAATCGAGGGTGAAAAAAGAAAAAAAGCCCAGCTGGCGCTGAAACTGGGCGAAGATTATGACAGACTCCTCATGACGATCCTGCTGGGCAACAATATCGTCAATATCGCGGGCACAGCAATCGCGACCGTTTTCTTTACCCAGTTGCTGCGGAACGACGGAGACGCCGGAGCGACTGTTTCCACCATTGTGATGACGATCGTGATCCTGATCTTCGGTGAAATCAGCCCGAAATGTCTTGCCAAGGAACACGCGGAAGGGGTCGCGATGTCTCTGGCGCGCCCGCTGTCTGTGATCATGAAGATCCTGACGCCTCTGATCTATTTGTTCAAAGAGTGGAAAAAGCTGATCAGCCGGGTATTCAAGTCTGAAAAAGATGACAGTATCATTGAGGCTGAACTCATCACCATGGTCGACGAAGCCCGTGAAGAAGGAGATATGGACGACAGTGAAAGCGAACTGATCCGCTCCGCCATTGAATTCGGAAATCAGGACGCACAGGGGATCATGACTCCACGCGTCGATGTGACCGGAATCGAGGACACGGCAACAGTCGGTGAAATCGCGGAAATCTTCCGGCAGACCGCCTATTCACGCTTACCGGTCTATCATGAGGATATGGACCACATTGTCGGTATCCTGAATGAAAAGGACTTCAACCTGATGACCTATCAGGGAACGGAAGACATTCAGAAGATGATGAAATCACCGGTCTTTGCACCGGCTTCGGTTCCTGTCAACGATCTACTGAAGCTGCTTCAGCGGACCAAGTCGCACATGGTGGTCCTGCTTGATGAATTCGGCGGAACCGAAGGAATCGTGACGATGGAGGATGTCCTGGAAGAACTGGTGGGCGAAATCTACGATGAACATGATGACGTAGATGAAGCCATCTCGCTTCAGGATGACGGATCCATCCTCTATGACGGCGGAGTACAGCTGGAGGAGCTGCTCGAAGAGTTTGGCATCGGTGAACAGTTTGACGCGGATACAGTCGGCGGCTGGACATCCGAAATGCTCGGCAGGATCCCGTCGGTCGGAGACAGTTTTGATTATCGCGGATTACATTGCGAGGTAACCGGAATGGACAAACGCAGAGTGACCGAGGTAAAGATCAGCGGCGAACTGATCGAAGATGATAATGAAGAAGACAGGGGATGAAACCAATGACAAAAAAGAAGAACAAGCAGGATATGAAGAAACAGGCAGTCCGGGTGATTGCACTCGCTGTGGCTGTCATCATGATTGGTCTGGTCTTTCTGGAATTCCTGGTCAGATGATTCTATGAATATCAAATATGAGGGATGGTGACGGTCAATGAACAGAAAGGGAAAAAGGCATCTTTCAGTCGGGTCTTTTCTGATGATCGTCATATCATGCCTTGTGGTGATCAGCTTTGTCATTGTTCTGCCGAAACTTTCAGCGGGGAATGAGATCAAACTGACCCAGCTGGATTTCAGCGAGTCACTTGCAATCGAGAATAAAGGTCCGGAAACAGACCTGACCGGGACAGGAAGTGTTCCGTCAACTGCCGGCACAGACTCCGCAGAAACAGCAATTGCCGATAAAGCATCGGTAAAAGAGGAACCGCCCGTCACTCCGGAACCTGTACAGCGCGGTGGTAACGTGACGATGACCTTTGGCGGCACGGTAGCCATCGAGGGAAAAGTCAGGCAGGCAGCATATCTCAGTGACAGCAAACAATATGACTTTGCCGATCTTCTGCGTCTGATCAGCCCGTACATGGATTCGGACATCAACTGTGCCTTCGCGGAGAATCTGCTGCTGGATGATCAGAAAGTCAGCTCGCTGATTGTGCCGTCCGGCGCTGCGGATGCTTTCCGTACATCCGGGATCGATACCGTCTGCCTCGGATTCCCGAAAGCCTATGACAAGGGTTCTGACGCCCTTGGAGCCACAATCACCGCGCTGATGGAATACGGACTGAATGTACGCGGAGCATGGACCAATGAACCCACAGACCCGTCTGAATATTTCATCAGGACCGGCAATTTGAATGTCGCCATCCTGCAATATACATCCGCACTCAGCGATACCGGTAAACGGAGCATCAAAAAAAGCGGCGAGAGCTGGGCTCTTCCGGAAGCGGATCCTGACAGGATCGCTGAGGATATCAGTAATGTGAAAGCCGGCGGCGCGGATATCGTCGTCGTATGTCTACACTGGGGAGAAACCGGGACCAAGGCCCCCACAAAGAAACAAAGGACTCTGGCGCAGACGATTGCTGAAAACGGCGCTGATCTGATCATCGGCACCGGATCGAGAGTCGTTCAGAATATCGAATACCTGACAGTCAAAAAGGACGACGGAACCGACCGGTCCGTTCTTTGTGCCTGGTCTCTCGGCAGTCTGATCTGTGAGAATTCCAATGCCAGTCGATCGGCGGGCGTTCTCCTGAAACTGGAACTGAACTGCGACACGGAAGGAAATGTGACTGTACGGACGGCTCACTATATACCAACTTATGTATGGCAGTACAAGCAGGATGGCCTGCTTTATTTCAAGACCGTGGCGGCGGACCGGAATCATCCTGACGGTCTGACTTCAAACGAAACAAAGAATATGGAAAAAGCGGCAAAGATCATCGAAACCGCTCTGAACGGTTCTCCGGTAACATGTCTGGAACAGTGACTTTCTGAAAGGAAGGATACAAAATGAAAAGAGTATTTCTGACCGTTATGGATGCTGTCGGCGCTGGCGAGTTGCCGGATGCTGACAAATACAACAGCGTGGGCGCGCATACACTCGGTCATGTGATCGCCGAATGCCATCCGGAACTGCCGAATATGGCGGGACTCGGATTGTCACGGATCCCGGGGACCGGATATCCGGAACCGGAAAAGATCGTCGGAGCATACGGCCGTGCCGCTGAACGGAGCGCCGGAAAAGACACCACCAGCGGGCACTGGGAACTGGCAGGCGTGAAGGTTAACGCTCCTTTCCCCGTGTTTCCGGACGGATTCCCGCAGGAACTGATCGACCGGTATGAAAAAGCGATCGGCTATCCGACAATCGGAAACAAGGCGGCTTCCGGAACAACCATTCTCGAAGAGCTGGGGGAGGAACACCGGGCGAAGAAAGCTCCGATCGTCTATACCTCAGCTGACAGTGTATTCCAGATCGCCTGCAATGAAGAGATCTTTCCGAGAAGCCAACTCTATGAATTCTGCCGGATCGCCAGAGAGATGCTGCAGGGCCCGTGGGGAGTCGGCCGCGTGATCGCCCGCCCGTTTATCGGGATGCCGGGACATTATACCCGGACCGACGGCCGGAGAGACTTCTCCATCCCGCCCTGCGGGAAAACGCTTCCGGACTGCCTGAAGGAAGCGGGCATGGACAGCATCGGAATCGGCAAGATCGAAGATATCTTTGCCATGCAGGGACTGACCGAATCCGACCACGCTGTCGGAAATCCTGCGTGTATCGCCAGTCTGCTGAAATACGCGGAAAAGGATTTCAATGGTCTGTGCTTCACCAACCTGGTGGATACGGATTCGGCTTACGGACACAGAAATGATCCGGACGGTTTCGCGAAAGCACTGGAAGAAATTGACCGGAGCATTCCGGAGATGATGAAGCGGCTGCATGACGGAGATCTGATGATCATTACCGCGGATCACGGATGCGATCCGACAACACCTTCCACAGATCATGACCGGGAGTACATCCCGCTGATGATCTGGCATCCGGGAATGGACCATGCCATTGATCTGGGGACCCGTAAAACGTACGCAGATGTTGCCGCGACCTGTGCCGAATGGCTGGGACTGGATGAACGCTTCGGGGCGGAATCCTTCGCGTCCATGCTCTGATCTGAATAAACGGGAGTATCGCTGACCATGAAAGCATTCAGGTACATTGTGCTGCTGCTTTTGCTGCTCGCATGTTCATTTGCCTGCGCCGAAGACGGCACAGCCAGGGATATTACGGCGGAATGCCGTATCAAGCTGTGCGCGACAAACCGTAAAGCAAGCAACATGACGGACGGAAAGTACACGTCCTACTGGGAGAGCAAGGAAACAAAGGAACCCTTTGTCACGCTGACATCGGAGGAACCGATTTACGGACTGTACCTTTGCTTCCGGACCATGCCGGAAAGCTATGAGATCACGGATGGGAACGGGAAAAAACTCGCGGAGGGCGACACACGTTTTTACCACGCGTTCTACGAACTGAACGGAGTACATACAGTCACGGTCCGCTCCACGCAAGCCGGAAAGCATGTCATGGGATTCAATGAAATCTACGCTTTCGGAGAGGGAACGGTGCCCGAATGGGTGCAGAGATGGGAACCGGCTCCGGAAAAAGCAGACATCATGTTCTTGATGGCGCATCCGGACGATGAACTGATCTTCCTGGGAGGCGCCATCCCGACTTATGCCGTGGAGCGGGAAAAGAATGTGCTGGTGGCGTATCTGACCTACAGCAATACCACCCGCAGGAGCGAAGCACTGAACGGATTATGGTCCATGGGTGTCCGGAACTATCCGGTGTTCGGATCATTCCGGGATGCTTATGCGGGCAGCGCGGAAGATGGCTATAAAAATGTGTCGGCAAACAAAAAAACAGGGCAGGAAAAGGTCTGGAAATGGGTGACCGGTCTGTTCAGACAGTATCGTCCTGAAGTGGTCGTCACGCATGACATCAACGGGGAATACGGTCACGGGCAGCACAAGATGACAGCGGACGCGGTGATCCACTGCTATGATCTGGCCGTGGATCCGTCCATGTGGCCGGAACTTTCTCCGGAGAACGGGGCATGGCAGGTCCGGAAGCTGTATGTCCACCTGTATGGCGATGAGAGCAACCAGACGGCTTTTGACTGGAATATCCCGCTGGAAAAGGCAGGCGGAAAAACGGGGATCGAACTGGCATCTGAGGCATATGCCTGTCATGTGACACAGAAAGGTGCCAGTATCAAGATCCGCGGAAAGAAACAGTATCTGTCCGTGGAAGAAACGGGAACGACTTTCCCGAACACGATATTCGGACTGTACCGCACCGAAGTCGGCGAAGATACCGCGCATGATGATTTCCTTGAAAATATCAGTGAATAACGGAAGTGCCTTATGATGAAAAAATATCTGACGATCCTGATGATCCTGCTGATGACCGCTTCTCTGTTCAGCGCTTTCGCCGAACAGACCGGCGACGATCCGGAAGCTTTGGAGATCACCGAACGCTGTACGATCGCTCTGGGCAGCAGTAACAGGACCAAGAATCTGACGGACAAGAAATATACGACCTACATGGAAAGCAAGGCAGTCAAGAACCCTGAACTGACTGTCACGATCAAGGACGGGACAAGAATCGGCGGTCTTTATCTCTGCTTTGAAAAAATGCCCGACGGATATGAAGTCCAGGAAAATACCGGAAACGGATGGGAAACAGTAGCTTCCGGAGATACGGGACTCTATCACGCGTTTTATGAACTGCACGGCGCGGGACAGATCAGGGTCGTCGCGACCGGCGACAAAAAGCAGATCATGGGATTCAATGAAGTCAGCGTTTTCGGTGAGGGAACTGTTCCTGAATGGGTCCAGCGCTGGGAACCGATCCCGGAGAAAACGGATCTTCTCTTTGTGGTCTCTCAACCGGAGGAAGAGATCCTTTTTCTGGGAGGGGCCATCCCGACTTACAGTACCGAAAATGGGAACAGTGTCGCGGTAGCCTGCTTCAGCTTCGGCAATACGACCCGCCGCAGTGAACTGCTGAACGGTCTCTGGAACATGGGGTACCGCTATTATCCGATCATCGGGGAATTCAAGGCGGGCAGCGGAAAGAACGCCGCGGCGGCCTACAGACAAGTGGATAACCGGAACGGAGAAGAGATCGTACAGGGCTGGCTGACGGAGATCATCCGCAAATACAAACCGGAAGTGATCGTAGGACCGGACATGAACGGAGAAGGCGGTAACGGCCGGCGAATGATGATGGCGGACGCATGCATCAAATGCTGGGACTATGCCGCGGATGAAAGCCGCTTCCCGGAAACCGCCGAAGAATATGGTGCCTGGCAGCCTTCGAAGCTGTATCTCCATCTTTATGGGGAAAAGGAAGATCAAAAAACCGTATTTGACTGGGAACGGCCTCTTGAAAAGATGGACGGATGGAACGGGATCCAGCTGGCGGTCAGGGCTTATCAATGCCATAAGACACAGATCGATTCCAAGGACGCCACAAAATCCGTGCTGGGGACAGGCACCAAATATGACAATACCGCCTTTGGCCTTTACGCCAGCAAGGTGGGCGAGGATAAAGAACATAACGATTTTCTGGAAAACATCCCGGAAGACAGACTGACGCCTGTCGAAACCGCTCCGCTGAAGACATGGACAGTCGAACAGATCTTGCCGGAACTGAACGAAAAAGGTTTCCTCGACGACGGCGAGTTTATCTACGCGGATGATGATCACGGTCATTATGTCTATATCAGCAGTACACTGAAAATCATCATTGAACGGAAATTTGACGGCAACCTGCCGCTGACCTGGTACGAAAGTGAGATATGGTGTGACACAGAGGCCGGTGAACTGGTCCGCAATATCGAATACACACCGGAAAAAGCGCTGGGTAAGAAATCCGCGGTGGACGCGACTGAAAACGCACTGGCCAACAAAGCCGTTTTCGCGGTGAACAGCGACTACTACACCTATCGGGTCGGCGCAAGCAATCATCAGCCAATCGGAATCGAGATCCGGAACGGCGAGGTCTATTACGACAGCGCTTATAAGGCCGGAGATCCCCAGGAGGAAAAATTCTTCCCCAACAAGGATACGCTGGCATTTTACACGGACGGTAACGCGGACGTTCATCACAGCAGCGAAATGAAGGCCGATGATTATCTGAAAAACGGAGCTTATCTGGTCTACAGCTTCGGCCCCTACCTGGTCCGGGACGGTCAGCTGAGCCAATGGGTCACCACCAATGCCCAGAAGAGCTTCTACACCAAGAATCCGCGGCATTGCTTCGGAATCGTGGAACCGGGTCATTACATCGATATCACCTGCGAAGGAAGGCTCGGAGCACGCAGTGAGGGCGTGACCATGACACAGGTTGCCGTGATGGCTCAGGCCGCGGGCTGCAGGGATGCCCTGAATCTGGACGGCGGTCAGACAGAAATCGTTGTATTCATGGGAAAACAGCTCAACAAGATCAACACCGTCAACGGAAGCGACAATGTCCGTAAAACCGTTGAGATCATGGCAATCGGAACATCCGAGCAGGTGGGTGAATTCTCTTTCGGTTCAAAGTAAGAAAATGCTTGACATCCTTGACTAAAGGTGGTAAATTTTACGGGTGAGCCGCTCGGGAGAGGTCTGTCCAAATGTGCGTATGCACAACCTCAGAATCCCGGCGAGTATGATAACAGGAGGTGCTGCACCATGTATGCTATTATCGCAGCGGGTGGCAGACAATACCGCGTTTCCCAGGGAGATACCATTTACATCGACAAAGTTGACCAGGAAGCTGATTCTTCCATTTCCTTCGATGTGCTGATGATCGGCGGCGAAGGCGAAGTGAAGGTGGGAAATCCCATCATCGCCGGCGCTAAGGTTGAAGGCAAAGTCATCGCTCAGGTCAAGGGCGAAAAGATCAAGATCTACAAGTACAAGAGCAAGAAGAATTATCACCGCCGCGCCGGTCATCGTCAGCCCTATACCAAGGTTGAGATCACCGCTATCAATGCCTGATGATTCGAGTCACACTGTATCACTCCGGAGAGATCTGGACAGGATACCGCGCTGAAGGTCACAGCGGATACGCTGAAGCCGGAAGCGATATCATCTGCGCGGCAGTATCCGTACTGGGCGCAACCTGTGTGAACAGCCTTGAATCCGTATGCGGGGTTATCCCGAAGATCACGGAGAACAAGGAAGGACTTCTGGAATTCCGCCTGCCGGAAACCGCCGGTCCCGATGCACAGATCCTGATGAAGGCACTGAAACAGGGCCTGGGTGATATAGAAGAACAATATCCTGACTACATTAAGATTTCCATTCAGGAACGGAGGAAATGACCATGATTAAGCTTAATCTGCAGCAATTCGCTCATAAAAAAGGTATGGGTTCCACCCGTAACGGCCGTGACAGCGAGTCCAAGCGCCTTGGACCGAAGCGTGCCGACGGTCAGCTGGCTCTGGCCGGCAACATCCTCGTGCGTCAGCGCGGCACTCACATCCATCCCGGCCTGAACGTAGGCATCGGCAAGGATGACACCCTGTTCGCCAAGACCACCGGTATCGTTCGTTTCGAACGTCTGGGCCGCGACAAGAAGCAGGTTTCCGTGTATCCTGTTGAAACTGCCGCCGAAGCTCAGTAATTGTCTGAGACATTAAAGCCTGCCGAGCTATCGACAGGCTTTTTACTTGTAAACAGAAAGGTCGCGGTCGGATGATCGGAACATTGATCAACGCGGGTCTGGTCCTCCTGGGAGGAGGACTCGGACTGCTGCTGCGCAAAGGAATTCCTGAGAGGATCAGGGATACCATCATGCAGGGACTGGCGCTGACAGTCATGCTGATCGGCATCATGGGAGCTGCCGAGACAGAGGATATCCTGTGTGTCATCGTCTCTGTCGTTGTGGGCGGATTCCTGGGCGCACTGGCGGATATTGAAAAGCAACTGGACCGCCTGGGCAAGTTTGCCGAAAAGAAGCTGGCTTCCGAGGAAGGGTCCGTAGCGCAGGGATTTGTCACTGCCTCGCTGATCTTCTGCGTGGGTGCCATGGCCATCGTAGGCGCCATGGACAGCGGGATCCGGGGTGATCATACCACCCTGATCGCCAAGGGCATTATCGACGCAGTGACATCCGTATTCCTGGCGGCAACGCTGGGTCCCGGCGTACTGCTTTCCGCTGCGGCTATTCTGATCTATCAGGGTGCCATCGCTCTTCTGTCCATCTGGGTCGCACCGATCCTGACGACGGAAGTGATCCGGGAAATGGGTGCAGCGGGCGGTCTGCTGGTACTGGGCATCGGTTTCAATCTGCTGTTCCCGGACCGGCATATCAAAGTCGGGAACCTGCTGCCGGCAATCTTCGTCCCTTTACTGTATCTGCCCATCAGCCATTTATTCGGTTAATTCAAAAGGAGCAGCCTTTCACGGCTGCTCCTTTTAACTTGGCGATCAATCCTGAATGAAGGAATAATTCATCAGGACCGGGTTATGGTCGGAATTCGCGAAATCCTGATCCACGGTGGTGACGGAATCGATCCGGATGTTCGGAGAAACCAGGAACCCGTCAATCACATAATACTGCGTTCCGACTGTATCGGCAGGATCGTAGACCTGATTCAGCAGACGGCAGGTCGGGGAGGACGGATCAAAGGCGAACAGCCAGCCTTCCGGCGCGGAATCCCAGGTCAGCAGACCCACATTCCACAGATCGCGGTGTGTATTGGGATAGATCGCTTCGGTGTCCGGCATGGTCTGATTCCAGTCGCCGCCGGCAATGACATAGTTGCCTTTGGCATATTCATCCAGCAGCAGCTGTGTGAGCATTTCTGTCTGTTTGATCTTTCCTTCACCGTCATCATAGGCTTCCAGATGGAAATTGACCAGCACCAGCTGTTTGTCCGTCCCTTCGATGTTCACACGGCTGACCAGCATACAGCGCTTCAGGTTCGCGGTGCGCAGAGGCCAGGAGAAAGGACAGGGAAGAGAGATCCGCTGAGCGTTATTGAGCGTATAAGCGGACGCGGTATATATACCGGAATGAACGGTCCCGATATAGTCAAAGGGATAAGGAACGAATGTTACGTCGTAATTCAGCGCGAAAGCGTTGGAACCGAGAGAGAGAGGCGTGATCTCGTCGATACCGTGGGAACGGCTGGAATCATGGTCCACTTCCTGAATAAAGCGGATCTCCGCGGGAATGGAAGCAAGGGTGTCCGTGATCCCGGTCAGGTATCCGGTGACCA
>JAZRXJ010000070.1:0-59948 GCA_045600165.1 Clostridia bacterium
CTTTTAGTCGCTTTCAGGGCTTAGGACTTAGGGCCCAGGGCTTAGTGAGATGGTTGTTCCAGAGTGCCGGGCCGGACACCATGGTCAAAAACTAATCCCTAATCCCTAATGCATATGCGCTCGTTCCGCCATGATTGCCAAAGGCAATCAATGGTGGAACAAGCGCATCTTCGTAAAGCTCATCACCATGCCGTACTTGTCGCAGCATTCGATGACCGCATCGTCACGGATGAATCCGCCGGGTTCGGCGATGTACTTCACGCCGGACTTATAGGCGCGTTCGATATTGTCGCTGAAGGGGAAGAAGGCATCGGAGCCCAGCGCCACATCCTTCACGGTGTCCAGATAAGCTCTCTGTTCGGCCGCGGTGAAGGGAGCGGGTTGCTCGGTGAAGTATTTCTGCCAGTTGCCGTCGGCAGTGACATCTTCTTCATTCTGGTTGATGTATCCGTCAATGGCATTGTCACGGTCGGGACGTCCCAGGTCCTTGCGGAAGGGCAGGTTCAGGACCTTGTCGCTCTGACGCAGGAACCAGGTATCCGCCTTGGAACCGGCCAGGCGTGTGCAGTGGACACGGCTCTGCTGACCGGCGCCGACACCGATGGCCTGTCCGTCCACGGCATAACACACAGAATTGGACTGGGTATATTTCAGGGTGATCAGAGCCACGATCAGATCGCGGACAGCCGTTTCGGGCAGATCCTTGTTGGCGGTCACGATCTCCTGCAGCAATTCACGGTTGATCTTGAAGTTGTTTCTTCCCTGCTCAAAGGTGATGCCGAAGACCTGCTTCTTTTCCTGCACTTCGGGCACGTAGTCGGGATCGATCTCAACGATGTTGTAATTGCCCTTGCGCTTCTGCTTCAGGATCTCCAGCGCTTCGGGTTCATAGCCGGGAGCAATGATGCCGTCGGAGACTTCGCGCTTCAGCATCTTCGCGGTGGTCACATCGCAGACATCGCTCAGGGCGACCCAGTCGCCGAAGGAGCACATCCGGTCGGTACCTCTGGCGCGGGCATAGGCGCAGGCCAGGGGGGAGTCATCCAGACCTTCGATGTCATCCACAAAGCAGGCTTTCTTGAGCTTATCGCTGAGCGGAATACCCACGGCAGCGGAAGTGGGGCTGACATGCTTGAAGGATGTCACAGCAGGCAAGCCCAGGGCTTCCTTCAGTTCCTTCACCAGCTGCCAGCTGTTGAAGGCATCCAGGAAATTGATATATCCGGGACGGCCGGACAGGATCTTGATGGGCAGTTCGCTGCCGTCGGCCATGTAGATCTTCGCGGGTTTCTGATTGGGGTTACAGCCGTATTTCAGTTCGAATTCAGTCATGGTTTTCTCTCCTTTGACCGCCTTCGGCGGATTTATGAATGATCAATTGGATCAACACTCTCACTAAGCCCTAAGGTCTCATGATCCTGAGCCTCACTTATTTTTATTAACGATTCGATCCTCAAACGCGCCGCTTGCCAGATCGACATACCGGACATACAGACTGATCTTGTTGTTCTCGTTGAGGGAGCGCCAGAGCTTATCGGTCATCTCGTCGATATCGTTCAGGATCGCCACGCGTTCCGGTTCACCCTGGAAGGTGGGGATCGGATTTCCGTCGGTCACATAGGTGTGGATGAAATGTCCCAGACCGTTCACGGAGGGATAGCTGAATCCGTAGCGCGCGCAGGCGGAACCTTCGGCGTCGATGCTCTTCAGAATGCTCATCTGGTAGCTGAAATCGCCGTTTTCAAAGGTCAGCATGCCGGAGATGCGGGGAGTGAAATTGGGGGCATCCGGTTCGAAAGCGCGGCTTTCCAGAGATTTCACAAAGGTCAGACCGTTCTGCAGACCCTCATGGATGGTATCGGTCTGATCGCCATTGGTCACGATCAGCTGATTCTGATACTGCCGGACGGCGGCATAGATGATCAGGCTGGGATCCTGCACCTTGGAAGCGTCAAATGGTTCGGTAAAGATCTCGTCATTCTTCTTGGTGAAAACACGGTTGCGGCTGTTGTCGCTGCGGCCCATGATGAAGTACGCCGCGCAGGCTTTCTTTCCGTCGGCGGTCTTGCCGATCACAATGCCGCGGCCCACATAGGGATTGTCCTTGATCATTTCTTCGATATCGTTGATCTGATAGATATTCATGGCTTATGCCCTCCCCTGACATACTTTTTCAATGCTCTGCGGAAGGATGACCCATTCCGCCTGTTCCATGACCCGTTTCTGAAGGATCTCCGGAGTGTCTCCGTCCAGGATCTCCACCGCTTTCTGGGCGATGATCTCTCCTCCGTCCGGGATCTCATTCACATAATGCACAGTGGCTCCGGTGACCTTCACACCCCGGGCCAGTGCCGCTTCGTGCACCTTCAGCCCGTAGAAGCCCGCGCCGCAGAAGCTGGGGATCAGACTGGGGTGGATGTTCAGGATCCGGTGATCGTATTTCTTCGTGAAGTCCTCACTGAGGATGCTCAGGAACCCGGCGAGCACGATCAGATCCGTCCGGTTTTCCTCCAGCGCTTCGATCAGGGCCTTCTCAAAGCTTTCCTGACCGCCGCACGCTTTCCGGGTCAGGACCTTCGCCGGGATCCCGGCGTTTTCGGCCCGGGTCAGCGCGTAGGCGCCTTCCTTGTTCGAGATCACCAGGGTGACCTCACCGGCGGTGATGACCCCGGACTTCTGCGCGTCCAGGATCGCCTGCAGATTGGTCCCGCCGCCCGATACCAGGACCGCGATGCGTTTCTTATTCAAGGCAGATCTTCTCCCCCGACGCGATGATCTCACCGATCACGTAAGCGTCTTCACCGTTCTGCTTCAGGATCTCCAGCGCCGTTTCCTTTTCATCCGCCGGCACCACGATGCTCATGCCCACGCCCATGTTGAAGGTGTTGAACATATCCCGCTCGGAAATGCCGCCCTTTTCGGCGATCAGACGGAAGATCGGCAGGACCTTCACATCCGCCTTGCGGATCTTCGCGCACAGTCCGTCCGGAATGCTCCGCGGAATGTTCTCGTAGAATCCGCCGCCGGTGATATGGGAGATACCGCGGACATGGACCTTCTTCAGCAGTTCCAGGACCGGCTTCACATAGATCTTTGTGGGGGTCAGCAGGGTCTCGCCCACCGACTTGCCGCCGAGCGCTTCCACCGGGCTCTTGATGTCCGCGTTCTCCACGTCGAACACCTTGCGCACCAGGGAGAATCCGTTGGAGTGATCGCCGCGGGAAGGCAGCGCGGTGATCACATCACCGACCTGCATGGTCTTGTTGTCAATGATCTTCGCCTTGTCCACCACGCCGGTGCAGTAGCCAGCCAGATCATATTCGTCTTCCGGATAGAACCCGGGCATTTCCGCGGTCTCGCCGCCGATCAGCGCGGCGTCGGACTGCACGCAGCCTTCACAGACGCCCTTGACGATATCGGCGATCCGTTCGGGGACATTCTTGCCGCAGGCGATATAGTCCAGGAAGAACAGGGGCTTCGCGCCGCAGCAGATGATGTCGTTCACACACATGGCCACGCAGTCGATCCCGACGGTGTCATGCTTGTCCATCAGGAAGGCGATCTTCAGCTTGGTTCCGACGCCGTCGGTCCCGCTGACCAGGACGGGCTTCGTAATGCCTTCCAGATCCAGTTCAAAGAGTCCGCCGAAGCCGCCCACATCGGAGCAGCAGCCGGAAGTGATCGTCCGGGCGATATGCTGTTTCATCAGTTCCACGGCCTTGTATCCGGCGGTGATATCCACCCCCGCGGCAGCGTAGGCTTCCGATCTTGACTGAGTATTCATGGTCATCATTCCTTTCCGTTCCAGCAGTAGGTGCAGAGTTCACAGGGGTTCAGGCCAATGGCCTCGATCACGTTTTCCAGACTCTGGAAGTCCAGAGAGGCAAAATGGAATTTCTCGCAGATGGCCTGCCGGAGTTTCTTGCCGCGTTCCGTTTCGCCATTCGAATATTCATCCAGATATTTCAATCCTTCCTCGCCTTCCAGCTCCACGATCACGCGGCGGGCAAGGAGTTCCATATCACTGGTCGCGCGGGAGAAGTTCAGGTACTTGCAGCTGTACATGATCGGTGGGCACGCGCTCCGCATATGGACCGCCTCAGCGCCGCTGTCATACAGGAAGTCAACGGTTTCCTTCAGCTGTGTTCCGCGTACGATGCTGTCATCGACAAACAGCAGCTTTTTGCCCTTGATCAGCTCCGATACGGGGATCTGCTTCATCTTCGCGATCCGGTTCCGGTCGTTCTGGCTGGCCGGCATGAAGCTCCGGCTCCAGGTGGGCGTGTACTTGATGAACGCCCGTGCGAAGTGTTTTCCGCTCCTGTTGCTGTAGCCGATGGCGTGGGGTGTTCCGGAATCTGGCACACCGCCGACGTAATCCACATCCTGCGCGGTCCCGTTCTTCTGGTCCGCTTCCGCCAGCAACGCGCCGTTGCGGTAGCGCATCACTTCGACATTCACGCCTTCATAGGTGGAAGTGGGATAGCCGTAATAGCTCCAGAGGAAGGAACAGACATGTTTTTCCTTTCCGGGCGCCGCAAGTTGCTTCATTCCATCGGGCGTCAGCTCGACGATCTCTCCGGGGCCCAGTCCGCGGACTTCCTCGAATCCCAGCTTTTCATAAGCAAAGGATTCAAAGGAGACTGCCCAGGCGCCTTCTCGCTTTCCGATCTGTACCGGCAGGCGGCCGACCCGGTCGCGCGCGGCAATGATCGTTCCGTCTTCCTTCAGGATCAGCACCGACGCGGTTCCGTCAATGGCTTTTTGGGCGAACTGAATGCCTTCGGTGAAGTTGCTCTTCTGATTGATCAGCGCCGCCAGCAGTTCCGTGCTGTTGACCCGGCCGCCGGTCCTGGCATCGAAATGACCGCCGCTGAAGGAAAGATACTGGTTGATCAGTTCATCGGCATTGTTGATGATGCCTGTCATGCAGATGGCGTAGGTTCCCAGGCTGGAACGCAGAAGCAGCGGTTGCGGATCCGTGTCCGAGATGCAGCCGATGGCCGCGATTCCCTTCATTTCATTGAAGATGGTCTCGAACTTGGTCCGGAACGGAGCGTTCTCAATGTTGTGGATCCGGCGCTGCAGTCCGATCTCCGGATCGTAGGCCGCCATTCCGCCCCGGCGGGTCCCCAGATGGCTGTGATAGTCCACCCCGAAGAAAACATCCGTCATGCAGTCTTCCCGTGAGGTGATCCCGAAAAATCCTCCCATAAAGGTCCTCCCGATATCACACGAAATGCGGGTCGCTCACGCGATCCGCACCGTTTATGAATTATGCAAAAAAGAGTTTGGAGAGAGTCATGGGGTCAATATACTGACCGTCCTTGTATACACGCATGTTGCCGGAAGCGACCTCATCGATCAGCATGACCTGGCCCTTGGCGTCATAGCCGAATTCAAACTTGATGTCGTACAGGTCCAGTCCCTTCGCCTTCAGGTCATCCGCCACGATCTTCGTGATCTGCTGGGTCTGAGCCTTGACAGCGTCGTACTGTTCCGCGGTCATGACGCCCAGATCGACCAGACCGTCCTTGGTGACCAGCGGATCGCCCTTGGCGTCATTCTTGAAGGTCATTTCCACGTAGGCGGGCAGATCCGCGCCTTCTTCGATATAGTCGCTGTAGCGGCGGAAGAAGCTGCCCACAGCCTTGTAGCGGCAGATGACTTCCAGACCCTTGCCGAAGCACTTGGCGGGAAGAACTTCCATGGTGGTATCGTCCAGGTTGGCGCTCACATAGTGGGTCCGGATCCCGGCCGCGTTGATCTTTTCGAAATAATAGATGGACATACGCAGGTTCACATCGCCCACACCTTCGATGGTCAGGCCGACGCTGTTCTCGCCGGGATCGAACACGCCGTCTTTTCCGGTGCAGTCATCCTTGAACTTCAGCAGGTAGTTACCGTTATCCAGTGCGTAGACATTCTTGGTCTTTCCTGTGTAAACAAGCTTGTTTTCCATGGTTTTTCTCCTCTTTCTTTTTATATTGATTTCATTAACCGCATTGATTATTACAGCAAAATGCACTTTTCAGGCGGAACCAACTTCAATTCATAATTCATAACTCTTTGATTCGCTTCAGCGAATCAAAGTCTATCCATAATCCCCGCGTCTTTCTGCAGGACCGCCGCGGCATCTGCCGTGCGTTTCGCGTCCAGCTTCGCAGCCAGCGCACTGTCTTCCACCGCCAGGATCTGCGCGGCCAGCAGCGCGGCATTCCCACCGCCGTTGATGGCTACCGTCGCCACCGGGATCCCGGTCGGCATCTGTACGGTGGAAAGAAGGGCATCCATCCCATCCAGGCAATTGCCCAGGCAGGGGATCCCGATCACCGGCAGTGTCGTGTTGGCGGCAATGGCTCCGGCCAGATGCGCTGCCATTCCGGCTGCCGCGATGATCGCGCCGAACCCGTTCTTACGGGCATTCAGGGCAAAGTCGCGGGCTTCGACCGGAGTCCGGTGGGCGGAATAAACATGCACTTCAAAGGGGATCTCCAGTGTTTTCAGCATGTCCGTTGCTTTTTTGATGACCGGCAGATCGCTGTCACTGCCCATCACGATACCGACTTTCTTCATGGAATCACCTCTCCCGAAAAAATAAAGAACGCACTTTCACCATGAGTTTGGTCACGGATAAGTGCGCCCAGACGGTCGGCATAATACGTTTCCCGCTCCCTGTGGTTCGTCCACTTCCGTCAGTTACGGGAAAAGGCCGGCGGCTTCGGAAAAGCCCGGAAGCCTTGCGACTGCTTCAGTTTATCATCCGAACACTATTTTGTCAACTGAAAATAATGTTCGTGTTTATGATGGTTTATTTGGTCATAATACCGGTTAGCTTTGCCATCATCCAATCAAAAAGACGAACATTCCGAACAATTTGATGTTTTCAGTCATTTCAAAAATGCAAAAAAAATACCGGGATGGTGCTTTGTTCATCCCGGATCACTCTCTGATCCGCTTTCGGTTCAGAGTTCTTTCAGTTTCTCCGCCAGCGTCTGGAGATCCTTCCACGCGTCTTTCTTCTTTTCCGGATCCCGGAGCAAAGCGGACGGATGATAGGTTGGCATCATCCAGACACCTTTCCGTTCAAACCATTTTCCCCGGTCCCGGGTGATCCGGATCTCCGGCCCCAGCGTGTATTTCGCGGCGGTTGCTCCCAGCAGCAGGATCACCTTTGGTTTCACCATGGCCACCTGATTCCGCAGGTGCAGCATGCACGCGTACGCCTCTTCCTCTTCCGGCACCCGGTTGTGAGGCGGGCGGCATTTGACAATATTGCAGATATAAACATCCTCCCGTTCAAGCCCGATCGCTGCCAGCATTTTCGTCAGCAGCTGCCCGGCAGGACCTACAAAGGCCAGTCCCTGTTCATCTTCAACCTGTCCGGGACCTTCACCGATGAGCATCAGATCGGCGTTCCGGTTTCCCTGTCCGGGGACCTTATGCGTCGCGCCGCCGTAAAGCGGGCACATCCGGCAGGCTTCAACCTGTTGTGTAAACAGTTCCCACGTCATTTCAGCCATGGTCTTTCCTTTCCGTCCGGACGCGATCGGTCCGGTTCCGGTCCGTTGTTTTTGTTCAATCATATACCTCGGTCCCGTGACTGTCAACATACCCAAAAAGTCAGGCAGCCGGACTACTCCGGCTGCCCTTAAAAAGGAGTTTTCCGCCATGCTGGCAGGTTATTTGTTTACTTGACTTCCAGGATGTCCAGGCAGCTGCCGTCGGTGACGAAGCAGAAATACAGATCGCCGCCGGTGATAATGCCCTTGTAGTTCTGGAAATGTTCGGCACCCGCGGCACTGACCATCTTGTAGCACACATCGGCGGTATCGCCGTTGTTGGTCACGGTGATGGTATAGGTGGCACCGTTGGTATCAGCCACGAAGGTATCCCAAGCCCAGTCGCTTTCAAGAACCAGGTTGGCGTTTCCGTCATAGCCTGCGCCCCAGCCATAGTTGTCGGTACGGACAACGGCGTATTCGGCATAGCCTTCCACTTCGGCGCCATGGCCTTCGGCAGTTGTCTGCAGAACCACGTTGGGAGTGTTCCAGTTGGAAGCTTCGGCAGCATGCCAGCCCTTCAGGGTAACAGTCTTGCTTTCGCCGGCGGGCACGTTCCAGATTTCGGAGAATTCTCCCCAGAAGCCACTGCTGAAGTCAGTCGCACCGACCTGGGTGCCTTCGATCTTCACTTCGACGGCAGTAGGTTCGGGTTCGGGCTCGGTCGCGGATGCTTCGGGGCCGCCCTTGGGGGATTCCACGGTGGCATCGCCCAGAGTATACAGTGCCTTCACCTGATCGGCGGTCAGCACGGTATCAAAGAAGTAAAGGTCATCCACATATCCCTTGTAGATGGTATCCCAGAAGTTGATGCCGAAGAGAGCCTTGAATTCGGATTCGCCGGGCTGCATGATGTTGGGGGCCAGTGTGGCATCCCAGCTGTAGGGGAAGTAGGTGCCATTCACATAGTTATCGTTGGAATCATAACGGAGTTCACCGTTCACATACAGCTGCGCGCCCACGGTGTTCGCACCGGTGGAAGGACCGACCTGGGGTTCACCGGTACATACGATCGTGAACATAGCCCACTCACGCTTACCGATCATGGCGCCATCATCCTGGAAGGGAGCCATCCAGGGCCAGCAGTCTGCACCGTCGGCAGCATCGGAAGCCTCATTGCGGCTCCAGATCGTGGGGAAGTATTTGGGAGTCCAGTTGGTCTGGGTGACGTTCATCCAGGTGACATTGTTGCCGGCATCGGCAGCTCTGTCCATGTTGTAGCCGATCTGCAGGGTGGGGCCGTAGTCGGACAGACGGTCAGCATTGACCCAGAAGGATACGGTCCAGGTATCGGTCGCGGTGGCTTTCAGGCCAAGATCCAGTCCGTAGGTACCGTCGATATACAGGGCATTGCCCACAGGGCCGGCACCGTACAGATACTTCGCATCGGTAGCGGGAGCAAGGGCGTAGGTCGCGCCGTCATTCACGCCTTCGGAAGTCTGAACCCAGGGAGTGTAGCCTTCGTCCTCACCGTCAAAGGTGATGTGGGCAAAAGGTGCGGGGATTGCTTCTTCCGCTGCGGCAAAGCTGCAGAGAGACAGCAGCATTGCAACGGCAAGCAACACGGATAACAGTTTCTTCATGGATAGTTCCTCCTTCTTATTTTTCAAAAGCATGACGCTTCATGAAACAGATTCATACAATCACTTGGTGTTGTCAGCCACCATCTGTTCGTAAAGGGCGACATCCTCGGCAGACAGGATGTTGTATCCGTATTCACCGAAGTAATCCAGCATTGCCTGCGCATGATACAGGTTTGCCATCATGGTTGCTTCCTCGGCGTAATCGGCAGCCTTGGCCTTGCCCTGATCGACCAGGTCATGGATCCCGATGCGGTTGAAGTATTCATCGCAATAGTTCCAGTAGCCGGCAATCGATGTCCATCCGAAGGGAATGGGCTGCATGCAGCTGGCGAAGTATTCGGTCCAGCACTGACGGTGCTCATCATCCATACCCTTGCAGTACACATCGATATAGGCGTTCCAGACATCCTCGTCCTTGGTGATCGGAGCGGGCATCACGTCATACTTCAGTGGCAGGCCGGAGCTGTTGGTCAGGCTTTCATCATTATACAATTCGCAGCGGGTCATCCATCCGTCTCTGCCAAAACTCATGAATTTCAGCAGTTCATAGGCTTCACGGGGATAGGAGCAACTGGTGGAAATACCGCCGAAGTCAATCGTCGCGATGGTATGGTGATCGGCAGAAGCGTCCTCTTCACTGACAGCCGGCACAACATAAGGCACGATATCCAGGTTGTACTGTTTGTATGCATCGGTCGCCCAGGTATTCATATAAGTCCAGAAGGCTTCCGTGAACAGGGCCACATGGCCGGTCGCGCCGCACCATGCTTCCCAGTCATCCGTCCAGTCTTCCATTTCCTGGGTTTCGGTGGAGGGAGCAATATATCCGCCCAGTTTCAGGTCGGAGAATTCCTGTTCGCCCACGGCCCAGACGCCCAGATCAAAGTCGGTTCCGTCAAAACCGAATTCACCGATAATATCCTGGGACGCTGCAATGCCGTAATAGGAATCCAGACGGTTATAGTAACCGCAGCCGTAATAAGCCATTCCGTCGGGGCTGTCGTCAACAGTCGCGTCCTTGATCAGCTGGATCATATCGCTCCAGGTCCAGTTGCGGTCAGGCGCTTCAATGTTCAGCGCTTCAAGGGCGTTCAGGTCCACATACATTCCGGTGGGAAAGAACTTGACCGGAACAGCGAAGCGGTGACCGGTCATGAAAGTTCCGACTCCGGCGGATTCCAGTGTGTCCGCGAGGTCTTTGGTCTCGGGATCGGAATCCCAGTATTCGGTGATATCGCTGAGCAGCATATTGCTGAGGGCGAAGTCACAGTCGGAATACATGATGCAGTCCGGCGTTGTGCCCGCACCCACCAGGGTCAGGAGCGTATCATTATAGGTAGAAACGTTTTCGTATCTCACCACAACATTGATGTTCGGGTAGATTTCCATAAAGCGGTTGGCCAGATACTGGACCGTTTCATCCTGATCAAAATGGAAGTAGGTCAGGGTGATATTGTCCTGGGTCAGGTCCAGCGCCTTATGATAGGTGATCCCGTTGATCACGACTTCTTCCGTTTCACCGGACACTCCCGCGAAAGCGGAAACTGTTCCGGTCAGCAGAAGGCAAAAGACCAGCAGGCAGGACAGGATTTTCTTCATTCCGGTTTCCTCCTTGTTGATTCACCGCATCCGGTTGACTCGGACGGGCAGAGCAGTATGGACGGTTACATTAAGGTTAATGTAAATATAACACAACCTTCCGTCCAATACAATACCCAAAATGAGAAATTTCAAAAAAAGCTCTGCCGGCGATCCTGCTGTCCGGACAAATAGGCAATGTTCCGGAGGCATTGCCGGACACTTCAGTTACAGGTCCTGCAAAAATCCTGTCATTTCTCCTTTTTCCTGTGGAAGTTGTATTGACAACACATTGTTTCTATGTTAATTTATCCTTGATAAGCATTAACGATAATGGCTTGACTCCCCATAACCGAATGAATGATGCGAAAGGAAGATGAATCCATGAAAAAAGCATCCATGATTTTAGATAAGGATTTTTCCATCGGGCTGATCGATCCGCGGATCTACGGCAGTTTCATCGAGCACCTCGGTCGTGCTGTCTACGGCGGTATTTATGAGCCGGATCATCCTACTGCTGATGAAAACGGATTCCGCAAAGACGTGATCGATATGGTCAAAAAACTGGGTGTACCGATCGTACGTTATCCCGGCGGCAACTTTGTCTCCGGTTTCAACTGGGAAGACTCCGTCGGTCCCCGTGAGCTGCGTCCGAAACGTCTGGATCTGGCCTGGTTCACCACCGAAACCAACGAGGTCGGTCTGCACGAGTTTGTCGACTGGACAAAGAAAGCGGATTCTCAGGTCATGTACGGCATCAACCTCGGTACCCGCGGTGCCGATGCCGCCAGAAACATTGTGGAATATGCCAACCATCCCGGTGGAAGTTACTGGTCCGATCTCCGTATCAAAAACGGAGCCAAAGACCCCTTCGGCATTAAGGTCTGGTGCCTTGGCAACGAAATGGACGGTCCCTGGCAGATGGGTCACAAGACCGCGTATGAATACGGTCGGATCGCCAACGAATCCGCCAAGATGATGAAGTGGGTGGATCCTTCCATTGAGTTGGTTGCCTGCGGTAGCGCCGCCCACGATATGCCCACCTACGGTTCCTGGGAATATGAAATGCTGAACGAGTGCTATGAGAATGTGGATTATGTCTCTCTGCACCGCTACTACGGCAATCCCACGCACGACACGCCCGGTTTCCTGGCCCGCAGTATGGATCTCGATGATTTCATCAAGGAAGTCATTGCCATCTGCGATGCTGTCGGCGGAAAAAAACATTCCAAAAAGAAACTGAACCTTTCTTTCGACGAATGGAACGTCTGGTATCATTCCAACGAGCAGGACAAGGAAGTCTGGAAGCAGGACAAGTGGGGCCGTGCCCTCCCTCTGCTGGAAGATGTCTACAATTTCGAAGATGCTCTGCTGATCGGGGCCATGATCATCACATTCCTGCGTAATGCCGACCGTGTGAAGATCGCCTGTATGGCTCAACTGGTCAATGTCATCGCACCTATTATGACCCGGAACGGCGGCGGTGTCTGGGCCCAGACGATCTACTGGCCGCTGATGCATGCCTCGAAGTATGGCCGTGGAACAGCTCTCCGTCCGCTGGTTTCCTCCCCTGTCTATGACTGCAGGGATTATGACGCGGTCCCCGTGGTGGATGCGACCGCAGTCATGGATGATGAAGGAAACGTGACCGTATTCGCCCTGAACCGCGATATGGCGGAAGATGTTGAATTTTCCTGTGATCTCCGCGCTTTCGGGAACCTGAAAATAGAGGAACATATCGTGCTGCACCATGACGATGTCAAAGCCGTGAATACTGAAGCCGCGCCTGACGAAGTTGCTCCTGTTCAGGCGGATAAGGGCATTCTGGATGCCGGTCACTATACCGTCGCCCTGCCCGCTCTCAGCTGGAACGTCATCCGCCTCACCAAATAACTTCCGATTCCTGATTCCCCGGGTTGTTTATCAGTTTCACCGTTTCCAATATACCCGGATACATAGCCGAACACTCTGACTAAGCCCTAAGCCCTTGGCACTCGGCCCTTGGCCCTAATCCCTAGGCTCTAAGCCCTGAGCCCCAGGGCTCATGCCCCCTCCGAAAGGATCAACCGCATGAACGGAAAACGTGTTACACTGCAGGATATCGCTGATGCTACCGGTTATACCGTCAATACGGTATCCCGCGCGCTGAAAAACAAATCGGATATTTCCAGAGAGACCTGTGTTCATATCCAGAAGGTCGCGGCGGATATGGGATATGTCCGCAACTACATGGCCAGTTCCCTGCGGTCCGGGCGGACCAAAACTCTCGCCATGATTGCCGGCACCATGTCCAACCCCTATTTTGCCCTGCTTGCGGATGAACTGCAGCGGGAAGCAAGCCGTCTCGGATATTCGCTGATGATCCTCTGTTCCCGGGACAATCCGGAAACCGAGCAGCAGTGCGTGGAAATGGCATTGAGCCGTCTGGTGGACGGAGTGTTGCTTTTCCCGAGCATCAATTCCACCGCGGCGATCAACCTTCTGAGTACCAGCGGTGTTCCGTTTGTCCTGATGGGGCGTTTTGTGGAGGGCAGTTTTGACTCTGTCACCTGTGACGAAGAAGAGGGGGGCTATCTTGCCGGGAAGCATCTGCTTGCCGCTGGTCACCGGAAGATTGCAATGTTCTCCAACTTTGATGTCATTTACTCTTATGAGATGCGTCTGAGAGGATTCACCCGTGCCTGTCTGGAAGCCGGGATCCCGCAGGAGGAGATCCGCAGCAAGTGCTGTCCGGATAACGCGACCGTTCTCGATACTTTGCTGACCTGGAGAGCGCAGGGAGTCACGGGGCTCTTTGCCTTCTGCGACATGGAAGCCTGGAACGCCGTCACACTGCTTGAAAATCGCGGATTCCGCATTCCCGGGGATATGAGTATTGTCGGGTTCGACAATATTCAGGGGCTCATGAATTTCCCGAAGCCGATCTGTTCGGTAGACGGAAACATGCGTGAAATGGCCCGGGTGGGCATTGATTTGATCCGGACCCGGATCCACGATACTTCCCTGCCGCCGCGGACCGTCACGGTACCCGTCAGTATGGTATGCAGAAACAGCTGCCGATAAAAAAGGATCACAAAAAGAACGCCGGTACGCCGGCGTTCTTTTTGTGTGGAACAGATCATTATTCTCCGGTGATCCCTGTGCGGTCAATGCTCTCCACAAAATGACGCTGCAAAGCAAAGTAAAGGACCAGCAGCGGCAGGACTGCCAGCAGTGTCCCTGCCATCTTGATGGATTCATTCAGGCTCGTGGCACCGGATACCGCGGTCGTGGCATAGGCGGAATAATTTCCCGCGAAATTCTGAAGCTGGATGATCAGGGTCGTCAGCCCCGAACTGCTCATCACGCCGTGAACATACAATTCGGTCAGGTAGCTCTCATTCCAGTACCAGACAAAGCTGAAAAGCGCAACCGTAATGAATGCCGGTGCCGCGGACGGCAGTGAGACTCTGAAAAAGCTCTTGAAATATCCGGCTCCGTCGATCATTGCAGCTTCAATGAGTGCTTTCGGGACTGTTTTGAAAAACTGGTAGAAGATCAGGATGAAGATCGGAGCATTCAGTCCCTGTCCGAGCAGGGACGGCAGCACAAAGCTCCACACGGTGCCCAGAATGTCCATATCGGAATACAGGACATAGTTCGGGATCATCACGATCTGGCTGGGCAGGACAAATGTGAAAATGATCA
The DNA here is from genome assembly GCA_045600165.1 of Clostridia bacterium. Taxonomy (GTDB): domain Bacteria; phylum Bacillota; class Clostridia; order Christensenellales; family Aristaeellaceae; genus Aristaeella. The sequence goes on from JAZRXJ010000070.1 coordinate 14,411, forward strand.
CCGCCATGACCAGATTATGTCCGCGGAAGCGGAATCTGGCCAGCCCGTATCCGATCAGGGAGCAGGACAGGAGATTGCAGATCGTGGGTACTCCGGCAATCAGCAGACTCTGGAGGAAAGACTTCGTGTAGTCCATACTGGCTGCAGCCTGTGTGTAGTTGGACAGGGAGAAACTGCTCGGGATCCACTGGATCGAGCTGTCCAGCAGATCATCCAGAGACATGAAGCTGGCGGACAGCATCTTCAGGATCGGATACAGATAGATAAAGCCGATACAGATCAGCAACGCGTAGATAAAAACAACCTTCAAAAAACCGTTTTTCGAGCGCGTTCCCATGAAGAACTTGCGGATCTTGTCCCGGTTCAGTTTCCGGGAAGCAGGTTGTCCGCCGGGAACGGTCTCATGCGCGGTGATATTGCTCAGCATGTTTTTCCTGCCTCCTCTGAATCTTTTTGATCTTCCGCTTTTCCTTACGGAGCGCGCGGTCGATTTTTACTGCTTCCTTTTCGTATTTATCTTTGCGGGTCATGAGGATCATGGCGAAGATCCCCACAATCAGCAGGACAACGACTGAATACAGCCAGGCCATGGCGGAAGCGTAGCCGTACCCTTTTTCTTTGGTGCCCGAGAACATGGATGCCTTGATCAGGGCAATCAGGTTATTCTGGTCATTGGATGAAATAAACACAATCGTATATACGCAGCAGAGCAGGACCATCGGTTTCACGGACGGAAGGGTGATCTTCCAGAAGGTCTCCCATCCGCCGGCTCCGTCAATATAGCTGGCCTCGTACTGACTGTTGTCGATCTTCTGCAATGCACTCAGGAAGATCAGGATCGGCACGCCGGAATACCACAGGATCGTGATCATATTCTGAAACAGGGAGGAGATCGGATCAGCCAGCAGTTTCGGCAGGAAAGAAGATATCGCGGCAGTGATTGCCTGCGTGTCGACTGCCGAGACGGAAGATGAGCCCTGTTCGTTCAGCATTCCCAGGATCGGTCCGGAAACAATGATCACCGGCAGGAAGAAGATCAGTCGGAAAAAACCTTTTCCACGGATCTTTTGGTTCAGCATCATGGCTATCAGCAATGCAAAGACCACAATGACCGGAACAGAGATCAGTGTGGACAGGATATAGTCCACCAGATCCGGCAGGAACTGACTGTCCGCGAGCAGGATCTCCGTATAGTTCCCGTATCCCACATAACGGAATGTTTTCCCGAGAGGGGTCAGACGGATATTGTTCAGGCTGTAGCTGAAGCTGGTGATCATCGGATAGGCAAGGAAAAGGATCGCCCCGATGATCCACGGAAGGATAAACAGCACTCCCGCCATAGCTTCCCGCCGTTCAAGCTTTCCGCGACGGTGGCAGGTCATTTTTTTCGCAGTCATCAGATACCGGCCTCCTTTCCGTCTGCATTCAGGACAAGGAAGTTGCCGGCCGGTACGGTGAGGGTACCGGCAGCGGCATCCGTTTCACCGAAATTGATCAGTACGGTCACACCTGTTGACCAGGTGACCCGGGTCAGGGTGTCCGACAGGTACTCATGTCTGACAATGTATGCACCGGCGGTCTGTGCTGCCAGAGCACGCAGGCGCGCATCATATTCCAGTACTGTTGTCCGGTATGTGTCGTACCGGGTCGAATACAGATCGGAGGAGTTTGTATAAATGAGTGCGGACGAATCCTCCGCGGTCAGGATGAAGCTCGGGTACACGCCGGATTCAGCCATTTTCAGGAAGAACTCCGTCTTGTTTGCTTCAAAATTGACGTACTCCGAATACATCGGGATCAGTCCGCTGAGTGTCATGCTCATGAAAGGAACTTCACGGTCCACATACATATAATCCGAAGAAGAAAGCGGCATGTTCAGGAAAGCATCCGTATCCTTCCACAGATACTGGAAAGGCGTTTCGAGCGCAAGCGCGCATTCCTGCCTTGCCTCTGCGATCACGGAAGCATAGGTGTTCAGGCAGTCCGGGCGGGAATAGTATTTCCCCTTCAGGTACCAGGAAAAGAGATTCTCCGTGATTCCGCCGACCGCCAGAGCGGTTTGACCGTCCTTCCGCAGGGACCGTGCCAGGGAAAGCAGTTTTTCTCCGGAGCGTTGAGGCAACAGCCAGTAGAATTTATCGTATACCTGACCCCCGTCTGTCTCCTCCAGAGTCCGTTTATTGACCATCTTCACAGCATCATAGGTGAACGCGGTCGTATCCGCGTTCATTCTGAGCGCGTCCGTATACAGCAGGATCCTGTCTCCGGTCGCTTCGCTCCCCTGGATCAGTGCGGACATTTCTTTCGCGGACCCCAGCGTTCCGTCCGGCGCGTACCGGTCCACCGGAAGCGCGTTGATTCCGCCGTTCTGCCATCCCCGCAGGATACAGAGCATTTTCCCCGCTCCGGCTCCTTTCAGGTCTTTCAGGATCGCGTCCGCCTGCTCCACGGTGGTCATCACCACCGGACGGGTGCCGATGAGGAAGTTCTCGCGGTCCGCATTCAGCAGATCGATCCGGGTCCTGTAAGCGGTGTCCGCCGGAATGACGATTCCCTTTTCCAGCAGATACTGACGGTAACGGATCGCCATGCCGGAATAATCCGCTTCCTCTCCGGAAAGCAGACAGTACCGGACGGACCGGTCTGTATGGGTCCGGTCCTGTTCCACCGTTTTCACGGATCCGGAATTGGACTGGTTCAGGGGCTGCTGGTAGATATCCCGTAGCAGAAAACGGGCAAAGCAGCGGTTGTAACCGACCATCACGCCATTGGGTTGTGCTTCGAGACTGCAGCGTTCCGCTCCGTCCTCCACCACGGCAAGATAGGCAATGCCGTCGGCCGTATGCGCCATGCCAAAGACCGGAGCCAGCACGGTATGGGTATCCGTGACCGTCCTGTACCGTCCCCAGAGCCGGGTCGCGGCGGATGTCTCACGGAATCCGGCATCCGGACCGTAGATCAGCTGACTGAAGCCGGAGGAGAACCGTTTTTCCTTGTCGGTCAGGTCGATCAGCGCGCCGTTTCCGTCCGGGATCAGCATATAGCCTTCCGTTTCCCCCAGATACGTACAGCCGAGCAGTGGAAAGGGAGATATGGTCGCGATATATACACCGTCCAGGTCTTCACGGATGGACGTGTCCGGGATCCGGACCAGCAGCTCGTCCCCGTTCAGGGTGACTTCAACAGTCAGTCCGGTCCCATACTCGGGATAGTAGACCGTAGCGGAAAAACCGTCCGTTGTATACTCATATTCGAGCGTGTGCTCGTTGTTGATCAGATCCGCCTGATAGGTGTTATTTCCGTCGCGGATCACGGAAAGGACCAGCCCGGATTTCAGGTATCCCTTCCAGGCCTTGTTGTTCTTTCCCTGAATGGTCTCGTCTGTGAGCGTGGAAACGAGCTGCGCGCCGGTGCCGGCATCCTCCAGGATCACAGACAGCCGGTCCTCTTTCAGATACAGGGTCCATTTTTCATTCCCTGCGACCCGTTCATATCCCTCCGGGACCTCCGCGGCCGCGCACACGGCAAGACCGAGAAGCAGGATCACGGTCAGTACAGCGATGAGAAAGCGGGATCGTTCACGATACACGGTAGCTCACCTCCCCGGTCACGGCACTCACAAATTCGATGACCTGTGCCCACAGGATATACAGGATAAAGAGGATCAGCGCGAGGATCAGCACGGTGAACAGGGTCAGCAGGATGATCTTCACCGTTTCCTTTGCCGTATAGTTGTTGACTTCCCGGATTCCGATGACCAGGATCACCGCGGACCAGGAGATCATCAGCACGCGGACCAGCGTGATCAGGAACTCCTCGTTCCGGGTCAGGACATGGCTCAGCAGGAAGCAGACAGGGATCAGCAGCACACAGGGGGTCAGGGAATAGCAGATGTAGGTGAAGATGCCTTTCAGGGTCCCTTCCCCGTCATTGATGGAGCAGACCAGATAATTGCAGATCGTGACGGCGGTCACGGCCAGCATGATCGCCCCCACATCCGCGACAAATTCATACCGTCCGTCCTGCACCGTTTTCTGGAGGAAACCGCAAAGATACTTGTTGCAAAGAGTCTCCAGCACAAACAGGAGCAGGATCGTACAGGGAGCCATCCAGTTCGCCCGTCCTTCGCGAGCGATCCCGTAGCTTCCGTCGATCGGATGGCGCATATAGAAGAACCCGTATCGCAGATCGGACAGATACCGTTTGTCTCCGATCCGCCGGAGCGCCTCTCCGGGTTTTGTCGTAAACCGGTAGCGCCTGTTCAGCTTCCGGAGGGCAAAGATCAGCAGGACGGCCGCGGCGGTCAGGATCAGAACGGGAGCCAGATTCTGCTTCAGCCAGTTGTTCCGGATCTCCCAGAAGGCATCCGAATAACCGCTGCGGTCCTTCGCCAGTCTCGCGTACCGCAGGGCCTCAGCGTAATCCTCCTCCTGATAGCACGCGCGTCCCATCGCCTTGTTGGCCAGGTCAAACAGGCTGTTCATCTGCAGCACCTTTTCCAGCGGAGCCTTGCTTGCCGTATACTGTCCGACGGAATACAGCTGCAGCGCCTCATGCAGCAGATCGGTGAACTCGGTGGGCTCATAGATCTGGATCAGTCCGGTATTGGAATCGATGGTATACAGTCTGTCATTCGCGTCCACCGCGATCCCCGTGACCATGGAGGACAGTCCGACCCGCTGGGTCCCGTCATCCTGTCCGCCGAAAATGAAGATCAGGTCCCCGTCGGATGAATACTCACAGATAAAGCCCTGACGGTCCGCCACATAGACATTGTCGTGATTCCCGGCCGCAACCGCGGCGGGAGCGTCTATCTCCTCCGCTCCGGGGATCCTGTTGTTGCCCGCGATGTTCAGCCTTTTCAGTGTCCGGTCGCCGTCTCCGCGGGTCACCGTGTAGATCAGCCCGCGGGAATCGATGCACAGGTTATCCGGGGTCGCGGGGATATTGCTGACCATCTTGGCTTTCTGCGCGTCGGTCATGATCGCGCGCAGGACGATCGTCCGGAGATCCGCCGTCGCGTAGTTGGTCCCGAAATACCCCAGAAAAGTCCCGCCCTCCAGCGGGGAGATCTCCACGATCCCGTTGGTATTGCTTTCACAGATGACGTACATGATCCCGGCATCGTTGACCGCGATCTTCACCGGGAGAAAGGACAGGCTTTCCCCGTACAGGGGATTCTCCGGCTTCCCGTATGTATTCAGCACCGTTCCGTCCGCGTCAAACTCCACGACCGCGTTCAGGTCCCGGTCAGCCGCGTAAATATGACCGTTTTCCGTCACATAAAGCCCCATCGGGGTCTTCAGCACATTCTCCCCGATGATCCCTGTCAGTTCTCCGTCCGCCGTTCCTTTCACAATCCTGGAATTGCCGGTGTCGGCAATATACAGTGTCCCGTCCGGAGCGACAAACAGGTCGTTCGGTCCGGAAAGCGTCTCGTCACCGAGTTTCACGATCGTCCGGTAGGCCAGATAAGCGGTCTGGGTCTCCTGCACCTGTCCGTTTCCGTTGACGGTATAGGTCCTGTACGGGGTGGATGCGGACGCGGACGGCACGGCAAACACAAGTGCCAGGCAGAGCGCTGTGCACAGGATCCGGATGCCGTGCCGGATGCGTTGTTTCATATCGGTCATCATATCCTCCCCTTCTCCCGTCACTTGATCCCGGAAGTCGCCATGGTGTTCATCACGCTGCTCTGACAGAAGATGAACAGGATCAGATTCGGCAGGAACATGATCAGGGATGCCGCCGCGGCGACGCCCTGCCCGGCTACGGTATTGTTCGCGTTGACCAGGGTATTCATATAGAAAGTCAGGGTCTTCATCGATTCATCATTGGTGAAATAGCTGGATGTCTCCATATTGGTCCACACCTGCTGGAACACCAGCACCGTTGCTGTCGCGATGGCCGGTTTGATGATCGGGATGACCACCTTCAGGTAGACCTGGAAATCATTCGCGCCGTCCAGATGTGCCGCCTCGATCAGGCTGTCCGGCACCTGGTCGGTGAACTGCTTCACCAGGAACAGTGCGACGGGCATGGCCAGCAGCGGCAGTACATGCGCCCAGACCGTATCGATCAGTCCGAGATTGCAGATGACCAGATAGCGCGGGATCAGGACCGCGGTGGCAACGAACATGATCGCCAGCTGGTTGATCTTCATCATGGTCTCCCGCCCTCTGAAACGGATCTTGCTCAGTGCGAACGCGGACATCGTGGTCAGCAGCAGGGACAGGAGCACCGTGATAACCGTGACGGCGAACGAATTGAACAGATACCGGGAAAGCGGGATCCCGGATGTCCGGGAGAACTTGATCAGTTTTGTGAAATTGTCCAGTGTCGGATTCTTCACAAAGAAAGTCGGAGGAAAGGCAAACAGTTCTTCCATGGGCTTGAACGCGTGGTTGATGATAAAGACGATCGGCAGTGCCATGAACACCGTCAGCGGCAGAAGCAGGATCAGAATCCGGATCTGGCTTTTGTCAAACCGCTTCGGGTTGATATGTTTCGCGGTATATGCCATCTGTGTTCCTCCTTCCTTCAGTCCTTGTCCGTCAGCAGCTTGTTGGCTGCCTTCGAGAACAGTTGAACGATCAGCAGCAGGACCACGGACACGGTGGCGGCGTAGCCCATCTCATAGCGCAGGAATCCGTAGTCTTCGATATGGTTGACAATGAGCTGCGCCGCATAGCCGGGAGACGGGTTCCCCGTCAGCATGGCGGACACGGTACCGTTCTGGAACGCGTTGACCACGGACATGACCGCGGCAAAAAGCATCTGCGGCTTCATCTGCGGGATCGTGATATAGATCATTTCCTGGAAACGGTTGGAGATCCCGTCAATGGCTCCGGCTTCGTACAGGGTCTCATCGGAGTTCGAGATCCCCGCGATCATGGCCAGGAAGCCGATTCCCATACTGCTCCACAGCCCGATGATGATCACGATCGGCAGAAGCCAGTCGGTATTGACCAGCCAGGTCACCGGTTCGGTAATGATATGCAGGCTCATCAGAAAGCTGTTCAGGAGTCCGGTCTGGTCTCCGCTGAAGATCACCTTCCACAGGACGGTCATGGCAACGCCGGTCGTAAGGCTGGGGCTGTAGATGATCAGCGCCAGCACGGTACGCACTCCCTTGGTCAGGTTGCACAGCAGCCAGGCCAGCAGGAAGCTCAGGACATATCCGCCGATCCCGACGATCACCGCGTACAGGACGGTGTTCGGCAGCACATACTGCATGAAGACTTCATCCCCGGTGATCAGGGTAATGTAATTCAGCAGTCCCACAAAGCCCGGTGCCGAGACCGCGTTGAAATTGGTAAAGGAAAGCGCGATGGCGAGGATGACCGGAACCAGGATGAAAACGGCAAAGATCAGTGCGTACGGTGCGGTGAAGAGATATCCGGTCCGGTTGTTTTTTGTCTTCACTTTCATGTTGTTATTCCGCATCTCCCTGCCTCCCCTCTCCGGAGTCCCGTTCCAGCAGGACACGGACGGATTCCACAGTCGGGATCCGGTATTCCTCCGTCACATTGCCCGACGCGTCAAGGAATCCGAATTCTTCCAGTTTCCTCCGGATCTCCCGGTTGATCGTCTTGACGGCCTTGTCGATCCGGGTCTGTTCGTTTGCCCCGTTGACCGTGATATCGTTGAACGCGTTGGAGATCTCACGTTCCAGCATATAGGTACCCGGAACGCGGGCCACATCGATGACATTTCTCGCGGCTTCCAGGATCACCTGTTTGTCCGCGGTCTCCCACGGCAGTTGCGCAAAGGCTTCCAGATTGGCAGTCGCCCAAAGATATTCGTCCCCGTAGGTCACCTGGACTGTCCGGCCAAATTCGGCCTGCACCTCCGTGGAGGACCACCAGCGCACAAACTCCCATGCCATCTGTTCACGTTCCTCGGTGCTGTTGAAGATGACCGTGCTGTCCGCGCACCCGCAGGTCGTCCGGTCGATTGTCCCGTCCGGCTGTACGGTCCCCGGGATCAGCGAGATCTTCCAGCTTCCGTCCAGTTCCGGCGCGGCATTCCGGATCAGGTTGTACGCTCCGAAATCGGCAATCCCGATTGGCAGGTCGCCGTTCCGGAAGTGCTGGTAGAAGTTATCCACATTGACCGGCAGGTTATAGATTGTGAACAGATCGGTCAGGGCAGTCAGACCGGCAACCGATTCGCGGGTCCCGAGCGCGGTCCCTTCCGCCGCGGTCGCGTGGTACAGCGCGCCTCCGTTCTGCACAAGCAGTGGAGTCGTTCCGTGGAAGTTCCGCATGGAGGTCATTCCGGCCGTGGCATAGTAGAAGTTCAGCCCGCGCATCTGCAGCTCCGGCAGCATTCCGATCACATCGTCCATCGTTTCCGGAATCTCCAGACCCAGTTTTTCCATCACATCCGTCCGGGTGAACAGCACCCAGAAATTCATCGTTTCCGGCATGGAATAGATCCCGTCCCCGATCGTTCCCGTCAGGAAGAAACCGGGTTCATAGACCGAAGCCGTTTCCGTGAATCCGTCGAACGCGGTCATATCCTGAAGCGCACCGCGGATCGCCAGCTCGTATGGGACGGTATAGTTGATCCCCGTCGCCACATCCGGAGCGTTTCCGGTAGAGTTGGCCAGGACCAGTTTGTACTGGTCCGGCATGATGGAAAGATCCACCAGGATCCCGGTCTTCGGGGTGAAGTATTCATCGATCATCTTCTGCATGATCTGTACATACTGGGAAGAACGGTTCACCCAGACCTGAAGATGACTCCTGTCCGCACCCGAAGCCGACCAGGACTGATCGGTAAAGGAAGAGAAGAAACGGCCGGCATTCATCCCGGCACTCCGGAGGAAACCGGGTGCTTCTGGAAGGACGGTCTCCTCCTGACACAGGATGATCCGGTCGATCCCCAGTGAGTTTTCAAGCAGGTTGTCCACAGCATTGGCAAGACACTGGTTGACGGAGGAAGACCCGGTGGAAAGTTCGGCGATCCGGTACAGGATCTCATCCGGGTTTTCCGCCAGCGAGCGCAGCTGCCTGGCCGCCACCAGCAGCCCGGACAGGATCGTTGTATGGTCTTTCCCCGTTCCGAGAGGCACATATTGCTGTTCAAGGGTCTCAAGCTGTTCCGCGTATCCGGTCAGGATCTCACTGAGTCCCGGAATGTAACGGTTCAGGGACAGATCACGGTACTTGTCGGAGTTGGTACCGGCCACCTTGGTGATCTCCAGGGAAAGATCGTTCACCGCGTACATGACGCTGTCAAGTGCTTCGAGCACATCCCGCAGCGGTTCTGCGGAGATCCGGAGGGTCAGTGTATGCTCTCCCGCTTCAAGATATACGGAAAGCGGATGGGCATCCGCGTCAGCGAGTTTCTTCTGCTGCCATGAGGCCCCGTAATCAAACGGATAAGCTTCGAATGCCGTGTCCGGGATCTCCCCGTCCACAAGGATATCGGTGAATACCGGAAAATTCATCTTGAAGCTCTGCAGATAGTTCACTGCCAGTTGCCAGCTGCCGCTCTCCGGAACGGTAAACTTCCAGGTCACACTCTGTCCGGCGGTATCGAAAGAGTCCGGATCCAGGATGTTCAGCCGGGTGTCCCCGGTCATCCATGGATTCACGGCGGTATCGTATTCCAGAGCCGCGTGAACGGATGAGTCATTGGTATACGTAAAGGCTTCGCCTTCCAGAATGATCATCCCGTCTCCCGGAGCCGCCTCCGGTGTCTGATGTTCCGGAATGTCAAAGGGAGCGGTCAGTGTCAGTGATTCAAGCCGTACCGTTCCTTCCGTGCAGGTCAGCTCAAAAACGTGTTCTCCGGCGGTCAGGGCAAGGCAGAGCGGCCTTGAATACCGTCCGGAAGCATCGCACAGGTATTTTTCTTCTGTTTTGTTTTCTTTGACCGGGACCGTCACCATTTCATCCCCGTACCTGTCCAGCATCAGCCTGGTGTTCCGGATCCATGTGCTTTCAAATGTCAGGTTGCGGCACTCATAATAAGGAGTCATGCCGTCCGTCCTGAGGCTCAGGCGTACGGGCAGCACAGAGGAATCCGTTGACGTATAACCGAAGCGCAGGAAATATAAACCGTCCTCCGGTACATTCACCGTCAGTTCGGTTTTCTCACCGTATCCGATCTCGATACTGCCGGTTTCCACAGGGATCTCATCTCCCCGGTAAACAGGCAGCATCATGTTGCGGCTGACAGAGGTATAGTTTTCAGAGATCCTGTCGCTGACATAGGATAAGCTGTCTGCCAATGTCCCGGCTGCCATAAGAAGGATTACCGCCGTGAGCAGGATCAGGATCATCTGTTTCAGTTTCCGCATACCCTATCCCTCTGCCTTTCATTTTTATCTGTGATAACGGTTTGTACAATAACAACATTAACGTTATTGCTTTTTGTCGGCTTTATGATATAATAAAGCAAAAGTCTTGTCAATGAATTCGGCGAATTTTTATTACTGCACCAACGGAGGCCTCAGAAAATGGACACGAAAACATCCGTTCATCTCTTAAGAAAGGGTTGTGTGATCCTTATGGCTGTTTCAATACTTATGACGGGTTTGTGCGGATCCGCCGCCATTTCGGAACCGGCTGAAGACTACACGGTCGACCTGTCGGCTTATCCTGCCGGGAATGTAAATGCGCGTGCATCTGTCCATGATCCTTCCATTATCGTTAATGGAGGCCGCTACTACATTTTCGGCTCCCATATGACCGCAGCGGTCTCTGACAACATGAGAAACTGGGACCGGATCGCCAACAGCTATTCCCCTCTCAATCCGGTGTGGGGAAACCTGTTTGAAAAAGACAGTCATGTCTTTGACTGGGCCGGTGCCAAAGATTCCCTCATTCCGACGGATGACGGGACATATCACGTCTGGGCTCCGGATGTGATCTATAATGAAGTCATGAGCAAATATGTCATGTATTACTGCACCACGTCCACATGGTGCATCTCCAATCTGTGTTATGCCGTTTCGGATTCGGTGGAAGGACCGTATATCTGGCAGGGACCGCTGATCTATTCGGGTTTCGATAAACAGAACATTTCGGCTACAAATGTATTGGATATTGTGGATGAGGGATACGCAAAGAAGCATTATCTGACCCTGGCAGGCGGATATGACGCAAAAAAGTGGCCGAACGCGATCGATCCCACCGCATTCTGTGACGCGGACGGACGGATGTGGCTGGTTTACGGAAGCTGGTCCGGCGGCATCTTTCTGCTGGAGCTGGATCCTGCGACCGGTCTGGTGATCCATCCGGAAGCGGATCCCGAAAACAGTGTCGATCCTTATTTCGGCAGACGGCTGCTCGGCGGCGGACATCATTCCATTGAAGGTCCCTATATTCATTACGATCAGAACAGCGGATATTACTATCTGTTTGTTTCCTACGGCGAGCTGACGGCACACGGCGGATACCAGATCCGGGTCTATCGCAGCAAAAATGTTGAAGGTCCCTATAGCGATATGAACGGTCAGTGCTACGGGGACAAAGGCAGCCAGGCGCCTTACGGGCTGAAGCTTTCCGGCAACTATATGCTTCCGTCCCTGAAACGCGCCTATATGGCCACGGGGCATAATTCCGCCTTTACGGATACGGACGGAAAGACTTATCTCTGCTACCACACCCGCTTCAATGACGGAACGGAAGGACACCAGCCCATGGTCAAGCAGTATCTTGTGAACCGGGATGGCTGGCCCTGTCTGCTCCCATACAGCACACGGCAGGAAACTGTCTCTCCGGACGGATATGACCTGCAGGCGGTCTCCGGACGGTATTTCGTCATCGATCAGGGAACCGGGATCAACGATAAGATTGCAGAACCCTTTATCCTTTACCTGCATGAGGACGGAACCGTGACCGGTCAGGATATTTCCGGTGTCTGGGCCCCGGAAAGCGGGACATACTATATGTCCGTTACGGTCGGCGGCACCAGTTTCAGCGGTGCTTTCTGCGCCATGCAGGATGATGCAGGTACGGATTGTATGACATTCTCTGCCGTTGGTGACAACCGTTCCCTCTGGGGTGTTTCCTATCCTGCCGCGGAGTAAATCCATACACTTTCACGGGCTCTGCCCTGTCCAAACTGTCAGGCACCGGATCCCCTGAGTGCTCGGATTTTGCATTGACAATCCGGTCTGTATTTGATAAAATTATGACAATAAAGGAAACAGATGTTTCCGAAAATCAAATATCCTGAAAGGACGTGCATTCACCATGAAAAAGTTTTTGTCCATTATTCTGGCCGCAATGATGCTCCTCTCCATGGTCAGCATTGCCTCCGCCGATGTCGCGGACTTCGATCCTGAACTGGTCGCTGCCGCTCAGGCTGACGGAGAACTGGTCGTCTACGGTTCCTGCGAAGAACCCTACGTCGCTGCCGCTGCCAAGCAGTTCGAAGAACTCTTCGGCATCAAGACCACCTATCAGCGCCTGTCCACCGGCGAAGTGCAGACCAAGATCACCGAAGAAAACGGCAATCCCTCTGCTGACGTCTGGTTCGGCGGCACCAACGATCCCTACAATGAACTGGCTGCCACCGGCCTGCTGATGGCCTATGAACCCGCCAATGCCGCTCATCTGCTCAAGCCCGCTTATCGCGACGCTGACGGATATTGGTTCGGCATCTACAAGGGAATCCTGGGCTTCATGGTCAACACCGATGAACTGACCCGTCTGGGTCTGGAAGCCCCCAAAGGCTGGAACGATCTGCTCAAGCCCGAATATAAGGGCCTGATCTGGCTGTCCAACCCCAACACCGCCGGCACCGCCAAGCTGGTTGTCAACACCATGGTCCAGATGAAGGGCCACGACGAAGCCATGAATTACTTTGTGGAACTGGACAAGAACATTGCCCAGTACACCAAGTCCGGCTCCGGCCCCTCCAAGAAAGTCGGTATCGGCGAATGCGTCATCGGCATCGGCTTCCTGCATGATGGAATCGCCCAGATCCTGGATGGCTACAAGAACATCGCCCTGATCATCCCCGAAGAAGGAACCAGCTACGAAATCGGCTCCACCGCCATCTTCGAAGGCTGTGCTCATGAAGCTGCCGCCAAGCTGTGGATCGAATTCGCCCTGAGCCCCGACTGTGTCGAACTGGCCGCCAAGCCCGAAGTTGCCAGCTATCAGTTCCTGGTTCTGGACAACGCCAAGCAGCCCGAAGCAGTCGAGCCCTTCGGCCTTGATCCCGAAAACACCATCGATTATGACTTCAACGATGCCAAGGTCAACACCAGCAAGTATGTTGAAGATTACTTCAACGCTCTGGGCGCTGCCGCCGACGATCGTTTCAAGACTGAATAATCGGTTAACGTCACATACCCGCACGGGGGATGGAGCCGAACGCCCCATCCCCCGTTTTCCGTCGAAAGCATTTTGAAAGGTGAGGTGATGAAAAGGTGAGAGGGAGTCAAAGTGCCCGGCTTGAACGAAAAAAGCTGTTTGGTGACCCGGTATTGCTGATCACCATTATCATCCTGATCGCGTTTCTGACCCTGTTTATCCTGTATCCGCTCGTCATGCTGCTGGCGGACAGCGTATATGTCCGGCAGACAGAGCTCTATTCCATCACGGAGATTGCTTCAGGTGAAACCGCGCTTTACGCGAAAAACGGAACCGAACTGGTCCCCGACAGCAAGGAAGCCGCCTATGTCAGGCTCGTCTCCCCGGATGATCCTGAAAAGGTACTGCTGCTTCCGGTTGTCAACAGCAGCAAGAAAGGTCTCTTCGGTTATGAAGGCATGACCGGAGCACAGATGAACGATCCGGCTCTCGCTGCCGACGCCGCCATCGAGGTCGTCAACAATCAGAGCAAGAAAGTTCTCCTGAGTCTGGCTGATCCTGCTGCTTCCAATGACAGTGATAAAGTCAGCCGTCTGTTTAAGAACAACGGACGGTTTATCAAATACGGCACAGCAATCGACCCCGCGGATGTCTGCATCAAAGTCAGTGCCAATTACGCGACATTTGACGCGTTCCCGCGGATCTTTAAGGATTATACCTTCAACAACGCCATCGGAAACACATTGAAACTCGGTGTGATCACCAGCCTCGGCGCCGTTCTGATCGGTCTGCTGTTCGCCTATGTCGATTGTTATGTGAAGCTCAGATCTAAATTCGTCAAGAAGATCTTTGATGTCGTCAGTATGCTCCCGGTGGTTTCTCCGCCTTTCGTACTGTCCCTGAGCATGATCCTGCTGTTCGGCCGCGGCGGTCTGATCACCCGCAGCCTGCTGGGGATCTATGACAGTGATGTTTACGGACTCAGTGGCATCGCCATCGTGCAGATCCTGACCTTCTTCCCGGTCTGCTATATGATGCTCAAGGGTCTGCTCAAGAACATCGACCCGTCCATGGAAGAAGCATCCCGTGATATGGGTGCGAGCCGATGGAAAGTGTTCACCACCGTCACGCTTCCTCTGATGCTTCCCGGATTGGGAAATGCTTTCCTGGTCACCTTCATTGAATCCGTCGCAGACTTTGCCAATCCCATGATGATCGGCGGCAGCTATGATACACTGGCCACCACGATCTATCTGCGGATCACCGGCGGAACCTATGATACCAACGGCGCCGCCGCGATGGCTGTCGTGCTGCTGGGAATCACGCTGATCCTGTTCATGGTCCAGAAATATGTGCTGGAGAAGAAGACCGTCTCGACCCTTTCCGGTAAGGCCAGCCGCGAACGGATGCCCATTGAGGACAAGAGCGTCCGCCGCCCGCTGACAGCCTTCTGCACTGTGGTCAGCATCTTTGTCATCATGCTTTACATCGCGGTTCCTTTCGGAGCGCTGTTCAATCTCTGGGGTTATGATTATTCTCTGAGCTTCAAGTGGTTCGCGCAGCTGTTCCGCGATGACGGAATGAAGGCCTTCGTGGATTCCTTCGTCCTGTCCGCGATCTCGGCGCCGATCACGGCTCTGCTGAGCATGATCATCAGCTATATCGTTGTGAAACGGAAATTCAAGTCCAAAGGCTTTATCGAATTTGTCAGCATGCTGGCCATGGCCGTACCCGGAACCGTTCTGGGCGTCGGATTCATCCGCGGCTTTGCCAACGGTGTCCTTCGTACAGGCTTCATGCAGGGCATCTACGGAACCGGTGTCATTCTGGTCATCGTCTTCGTGGTCCGCTCCCTGCCCGTCGGTACCCGGAGCGGTATCTCCGCCCTGCGGCAGATCGATAAATCCATTGAGGAAAGTGCTTATGACCTGGGTGCCGGAAGCGGCAAGGTCTTCACCAGTGTGACCCTGCCCCTGATCAAGGACAGCTTCCTCAGCGGTCTGGTCACCACTTTCGTCCGTTCCATCACCGCCATCAGTGCCATTATCCTGCTGGTGACACCGCGGTATCTGCTGATCACCTGCCGTATCAATGAATTCGCGGAAAAGGGCGCCTACGGTGTGGCCTGCGCCTACGCGACGATCCTGATCCTGATCGTATATGCCGCGATCGTCATCATGAATACGGTGCTTCGTCACTTCGGAACCAGCAAAAAGTTGAAGGGAGATGACTGATATGCCCAAAGAGAAAAAAGGTGTAAAGCTGGATCATATCAGCAAGATCTATAAAGATCCAAAGACAGGAAAAGAATTCTATGCCGTTCATGATGTTTCTCTGAACATGGAACCGGGCAGCTTTGTCACCCTGCTTGGACCCAGCGGTTGCGGCAAAACCACAACGCTGCGTATGATCGCCGGTTTTGAAAGCCCTGACGAGGGTGAGATCTGGCTGGGGGATGAGCCCATCAATGAACTCACTCCCAACAAACGCGATACCGCCATGGTGTTCCAGAGCTATGCCCTGTTCCCGCACTATAACGTATTTGATAACGTCGCCTACGGTCTGAAGCTCCGCAAAGTCCCGAAGGACGAGATCAAGGAGCGTGTTACAAAGATCCTGGAACTGGTGGAAATGTCCGGTATGGAAAGCCGCATGACCAACCAGCTTTCCGGCGGTCAGCAGCAGCGTGTCGCTCTGGCCCGCGCCCTGGTCGTCGAGCCCGGCGTCCTGCTCTTTGACGAACCCCTGTCCAATCTGGATGCGAAACTTCGTGTCACCATGCGTACCGAGATCCGCCGTATCCAGCAGAAGCTGGGCATCACCGCCATCTATGTGACCCATGATCAGAGTGAAGCCATGTCCATCTCCGATCAGATCATCATCATGCAGAAGGGCGTTGTGGCCCAGATGGGTTCTCCCAAGGAGATCTACTATCATCCCGCCAATGAATTCGTGGCCGACTTCATCGGTGAAGCGAACTTCATCAGGGGGACCGTGGCCGGCAGCGACGGCAGGGACTGCACCGTCAACGTGAACGGTCACGCCGTCGTCGTGGAAACCGATACACCCAAAGCTGCCGGCGATGATGCCGAGATCGTGCTCCGTCCGGAAGCCATTACTCTGGGCGATACCGGTATGCTGCCCTGTACCGTGGAGCTCAGCTGCTTCATGGGATCCTACCAGAACTACCATGTCCGTCTGGAAGACGGCACACTGATCAAGATTGCCGACAACTGCCCCATCAACAAGAAGGTATTCGAAGTCGGCGATACCGCCGCCATCTCCTTCCTGAAGGAATGTGCGCATCTGTTGTAAGTCTCTGTAACGATCATGCGGGATCCCCATTCGGGGATCCCGCCATTTTTATTCATTGTTCTGTTTTCCGTGCCATTCGTTGAAGCCCCGGGAAGACTTAAGGCGTTCCCGCTTTGGTTTCGCAGTAAATGCAGCGGTAGACCTTCTTTTCCCGGTCCGTCAGCTTGAAGATATGATCCAGTTCCTGCTCGCAGGAAGAGATGCACCGGGGATTTTTGCATTTGATCACATTCATCAGGCGTTCCGGCATTTCAATGGTCTTCTTTTCGACCCGTTCGCCGTTCCGGATGACATTGACCGTCACGCCGGGATCGACATAACCGATGACATCCAGGTTCACCGGAATATCGGCGTCGACCTTGATGATATCTTTCTTCCCCATTTTGCCACTGACCACGTTCTTGATAATGGCCACGGAGCAGTCCAGATCATCCAGGCCCAGCAGATCGTAGAGCTTCATGCCGCAGCCCGCGGTGATATGGTCGATCACGATACCGTTACGGATGGAATCGATATTCACAGTGTCCCCGCCTCCTTCAGCAGCTTCAGGATCAGTGCCATGCGCATATACTTTCCGTTCAGCACCTGCTTGAAGTAGCAGGCACGTGGATCGTCATCCACCGCCACGCTGATCTCGTTCACGCGGGGCAGCGGATGCATGATGCACAGACCTTTTTTCGCGGTCTTCAGTTTGTCCGGTGTCAGAATATAGCTGTCCTTCAGGCGCAGGTAGTCTTCTTCATTGAAGAAGCGTTCCTTCTGCACGCGGGTCATGTACAGGATATCCAGTTCGGGCATGACCGTCTCCAGATCCGTGGTCTGGGTATACGGGATCCCGTTCTTCTCCAGCACATCCTTCTTCACATAGCTGGGCAGTTTCAGTTCTTCCGGGGAGATCAGCACGAAGCGGAGCCCTTCGTACCGGGACAGAGCATTGATCAGGGAATGCACGGTGCGGCCGAACTTCAGGTCACCGCACAGTCCCACGGTCAGACCTTTGAAGCCGCCTTTTTCCCGGCGGATCGTCAGCAGATCGGCCAGGGTCTGGGTGGGATGGCAGTGTCCGCCGTCCCCGGCGTTGATGACCGGGATCGTGGCATTCTTCGCCGCCACATACGCGGCGCCTTCCTTGGGATGGCGCATGGCGATGATATCCGCGTAGCAGGAAATGACCTTGGCGGTGTCCGACACACTTTCGCCCTTGGCGGCGGAAGAAGTGGCGGCGTCCGTCATGCTCAGCACGTTTCCGCCCAGTTCGTACATGGCCGCTTCAAAGCTCATGCGGGTCCGGGTGGAGGGTTCGAAAAACAATGTGGCCAGTTTCTTCCCGCGGCAAACTTCACTGTACTTCTTCGGCTCTGCAATGATATCCAGCGCCGTGTCCATGAGTTCGTCCAGTTCCTCCGTGGTCAGATCCAGGATATCGATCACACTTTTCATATTCAGCCTCCGATCCAGCTTTCGTCAGAGGGATTGTTCCGGAACGCGATCAGGCGGGCGATGTCTTCCGGTTTGATATAGCCTTCCTCAGCAGCCGCTTCCGCGATCGTGTCGAAGTCGGTCAGGGAGATGTTCTTCACATTGGCTTCCGCCAGCCGCTCGAGACCCTTCTTCATGCCGTAAGTGAAGATGGAGGCGATCCCCAGCACTTCCGCGCCGGCTTCACGCAGAACATTCACAACTTCCAGCACACTGCCGCCGGTGCTGATCAGGTCTTCCACCACGACGACCTTCTGTCCGGCTTCCAGTTTGCCTTCGATCTGATTCTGACGGCCGTGGTCCTTCGCTCCGGAACGAACGTATCCCATGGGCAGACCGGTCAGATGACCGACGATGGCCGCGTGGGCGATCCCGGCGGTGGAGGTGCCCATCAGTACTTCCACATCGGGATAATTGGCTTTGATCACTTCTGCCAGACCGTTTTCCACATCATTGCGGACTTCGGGGGCAGTCAGAGTCAGCCGGTTGTCACAGTAAACGGGGCTCTTGATCCCGCTGGCCCAGGTAAAAGGTTCATCCGGGCGGAAGAATACCGCCTTGATGCTCAGCAGGTCCTTAGCAATCTTCTTCGAAATCTCACTCATACCCATACTTCCTTTCCATTTTTCACTATTCACTATCCACTATCCACTATTCACTATCCACTATCCACTATTCCCTATCCACTATTCCCTGGTTAATACCGCGCCTGCGGCGCAGCATTAACCCACAAACTCTCTCATGCAGCGTTCATACGCGGCCACCGGATCTTCCGCCGCGGTAATCGGGCGTCCAACCACGATATAGTCCGATCCGATCTTTTTTGCTTCCGCCGGGGTCATGACCCGTTTCTGGTCTCCCACATCCCCGTCGGCAAACCGTACGCCGGGCGTCACGGTCAGGAAACCCGCGCCGCAGGTCTCATGGACTTTTCCGGCTTCCAGAGGAGAGCAGACCACGCCGTCCAGCCCGGCTTTCGCCGCGTTTTCCGCATAGTGCATGACCACCTGATCGATCGGTTCCCGGATCCAGAGATCCTGTTCCATGGCTTCCTGATCGGTGCTGGTCAGTTGCGTCACGGCAATCAGCAGGGGACGGGTGCCGTCCGGCCGGGTCAGGCCTTCCAGGGCCGCTTCCATCATGCGCACCGTTCCGGCCGCATGCAGGTTGGTGATATCAACATCCAGGTCCCGCAGGACTGTCATGGCTTTCTTCACCGTATTGGGAATGTCGTGCAGTTTCAGGTCCAGGAAGATCTTGTGACCTCTGCGTTTGATCTCACGCACGATCGCCGGTCCCTCACTGTAGAAGAGCTCCATGCCGATCTTCACAAAGGGCTTTTTCCCGGTGAACTTGTCCAGAAACGCGAAAGTCTGTTCCGCGCTCGCGAAGTCACACGCAATAATGACGTCTTTTCCCATGGTTTATTCCTCCTTTGTCAGTACCATAGCCTTGCCGCATCATGATTCAACTACAGCCTTCACAAACTATAATTCTTAATTCATAATTCATCATTTATCATTCTGCTTAGCGGATAATTCCGCTAAGCAGCTGATCCCGTACTTGTCCATTACTTCAGGCAAGTCCCGGACGATATCCCTGCAGATAAACGGCTCCGTGAGATTGGCCGCGCCGATCTCCACCGCCGTGGCACCTGCCATCATCATTTCCAGAACATCCTCCGCGGAGCTCACCCCGCCCATGCCCACGACAGGCACCTTTACGGCATGGCTGACCTGCCAGACCATCCGCAGCGCCACCGGCAGGATCGCCGGTCCGCTGAATCCGCCCATCACATTGGCAATGACCGGCTTTCTTCTCTTCAGGTCGATCCGCATTCCCAGCAGGGTGTTGATCAGGCTGATTCCGTCCGCGCCGGCATCCTCGCAGGCCTTCGCGATGGCGGTAATATCCGTCACGTTGGGGCTCAGCTTCACAATGACCGGTTTCGTCGTGACTTTCTTCACCGCGCTGACCACACTGGCCGCGGCTGCCGGATCCGTTCCGAAGGCCAGTCCGCCGCCATGGACATTGGGGCAGGAGATGTTGACCTCCAGCCAGCCCACCTGTTCCTCTTTGTCCAGCTTTTCGCAGGTATAGGCATAATCTTCCACGGAGAAACCGCTCACGTTCGCCATGACCGGTTTATGAAATACTTTCTTCAGCTTCGGCAGTTCCTCGGAGATGACCTTTTCCACACCGGGGTTCTGCAGTCCCACCGCGTTGATCATCCCCGCGGTGCATTCCGCGATCCGCGGAGTGGGATTCCCGAAGCGGGGTTCTTTCGTGGTTCCCTTGAAGGAGAATGTTCCCAGACAGTTGATGTCGTACAGTTCCGCGAACTCCCAGCCGTATCCGAAAGTCCCGCTGGCCGGGATCACTGGATTATCCAGTTCAATGCCGCAGAGGTTCACACTCAGTCTTCCCACAGGATCTCCTCCTTCCGCAGCACCGGTCCGTCCTTGCAGATCCGTTTGTATCCGGTAATGGTCTTACAGCTGCAGCCCATACACGCGCCGAAGCCGCAGCCCATGCGTTCTTCAAAGCTGAACTGCCCGGAGGTGACGCTCTTCTTATACACCGCCTTCAGCATGGGTTCCGGACCGCAGGTATAGAAGTGGGTGTACCCGTCTTCCATGGCATCCGTTACAAATCCTTTGATTCCTTTGGTCCCGTCGACGGTGGTCACTCTGACCCCGCATCCGATGGCTCTGAACTCTTCCTCAAAGAAGACTTCGGAGGCGGTATTGAAGCCCAGGATCACAGTCACTTCTTTCCCGGCTTCCCGGAGCTTGCGCGCCAGCATGAACATGGGCGGTACGCCGACACCTCCGCCGATCAGCAAAGGTCTGTCCCCTGCCGCGGTCAGATCATATCCGTTTCCCAGCCCGGTCAGCAGATCCAGTTCCTTGCCGGGGCGCATACGGCTCATGTCTTCCGTGCCGTGACCCACCACCTTGTAGATCAGTACGAGCCGGTCCCGGACGCATTCGCAGACCGAAATGGGCCGCCGCAGGAACCGTCCGTCCAGCCGGATGTTCACGAACTGTCCCGGCGCTGTGATGTCCGAAGTATCCCCCGTCAGCACCATCCGGTAAACATTGTCCGTCAGCGGCAGGTTCTCCAGGATCACAAATGAACTTTGCTTCATAATTCCTCCATTGGTACCGCGACTTCATCGCGGGGTGACAGGTGATAAATGTCAGTGTTAAAGCCTCTGTTCGAAGTTGCTCGCGAAGGTGATATCAACCGCTTTCACAAACTGTAATTCATAATTCATCACTTATCATTCATAACTCCGGGCGTTCCGCGCCCGGTAAATATGCACTATAACTGCACCCTGTCCCCTGTATCCTGTACCCTTCGATATCTACGATCGGCGCTTACGCGTCAATCGTAGATATCGTCAGTGTCGTTTCTTCCAGAACATCCAGCACTACCCGGACAGTATCCAGGCTGGTGAAGATGGTGGCGTTATTTTCGGTGGCACACTTCCGGATCTCCTGACCGTCGCTGGCCTGACCCGCGGAAGCGATATCCCGGGTATTCAGCACATAGGTGATATGTCCCTGACGGATGGATTCCAGAATGGCGTCGCTGCCTTCGGAGATCTTCTTGAACGCCCGGGTATGGATCCCGTGGGCTTTCAGGAACTTCGCGGTACCTTCGGTCGCTTCGATATTGAAGCCCAGGTTGTAGAACCGGTTGATCAGCGGCAGGGCTTCTTCCTTATCGCGGTCCGCGATGGTCGCGAATACGGTACCGTAATTCTTCATCCTGATGCCGGCCGCCTGCAGCGCCTTGTACAGAGCGCGGTTCAGCTTGTCATCATAACCGATGGCTTCACCGGTGGATTTCATTTCGGGGCTCAGATAGGCGTCCAGGCCCTTGATCTTGTTGAAGCTGAAGACCGGGACCTTGACATAGAAGCGATTTTTTTCCTCGGGATACAGGTCGAAGATGCCCTGTTCCTTCAAGCTCTTGCCCAGGATGACTTCCGTCGCGATATCCGCCAGGGAGTATCCGGTGGACTTGCTCAGGAAAGGCACGGTCCGGCTGGAGCGCGGGTTGACTTCGATGATGTACACATCCTCGTTCTTGTCCACGATGAACTGGATATTGTACAGGCCGACAATGCCGATGCCCAGACCCAGTTTCTTCGCGTACTGCAGGATGATCCCCTTCACCTTGTTGGAGATGGAGAAGGCGGGATATACGCTGATCGAGTCGCCGCTATGGATACCGGTGCGTTCGACCAGTTCCATGATGCCGGGCACAAAGACGTCGCGTCCGTCACAGATGGCATCGACTTCGACTTCCTTGCCCTCGATGTACTTGTCGACCAGTACGGGCTTGTCCACATCGACTTCCACGGCGGTCTTCAGATAGTGCCGCAGCTGTTTCTCATCCGCGACGATCTGCATGGCGCGTCCGCCCAGAACGAAGCTGGGGCGTACCAGCACCGGATAACCGATCTCCGCCGCCGCGCTGACGCCGTCTTCGATCTTCGTGACCGCGCGTCCCTGAGGCTGCGGGATGTTCAGTTCCTTCAGCACCTTTTCGAAGCTGTCGCGGTTTTCCGCGCGTTCGAGGGCCGCGCAGTCCGTTCCGATGATCTTCACGCCGCGATCCATCAGCGGCTGTGCAAGATTGATGGCCGTCTGTCCGCCCAGGGAGGCGATAACGCCTTCCGGCTGCTCGAAGTCGATGATGGCCATGACATCTTCGGGAGTCAGGGGTTCAAAGTAGAGCTTGTCCGCGGTGGTATAGTCGGTGGACACCGTCTCTGGATTGTTGTTGATGATGATGGCTTCATAACCTGCGCGGCGGATGGTCTGCACCGCGTGCACGGTGGAGTAGTCGAATTCCACGCCCTGTCCGATACGGATGGGGCCGGCACCCAGCACGACGATCTTCTTCTTGTCGGTCAGCCGGCTTTCATTGGCGCCGGTGTAGGAAGAGTACAGGTAAGCGATATATTTTCCGGTATGCAGCGTATCCACCATGCGGAAGATCGGCACGATCCCGCTCTTTTTCCGCAGGAGGTACAGCTTGGTCTCGTCCATGCCCCACAGGGACGCGATGTACTTGTCCCCGAAGCCCATGATCTTGGCATCCTTCAGCAGGGTCAGATCACCCACATGAGCCTGCAGGTTCTTTTCCATCTTCACGATCTTTTTGAAGGATTCCAGGAAGAGTTCTGTGATGGCGGTCAGTTCGTGCAGGGTCTCCACGGAAGTACCGCGCCGCAGGAGCTCGAACACGGCGAACACTGTGTCATCCCGGAATTCGGTGACGTAGCGTTCCAGTTCCTCGGTGGACATCTTGTCGAACTTCGGGCGATGGAAGTGGCAGACACCGGTCTCCAGAGAGCGTACAGACTTCAGCAGGCATTCCTCCAGAGTGGAGCCGATGCCCATCACTTCGCCGGTAGCCTTCATCTGGGTACCCAGAGTGTTGGCCGCGTCGGCAAACTTGTCGAAGGGGAAGCGCGGGAACTTGGCTACGATGTAGTCCAGGCTGGGTTCCATGGCGGCAGTTCCGCCGGCCACCGGGATATCCTCCAGCGCCATACCCATGGCGATCTTGGCTGTCACGCGGGCAATGGGATATCCGCTGGCTTTGGAAGCCAGAGCGGAAGAACGGGAGACTCGGGGATTGACTTCAATGAGGAAATATTCGCTGCTGTTGGGATTCAGGGCGAACTGGACATTGCAGCCGCCTTCGATCTTCAGCTCGCGGATGATCTTGATGGCGCTGTCGTTCAGCATCTTCAGGTCATGATCGTTCAGGCTCAGGATCGGCGCCACGACCAGGGAGTCGCCGGTATGCACACCCACGGGGTCCACGTTTTCCATGCCGCAGATCGTGATGGCGGTGTCGTTTGAGTCGCGCATGACTTCGAACTCGATTTCTTTGTATCCCTTCACGCTCTTTTCCACCAGCACCTGGTGCACGGGAGAAAGACGGAAAGCATTCGTTCCGATCTCGATGAGTTCGGCCTCATTGTAAGCGAAGCCGCCGCCGGTACCGCCCAGCGTGAACGCGGGACGGAGCACCACCGGATAACCGATCTCCTGCGCGGCCTTCTTCGCTTCTTCCAGGCTGTAGGTGATCTCACTCGGGATCACGGGTTCGCCGATGGACTGGCACATTTCCTTGAACAGCTCGCGGTCCTCCGCGCGTTCGATGCTCTCGCTGCTGGTGCCCAGCAGTTCCACACCGCATTCCCGCAGGATGCCCTTCTTTTCCAGCTGCATGGCCAGATTCAGACCGGTCTGTCCGCCGATGCCGGGCACGATGGCGTCGGGCCGCTCGTACCGCAGGATCTTCGCGATATATTCGAGGGTCAGGGGCTCCATATAGACCTTGTCCGCGATGCTCGTATCCGTCATGATCGTGGCGGGGTTGGAGTTGCACAGGATAACTTCGTATCCCTCTTCCTTGAGGGACAGGCAAGCCTGCGTACCGGCATAGTCAAACTCGGCCGCCTGACCGATCACAATGGGACCCGAACCGATGATCAGTACCTTTTTGATGTCTGTTCTCTTCGCCATACAACATTCCTCCTCATATCTGTAATTCCTCCCTGGCTCCCCTTGTTGCAAGGGGAGCTGTCGCCAAAGGCGACTGAGGGGATATTATCCACAAAACCTCTTGCGTTTCGCAAGCGAGAAACGCTCGGCCTAAGCCCTCGTTCCCTATCCACTATCCACTATCCCCTATCCTCTGAAAGCTGCAAGCTTACCCCACACTTTCCGTCCCGCGAAGGGCGTCGCTCTGCCCATGGTCCGGAACTGTTCCGGTTCCACCGTCCATTCTTCCTCCAGATCCCACAGGCACTTTTCTGTCTCCTGCAGTTCGATCCCAAACCGTTTCCGGGGATTCAGCGCCATGAGTTCCGTCAGCCGGTCCAGGGTGATGATCCCTGTCCGGACCAGATCCGTGTAAAGCACCGGGAAGGCGGTCTCCAGGCCCACGACCCCGAAAGCGCTTCCGGCAAGTCCCTTTGCCTTTTCCTCGGCACTGTGCGGCGCGTGGTCGGTGGCGATCATGTCGATCGTTCCATCCAGCAGACCTTCCATCAGGGCTTCCCGGTCCGCTTTGCTCCGGAGCGGTGGGTTCATCTTGAACCGTCCGTCCTCCTCCAGCATACTGTCATCCATCACCAGGTAATGCGGTCCGGTCTCGCAGGTCACATTCACGCCCCGGGCTTTGGCTTTCCGGATCAGGTCCACGCTTTCCCGGCAGCTGATGTGGCACACATGATAGGCACAGCCAGTCTCTTCCGCCAGTTTCAGATCCCGGGCGATGGGCCCCCACTCACTTTCGGCGCAGATCCCTTTATGTCCGTGCGTCCGGGCATATTCACCGTCGTGAATGTATCCGCCCTTCAGCAGGCTGTTATCCTCGCAGTGGGCCGCGATGATCTTTCCCAGCCGCTTGGCCTCCTGCATGAGCTGGCGCATCATGCTCTCGCTCTGTACGCCTTTACCGTCATCCGAGAAGGCGATGACATCCTTTGCCATCCCCGCCAGATCCGCGGGCGTTTCGCCCTTCTCGCCGACCGTAAGGGCACCGTAGGGATAGACCCGGATCTTCGCGTTCTCCCGGATCAGTTTCAGCTGTTCTTCCAGATGCTCCCGGCTGTCCGGTACCGGATTCAGGTTCGGCATGGTGCAGACCGCGGTATATCCGCCTGCCATGGCTGCCTCTG
Organism: Clostridia bacterium; assembly: GCA_045600165.1. Classification (GTDB taxonomy): domain Bacteria; phylum Bacillota; class Clostridia; order Christensenellales; family Aristaeellaceae; genus Aristaeella. Next base: position 40,202 of record JAZRXJ010000070.1, read on the forward strand.
TTCCGGTGCGGATCGTCTCTTTATAAGAAAAACCCGGCTCACGGAAATGCACATGCACATCACAGAAGCCGGGAAGGATAGTGAGATGACGGTCGGGAGACAACTGTTCCGCTGGCTGGAGAAACTGTTCCGCAACTCTTTCCATACGCTCTGCCTCCCTCAAAAAGAAAAGTCCCCGCCGTAATCGGCAGGGACTGAATCATAACATCATTACAGCATGATTAACAGCCTGATCTTGCCGATATCTCTGTATCGTCTTAAAGATCGGTACCGTCGTTTTTTATACCATAATATGTGCTTTTTGTCAACCTGCGTACTTGTTCCTGTTTTGTATATCGCCTTACGTTTATCACTGACCGCCTGAATCACCGCTCGTCTCTTGACATAGCTTCGCTGACCGGATAAGATAACGGCAGAACATAAATCGGAGGTAACATATATGCTTGCGAAACGTCCGCCAATGGGCTGGAATTCCTGGAATACCTTTGCTTCCAATATCAGCGAGGATCTGATCCGTGAAATGGCTGATTTCATGGTCGACCGCGGATATAAGGATGCCGGATACGAATATCTGGTCATCGACGACTGCTGGTCCCTGAAAGAACGCGATGAAAACGGTCTGCTGGTCGCGGATCCCGACAAATTCCCCCACGGCATGAAAGCCGTGGCTGACTATGTCCATTCCAAAGGACTGAAGTTTGGTATGTATTCCTGTGCCGGCGTCCGGACCTGCGCCGGCTACCCGTCCAGCTACGATCATGAGTTCACCGACGCGCGGACATTCGCGGACTGGGGCGTGGATTTCCTGAAATATGACTTCTGCTACTTCCCCACCACCGGCGACTGTAAGGCCCGTTATCAGACCATGTCCATGGCGCTGAAGGCCACCGGTCGTGATATCCTGTTCTCCGCCTGCAACTGGGGACAGCAGGAACCCTGGAAGTGGATGGACAGCATCGGCGCCCATATGTACCGCTCCACCGGCGATATCTTTGATAACTATATTTCCTTCACGGATATCTTCCGCAGTCAGGTCGACAAATGGTGCATGTCGAAGAGCGGTTCCTTCAATGATATGGACATGCTCACCGTCGGTATGTGCGGCAAGGGCAATGTCGGTGTCGGCAAGGTCTGCACCTATGAGGAATACCGCATGCAGTTCGCCATGTGGTGTCTTGCCGGCTGTCCCCTGATGATGGGCGCCGACCTGCGGAACCTGGCTCCCGAATATGAAGCCCTCATGAAGAACAAGGACCTCCTCCGCATTGATCAGGATGAAGAATGCCGCGCGCCTTATCTGGTGGAAAACGGCCGCATCGTCGGACCCAATCAGGATCCGAAGGACGGAGAACCGTCCTGGATCGATATCCCCGGGGCGGGCTACACTTTCATCCGGCATCTTTCCGAGGGGGAATTCGCGCTGGCCTATATCAATCTGTCTGACTTCACCGCCTATATGCATCTGGAATTCGCCGATGTCGGCCTGCCCTACACCGGCGGCTACGGTCTGGAGCTCCGGGATGTTTTCACCGGTGAGGAACTGGGCGTGAAGTTCGACAGCTTCAATCCTCTGGTCCCCGGGCATGACATGAAGCTCTATCTGGGCAAGCTGAAAAAGATCCATGAGTGAGCATTGTGAGACCTGCCGCCGGGAACTGACCCGGGACGAGATCGCCCTGAGCAGAAAGCTCGTGAATCGCGGCACGACCCGTTTCTGGTGCATCACCTGTCTGGCGGAGCATTTTCAGGTGACGGAAGCCGATCTGGAGCAAAAGATCCGGGATTTCCGCGCCATGGGCTGTACCCTGTTTGACCTGTAAATATCAGCACCCGTTCGCGGGTGCTTTTTTCGCGGGCTTGCGAATCGGGACTGGTATGCTATAATATATGATACAGAATTGATGCGCCATAATAGGGAGGACAAGCCTCATGATCCAGATCTTTGTTGTGGAAGACGAATTGCTGATCCGGCAGAATATCCGCGGGATCGTGGAATCTCTGCCCTCTCCCTATGCCTTCTGCGGAGAAGCTTCCGACGGCGAAATGGCGCTGAGCATGATGCAGGAACTGATGCCCGATATCCTGCTCACCGATATCCGTATGCCCTTCCTGGACGGTTTTGATCTGATCCGTCACGCCCGGGCCATCATGCCCTGGCTGAAGGTGATCATCATCAGCGGCTTCGATGATTTCGAGTATGCCCGCAAAGCCATCTCCCTGGGCGTGGACCAGTACCTGCTCAAGCCCATCCGTCCCGCGGATCTGATCAAGTCCATCGATGAAGTCGCGCGTCAGCTGAAAGAAGAGCGTGCCGGTTCCGGTTCCGGAGCGTTTGACACCGATGAAATGAATCTGGCCCTGCGTCAGCATTATCTCCAGGAACTCCTGTTCTCCGGTGAAAACACCGCGGCCCTTCTGGAGAAAGCTCGTTCCCTGAAGCTGGATCTTGTCAGTACCTGTTACCAGCTGGCGGTCTTTAATTTCGAATCCCCGTCCGAAGACCGGAAGCATATCCTGCAAACCGTCCGGACACTGCTGGACAAGGCGGAGATCCCTCTGTATCTGGTTTCCGGCTCCGTCCAGATCACCATTCTCGTTTCCGGGAATGAGCCGGAAGCTGTCGTGGACCGGATCTGCCGGTTCAATGCCATGGCCCGGCACGAACTGGGCGAAAGTTCGGTCATCACGACCGTGCTGGGCAGTCCCGTGCAGCGGCTCAGCGCCATCGCAGACTCCTACCGGACCGCCATGGATATGATGCGCCGCGTCCTGCCCCTGTGTCCCGGCCAGTTCATTGACTCCGGCGACGCGGTGCAGGTGACCGCGGATATCCTCACTGCCGAAACCTCCTTCGGAGACAGCTACCGCCAGAAACTGCAGTATCTTCCCCGCGAGGAAGTCCCCGCGCTGGTGGAGGAAATGCTGACCGATCCGCAGTATGACAGTATGCTCATGCGATATTATACCCTGATCGATATCATGAAGCTGACCATTCAGTTCATCTCCCGGCGTGATCCATCCGCCGACACGAAGGATATCGCCGCCGGTCTCAGCAGCCGGTTCGATCTTTCCGCCGCCGCGTCCCGGAAGGAACAGTTCGGGGAGACGCTGACAGAACTGCTGAATCTGGCTACGGATCCCCGTCCGGACGACAGCGACAACCGCCGCGGATATGTGATCAGCCGCGCCCGTGAATATGTCGCGGAGCACTATAATGATCCGGATATCAGCCTGCTTTCCGCGGCTGCCCACGTCAATATGAGCGCTGCCCACTTCAGCACCGTGTTCTCCCAGAGTACCGGTCAGAGCTTTATCAACTACCTGACCGGCGTCCGTCTGGAAAAAGCAAAAGAGCTTCTGTCCTCAACGGATCTGAAGCTCTCTGCCATCGCGCTGGAGATCGGCTACAACGAGCCGAACTATTTCAGCCATGTTTTCCGCAAAGCGGAAGGAATGACTCCCAAGGAATACCGTAATCTGTACCGCCACGTTTGATCAGTAACCGCGCGCGTCGATGATCTCCCGAGTGGTATGTTCGCGGTCAAACACCGCTTCCTCGACATAGGTCAGCTTCGGCGGCTGTTCGCCCGCTTCAAGCTGTTCAATGATTGCCTGCACTCTGGGTCCGTGCAGGGGATTGCATTCCACATCAAAACTGATGACTCCGTCCATCAGCATCCCCAATGCCGTTCTGCTGGCATCAAACGAAAGAATCGTCACATCCGCGCCGGGCACAAGCCCGGCGTTTTTCAGCGCATCCACCGCGCCGTACGCCATGTTGTCGTTTTCGGAATAGATCACATTGAATTCTGTTCCGTTTTCCAGCAGGGTCTGTACCAGTTCCTGGCCCTTTGCCTGCGTAAAATTGCCATCATCGCGGAAAACCACTTCCCATTGCGGATTCCGTTCAAGTCCTTCATCCAGACCCGTGGTCCGTCCGATCTGCGCGGATGATCCGTGATTCCCCTGCAGATGTACGATCTTCAGGGACTGATCCCCGAAAGTCTCCTCCATCCAGCCGGCGGCTCTCCGGCCCTCTTCCCGGAAATCGGATCCGACCCAGCAGGCAAACAGATCATCATCGGATACCTCGATCATACGGTCCACGATAATGACCGGGATCCCGGCTTCCCTTGCCTCCGTCAGAACGGTATCCCATCCTGTTTCCGTCGTCGGCGCGAGCACGATATAGTCGACTCCCAGCTGGATAAAGTTGCGGATCGCGGTGATCTGCCGGTCCTGCCGGTTCTGGGCATCATCCAGGATCAGGCGGTATCCGTTTTCGGGAGACAGCGCCTGCTGCATGCTGATCGTATTAGCCGCGCGCCAGTCGCTTTCCGCGCCGACCTGTGAAAAGCCCACCACGATCATTTTCTCTGCCGCGGGATCTGTTTCCGTTTCGGGTTTCTTCGCCGAGCATCCGCACAGGCAGACGCACAGGATCAGGATCATTTCCAGCAGGAAAAAGCCCGCCTTCTTATTCCGCATCGGTATTCACCTCCGGAGTGATTTCCTCTGTTTTCAGGTCCATCGCCAGTCGTACGGTGACTGTTGTTCCCTTTCCAAGTTCGCTCTCAAAATCCAACCCGTAAGGTTCTCCGCAATACAGGCGGATCCGTTTATGCACGTTCAGCAGTCCCAGACCGGTATGCCGTTCTTCATAGATCCCGGCCTTCAGGATCTCCAGCTGTTCCGCGGACATACCCGCGCCGCTGTCCTTCACCCGGAGCAGCAGATCATTTCCGTCTGTCTCCGCCGTGATGGTAATGGTTCCCATCCCGCGGCGGTTTTTGATCCCGTGATACAGCGCGTTTTCGACCAGCGGCTGCAGGATCAGCTTCGGAACCACGATATGAAGCAGTTTATCCGGGATGTCGATCTCATACTGCAGCTTGTCGCTGTACCGGACCGACTGGATCTCCAGGTAGCTGGTCACCTGTTTCTTTTCGGTCTCCAGTGTGATCAGGTCCTTTCCCTTGCTCAGGGAATTCCGGAAAAAGGAGGAGAGATTGGTCACCATATCCACTACATCTTCCTCCCGGTGGTTTTCCGCCAGGATCGCGATCGAGTCCAGCGTATTGTAGAGGAAATGCGGATTGATCTGCGCCTGCAGCAGTTCCAATTCAGCCCGGTGAAGGTCCTTCTGGTCCTGCATTTGTTTTTCCATCAGGGCGTTGATGCGTTCCGCCATATCGTCGAATCCCCGGTCCAGGGTCGCCAGTTCGCGGATATCCGTCGGCACCGGCTCGCTGCGAAGCTGCCCGCTACCGAAATCCTCCGCCTTCCTGGACAGCGCCTCCAGAGGCGTGGTGATCTTTCTGGTCACCCGCACAGAGCTTGCCAGTACAACGGTGACCAGCAGGGCAATACCGGCCACAACACCGATCAGGACCAGTTTCGTCCGGGTGTTGATGGCATCCTGCAGCCGGGCCATTTCACGGACTTCATCGTCGATATAGTCGTGCATATACTGCTCGATCAGCACTGTCAGACCCGTCTCGCCGCGGATATTCCGGTCCAGCAGTTCCATTCGCCGGTCATAGGAAGGTTCATTGGCGATCTCGGTCATATACTTCCGCAGATTTGTGCACATATCCAGCATACTGTGCACACGCCACACATTATCCTCGAGCACGGTGGTCTTTTCCAGCTGCTGCAGGACCGTGATCGCTTCATCCAGTTCCTCCAAGGGAAGCTGAGCCACCGAATCGTCGCTCCGGGGCATGATCACGTGGTTATACATCGCAGAGTCGATATTGACTTTGAATTCTTTGTTGAAACCGGCGGCAATATCGGCGTTCCGCAGGATGTTGTCATACTGGGTGTTGATATTCAGAAACATCAGGATCAGTGCCAGCAGGATCAGGATCATGGTCGCGGTCAGGATCAGGAGCAACTTCCGGACCCGGTCATTCACGGTCGTTCCGCCGGCAATTATGGCATTCCGGTTTACTTCAGCGACTCTCATATGGACTCCCACCCCGTGTCAGTCAGGGGATCATTTCATATATTATATATGCATTGTAACATAGGGAACGGGGCTTTGCAAAAGCCATCCAAAAAAAGTATCGGTTTACGAAAGATTTTATCATTTTGGTTTTGTATGAAACCGGCAATACAAAATATTTGATAAAAAACTCAAAAATTATTGAATGTTTTCTTGACCCGCTCCTGTTAGTATGATATCAGCAAGTTCCCTCGGGAACTAAATTAGCAAGGAGGAAATCCATTATGAAGAAGATCCTTAGTCTGGTAATCGCTCTGATCATGGTTCTCGCTCTGTGCGCGACCGTGAATGCCGAAACCGCCCCCATCAAGGTCGGCATCGTGAACAATCCCCCGTCTGAATCCGGCTATCGTGAAGCCAATGTTAAGGATTTCGAAACTGTTTTCAGCGCTGAAAACGGCTACGAAACCAAGACCTTCTACAGCCTGAAGAATGACGAACAGCTGGCCGCCGCTCAGCAGTTCATCACCGACGGTGTTGACTACCTGCTGATCTCCGCCGCTGAAACCACCGGTTGGGACGAAGTGCTGCAGTCCGCTCAGGACAACGGCATCGGCGTTTTCCTCTTCGACCGTATGATCGACTGTGACGAAAGCCTCTACACTGCTGCTGTCGTTTCCGACATGGCCCAGGAAGGCGTTACCGCTGTGAACTGGCTGCTGAGCCTGAACCTCCCCGAATACAACATCATCCACATCCAGGGCGCCATGGGCAGTGATGCTCAGCTGGGCCGTACCGCTGCTTTGGACGAACAGGCTGCCGCCGGCACCATGAACATCGTGATGCAGCAGACCGCTACCTGGGACGAAGCTGAAGCCAAGAAGATCACCGAAACCGTTATCAACAGCGGTGAAAAGTTCAACATCATCTACGCTGAAAACGACGGCATGGCCAAGGGCGCTGTTGCTGCTCTGGACGAAGCTGCTATCACCCATGGTGTGAACGGCGATGTCATCGTAATGGGCTTCGACTGCAACAAGTGGGCTCTCCGCGAACTGCAGGCCGGCAACTGGAACTATGATGGTCAGTGCAGCCCCTTCCAGGCTCAGATCATCAGCGACATCATCAAGAGTGGTGAAGCTCCTGCCGAAAAGAAGATCATCAACGTTGAAAAGGGCTTCGATGCTACCACCATCACTGAAGAAGATGTTGCCACCTACGGCCTGGGCGAATAATTGCCTACATCTTTGATTTGATCATTTGTTAAGGCGCGGTGCGGAACTGTGGAGAATATCCGCGGTCTCCGCATCGCGCTTTTCCCGTAATCCCAGAGATTCGGGAGCGGAAGGGAGAGACAGGGATGCAAGATAATCTGATTCTGACCATGGAGGGGATCTGCAAGATCTTCCCCGGGGTCCGGGCGCTGAACAACGTGAATTTCTACCTGCGCGCGGGTGAGATTCATGCCCTGATGGGAGAAAACGGCGCCGGCAAGTCCACCTTGATCAAAGTGCTGACCGGTGTCCATCCGAAGGACGGCGGTGAGATCTGCCTGAACGGCAAAAAAATCACCATCCGTTCTCCGCAGGATGCGCAGAATCATGGTATCAGCACCGTTTATCAGGAGATTACCCTCTGTCCGAACCTGACGGTTGCCGAAAACATGTTCATCGGCCGCGATAAGTCCTTCTTCCCCAACAAGCGCGCTATGGAGCAGAAAGCACAGAAGATCCTGGATGAATTGTCCATCCCCGCGCTCCCGCGTCAGGAGCTTGGCAGCTGTTCGCTGGCCATCCAGCAGATGATAGCCATCGGACGCGCCGTGGACATGCAGTGCAAGGTCCTCATTCTGGATGAACCGACTTCCTCCCTCGATGAACATGAGGTCCAGATGCTGTTCTCCCTCATGCGCAGTCTGAAGGAAAAGGGCGTAGGCATCATCTTTGTGACTCACTTCCTGGATCAGGTCTATGAGGTCTGCGACAGGATCACTGTCCTGCGGAACGGTGAACTGGTGGGCGAATACGAGATTGAAAACCTCCCCAAAATGGAACTTGTCGCGAAAATGATGGGTAAGGAGCTCGATGAGCTCAGCATCATCAAGTCCGGTGCCGTAAAGGCGGACGAAAGCACGACCCCTGTCTATGAAGCCCACGGACTGAAGAGCAATGTGACAGGCAAACCTTTTGATTTCTCTATTCAGAAAGGCGAAGTCAACGGGTTTACCGGTCTGCTCGGCTCCGGACGAAGCGAAAGCGTTCGGGCCATCTTCGGTGTGGACAAGATCCAGGGTGGAAAGATTTCCGTGGATGGAAAACCGGTCAGGATCACCCGCCCCGCGGACGCCATGAAGCAGGGTATCGGCTATCTGCCGGAAGACCGGAAGGCGGACGGCATCATTGCCGATCTGTCTGTCCGTGAAAACATCATCCTGGCCACGCAGGTCATGAGAGGTGTCCTCCGTCCGATCTCCCGTGCCCAGGCCGAAGCGTTCGCGGATGAATACATCAAGGCTCTGGATATCAAGACAGCGTCCACGGATACTCCGATTGGGAGCCTTTCCGGCGGCAACCAGCAGAAGGTGCTGATCGCGCGCTGGCTGCTCACCCATCCGAAGTATCTGATCCTGGATGAGCCGACCCGTGGTATCGACGTCGGAACAAAAACGGAGATCCAGCGTCTGGTACTCAAGCTGGCCGAAGACGGCGTCAGCTGCACCTTCATCTCCTCCGAGATTGAGGAAATGCTGCGCACCTGTTCCAGACTGATCGTCATGCGTGACAGGAATATCGTCGGAGAACTCCGGGACGAGGAACTGACCCAATACAATGTCATGCATACCATCGCGGGAGGTGAGGAATAATGGAAAAGAAGAAAACCGGTTTTTCCCTGTTCCTGAGCCGCAACGCGCAGCTCATTGTTCCCATTATAGCTATTGTGGTACTGGTCATCTTCAATGCCATCCGGGATATCTCATTCTTCTCAGTTGCGGTCATTAAGAACAACTCCGGTAACGATGTTCTTTCCGGTAACCTGATCAGTATCCTGAACGGCGCGTCCGAACTGGTCATCATTGCAATGGGCATGACCCTGGTGACCGCAGCCTCCGGCGGACAGGACATTTCCGTCGGCGCGCTGGCCGCGATCGGCGGAAGTGTATTCATCAAGATCCTCCGTTCCGGCGAGATCACAGGCGGCATCATGCTGATTGCTTTCCTGGCTGCCTGCGCGGTGGTCGCGATCTTCGGCTGCTTCAACGGACTGTTGGTCTCGGTCTTCCATATTCAGCCCATGATCGCGACACTGATCCTGTATACCTGCGGTCGTTCCATCGCCTACTGGATCAACGGCGGCGCGACCCCCACCGTGGAAAGCCCCCTGGTCAGTGCCATGGGCAGCTTCATTCCCGGTATTCCGATCCCGACTCCCATTCTGATTGTGATTGCGGTAGGCCTCCTGTTGGCCCTGCTTTTCCGTTTCACCAGCCTTGGTCTTTATATCCAGACAGTCGGTATCAATCAGAAAGCCGCCTATCAGAACGGTATCAACCCGATTGCCATGAAACTGGCTGCCTTTATCATTCTGGGTGTCTGCTGCGCCTTCGCCGGTTGCGTCAACACCTGCCGTCTGGGTCTTCTGAACCATGAACAGGCGCTTCTGGATATTGAAATGGATGCCATCCTTGCGGTTGCCATCGGCGGTAACAATCTGGGCGGCGGAAAGTTCAAGCTCAGCGGTTCCATTCTCGGTGCCTATGCCATTCAGATGCTGACGATTACTCTGTATGCCATGAAGGTCCGTTCCACGGATGTCAAGGCATACAAAGCCATCGTAATCATTATTCTGGTCGTCCTCGGTTCACCCGTTGTCAAACAGGCATTGTCAAAGCTTTGGAAACGGATCCGCGCTGGCGGCATTGCGGATGCACCCGGAAAGGCGGTGAACTGAGATGTCAGAACGTGCTATGAATAAGGAAAAGCGGGTCCCGATGACCAACGCGCTCCTTCTGATGCTCATCACGATCGGTATCTTTGTCGCCATGTACGCGGCCGCGATGCTGATCTGGGGCGGCGGTTTCCTGCGTGTCCAGCAGCTCTTTGATATGCTGAACAACAACGCGTCACTGATCATCATCTCCTGTGCTCTGACAGTCGTTATGATCGGCGGCGGAATCGATATTTCCGTCGGCGGCGTGATCGGTCTTGTCGTCATGGTGGATATCCTTTATCTGAATGGTGGCGGTTCCATTGCCGGCGCCGCCCTCATCGCGGTAGCGATCGGGCTCGGTTTCGGCGTTGTTCAGGGTGCGCTGATCTCCTTCCTGAAGATCCAGCCGTTTATCGTCACTCTGGCTGGCATGTTCTTCGCCCGCGGCATGACCACCATTGCCAGCGTGCAGCCTCAGAAAGTTGCCCATGAAGGCTTCAAAGCCTTCATGAAATCCAGGATCGAGATTCCCGCGTTGGGCTATACCGCGAAAAACGGCAATCTGATTCCTGCCCGTCTGGAATGGGGCGTCGTAATTGCTCTGGTGATCCTGGTGATCATCGCTGTCATGCTGAAACACACCCGCCGCGGTCGTGCTCTTTACGCGCTCGGCGGAAATAATACCAGTGCCCTGATGCTGGGTGTGAACGTAAACTGGACCCGTTTCTTCTCCTATCTGGTCAGCGGCTTGCTGGCCGGAATCGCTGGCTTCGTTTTCATGATGCATACCGGTGCCGGAAACGCCACCAACGCTGCAGGTGCTGAAATGAATGCCATCGCATCTTCCATTATCGGCGGAACGCTCCTGACCGGCGGCGTTGGAAATGTCATCGGTACTTTCTTCGGTACCCTGACCCTCACCACGATCAAGGCAATCGTAACCACGTCCGGCCTAAGCAACCAGGGGCCCTGGTGGCAGAACATCACCACCGGCGCGATGCTTTGCTTCTTCATTGTTCTGCAGAGCGTGGTCCTCTCCGCACGGGAGAAAAAGAAAAAATGACCTTTTTCTGGCTCAGTTTCGTGGACAGACGATGCTGAGCCGGGGAAACCTCCTTGCCGCCCGTTGAGCACCGGGCGGTATTTTTTTATCCAAAAGCAGGCTCCTGACATAAGTCAGGAGCCTGTCGTTTTCATTCCGGATATACTTTCCTTCGATACAGAACGGAAAATGCTGTCTCTGTGAATTAATGATCCGGATCCCAGCTCATGATCCGGCCGGATTCTGCTTCAGTGCCTTCATTCCCAGATACCAGCTTCCAACCAGTCCGGATACCGGATAAAGCTGCGGGCGTACAATGTAGTTTTCAATATCCTGCTGGATCATGGCATGCTGGATATATCCGCCCAGCAGGCGGACAGTTTCACTGCGGATCGTTTTCAGAAGGCTTTCCCGTTCCATGACACCGCCGCCCAGAATGATCTTTTCGGGACTGCAGGTCATGATCAGATTCACGCACATCTGCGCCAGATATTTCGCCTCGATGGTGAATGCGATATCATCCTCCGCCAGTTCGGAAGCATCTTTGCCGGCTCTTTTTCCGATCGCCGGACCTGCTGCCAGGCCTTCCAGGCAACTCGCGTGATAAGGACAGAACCCTTCCGGGCAGGGATCCTCCGCGAGCGGTTTCATCAGCATATGTCCCACTTCCGGATGGACCAGGCCATGCAGCGGCTGTCCGTTCAGGACGACGCCTCCGCCGATTCCCGTCCCGATGGTCATGTATACCGCGTTCCGGCATCCCTTCGCGGCACCCGCTTCCACTTCCGCGATGGCCGCGGCGTTCACGTCCGTATCGATTTCCACAGGAATATCCATTCCTTCGGTCACCGCCTGCAGAATGGGAATATTTCTCCATGCGAGCTTGGGCGTGTTGGTGATCCGGCCGTATGTCTCCGATTCCTTATTCAAATCCAGCGGACCGAAGCATCCGATCCCCAGCGCGTCGATCCTGTTTTCCCGGAACCAGCCATTCATCGCCGGGATCGTGATTCCCGGATCTTCCGTTTTCATTCTGGTCAGTTCAAGCTGCTGACCGTTTTCATCATAGACCGCCAGCACCATTTTGGTTCCGCCGGCTTCAAGCGCGCCGATTCTCATATCGTTCTCTCCAGTCAGTTATTTGTATGCCAGTTTTGTTCGCTTATTCCGACGTTGACAGGCAAAGGACACGAAGAGATCCGAGATGATCCTTCCTGTCTGCCCGGATAACTCTTTCTTCTCCCGGATACAGCGTAAACCAGTTGTCCGAGAACCGGGACTCTCCCGCCTCATTCAGCAGTATACACTGTACGACCGGCAACTGATCAAAGCTGTCCCTGTGCGCCATACCACTGATATTTGATACAAACTATAATTCATAATTTAATCCATAATTTATCATTCATAATTTATCATTTAATTCATACCTCTGCCGCAGGCGGTTCACCTGTCACCCATCAAAGAACATTGATGTCCCCGCTTGTCGTCTTCACATTGATCACGATCCCCGCGTCCTTCACATTGGGATGCCTGTTTTTCGTGTCTCCGCTGACCGTGGCATTTGAAAGGCAAACCGGCACATCACCCGGCAGGTCGACTTCGACGTCTCCGCTCACGCTGTTGATCCTCATGTCCTGCTCTCCGTCGTTTTCCGTTTCCACAGTCACATCACCGCTCACAGAGTTGGCCTGCAGGTTGCGGAAGGAACCTGTCAGTTCCACATCGCCGCTCACGCTTTTCAGCGTCGCCGTTCCGAAACTGCCGTTGATATCCACATCGCCGCTCATCGTGGAAGCGGTCAGTTTATCCGCGTTTCCTTCCAGATTGATATCTCCGCTGGTGCTGTTCATCATGATCTCACGGAGCGTCAACCCACCGGGCAGATCCGCGTTCACATCACCGCCGGTGGAGTTCATTCTCAGCTCGGTAATGTTGCTGCATCCATTCACTCTCACATCACCGCCGCGGGAATTGACTTCCAGCACGTATTCCGCACCGGTCGGGATCTCAACAGTCAGTGTACCATCGCCACCCAGGTTGACATTGCTCATGGTGTTCTGGATCATTTCACCCAGTGCCTTCAGATTGAAGGAAAAGCTGCCGTCCTCATGCTTCGGGAAAACATCCCGCCAGCCGGTCTTGGGTGCTTCAGTATTCTGCTCACCGTCAACAAAGATCTTTTTCAGGCCGATCTTCAGAGTATCTCCGATATTTTCCGCCACGATCGTCTCTTTCGTTCCGTCATAACGGAGATTGATCTGATCGTTTTCGGAAGGCTGGACAATGATATGATCCGAAACGGTCTCGATTTTGATCCGCTTCACACCGTCCAGTGTAAACTCGGTGATTTTCGGCATATGGAACATCACATGATCCGCAGCTTCTTCCTGTTCAGGCGCTTCTTCCGGGATCTTGTATTCGGCAATCACATCTTCCATGCCCTTCAGGCTCAGGATCACTTCATGAATGGCATCATCCTCGCTGAGGCCACGTGCCACCAGATCCGCGTAATGCTCCTGGCAGTTGTTCATGACCTCATCATGCAGTGCTCTGGTCTCTTCACTGTCCACCGTTTTCGCGAACAGCATATTCACGATCTTCTTCACTGTCTCGTTCATTTCGCGTTCCCTCCCAATAATGTATCCAGGATCGCCCTGGTCTCTTTCCAGTTTTCCTGATCTTCCGTCAGTCTCTCTTTACCGGTTTCCGTCAGCGCGTAGTATCTTCTTCTAGCCCCGGTATTTTCGTCGCCCCAGTAGGAGCGGATACATCCGGAGTTCTCAAGCCTGCGGAATGCGGTGTACAGGGTGGCTTCTTTCATTTCCAGTCCGCCAGCCGACAGCTCGCTGATCTGTTTGTTGATCTGATAGCCATAGCTGTCCCCGTTAGTCAATTGCTGCAGGATGATGGTATCGGTATAACCCCGCAGGAGATCTGCATTCAAAATCATGGATCTCACCTCCACGATGTATATCATATATCACACTACCTCGTCTGTCAAGGTATATTTTCAGATGATATTTATCAACGTAAAAAAAGCAGGGACTTTTCTTTCAGCCCCTGCTTCTGCCTGATCTGTTATTTATTCGTTTTTTTCTTCCGCAGGATCAGGATCACACCGAGGATGCTCATTCCGAGCAGACCGCCCATGAGGACCACCGGCGTGCTGTCTCCCGTAGCCGGCACACCGCTGTTGGTAATGGTACCGCCGTTGTAAGCCCGGTCGGTCACGTCAGAGTGCATACCCGTGTTGGAATATGTGGTCTCGAATCCTTCCACCGGTTCTTCCACAACATAATAGACCGCGTCGCGTCCGCCGTATACCGTGGGCAGATTGTTCCATCTGTACCAGCCGTCCTTGTCGGGACCGGAAGGCTGCTTGTTGTATACCGATCCGTTGCAGTACAGAGTGAGCGTGATGGCCGGGCGTTTGCTCTCGTCATCAATGCCTTCCCAGACCTTCTTTACCCGGATGGAAGTCACCGCGCGGTTGATCACGGTACCGCCGTCATAGATGTAATCGCTCTTGTTCTTGTACTCGCCGACGTTCCGGTAGATCCGCATGTATCCGCTGACACCTTTTTCCTTCACACCGTAGGTGATCGGGTTTCCGTCGGCGTCATTGGGCGCCAGCTGACTGAAGGTGTAGCGGTATCCTTCACGGTCCAGTACGTAGTTGATCTTGTCCACCGGCTTTCCGGTTTCCGGATCCGTTACGGTTTCTGTTTCAGGAACCTGTTTGCCGTTGGCGTAAAGGATCAGCACGATCTCGTCCTCTTCTCCGCCTTCCCATTCCTTGGTAATGTGGATGGAGGTCTTTCGTTCATTGAGGAAGACGATTTCTTCGTCGTCCTTCACGTCAGTCCTGGTTCCGTCCGCGCTGACGCGTTCCAGTATCGCGACAGGATTCAGCGTACCGTCACCGTTGTCTTCCACATCCACCGTCATGATATAGACCGTCGGATCGGTGACAAAAGCACCGTTCACCATCTGCTTTTCACGCATGGTATACACAAAAGTCTCGCCGATGTCTTTTTCAGTATATTCCAGAAGTCCGAAATCCGCGACTCCGTTTTCGTTGTTCTGGACCGTGATCCGGCTGCCGTCTTCCTTCTCAAGATAGAAGTCAAACTTTTCATCCGTGCCGGGAACCGCGCCAACTCTGTCCACATACTTAACAGCTTTGGGATCCACCGTTCCTGTTGCCCTATACATGTTGGTGAATGTGATTTCATCGCCGCCGCTGATGATTTCCGCCTTCAGCGTACCGTCACCGTTATCTGTCACCATGACCTTCACGGTCAGTTCGCTGCCGTCCTTGGTAATGCCCGGCAGGTTGGTATCGTCTTCGGTCACGATATAGGTATGTTCTCCCAGATCCGAGGTCTTGTCGTTCAGGACATACTCGATTGTCGTGAAGGTGATCTTTCCGGTCTCGTCGCTGTGACCATAAGCAACAGATTTGCCGTCTTCCGTCACAGTGAACGAGAACTCATCGCCGACAGTGAGTTCACGGCCGGTCAGAGCCTTGTTTCCTGTAAAGATAACACATCCGGATGCTTCATAGGCATTCTGGAAAGCCAGTTCATCACTTTCAGTGTTAATGATCTCGGCATCCATGGTGACGTTTGCCGTATTGCTGGTCACCTTCACCGTCACGGTCAGCACAGCGTCGTCTCCGGTCACGCCGGGCACGGTGCAGACGTCTTCGGTCACGGTATAGACATGCGTTCCTTCATCCTCCAGATGATAGATGATATCACTGAAGGTGATCTTGCCGGTCAGGTCGTTCTTACCGGTGGCAACAACGGCGGAACCTTCCTTCACCGTGAACGAGAACTCGTCGCCGACGGTCAGTTCACGTCCGGTCAGAGCCTTGCTGCCCGTCAGGGTGATCTTTCCGCTCGCGTCATAAGTATTGGTGAATTCAAGCTTATCGCTGGTGTTCAGAATTTCTGTCTTCAGGGTGCCGTCCCCGTTATCCGTCACCATGACCTTTACGGTCAGTTCGCTGCCGTCCTTGGTAACACCAAGCAGGCTGGTATCATCTTCGGTCACGGTGTAGGTATGTTCGCCGAGATCCGAGGTCTTGTCGTTCAGGACATACTCGATTGTCGTGAAGGTGATTTTACCGGTCTCGTCACTGTGACCATAGGCGACGGTCTTGCCGTCTTCCGTCACTGTGAAGGAGAACTCATCGCCGACGGTGAGCTCGCGACCTTCCAGTTTCTTGACGCCGTCGAAGGTAATGCTTCCCTTCGCTTCATAGGCGTTGACGAAACTGATTTCATCGCCGGTGCTGAGGAGTTCGGCTTTCAGCGTTCCGTCACCGCTATCCGTCACCATGACCTTTACGGTCAGCTCGCTGCCGTCCTTGGTAATGCCCGGCAGACTGGTATCGTCTTCGGTGATGATGTAGGTATGTTCTCCCAGATCCGAGGTCTTGTCATTCAGGGCATACTCAATTGTCGTGAAGGTGATCTTACCGGTCTCGTCACTATGACCGTAAGCGACGGTCTTGCCGTCTTCCGTCACCGTGAAGGAGAATTCATCGCCGGTCGTCAGTTCGCGTCCGGTCAGACTCTTGTCACCATTAAAGGTGATACTTCCCTTCGCTTCATAAGCATTGACGAACTTCACCGCGTCGACCGGAGTCCTGGTGCCGCCGCTCACTTTGTAGAAGGTCTGGGTCACGGTCTGCATATCGTCGGACAGTTTCACATCGATTTCGTAGACCGTATCATCAAGCGTGTAGCCGGACATGTTCGTCTGAACTTCCGCCAGTTCGTAAGTGTACGTCTTTCCCTGATGGCTGGCGCCGTCGTACACGATTTCTGAGAAGGTGACGCTTCCTTCCTTGCCATTGGTCACCGTCTCTTCATATCCGGGTGTACCTGTTCCTGCCTTGGACTTCAGAGTGAAGCTGAATTCTCCGCCCGTCAGTTCCCGTCCGGTCAGGGTCTTGGAAGCCTTCATCTGCGTCCTGGCGATCAGGGAGAACTTGTTGACAAGTTCGATCTTGCCCGTGTTGGAATATTTGGTGTTGTTCAGCTGACCGGTCGTTCCGTCCTTCGCCAAAGCGACCGCTTTACCGTCATAGGTCGCGGTAGGAACAAGCACACCGTATCCGTCATCGACAACAGTCACAACCAGTGTATGTTCTTTCCCGTCATAGGTATAACCGGGAACATTCCCCGTGGTTTCCTTCACGGTGTAAGTATACTCGCCGGGCTTGCCGTACTCGATCTCACCGAAGTAATCCCTTGTTTCATCAGGATAGCTGATGGTGATTTCCGCCTGAGTTTTGTTCTCCGGCATGGGCGCGCCGTTCACAGGCTTCAGGATGAACTGGAAATCCGCCTTGGCGGGATCGTTACCGGTAACACTCTTTTCCGCTCCGAAGTCCACGTAGATCAGCTTATAGTCATGTACATTGGATTTGTTCAGATGAATAAAGAGTTTCCCGTTATTCTCCGCCAGAACATCACTGGGCAGTGTGACCTTATTCGCCGTCTTTGTTCCGGCAGCCACAGCGGCCTTGTCGCTTTCGCGGACAACATACACGGTCACATCTTTTGCCGATCCGACATCCAACTCAACCTGACCGATTCCGTTTTCATCCGTCTCGATCGTGGACGCTGGAGAAGTGGACAGCAGCGTTGTACAGGTCGAATCTTCATAGATCCCGAATATTTCGGTGCCGTCCGCGTGGGCAGTATATACGACCGCGTACGTCTCGTCACAGACCGCGTATCCTGTCGGGGCGATTTTTTCCTTCAGGTAGTATACGCCATATTCCAGCGAATCAACGACCTTGTTTCCGTTCGTGTCTGTCTTCAGATCCATCTTCAGATCTTTGCATTCAGGATCGTTATACAATCCGTAAGTGCAATCCTGCAGCCCCTGATCAGGATCCTCCATCGCGGACTTGTTCATCTGGAACTTGGGATAAGCGCTGTTGATAATTGTTCCGTTGTTCTGGGCGAAGTGCTTTCCGCTGCTTCCGTAGCTGACTTCGTAGCCTTCGGGTTTACTTTCGGTCACCGCGTATACGATCTCTTCCTTGGTAGCAGGATCGTATTTCGGCACTTTCTTACTGATATAGACTTCGCCCTTGATATTAATATAGGTAAACTGCGGATCAGTGATTTCTTCGTCCAGTTCTCCGTTCTTGACGGTATACAGATGCAGGGACTTCGAAACATCCTTGATCTCACCGCCGATCCAGGTCTTGCTGACCGAAACTTTCGTCATGACCAGCTCATTCATGAAGTTCAGTTTCAGATAAGGATCGCTGCTTTCAGCTTTCAGCGTTCCGTCACCGTTATCCGTTACATTGACCTTCACAGTATAGGACTTGCCGGAAGCATTGACATCCTTCACAGTGGACGTGTTTTCGGTGATCGTGTAGGTATGTTCTCCGAGATTCGAAGTCTTGTCATTCACGACATACTTGATCTCCGTGAAGGTGATCTTACCATTCGCGTCACTCTTGCCGGTAGCGACAGTCTCGCCGTTTTCCGTTACTGTGAAGGAGAATTCGTCTCCGGGCATCAGCGGACGGTTGTCAATGCTCTTTTCGCCGCCGAAGGTGATGCTCCCCTTTGCTTCATACTTGTTGACGAAGCTGACAGAATCGCTGCCGGTAACGATTTCCGCTTTCAGCGTTCCGTCACCCTTGTCCGTGACCATGACCTTCACGGTCTTTTCAGTGCCATCCTTGGTAACGCCCTTCAGGCTGGTATTGTCTTCGGTGATGACATAGGTATGCTCGCCGACATCCGACTTCTCGTTATTCTGGATATACTCGATTGTGGTGAAGGTGATCACACCGGTTTCGTCACTGTGACCGGTGGCAACTACATTGGAGCCTTCCTTCACTGTGAACGAGAATTCATCGCCGGTCGTCAGTTCACGACCGGTCAGGGTCTTGTCACCGTCGAAGGTGATGCTGCCTTTTGCTTCATACTTGTTGACGAAGCTGACAGGATCGCTGCCGGAGATAATCTCCGCCTTCAGAGTACCGTCATTATTGTTCGTCACCAGAACCTTTACGGTCAGCTCGCTGCCGTCCTTGGTAACGCCCTTCCGGTTGGTATCGTCTTCGGTGATGATGTAGGTATGTTCGCCCAGATCCGAGGTCTTGTCATTCAGGACATACTCGATTGTCGTGAAGGTGATTTTCCCGGTCTCGTCACTGTGACCATAGGCGACGGATTTACCGTTTTCCGTCACCGTGAAGGAGAACTCATCGCCAGTAGTGAGTTCACGGCCGGTCATGGTCTTGTCACCATTGAAGGTGATACTGCCTTTCAGTTCAGCCTTGTTGATGAACCTGATGGTATCGCTGCCGATCTTGATGTCCGCGCTCAGCGTTCCGTCGCCGTTATCGGTCACCACCACGGTCACGGTCTTTTCAGATCCGTCCTTGGTAATGCCCTTCAGGCTCGTATCGTCTTCGGTGATCACATAGGTATGTTCACCGAGATCCGAGCTCTTGTCATTCAGGACATACTCGATTGCCGTGAATGTGATCTTTCCGGTCTCGTCACTGTGACCGGTAGCAACAACATTGGAGCCTTCCTTCACAGTAAACGAGAATTCATCTCCGGTGGTCAGTTCACGACCGGTCAGGGTCTTGTCACCGTCAAAGGTGATACTTCCCTTCGCTTCATAGGTGTTGACGATCTTCTGGGTGTTGGTGTCAGGATCGAAACCGGTATCGCCCTCAACTTTCGCAATGAGATGTCCTTCTTTATCATCCTCAATGGTGATCGTTACGGTCCTGGGATCGGTATCATACGTATAGCCTGGGAGGCTGCCGGCCGTTT
>JAZRXJ010000071.1:0-123695 GCA_045600165.1 Clostridia bacterium
GCGGAGATGAGCGCCGCCTGTGGCGGAAGCAGCGAATCGGAAGCCTGCTGAACAAAGGAGTTTAGCAAAGCAAAACGACTATTGTGAAGCTGACCGAGCGTAGCGAGACCATGACCCGCTACAAGGAAATTGCCCGACAATTGAGCGAACGGACGCGTTAACAAACTTCAATTCATCATTCATAACTCATAATTTTAACTCCGCGACTATGTCGCGGCTTGCTCCGCCGCCACCCTGTTTCCTACACCCTTAAGCCGTTCTGCGCCAATACGCGCTGAACGGCTTTATGTATATGCTCATCTTTCTGATGCACATAATCCACTGAAGAATAAACAATATGTCCGTCCGGCCAGAGATATGTTCCTGTCCCGTCGGCGTTCAGTCCGTAATCCGTGATCGTTTTCCCGTCCTCCGGGATCAGCACGGTCAGCCGGTCATACACACGGTTCCCCAGTTGGATCACAAAGATCCCTTTTTCAGGGTCGATCGACATATGGTTTCCCGTAAAACCGCCGATTCCAAACGCGCGGTCGGATTCATAAACCGGTATCTCAGAAAAATACTGTTCCGGATGCCGGACATAACACTGATATCCCAGAAACTGCGACCATGTCCCGTCTTCCATCCGTCTTCCCGTCCGGTTGGTTCCCATCCGGCTGATCGATTCCGCGGACAGGATCTCCCCCCGGAGGACAGCCCGGCAGAATCTGGTCAGATCACCAGCCGTGGAGAAAAGTCCGGCATGACCACAGAGGTTCTGCCCGTGCGGACTGATCTTTCTGGCTTTCGGGTCATGCGGCATTCCGGGCAGGATGCCTGTGTTCAGGATCAGCCGGCCTTTTTCGATCCTGTGTTCCAGATCATAGCAGGCACAATCCGTCCGTCTTTCCGGAGGCACTTCCGCGAAGGTCTCCGTCATCCCTGCCGGTTCCAGGATCATCGACCGGATATTCTCGTAGAAGGACTTTCCTGTCGCTCCTTCGATCACATATTTCAGTACCATGGCCGGGATGTCCGAGTACGGTCTTTTGCCCGGCAAGCCCATGTTCCTGACCTGAAAAAGACAGCTTTCCGCACTGGCGGCATCTGCCTGTTCATCGATCCTTCCGGGCGTTTTCAGATCAGCTCCGAAGCGCATCAGTGTTTCCACCGGAACGTCCTGCAAATGCTCAAAACGTTTATCATACGCCGTCACCGGTTTCTGCAGATCGATCCTTCCCCGTTCTGTCAGGGCAAGGACCGTCATCCCCGTAAACAGCTTTGTCGCACTGGCCAGATCGTACAGAGTCCGTTCACTGACCGCCACGCCCGGTCGGCTCTCCCCGTCAGAAGCATATTCGGCATGCGTAAGGTCACCGCAGGTCACGCAGAGAGAACTCATGATCTTCTCTTCCCGCGTGAAAAAGCTGATCGCCTTCAGCAGTTCCGGGTTCATAAATTCACTCCGATACGGGTACACGGAACTTTTCCGTCCTTCAGTTCACTCAGGCGGTGTCTCGCGTGTCCGATCACGACCGTGGTCCCGTTTTTCACACAACCGAGCGCGTATTCCAGTTTGGCTCTGGCTCCGTTGGCACCCGCGCGGCTCGCGCCGATACATCCTTCCTGCAGTTCACGGACCTTCCGTTCCACTTCTTCGTAATTCCGTCCGGTCACTTCGCGGACGAGCGTTTCCGGTTGTCCGGGGACCTGATAGATCCCTTCGGTGGAAGTCATGAGGATCAGCATCTTCGCGCGGACCAGATTGGCAATGACCGCGGCGGTCTCATCATTATCCACGCATTCATGCACTTCGCCGCCCATCTTTCTGCGTACGGAAAGTTCCATTTTCCGGTTTTCCTCGTCGCTGACCGGGTCGTTATAGTTCACGATCGGGATCGTCTTCTGCTGCGCCGAACGCACCAGAAGTTTCCGGATATGTTCACTCTTCTCAGGGTCATTGAAGTGAGTATGCTCCACCAGGATCTGACGAACGCCGTATTCCGGCGAGATGAACTGACGATAGTTCTGCATCAGGATACTCTGGCCCTGCGCTGCATAGTCCGCCTTGTCCTGATCAGGTTCTCCGCTGAGCTCGATCCCGGTACGTTTGATATAGTCCAGCCGTCCGATTTCGGTCGCACCGCTGGTGACCCAGATCATGCCGGGTTTCAGTTCGGAACCAAGCCGGCTGAAAATGTTATAGTCAATATCATGGTCTTCCTTCCGGATCAAAGCCATGGATCCGATCTTTCCCACCAGTTCAAACTGATACTCCATCTTTTCTGTCCTCCGAGAATTAATAAATGCCATTTACGATCCTCATCAGGGTATTCAGCGCCGCGTGATATCCCTGACTGTTATCCAGAACCACGTCCGCGGCTGCCCTGTATACCGGCATCCGCTCTTCATACAGGCGTTCAAGCTCACCGATTCCTTTTGCCTGCAGGTTGGGCCGTCTGTCCAGCTTGATGTCACTCATGATCTCTTCCAGCGGCCGGTCAATCAGCACGATCAGTCCCCAGTTTTTCATGATCGTACGATTCGTTTCATTCATGACTGTTCCGCCGCCGGTAGAAATGATGGACGGTTTCACCCGTGTCAGAATGGAAAGAGTGTTGGTCTCCGCCTGTCTGAACGCGGCTTCCCCGTACTTTTCAAAAATCTCTCCCACCGTACATCCTGCAGCCTGCGTGATCAGTCCGTCCGTATCCACGAACGGCATTCCGGTTTCCTTTGCCGTCCGTTTTCCCAGGCTGCTCTTGCCGCTTCCCGGCATTCCGATGATGAAAAGATGTCTTTCAAGCATGATCTCTTTCCCCCTGCACCTGTCTGCTGGCAGAAAAAATCGTTCTGTATACCGTTCCGTTCTGTTCCTGAGCGACCGGATCGGTGATTCTTTCTCTGTTTCGCCGAAGGATCCCGTTTTCCCTGCTTTGATCTTTATCCGGCAGATGATGATTGTGTTGATACCTGTCCACAGGGTGGCTCAGCCGGAAGCACGGTTCCGGGAACTGTATCGGATGACCGTCCGGTTCATTCGGCTGTTCCCTCAGTTCCATCGGCTCCATCGGTCTCTATCCGGCCCTGTTTCAGAGTGAATCTGAAAGCGGCACCGCTTTCGGTTTCAAGCAGTTCGATCGTTTCACCGTGCATCTCCATGATCCGTTTGCAAATGCTGAGTCCCAGTCCGGTCCCTTTCCCCGTGGTGTGGGCCCGGTCTGCCGTAAAGAACCGTTCGAACACATGCGGTCTGTCCTCCGGCGTGATCCCGGTACCGGTATCCCGGACAGTCACCTCGCACCTGTTGTTCACGCACGCGGTTTCCAGCGTGATCTTTCCGCCGTTGGGTGTGAACTTGATGGCATTATCCAGCAGATTGATGACCACCTGTTCAATGCGTCCTTTGTCTGCCGATACCGCGCAGGGTTCTTCCTCAAAAACGCATTCCACGTCCAGTTCCTTCCGGTCCAGATCCGTCATCCGGCGGATCACCGCGACACGGAGGAGCTCGTTGACATCAAAATCGGTATATTCGAGGCTGGCGTCCTCGCGTTCCAGTCTGCTGAGCGCCAGCAATGACTCGATCAGCTCGGAGAGACGGTTGCTTTCATCCGCGACAAGCTGAAGATACTTCGGATGATCCTCCTCCGGAATCACACCCTCTGCCATTCCCTCCGCGAATCCCTTGATGCTTGTGATCGGGCTGCGCAGTTCATGACTGACATTCGCCACAAACTCCCGGCGGCTTCTCTCCACATCCGCCAGTTTTTCAGCCATTCCGTTAAATGTTCTGGAAACATCCCGGATATCCGGATCCCCCGTGTCTTCGGGGATCCTGACGGAAAAGTCACCGTCTGCCATCTTTTTGGAAGCTCCTGTCAGCGCGTTCAGTGGCTTCATCACACTTCTGACATAGAGGAACACCAGTATTCCGCCAACCAGAAGTGTTCCAATCGCCACCGGAACGACTTTTTTGATTAGTTCAAAGAAGTCCGCTTCCACCGTTTGTGCTTTTGTCTGGATAAAAACAGCGCCTTCTACCACATTGCGTCTGACAAATGGTACACCGACTGTAAACACCGGATCCCCGCTCACCATGGAACGCACCGAGATACTTTCACCGCGCAGGATCCTCCTGAGGCCGTCCGTGATCTCCTTCCCGCTGAGCGACGCGGCGAAGTCAGGGTCTTGCTCGTAGGTGATCCGCATATTGTCCTGAATGTTGCCCCAGCGGTCCACTACGACGATATACGCGCCGTATTCCTCGTTCACTTCTCTGACTTTCCGGTTCAGCAGCCGCTGGGTTTCATCGGTTCGCATCCCGAAGAAAGGCATCATGGTGTCCGATGTTTGCGCGGCCAGGTACGCGATCTCCTCCGCTTCCCCGGTCAGGACCGCGAGCCGGCTGTCGATCTGCTGATTGCGCATGGCGATCCCGCAGACCACCGTCAATCCTGCGGTGATCAGCAGAATAATGGCCAGCACCATGCTCATGATCCGCGTGAACATTCCTTAACGCCTCCATGTCGTCCGATCAGTTCAGTTCGAATTTATAGCCCACCCCGCGTACCGTATGAATGCACCATCCGTACTTTTCGCTGTCCTGCAGTTTTTCCCGCAGTCTCTTGATATGTACGTCCACAGTCCGGCTGTCTCCGTAGAAATCGAAGCCCCATACCTGCTTGAGCAATTGTTCCCGGGTGAATACCTGGTTGGGACAGGAGGCCAGGAAATACAGGACTTCCAGTTCCTTCGGCGGCATCTCGACCCGGTTCCCTTCATAGCGGACATCATAGTCCCGGATGCTCACCGTCAGTCCGGGGAAAGCCAGATCACCCGCCGTATCCTCCTCGGTACCCTGTGTTCTCCGGAGTACGGCCTTTACTCTCGCGACCAGTTCCTTGGTGTCAAAAGGTTTGGTGATATAGTCGTCCGCGCCGAGTTCCAATCCGAGGACCTTATCAAATGTCTCGTCCCGGGCAGTCAGCATGATCACCGGGATGCTGCTCCCTTTCCGGATCGCTTTCAGCACCTGATAGCCGTCCATTCCCGGAAGCATCACATCCAACAGCATCAGATCCGGCGGCATCCGGTGGAACTCATTCACCGCGTCATCACCGCGTTCCACTGTCCGGACCTCAAAATTCTCCTTTTCCAGATAGAGCCGGACCAGCGTGGCAATGTTTACATCGTCGTCCGCCAGAAGAATATATGGCTTATCTTTCATCTGTCGATCCATCCCTTCTGTTATTTCAGTGTCACGACGGTCACACCATTCTCGCCCTCGCCGTACATTCCGTCCCGGAAGCTCTTGACGTGCCTGTGTTTCCGCAGATCCTGCCGGATCCCGCTCCGCAGGATCCCGGTCCCTTTACCGTGAATGATACTCACTTCATGCAATCCGGCCATCACGGCATCGTCCAGATAGCGGTCCACCACCGACATGGCCTCGTCAAGCGCCATCCCGCGGACATCGCATTCCATCGCTGTAGTTTTGGTCAATCCGCCCGTCTGCGTTCTCACGACTGTCACGGAAGCCTTTTTCTCCGGTTCCGCCAGACGGAGCTGACTCAAATGCGCCTTGAACTTCATGATCCCCGCCTGAAGCTGGACCTCTCCCTTGTCATCCGGCTTGCTGAGGACCACGCCTTCGGTGCCGAGCGTCAGGATCCTGACCCGGTCACCCGGAGAAACCGTTTCGGGTGCCGCGGTAGTATCCACTTTTTCCTTCAGTCCTTCGGACAGCCCGTCGATTCCGTCTTCCAGACGCTTTCTCAACTGATTGACCGTATTATCCGGATTGCTGTTCGCGGCTTCCTTTTTCAGACGTTTCAGGTCCGAGATCACATTCTCGCTTTCACGCCGCGCGTTCTCAAGGATCCGCTTGGCTTCGTCCCGGGTCTTCCGCAGCGTCGCTTCCCGCTTTTCTTCGGTTTCCTTCCGGATGCGTTCCGCGGCATCCCGGAGCCGGATCGTTTCCTCGCGCGCATCCTGTGCGATCTGCCGTTCCCGTTCCGCGATCTGCCTGTGGTATTCGGCATTGGCAATCACATCTTCAAACCGGACTGTATCGCTGCTCAGCAGCTGCCGGGCACCATCGATCAGGTTTTCGGAGAGTCCCAGCCGGCGGCTGATTTCAAAGGCGTTGCTCTTTCCGGGCACACCGATGGACAGCCGGTAAGTGGGACGCAGGGTCTCCACGCTGAATTCCACGGAAGCGTTCTCCACACCGGGCGTTGTCAGGGCAAAGACCTTCAGTTCGCTGTAGTGCGTCGTGGCCAGCGTCCGGACATGAATATTGAGCAGCCTCGTCAGGATGCTCTGCGCCAGAGCCGCGCCCTCCACAGGATCCGTTCCGGCGCCCAGTTCGTCGAACAGGACGAGATCTCTCGGGGTCACATCCCGCATAATGGTCACGATATTCGTCATATGTCCCGAGAAAGTGGACAGGCTCTGTTCAATGCTCTGTTCATCTCCGATATCGGCAAAAACCTGTTCGAAGACCGCCAGTTCCGTTCCGGGGTCCGCCGGGATCTGCAGACCGGCCTGCGCCATCAGGGTAAACAGGCCGACGGTCTTCAGAGTCACCGTCTTTCCGCCGGTATTGGGACCGGTAATGATCAGGGTGGTGAATTCCTTCCCCATCCAGATATTGCTGGGGACCACCTTTTCGGGATCGATCAGCGGATGTCTTCCGCGAATGATGTTGATGTATCCCTGATCGTTCAGCTTCGGTACCGTGCAGTACAGCCGGCGGCTCAACAAACCCTTGGCGAAAATAAAATCAAGTTCGGTCAGCTGATCAACGGTCTCCCGCATCTGCGGCGCGAACGGCGCAATCTGCGCCGACAGTGCGGCAAGGATCCTTTCGATCTCCTGCTGTTCCTTCAGTTCCCACTGTTTCAGTTCATTGCCCATTTCCACGGCAACCATGGGTTCGATAAACAATGTGGCTCCGGAAGCGGACTGGTCATGGACCAAACCGGGCACATTGGCACGAAACTCAGCCCGGACCGGCAGGACATAGCGTTCGTTCCGGACCGTGATGATCGGATCCTGCAGGTATTTCTGCATGGCGGATCCATGGATCATCTGATTCAGTTTTTCCTTGATCCTCTCCTGCGCGCCGCGGAGATGCCGGCGGATGTTCATCAGTTCGGATGAAGCTCTGTCCGCGATCTCGTCCTCGGAAATGATCGCGTCCGTGATATCTTTTTCCAGATTCCGGCTGACAAAAAGCGCCTGCCCTTTTTCTTTCAGCAGGGGCGTGTTTTCCCGGTCAGTAACCAGCGCGTCGCGCGTGCCGCGTGAACAGCGCAGCAGCTCCGCGACGGAGAGCAGAGCGCGGGGTGTCAGTGTGGATCCTTTTTCACTCAGGCTCAGTGCCGGACGGACATCCGTGAACGCGCTCATGGGATGTCCCCCGATATACTGCAGGATCACAGCCGCTTCTTCGGTCTCCGCCTGCGCCTGCAATGCCTCCTGCAGATTTTCCGCGGGTTCCAGCGCGAGGCAGCGTTCTTTTCCCAGTTCAGTCAGCGCGCCTTCCGCCAACATCTCGCGGATCTTTACAAACTCCAGTACCCGGAGTGTTCTCTCTGTCATGGATCTTTTCTCCTTATTCCACCGGTCTCGACCAATGTCCGGACGTGCAGGGAAGTCCTGTCTTCTTTCCTTCCCGGCGGCTGCGCAGTACGATCCCGGTTTCGTCGGGTATCCCCCGGCCATCCATCCGCATCAGTACCGGCATATCCGCGGCCCTGTCCAGGAGGTCCGTCGGGCAGGTGTTCATCAGCTGGACCAGGCAGCCTTCCGGAAGCCGCACGCGTTCAAGCGGAAAGCTGTGTCCCAGCCGGTCCGTCAGCGTTTTCCCCTCCAGTGCGTTCACGTCATCAGTATCGCACATGGTGCAGTTTTCCCGTCCCGTTTTCAGTCCGAGCCAGGCTCTGGCCGGGCAGTGATGCAGGATCATCAGGCGGGTCCTTCCCCACGCGGGCACCCGGATCGGCAGTCCGCTGTCCAGCAGTTCTTTCAGTTCTTTACCGGTCAGCTCCGGTGACGCGGTCACGAAACGACAGCCGTGTTCCAGCAGGAAGGAAGCCGCCAGTCTGTTCATCACGGGGATTCCTTCACCGGTGCCGGTCGGAACAGGCCATTCGATCCCCAGCTGACCGATGCTGTCCGGAATGACTCCGCCCAGGCGGTCTTTGAAAGCGGTCACAACGCGCAGGATCATCTGCAGGGTGTCCTCTTCGCATGCCGGAGGAAGCTGGAGCCAGGTCCCCTCCGGAACGGTATTCAGCAAGGCCGTCAGCTGATCCTCACGCCAGTCCTCCGGATAAATGGCCGGGAGCATCTCTTCTTCCGCGATACGCGTCAATTCCGCCGGATCCCGGCAAATGACCATGTCCGCGACCCGGTTCTGTGCTTTCATGACTTCCGGAAGCAGCCCGGATGTTTCCCCGTTATCCGGTTCAAAAGCGCGGATCCTTTCTTCCGTGAGTAAAGCCAGGGCTTCTCTCCGTACCGCATTCAGCATACTGACCGGCACAAAAGCATTTTCGGTATATACGTCAGTTTTGTATACAGCAAAGGGCGTACCGCCGGTCTTTTCCGCGTTCCGTCTGAGTTCGTCCTCCGTCGCGGCTCTGTTCTGAGCCGTACTGACAGTTTCGCCCTCCGCGGTGACAGTACTGATCCCGTCCGTCACGGACAGTTTCAGCGGTTGGCCGGGCATGGCTGTCAAGGTCATCTTCACCCGGATCCTGTGTTCGGGAAGCGCCCGGATCTCCTCCATCTGGCGCGCGTCTGTCAGTCGGGCCACCTCGTCGTCCGCGGCAGCCTGTATTCCACTCCGGAGACGCACCGTGGCGGTCGTTCCTGCCGGGGTGTCTTTCCCGGAATAGATCAGATCGTAAGTCTTTCCGCAGGAACGGATCTGCAGCCCGTCACCGTCGTGCAGATCCTCATTGAGCCGTACTTTCGCCATTCCCCGGCCAGCAGATTCCACCCGGCCCACCGGGATCCCTTCATGATCCACCCGTGCCGGAGAGATGACCGCCGCGTCCCGGCATCCCATCGCGTATCCGCGCATGAAGCCGCCGCGGTTAAAGATCTGCCGGAGCGATTTCATATCGCTGTCGCGTCCCTGACCGTCCGCCGTGCGGCGGTAGCAATCGGTCACCACGCCGACATATTCAGGCCGTTTCAGTCTTCCTTCCAGTTTCAGCGAGGCAACTCCCGCCTTTTCCAGCTCGGAAATATCCTCCAGCAGGCAGACATCCCGCGGGCTCAGCCACGCGCCTTTCCGGTCCCGGAAAGTATATTCCATCCGGCAGGGCTGGGCACAGCGTCCGCGATTGCCGCTTCTTTCCCCAACCATACTGGAAAACAGGCACATCCCGCTGACAGCAACGCATTGCGCCCCGTGTCCGAACACTTCGATTTCCGGACCTGCCCCGGTACATTTACGGATCTCGTCAAGGCTGCATTCCCGGGCCAGCACGACGCGCCGCATTCCGGCCTTCCCGCAGAACCGGACACCGGTGCGGTTATGGATCGCCATCTGGGTACTGGCATGGATCTTCAACCCCGGGCAGCATTCACGGGCCATTTTCAATACGCCGGCATCCTGAACCAGAACGCCGTCCGCCTTCAGTTCGCACAGCATCCGCAGCACATCCAGCACAGTCTGCAGTTCCGAGTCCTTGACCAGGGTGTTCACGGTCACATAGACCCGCATATGATGCAGGTGCGCGAAGCGGATCGCGTCCCGCAGGCTGTCCCTGTCAAAATTCCCGGCTCCGGCCCGGGCGCTGAAAGCAGAGTAACCCAAATAAACGGCATCCGCTCCCGCGGCTTCCGCTCGTTCAAGTGCTTCCCTGTTTCCGGACGGTGCGAGGATCTCCATGATGCTGCCTTCCTTACAGATTATTTCTTTTCAGCCATTGCTTCTTCCAGGCGTCTTCTGAGCATGCTGATCTCGTCCTGACTTTTCATCAGTTCGTCGCCCAGATTCATGCAAGTGAGGATCGCCGCCTGCGCGGACGGCAGGTTGATCGCCTGCGCGGTCTCATTCAGTTTCCTGTCCACGTAGTCCGCCACGCGCTGCATATATTCCGGTGCTTCGGAAGAGACAAGCGTATAGTTTCTTCCAGCCAGCCGGACCGTAACTTTCTGCTTTTCCATGATCTTCCACCTTTCCATTTCGCCGACAGACAAAAGAGCAGCGCGGCGGATCTCTGTCCGCATCTGCGCTGCTCCGGTCTTTTTCATCAGATTTGTTCAAACGGATAGATCTGTCCGAAGATCTCCACCCGGATGGATGCGATTTTCTGGGGAGTTCTCGGTTTGTCATTCCAGTCTCTCGGAGTATTCACGATCTCCTCCGCGGCATCCATGCCTTCCGTTACTTTGCCGAAGGCAGCATACTGTCCGTCCAGATGCGGTGAA
The DNA here is from genome assembly GCA_045600165.1 of Clostridia bacterium. Lineage (GTDB taxonomy): Bacteria > Bacillota > Clostridia > Christensenellales > Aristaeellaceae > Aristaeella. The sequence continues at coordinate 10,435 of JAZRXJ010000071.1, forward strand.
TCACTGGTCATGATAAAGAACTGGCTGCCCGCAGAGTCAGGCATCATGCTTCTGGCCATGCTCAGTACACCGTAGGTGTGCTTCAGGTCGTTCTTCACGCCGTTCGCGCTGAACTCGCCCTTGATGCAGTAGCCGGGGCCGCCACATCCGTTGCCCTTGGGGTCACCGCCCTGGATCATAAATCCGGGAATGACGCGGTGAAAGATCAGCCCGTCATAGAAGCCGCTGTTGGCCAGCGCGATAAAGTTACCAACGGATTGGGGGGCGATCTCGGGGTAGAGTTCTCCCTTCATCATCTTCCCGTTTTCCATCGTAATCACAAATTCGGGATTCTGTGCCATGAAACTTCCTCCTGTCGGATATCGGTTAACTTGTATATCTTATCAGTAATTCGCTTTCTTTGCAACTATGCCCGTTTTCAGCCGTCACTGCATCTCCGGCACGGCAAAAGTCTCCCAGGCGAACTTGAACATCGCTCTGGAGATCGCGCCGATGTGGTCCTGCATGTAGTTGTTGGCACCGTTCGTAACCATCGCGAAAACAAACTCGGTTTCCGGATCAAAATACAGATTGCAGATCACATTGTCGGTCATTCCCTGATGTCCGTAGATCATCCGGTCTTTCAGCAGATTATCGACCCGGTTGATGCACAGACCGTAGGGTGAGTCGCAGGTCACGACTCCTTTCCCGTTCTGTGAGGACATCATTTCCGCCACGGTTTCCGGCTGCAATACCTGCTGCCCGTCCAGTTCGCCGCCGTTGCACAGAAGTATGCCCAGTCTGCAGAGATCCCGGCCTTTGATCCACAGGGAGCCGTATGTGATCCGGTAATGTCTTTCCGGATTGACCGATTCGTCCCATGGATTCTTGAGCAGTCTGCTCCGGGAAAGTTTCTGCTGTTTCGAGCCGTTGAATATGGCGCTGATCTTCTCCGGATGATCCAGCTTGGTCGGCGCGTAGGAAGCATCGATCCCCAGCGGCAGGAACAGTCCTTCCCGGGCGGAATCGTTCAAGTTCATTCCCGTCGCGATCTCAATGAGGCTTCCCAGGATCCCGGCGCCGAAGTTGGAATACTCGTACTTTGAACCCGGGGCATACTTTTTGAAATTCGTTTTGCTCTTCTTGTTGGCTTTGTCGAGTATATCCTTCAGCGTATAGCTTTCATGGGTGTAGCCGCCTTTTGAATTCAGTGAGGAGGTATGACTCATCAGAGTTCTCAGGGTGACAGGGACCTTCGGATAATAGCCGTTCACCACTTCATAACCCAGGTAATCCGATATATCGGCATCGAGATCGAGTTTCCCCTGTTCCACCAGCTGCATGACGTGGATCGCGGTCACCAGCTTGCTCACGGAAGCGATCTTGAAATAGGTCCCGTCATCCACCAGCTCCTTATCATAGAGCGTATAGGCATACCCGTAGTTGCGCTGATAGATGATCTCTCCGTGCAGAGCAACGACCAGTTGTCCGCCTGTCACCTTATACTTTTTGAATATCTTGCCGACAGCTTCGTCCAGTTCCGCGTCCGTGCTTTCGGCGATACCCGTCATGCTGCAGAGCAGCAGGCACAGGGTCATGATCATCGCAATGAATCTTTTCATGACAGTCTCCTTATGTCAGGTCCATTCCGGGGAATATCATATTCACATTGGTCACCTGCGCGTTGAAAGCCGCCATCAGGCGCTGCTGGGGAATGCTCCGGGTCATGATACGCGTGGTGATCCTGCCGACTCCCTCAGCCGCCATGATTGCCATCATCCGGTGCAGCAGTGCTTTCGCCATTCCCTGATTCCGGCTGCCCGGTTCAATATAGATGGCGATCAGTTCGCATTCCGCGCCCTGACCGGCCATGATGGCTTCGCCGATCAGATATGTGTTGCGGTAAAGGCCCAACGTCATAAAGTGAGGCATATGCTGCAGCCTGTTCAGATAATTGCGGTCCACGAAGGTGATCTCATTCATTTCCAACCGGCTGATCAGGTAGCTTTGCTCATCATAGGTGTTGAGCGGGATCGGGGAAACGGAGCAGCTCATCGGGATCCGGCCGTCTCCGAAGGGCATCTCCAGCGCCAGTGTGCAGTCTGCCCCGTTCAGGTCAAAACCGTTATGCGTGTAAAAATCCCGGAGATCCGTATCCGAAGGATCCATGGAAGTATACAGTCTGACTCTGGCACCGGGATTCACATTCTGAAGAACGCGTGCCCTGGCCACGATCGCGCCGAGAAGCATATACCTTGCGGAGATCTGTCCCTCGATGCTGAAGAAGAGATTCACCGGGCAGTCCGGATAGATCCCCGGCTGAAGCTGATACATGATATATCCATAACCCATCTGGGTCCCCATGTCATCCACCGCGTAGAAGACATCTTCAGGACTCAGATTGTTGACGGGCTGCTGCGGATGTACGATATTCATATAGTAAAGTGTTTCCTTTCATTACTTTGACCGAAACATTCTGTGTTCAGAAACTGAAGCCGGTTTCAGAGCCGTCCCCTCTGTTCCGCGTGCCGGCGCGGCCATCCATGAGGGCAGAAACCTGACCTGATATATTATCATTCAATGGCTTGCAGTGTCAACCCGGAACGGGTCCGGAGCCGGTCCTCTCCGCGTCCGTTTTCTCTTGATTTTCAGTGCCTGTCATCGTACAATACCGGCAGATCATTCAAACCGACCGGAGGGTATATCAGCAGAATGGACGATCAGCTTGAAAAAAGGCTTTCCGAACTGGCCCGACGCTGTGACAGCCGCGGGACCCCGGCCTGTACCGATTTTCTGGATCTCAGCGGACAGGCGCTTCTGAACCGCCTCCGTTCCTCTCTCCCGCCAGTCGGGATCAGACTCTGGGGCGGAGCGGACGGATGTGAGAGAAAGATTGCCTGTTTCTTTCCTTTTGATAATGAAGAAAAAATCGAATGGCCTGTCGACTGTATCCGGATCCTCCCGTCAGGAACGCGTTTTTCGGGCAGACCCGAGCACCGCGATGTTCTCGGTGCCCTGATGAATCTTGGTTTCGAACGTTTCCTGCTGGGAGATATCGTGGTCCGGGAAGAAGATTTCCTGCTGTTTTGTGTACACCGGATCACGCCCTATATCACGGAGCAGCTGACCCGGGTGAGAAATGTGCCGGTCCGCTGTGAAGTCACGGATGAGCTTCCCGAAGGGGAACTGTTCAGGACCCGCCGTCTGAAGGTTCAGGTTGCTTCGGACCGTCTGGATGCTCTGATTGCCCACACCTTCAATATCAGCCGCGGAGACGCGCAGTCTCTTTTTCCTGCCGGAAAAGTCTTCCTGAACGGAGCCGCATGCATCGGTCCGGATACTGTGCCCGCCCCGGAGCAGATCGTATCCGTACGAGGCTTTGGCAGGTTCCGCTATCTTGGGACTTCCTCCCTGAGCAAAAAGGGAAAGCTGAACGTGGATATCGATCTCTTCATATGACTTCCGGAACCGGTCCGTCGTCCGTTTCATCCGGTGATCCGGAACCCGGATTTCCATGAATTCCAAAAGCCCGCGTCCGTTGCATCACTATTGACTTGAAGCAAGTATCAAGCTATAATAAAACATCTGTTTTTGACCGGAGCTGAGGGCTCCGGTCAAAATACCGAAGGAGGAAATAAACACCATGAAATCCGGAAAAAATGGCAAGAAACATGCCATTATCGTGCTGAGCATCATGCTCATCGTCACGATCGTTCTGGGGATCCTCGGCTTCAGCGGCCTGAGCATCCCGCCCAAGGGACTGTATAAAGTCCTGCCCTGGCTGCCCACCACCGATTCCGACAACTGGCCCGAGAGCCTTCCGTTGGGACTGGATCTGCGCGGCGGTATGTATGTTGAATATTCTGCCAAAGCTCCGGCCGGATCCGAAGCTGATTTTGATACCCTGATGCAAGGCACCATCGATATCATTACCGCCCGTCTGACCAATAAGCAGCTGACTGAATGCAACGTCCAGCGCATCGGTACTGACGGTCTGCGTGTCGAGATCCCGACCCAGAATAACAGCACGGCTGATTTCGACGACAGCGCGGTCCTGGATCTGATCGGCAAGGCTGCCGTTCTGGAATTCAAGGATCCCGAAGGCAATATCTTCATGGATGGTACCAGCGTCAAGACTGCCCAGGCAATCATTGACAATGAAAAGAATGATTATCAGGTCTATTTCACCCTGACGGATGAAGGACGCGAGACCTTTGCCGAAATGACCGGAAAGTCCATCGGCAAGGAAATTGCCATTTATCTGGATGGCGAGCTTCTGATTGCCCCCACCGTGCAGACCGCCATTACCGAAGGCAGCGGCGTCATCAGCGGTATGGGTTCCTATGAGCGTGCCACCAATATCGCGATCAAGATCCAGTCCGGTGCTCTGCCGCTGATCCTGACTCAGCAAAAGCTGGACAGAGTCTCCGCCACTCTTGGTCAGGACGCGATCTCCACTTCCGTTCTGGCTGCCGGCATCGGCATCCTGCTGGTCATGGTCCTCATGATCTTCCGTTACCGTATGAACGGTCTGATGGCCTCCTGGGCTCTGTGCCTGTATGTGATCGTCCTGTTCATGCTGATTGCGATCTTCGGGATCCAGCTGACGCTTCCCGGTCTGGCCGGTGTTGTTCTGGGCATAGGTATGGCTGTGGACGCCAACGTCATCATCTTTGAACGCTTCAATGAAGAGATCCGCGCGGGCCGCACTCTGAAAGCCTCCGTACGCGGCGGCTTCAAGAACGCCATGAGCGCTATCCTGGACTCCAACATCACGACCCTCATCGCCGCTATCGTGCTGCTGTGCTTCGGTACCGGCTCCATTCAGGGCTTCGGCAAGACCCTGCTGCTGGGCGTTGTGGTCTCCATGTTCACCGCAATCGTGATTTCCCGCACACTGATCAACAACATCACCACGCTGGTCACCAAGGAAAGCTGCTATACCAAGCTTCCTGCTGAAACCGAGAAGGAGGTGGATGCGTAATGGCTATGAAGAATCATTCCAAAGTCTGCCTCATCATTTCCGCTTCCATCATGGTGCTCGCCCTGATCCTTTCCATCTGCGGCCTGGGCGTCAACATGGGTATCGACTTTGAAGGCGGTCTTTCCATGCAGTACGACCTGGGCGCCGAAGCTGACAAGGACGTCATCAACGGTGTTCTGGACGGCATGAATATTCCCGCCTATACCGTCACCGTTCAGGGTGCCAACAACAATGAAATCAATGTCCGTATCAAGGATGTGGCCGAAGACGACATTCAGGATGTTCAGGCTGCTTTCGAAAGCGGTCTTGCCGTCACATACGAGAATGCCCAGACGATTGGCGATGTGAACTATGTCGGTCCTGTCGCCGGTGCCACCCTGGTGCGTAACGCCATCCTCTCCGTGGCGATTGCCGCCGCGCTGATGCTGGTCTACATTGCTTTCCGTTTCGACTTCAACAGCGGTGTCGCCGCCGTATTCGGTCTGATCCATGATGTTCTCATGATGCTGTCATTCATGGTCCTGCTGCGTTCCTTCATTCAGATGAACAGCTCCTTCATCGCGGCCATGCTGACCATCGTCGGATACTCAATCAACAACACCATCGTGATCTTCGACCGTATCCGTGAAAACGCTCAGAAGATGCCCAACGCTCCCAAAGCGGAAGTCACCGGCATTTCTGTCCGTCAGTCCCTGGGTCGTACCATCTGCACCACACTGACCACCCTGATCACCATCGTAGCCCTGTGCGTTCTGGGTGTTGCCAGTATTCGCGAATTCGCCCTGCCGATCATCATCGGTATCCTGAGCGGCGTCTACAGCGCGAATTTGATCAACGGTTATGTCTGGGCGTTCCTGGAAGAAAAGAGAAAGGCCCGCAAAGCCAAGTAAGTGTAACGAAAAAGAGGGCTGTTCATCAGCCCTCTTTTTCGTTTGTAGGTATTAGTGGTTAGGGCTTAGAGTGTCATTTTCAATGAGCGAAAGGATGTTGTTTATGCAAAGCTACCGTGAACTCATTGTCTGGCAGAAATCTATGGCATTGGTTAAAGCAATATATGATGCGGTCAACGTTTTCCCAAAGACTGAAACTTATGCTTTATCCGACCAGCTCAGAAGAGCAGCAGTTTCCATACCTTCCAATATTGCCGAAGGATTCGCAAGAGTTGGAAGTAAAGACTACTGCCATTTTCTATCAATAGCCAAAGGATCTGTGTATGAAGTCGATACCCAACTCCGGATTGCTGTCATGCTCGGCTTTCTCACCGAGGAACAATCCGCCGGTACCTTATCGCTTTGCGCTGAATGTGGGCGCATGCTGAACTCCATGATCACCAAGCTCTCTGTATAACCATCCAACATTCACTGATCAGGACCAGCCAAACAAACTCACTAAGCACTGATATCTAAGCCCTTTTTCAGGAGGTTCCTTCATGCTGCGATATACGCCCCGTTATACAACCGCTAACCCGTTGCCGCTTACCGGTCAATATCCGTCCTGGTTTTCCACGTTGCTGGCAGGCCGCGGTATTGACACGCCCGAAAAAGCGGAACGCTTCCTGCATCCGGATCTTGCCGATCTGCATGATCCTTTTCTGATGCAGGACATGGACAAGGCGGTTTCGCTGATCCGTCAGGCACTGGACCGGCACAGCCGGATCCTCGTTTACGGAGACTATGATGTGGACGGGATCTGCGCTGTTTCGATCATGATGGAAAACCTGCTCGCTCTGGGCGCCGATGTTCGGTACCGTCTTCCCGACCGCGGCAGTGAAGGCTACGGGCTTCACAGTGAAATTATCCGTGATTTTGCTCCGGAAACAGATCTGCTGATCACCGTGGACTGCGGGATCACCAACCTTGAAGAAGTACAGGTTGCCCGTTCCCTCGGGCTGACAGTGATCGTCACGGACCATCATCAGCCGGGAGAAACCCTTCCCGAAGCGGACGCGGTCCTGGATCCGCTGCTCGGGCAGTATCCCTTCCGGTACCTTTGCGGTGCCGGAGTGGCCCTGAAGGTCATGCAGGCGCTCCGCGGAGACAGTGCCTTTACTGCCAGTCTTGATCTGACCGCGCTGGCAACCGTGGCGGATGTGGTTCCCCTGACGGATGAAAACAGAGTCATTGTCAGCCATGGATTGACCCGGATCACTCAAACCGGTCGACCCGGGCTGAAGGAGTTGATCCGGCTGGCTGAACTGCATATGCCGCTGACATCCACCGATATTGCCTTCCGGATCGCGCCGCGTCTCAACGCCGGAGGACGTCAGGAAGATGCCTCCCAGTGTGTGGAGCTGCTGCTGAGCCGCGATCCTGAATATACAGCCGGGATTGCGGACCATCTTGAACATTTGAATTCGCTTCGTCAGGAAACGCAGCGCGGCATCCTTGCCGAAGCCCGGAAGCAGATGGCCTCGACTGTGGATTACCGTACGGACCGGATCATTGTGATATCCGGCAAAGACTGGAGCAACGGGATCATCGGTCTGGTTGCAGGCAGGATCTGCGAAGAGACGCATTTCCCGACGATCGTCCTCTCCGATCACGACGGTCAGTCAGTCGGTTCCTGCCGTTCTGTCCCAGGCGTCAATATTTATCAGATCCTGAGCAGCTGCAAGGATCTCTTCGTCCGTTTCGGAGGTCATGAGCAGGCTGCCGGTCTCACGGTCCGGACCGGACTGATTCCGGAAATGAAGAATCGTTTGAACGCGTCCATCCGTTCCCTTTGTGATGAAAGTTGTTTTGTCCCGCGGCAGGAGTACGATCTTCCCCTCCGTCTGGAGGATACTTCACTGGAAATGCTTCCGTTTCTGCAGAAGCTCGAGCCGTGCGGATGCGGCAATCCGTCCCCGCTGTTCCTTTTCAAGGATTGCGATGTTCAGGAGCGCCGGAAGATCGGTAAAGACCGTACGCATCTACGTATGAATGTCCTGCAGGGGAATGAATCCCGTGAATGTATCGGATTCTCCATGGGATCTGTCGCCGATGAGGACTGGACGCGGGTGGACCTCATCGCCAACCCGGAGCGGAACGAATATGCCGGGAGAATCAGTCTCCAGCTGCAGCTTCTGAGTGTCCGTCCCGCGGAAGGCGCGTCCTTTTTCCCTTGTCCGGACCGTCTTTTTCCCTCTTTCCTGCAGGACTTGAGCCTGCTGGCAGCGAAAGAAGAAGCGGACCTTTCGGCGGAAACGGTCAACCGGAATCAGGCAGTCAGTTATCTGAAAAGACCTTTCGGATCACTGCTGATTGCCATGGATCGCAATCAGGCGCTCTCTCTTTCGCAGGAAGCGGGCTGTGACACCTTTTCCCGTTCAGTCCGGGATCCGAAAGGTTTCTCATCCGTCCTGTACATGCCGTCCCTGGATTCCCTGTCCGATGTCTGGCAAACGGTCATCATTCAGGAAGGCAACCTTTGGCCGGGCATGCTGAATGCGGTCCGGGACCGTTGTCCCGATGCTGAACTGTATATCCTGCCTTCGTCAGGCACAGCACCGGAACTGCTGAAGGATATCCGTACAGACCGCGAACAGCTTGGCACTGTCTGGCAGGCTGTCTGCAAGGCACCGCATTCTCCGGCCGCCATCGCGGAACTGACCGGCACCGGCGTGACCCAGGTACTGTTCGCGCTGGCTGTCTTCCGGGATATCGGTCTGGTCACCTATGGCCGGGATCCCATGGATTACCGTATCGTTCCCTCTCCGGGCAAACACCGGTTGGAGGACAGTCCGCTGATCCGGTATCTGCGCCGGATCATCCCGGATTCTGAAAGGAAGTCAATCTGATGAGTGGATATAACGCATTCGAGGCCATGCCGCTGGACCAGATGCTGGCCCGCGTCCGGAAATATCATCCGGGGGACGGCTATGTCCTGGTGGAAAACGCATGGCATTTTGCGGAAGCAGCCCATGCGGGACAGGTCCGTAAAAGCGGTGAGCCTTACTTTATTCATCCCGTCTTTGTCGCCAGTATCCTGACAGAGCTCATGATCGATCCCCCGACCATCGCCGCCGGTCTCCTGCATGACACTGTGGAAGACTGCGAAGGGATCAATATCGGGATCATCGAGGAAGCCTTCGGTCAGGAAGTCGCCGGTCTGGTGGACGGTGTGACCAAACTGAATAAGCTGGATTTTGCCAACCGTGAGGAAGCACAGGCGGAAAGCCTCCGTAAAATGATCCTGGCCATGAGCAAGGACATTCGTGTGGTGCTGATCAAGCTGGCGGACCGTCTTCATAATATGCGTACCCTGAAGCATCAGGCGGAGGACCGCCGTGTTGCCATCGCGCGTGAGACACTCGATATCTACGCCCCTCTTGCACACCGTCTCGGCGTTTATTCCCTGAAACAGGAACTGGAAGATCTTTCCCTCCGTTATATCGACCCGGAAGGCTATCAGAATATCGTCCGTCTGGTCGGAATGAAGCGGGCTGAGCGGGAAGAGCACATCCGTCAGGTCATCGAAGAACTCTCCGCCCGTCTGGATGAACAGCATATCAAGTACGACATTGACGGACGTCCGAAACATTTCTATTCCATTTACAGGAAAATGGTCCTCCAGAACAAGCAGTTTGACCAGATCTACGATCTGATCGCCATTCGCGTCATTGTGGATACGATCCCCGACTGCTATACAGTCCTGGGAATCGTGCATACGCTCTGGAATCAGATTCCCGGCCGGTTCAAGGATTATATTTCCGTTCCGAAGGCAAACATGTATCAGTCTCTGCACACTACCGTCATCGGCGGCCGGAAAATGCCCTTCCCCTTCGAAGTCCAGATCCGGACCTGGGATATGCACCGGATCGCGGAATACGGCATTGCGGCGCACTGGCGCTATAAAGAAGGCGGCGGCAACACCAGCGATCTGGACAGCAAACTGACCTGGGTCCGTCAGATCCTGGACTGGCAGAATGATACCCGTGACAGTAAGGAATTCGTGGATACACTGAAGACTGACCTGTTTGCGGAGGAAGTCTTTGTCTTCACGCCCAAGGGAGACGTGGTTTCCATGCCCAAGGGCGCCACTCCGCTGGACTTCGCCTACCGGATCCACAGTGCCGTGGGGAATAAGTGCGTCGGTGCCAAGCTGAACGGGAAGATCGTTCCGCTCGATACCGAGCTCGAAACCGGTGACCGTGTGGAGATCATGACATCCTCCACCTGTAAAGGACCCAGTACCGACTGGCTTCGTATCTGTAAGACGCCGCAGGCCAAGGCCAAGATCCGCCAGTTCCTGAAGAAGGAACTGAAAACGGAAAATATTGAACTTGGCAAAACCATGATTGAAAAAGAATGCGCTCGCCGCGGATTCCGTATGAGCGATCTGTTCAAGCCGGAATACTATGACGGACTGCTGAAAAAGTACGGTTTCACCGAAACGGAAGATATCTTCGGCGCGGTCGGGTATGGCGGCATGGCAGCCGTGTATGTCGTTTCCCGCCTGATTGAGGAACAGCGTGCCCGTGAGACGCCGGCAGTTCCGGATCTCACCGAGCTTCCCGATGATGTCATTGATGAACGTCGTCTCAGTCAGCGCAGAGCCAACCATGGCATCGTCATGACAGGAAATGAGGATCTGAATATCCCGATCCGCTTTGCCAAGTGCTGCAGCCCGGTCCCCGGCGATGACATTATCGGATATATCACGCGCGGTCGCGGTGTGACCGTGCATAAAGCGGAATGTCTCAACGCCATCAACGGTGAGCCGGAACGTCAGGTCGCCGTCACGTGGGCCGATGTCGGTGACAGTTCCTTCCTGGCTTCCCTGAAGGTGATTGCCTATGACCGTGTCAATCTGCTGGGTGAAATTGCCACCATCATCGGTGAAATGAATGTCTCCATCAAGGCCGCGAATGCCCAGACCGATGATAAATCCAGGATCTGTACCTTCCGTCTCACGCTGGATGTTACCTCGAAGGAACAGATGGAAAAAGTCATTCAGGCCCTGCGCCGCAAGTCGGATATTCTGGATGTGTACCGTGTCACGGGCTGACAAACCTGTGTCTGATCATCCCGAAAGGAGTTTTCTGTCATGCGTTGTGTCGTTCAGCGTGTCACCTCTTCTTCCGTCACGGTTGACGGTGAAACAGTCGGAAGCATCGGAAAAGGGCTGATGGTCCTCATCGGGGTCTGCGACGAGGATACCGAAGCCGATCTGAAATATATGGCCGATAAGGTGCCGAACCTCCGCATCTTTGACGATGAGAACGGGGTCATGAACCGTTCCGTACTGGATATCGGCGGCAGCATTCTCGCTGTCAGCCAGTTCACCCTGTACGGGGATGCCCGCGGGGGACGCAGGCCGAGCTATATCCGCGCCGCGAAGCCGGAAGCCGCCAACGCGCTCTATGAAAAACTTGTGGATGCCTGGCGTTCAAAAGGTCTCACCGTCGAAACCGGACGTTTCCGGACGGAGATGATGGTTTCCCTTGTCAATGACGGTCCTGTCACGATCCTGCTGGATTCATCCAAACTATTCTGATCTGCCGAGGATATGATCCATGAATGTTCCTGCCAGTTATCTTGATACACTTCAGCCCGAATATATGGCCATGACCCGGATCTTCGGCATTCCGGATCAGGTCTGGGAATCACCGGACCTGGTCTGTATCTGTGAAGAATCGGGCGGCCTTTTTCATTGTGTTTTTTCCGGACTTGGGCATTCCGCGTCGCGGACCGTTGCCGTCCCCGATGACGCTGCGGGAGATCTGCTGGAGCTGCACCGGCGCAGAGCCGCGCGGCGTCTGTGCAAGCAAACGCTCTACGACCTCTGCCGTGAACTGACCGGCATCCGGCCGCCCTGGGGCAGCATGACCGGCGTCCGGCCGACCCATCTGATGCTGGAAGCGCTCGGTCAGGGGCTCTCTCCGACGCAGGCTGAAGCAAAACTGATCCGGGAGTTTGACATCTCCGAACCCAAAGTCAGACTTCTTTCCGAGGTGGCGGAAGTACAGTCTTCCCTGCCGGCCCCGGACGACTCTTTCATGGATGTTTATGTCGGGATCCCGTTCTGCACGACACGATGCACCTACTGTTCCTTTTCCAGCGGCGAGCTGGGAAACGGAGCTCTGGTAGAGCCTTATCTCAATGCGCTGCAGCATGAGATGGATGCCTGTTCCGCGCTGCTCCGCTCCGCCGGAAAGACGCTGAGAGCCGTCTATGTCGGAGGCGGAACGCCCACCGCGCTGCCCGAAAAGGATTTCAGCCGGTTCATGGATATGCTGACAGCCGCGTTTCCGGGAGCGCTCGAATATACCGTGGAAGCCGGACGGCCGGATACCATTACCGCCGCCAAACTGCAGGCGATCCGCTCCGCGGGTGTCAACCGGATCAGTATCAATCCCCAGACCATGAATGACAAAACGCTCAGTGTCATCGGACGGGCGCATACCGTACAGCAGGTCATGGATGCCTATGAGCTGGCCCGAAAGGTGGATTTCCGGCATATCAACATGGATGTGATTGCCGGTCTTCCCGGTGAAGATATCGAAGACTTCCGCCGCACCATGAACGGAGCCCTGATGCTGAAACCCGAAAGCCTGACGGTCCATACACTGGCACTCAAGCGTACTTCAGCGCTTTCTCTGCATAATCATCCCCTTCCGGACGGCGCCATGACTTCAGCCATGGTGGATATGGGGCTGACGACAGCCCGGCAGCTCGGTATGCAGCCATACTATCTGTATCGTCAGAAATACATGGCCGGGAATCTGGAAAACACCGGTTATTCCCTGCCTGGTCACGCATGTCTCTATAATGTGGATATTATGGAAGAAACAACTCATATCCTCGCGCTGGGTGCCGGCGGGATCTCCAAACGTGTTTTCCCCGAGGAAGGCCACATCGAGCGTGCCCCCAATGTTGCCAATATCGCGCAGTACATCGAGCGTGTCGATGAAATGATCCGGCGGAAGACTGAATTATTTACATAATATTCACGTTTGCGGAAATGGTTATCCTTGCTATTGTATGCCGATATTGATATAATATCCGGAGTAAGTCTTCAGAAATTTGAGTTGAACGGAGAGTTGATCTTTATGCGTAAAAATGCTTTACTTGCTCTTGTTCTGGCCCTCACGCTGCTGCTGAGCGGCTGCAATCTGGTCGTTAAGGATCAGAGCGTGGATGACAATCAGGTCGTCATTTCCTATGGCGATACCGTCATCAACAAGAAGGAATTCAATGAACGGATGGATACCCTGCTTGCTGAAGAAGAACAGTTCTACAGCAGTTACGGTATGACACTGGACCGCACCGATCCCGAAATCATCGCTGACGCGCAGAATTTCGTTGTGGAAGAGTTCGAAGAGTCTGTGATCCGCGACATGAAGCTGCAGGAATGGGGACTTAACGAACTGACCGAAGAAGATAAGCCTCTAGCCGACGAACGTGCAAAAGAAGAAATGGATTCCCTGCGTGAAACCATCCGCACTTACTATGTTGCAGATCCCACGCTGGAAGGCGACGCTCTGGAAGCGGAAGTTGATCGTCTCATGGAATACTACGGCGTTACGGAAGAAGATGTCCGTGCCGAAGTTGAGCAGGAGATCCTTCAGGAAAAATACAAAGCTGAAATCGTGAAGGATGTCACCGTGTCCGATGAAGACATCGCGGCGAAATATGATGAGCTCGTAGCAGCCGATACCACGACTTATGAAGGAAAGGCCGGTTCCTGGGCTTCTGCCTTCAATAACGGCTCCAAGCCGTATTACACTCCCGAAGGTGTCCGCTTCGTGAAGCAGATCCTGATCAAGTATACCGAAGAAGATCAGAAGGTTCTGGATGAAATCAACGATCTGATCGGCAATGGCTACACAGATTATTACGCTGCCCAGCAGTCCCTGTACTATCTGGGTGTCACCGATTACGCGGACGCGGTTGCTTCCATCAATGTGACCGTGACCCCCGCTGAAGAAAATGCCGGCGAATACTACACCGGTGCAGTGACCACCGATTACAATGCCGATGCTCTGGATGCCTCCATTCCCGAGGAACAGAAAGACCTGTACATTCAGATGGCCGTTGCCCAGGCTACCGAAGATTTCTACAGAGAGCAGCTTGAAAAAGCCCGTGCCGTTGCCCTGACCCATCTGGATGCCGAAGCGGATGATGTTCTGGCTCAGCTGGAATCCGGTGCCGACTGGGAAGCCCTCATGGCTGAAAAGACCCAGGATCCCGGCATGCAGGAAGGTGCTGCCACCGCCGAAACCGGATACGCTGTTGCGGCAGATATGACCGGTTTTGATTCCGCCTTTGTCGAAGGTGCCATGGCCATTGCCAATCCCGGCGAAAATTCCGGTAAGATCTACGGTGCTCAGTACGGATACTACATCATCAAGTATATCAGCGATGCCGAAGCCGGCGCGGTCGCTCAGGATCAGATGGCTGACGCGATCCGTGAAACTGTTCTGACCGAAAAGCAGAATGCCTGCTTCAACGAAACTGTGGAAAAATGGATCAGCGAAGCCGGTTTCAAAGTTGATTTGAGCGTAGTGAAATAATCTGTTCTTTCCGGGCTCCGGAGTGTGCAACACTTCCGGAGCTCTTTTTTATGCATTCTTTCCTGCAATTCTTGCATTTTTATATGCAATTATGATTGTTTTGATTCAATTTTGCAATTTCATTCATGTTTTATGCATTTTCATTGCTTTTTCCCTTGTATTTCAACAAAGGCATATGTATAATGTCCTCATATTCACGGTCTCCGCGTTCCGGAACAGCCGTCCGGTCCGCCCGAAGTGCCGAAGGAGGGTAATGTATGGCTCTTACGATTTCTCACCGCTGTCAGAATATAGCCCCGTCGCTGACGCTGCAGATCGATGCCCGTGCCAAGGAAATGGCCGCGTCCGGACTGAACGTGATCGGTTTCGGCGCCGGTGAACCGGATTTCCCTACACCCGCCCATATCTGCGCCGCCGCGCAGGAAGCCATGGAGCAGGGTCTGACCCGCTATACTCCTGTCGCCGGCACCATGGAGCTCCGTAAAGCAATCTGCGCGAAGCTCGCGCGCGATAACGATCTGATCTATTCGCCGCAGGAAATCATCGTTTCCAGCGGTGCGAAGCATTCCCTCTATACCGTTTTCCAGGCCATTCTGGATCCGGGCGATGAGGTGCTGATCCCCACGCCCTGCTGGGTCTCCTATCCGGAAATGGTCCGTATGGCCGGCGGTGTACCGGTCTTCATTCCTACGAATGAGGACAACCGGTTTATCCCGTCCAATCAGGATATCGCTTCGCGGGTCACCCGCCGTACAAAGGCAATCATCCTGACTTCTCCCTCCAACCCGAACGGATCCGTCTGGTCGAGGGAACAGCTCCAGTTTGTGGCTAATCTCGCGGTGGCCCATCCTTTCTATGTCGTCTCCGATGAGATCTATGAGAAGTTGCTGTATGACGGAAGGAAGCATCTTTCCATCGCGCAGCTTGGCGAACAGATCAAGGAGCAGACCTTCATCATCAACGGTCTGAGCAAAGCCTATGCCATGACCGGCTGGCGTATCGGCTATTGTGCCGGTCCGCGCCGTGAGATCGCCGCCATGGTCGCGTTCCAGTCCCAGGCCACCAGCAACGCCAACTCCATTGCCCAGCACGCCTCCGCGGTCGCCCTGAACAGCGATCAGAGCTGCGTGACGGAAATGGTGAAGCACTTTGAAGAGCGTCGTAACGTCATGGTGGAAAAGATCAATGCCATTCCGGGCATCTCCTGCAAGAAGCCTGAAGGCGCGTTCTATGTGATGATGAACATCCGTGGTTTGTTCGGTAAGGCCTATAACGGACGCACGATTGAAAACTCGATGGACTTTGCCGAACTTCTTCTGGCTGAAAAGCAAGTCGCTGTTGTTCCCGGCATCGCGTTCGAAGCAGAAGGTTTCTGCCGTCTGTCCTACGCCGTCTCCGTGGAAAAGATCACCGAAGGTCTGAAGCGTATCGCGGAATTCATCTCAAGTCTGGAATAAGGTCTTGCGACCTTATTCAGGGATTAGTAGTTAGGGATTAGGGATTAGTGAGTTCACCGATAGCCACAGCACCTGACCCAAGCATTGGCGTTGCGTAGCGACCTCTAACTAAGGCTCCACCTGGTCAGGAGGAGCTGTCACGAAGTGACTGAGGGGGTTGCTCTCCTGCTGCCTCTATAGTCTATTGCCTCTATTACCTCTGCGCAGCTCTGCTGCGTCTCCCGAAAGGATCCTGAAGCATGATTTACTTTGATAAGAACAATAACCTGCTGATGCAGAATAAATACCGCTACGAGCTGCAGGACGTGGAAGAACCCAACCTGTACCGTGAGATCTATGACTACGAGCATATCCCGAAGGTCGCCTTCAATATGCGTAACGTGCCTATGGGAGTTCCGGACGAGATCTGGATGACCGATACCACCTTCCGTGACGGTCAGCAGTCTGTCAGTCCCTTCACCCCGGAACAGATCCTGCATCTGTATAAACTGATGAGCCGTCTGGGCGGCCCCAAGGGGCTGGTCCGTCAGAGTGAATTCTTCCTCTATACGGAAAATGACCGTAAAGCACTCGATCTTTGCCGCGATACCGGTCTGAAGTTCCCGGAGATCACGACCTGGATCCGTGCCAATGAAAAGGATTTTGAACTGGTCAAGGCTGCCGGTGTGGAAGAAACCGGTATTCTGGTTTCCTGCAGTGACTATCATATTTTCAACAAGATGCACCTCACCCGTGCTCAGGCGCTCGATAAATATCTGGGCATCGTCAAGAGCGCGCTGGACAGAGGCATCCGTCCCCGTTGCCACTTTGAAGACATCACCCGCGCCGATTTCTACGGCTTCGTCCTTCCCTTTGCTGAGAAGCTGATGGATCTGTCGAAGGCATCCGGTATCCCGATCAAGATCCGCGCCTGCGATACCATGGGGTACGGCGTCACCTATCCCGGTACCGCCCTTCCCCGCAGTGTCCCCGGTATCATCTACGGTCTGCGGCATTATGCCGAAGTACCGTCCGCGCAACTGGAATGGCATGGTCACAATGACTTCTATAAAGTCGTCACCAATGCCACCACTGCCTGGCTCTACGGTTGCTCCAGCATCAACTGTTCCCTGCTGGGTATCGGTGAACGGACCGGCAACTGTCCTCTCGAAGCCATGGCGATCGAATACGAATCTCTTCGCGGACCCGATCACGGAATGGACTTCACCGCCATTACCGAGATCGCGGACTACATGGAGCGCGAAATCGGTCTGGAAATCAGCCCCCGTCAGCCCTTCGTCGGACGTCACTTCAATGTGACCCGCGCCGGTATCCACGCGGACGGCATGCTGAAGGATGAAGAGATCTACAATATCTTCGATACCGACAAGCTGCTGAACCGTCCCGCCATGGTGGCCGTGGACAGCCGCGGCGGCACCGCCTCCATTGCCCACTGGATCAACTCGTATTTCCGTCTTACCGGACATCATGTCATTGAGAAGGCCGATCCGTTGGTCATTGCTGTCCGCGAAGCCGTTGACAAGCTGTATGCCGAAGGCCGCAATACCGTCATGGGTGATGAGGAACTGGAAATCATGGTCCGTTACTGCGATGTGAACCGCTACGAACGTCTCCTGTTCCATAAGAGTAAATAATAAGATTCCAGACGCAGGTGATTTCATATCGCCTGCGCTTTTCTTTACAACATTGACACTGTATCAATTCAATATTAAAATTAGATGTGTAGTAGCTGCCTTGGCCTTAAGGCTTAAGGCCTGAGAACTTACCATTAACCCTCAAACATGGAGTGATTGTTCAATGCGCAAAATCGTACTCACCGGCGGCGGCACCATGGGACATGTGACCCCTCATCTCGCCATTATTCCTAAGCTTCTGGAAGCCGGTTATGATATTCATTATGTCGGTACTGCCAACGGGATGGAAGCGCCGAAAATGCAGTCCGTCGAAGGTGTAACCTATCACGCGGTCAAAAGCGGAAAACTTCGCCGTTACTTCTCCTGGCAGAATTTCACGGATGTTTTTCGTGTCATTGCCGGTGCTTTCCAGTCAGCCCATCTGATGGGCAAACTGAAACCGGACGTGGTCTTCAGCAAAGGCGGATTTGTCGCCGTTCCCGTGGTGGTGGGCGCCTGGTTCCACCGGATCCCCGTACTCTGTCATGAAAGTGATCTGACTCCCGGTCTGGCCAATAAGCTCTGCAAGCCCTTCGCCAAACGGTTCGCGACCACTTTCCCGGAATGTGCGGAAGCACTGGGGCCCAAGGCCGAAATGACCGGCACCCCCCTGCGTCCGGAATTGTTTGCCGGCAACCGTGAGAAAGGACTGTCTTTCCTCCGTTTTGACGGAAAGAAGCCCGTCCTGCTCATGATGGGCGGTTCCTCCGGCGCGCAGGCCGTCAACGCAGCTCTTCGGGGTGCGCTGTCCACACTGACCGAAACCTTTGATATCGCGCATATCTGCGGCAAAGGCAATCTGGATACCACTCTTGAAGGAACACCCGGATATACCCAGGTGGAATTTCTGGATGCCGATCTGCCCGACGTACTGGCCTGCACCGACATGGTCCTTTCCCGTGCCGGCGCCAACGCGCTTTGTGAATTTCAGGCATTGTGCCGTCCCATGCTTCTGGTCCCGTATCCCAAGGGCGCGAGCCGGGGCGACCAGATCCTGAACGCCCAAAGTCTCGAGAAGCGCGGTCTGTGTCATATCCTGTACCAGGAAAACATGACCCCGGAGACTTTGATCGAGGCAATTGCCGGGACCTGGGAAGATCGTGATGCTCTGACCGAAAATCTGCGGAATGCTCCGCCTGCCGATGGTTCCGCCAGAGTACTGGAACTGATTGAGGAAGTCCAGAAATAAATATTCCCGTTCAGAAACCTGACCGGTAGGAATCAACATGATAATGGTATAGACGTTCCACGCCTTCAGCCAGACTCGTGTGTGCGAAAATGTTCCAGCCTGCCGGGTGATCAGCGGAAACCCTGGTAACAGCGATAATACGAAGGTTGGTATGATCCGATGAACAGCCGTAATCCAAAGGTAATCCTTGGCCTGATCCTTCTGGGGATCCTGCTGGCAGGCATGATCATCCTGCTTCCCCGGGTAGTGCAGACCGCAAACGAGGTAGCCATTGAGAAGAGCCTGACGCCGACTCCGTTGCCGCCGTGGGGAAATGTGATGGCAGTCACTCCCGATCCGGATGCGCCGACTCCGGAGCCGCTGCTCCGGAACGGTTCCACCGGTCAGGCCGTAACAGACCTCCAGGCCCGTCTGGCAACACTGGGCTACTATTCCGGTGAGATCGACGGTCAGTTCGGACCCGGAACCCGGGACGCGGTCGTTCTCTTTCAGCAGGAAAACAATCTGGTTGCGGACGGTCTTGTCGGCTCGGAATCCAAAGAAATTCTCTTCTCCGCGAACGCAAAACCCTATACCGTTCCTTCAGTCTCCCCAACCCCCGAACCGTAATCCCGCCTTTCAGCGTGCCTCCGGCACGCTTTTTATATCCCTATCCCCTATTCCCTATCCACTATCCCCTGCGCGATCCGCAGATCGCGCTCCTGTCCCATCTGGTCCGTTATTGACCCTATCCGCTCCTTGCGAGCGTCTATATTTATGAGTATAATTATTAAGTTGGTGACGATATTAGGAGAAAACTTTCTGACTAATCCCTAACCACTAATCCCTAATCACTAAATACTCCTGTCCATCTGAAAGGAGAAACTATGCCAACTACATCATTTGACAAAGAATCCATCAAAAATTCGATTATCGCGAAAGTGCAGCGCTATAACGGTCTGACCATAGAAGAATCCTCTCCTCAGCAGATCTATCGTGCCGTGGCTTCCACCGTGCGTGATCAGATCATGCAGAAATACATGGTTGCCCGTGAGGAGCGGAAAAAGAGCAAGCAGAAACGCCTGTATTACCTGAGTGTGGAATTCCTGATGGGACGCAGCATGTACTGCAATATGCTCAATCTGCTCTCTTCGGATGAATACCGTCAGGCTCTGTCCGAACTGGGCATCGACATCAACGAGATCCTGAAGGAAGAACCCGAACCCGGTCTGGGTAACGGCGGTCTTGGCAGACTTGCTGCCTGTTTCCTGGACAGTCTGAGCAGCCTTGATCTGCCTGCCATGGGTTGCACCATCCGTTATGAATACGGCCTGTTCCGTCAGAAGATCGTGGACGGACAGCAGGTCGAACTGCCGGACAGCTGGCTCGATAACGGAAATGCCTGGGAAGCGCCTGTCATGGAAGACACCTGTGAAGTCCATTTCGGCGGCCATGTCGAAGAAATCGACGTTCAGGGCGTACGTCAGTACATTACCAAAGACTATTACACGGTTGAAGCCGTCCCCTATGATATGCCCATCGTCGGCTACAACACCAATAACGTGAACCCTCTGCGCATGTGGAGCGCCCGCAGCCCCAAAAAGCTGGATCTGAACCGTTTCGGCGAAGGCAAGTTTGCCCAGGCCAGCGAAGAGATCGAACTGGCGGAAGCCATCTCCAAGGTCCTTTACCCGGAAGACAAGCACTATGAAGGCAAAATGCTCCGTCTGAAACAGCATTATTTCTTCACCAGCGCCACTCTGCAGTATATTCTGAAGGATTACAAGAAACATTTCGGCAATGATCTCAGCCGTCTGCCGGACAAGGTCGTCATTCATATCAACGATACCCATCCTGGAATGGCGATCCCCGAGCTCATGCGGCTTCTCATCGACGAAGAAGGGCTCGGCTGGGACGAGGCCAGCCGCATCGTACAGCGTACGGTTGCCTATACGAACCATACCATCATGGCGGAAGCTCTTGAAAAATGGCCCTGCCACATGGTGGAACAGCTGCTGCCCCGTTGCTGGCAGATCATCTGTGAACTGAACCGCCGTCTCTGCGACCGTCTCTGGAATCAGTTCCCCGGTGACTGGGACCGGATCGCCCGCATGGCCATCGTCAGCTATGACAATGTCCATATGGCCAACATGTGTGTAGCCATGAGCTATTCCGTCAACGGCGTCAGCAAGCTTCACGGCGATATCCTGAAGGAAGATACCTTCTATGACTATAACCTGGTCATGCCCGAAAAGTTCTCCGCGATCACGAACGGAATCACACACCGCCGTTGGCTCATCAGCTGTAACCCCGGTCTCACCGGGCTCATCAATAACACCATCGGAACGGACTGGATCACCGATCCCGCCCAGCTGGAACAGCTGAAGCCCTATGCCGATGACGCGGCCTTCCGCGACGAATTCGCGAAGATCAAGCTGCAGAACAAGGAACGGCTGGCTAAACTTCTGAAGGAACGTCAGAATGTGACGGTCGATCCGTCCTTCATGTTCGACGTTCAGGCCAAGCGCCTGCATGAATATAAGCGCCAGATGCTCAACGCGCTTCATATCCTCGTACTGTACAACCGTATCGTCAATGACGCTTCCTTTACCATGGAGCCCCGCTGCTTCATCTTTGGCGCCAAGGCTTCCCCCGGTTACTACCGGGCCAAGCAGATCATCCGCTTCATCTGCGCCCTCAGTGAGCTCATTAAGAAGCATCCCCGGGCCAGCAAGATGCTGCAGGTCGTCTTCCTGGAGAACTATGACGTCAGCAGTGCGGAGATCCTGATCCCCGCCGCGGAAGTGTCTGAACAGCTTTCCACTGCCAGTAAGGAAGCCAGCGGTACCGGCAACATGAAGTTCATGATGAACGGTGCGGTCACCATCGGAACCATGGACGGCGCCAACGTGGAAATCAGCGAACAGGTGGGTATGGACAATATCTATATCTTCGGTATGCGTTCCGACACTGTCCGTAATATGTACCGTGAGCATTCCTACAATCCCATGAATATCTTTGAGACCAACCAGGAGATCCGTCTGGCCATGACCCAGATGATCGACGGCACGCTCTTCCCGAACAACGGTGCTGTCCTGCAGGATCTGTATCACAGCCTGTTGATGGGTGACTGGGGCTCCATGGGTGATAATTACTTTGTCCTGAAGGATTTCGGTTCCTATTCGATGGCCCAGAGACGCCTGAACGCGGACTATGCCGACCGCGACAAGTGGCTGAAGATGGCTGTGACCAATACTGCCATGTCCGGTATCTTCTCCTCCGACCGCACCATTGCCGAATACAACGACAACATCTGGCATCTGCAGAAAGTCGGAAAATAACCCCTGAAGCAAACGCGGCCGGTGAGCTTAAAGCTCACCGGCTGTTTTGATATCTTTGACGATCTGTTTCTTCAATTGATCGATGGAATCAAACTTTTTTTCTTCACGGATCCTGTCTTTCAGGATCAGCCGGACCTCGCGGCCCAGCAAATCAACTTCCTCCCCGGGGATAAACGCTTCCACAGTCACTCTGCCCGAGGGGATCGTGGGCTGCAGTCCGATGTTCACCACTGCTTTGGCGGTCTGGTTTCCCCAGTTCAGCTCACACGCGTACACGCCATAGGCGGGCAGCTGCTTTTCCGCCGGGACGTCGATGTTGGCTGTGGGAAAGCCGAGACTCTTTCCCATCCCTTTTCCGCGTACCACCGTACCCATCAGCGAGTAGTCATAACCCAGCTGTTCATTAGCCGCCCGGATATTTCCCGCTGCCAGTTCGTGACGGATCCCGGTCGATGAGATCCGGATGCCGTTCATTTCAACAGGCGGTACGGTTGAAACCGAAAACCCGTACTGTTTCCCGAACTGTTCCAGCATTCCCGGGGTACCGAGTCCGTACCGGCCAAAGTGGTAATCATATCCGGCCACCAGGCACACCGGCCGGATCTTTTCGATCAGTGAAAGGAGAAATTCTTCTGCGGTAACAGCGGCTGTCTCCCGATCAAAATGCATCAGGTATACGGTATCAAATCCAAGGCGTTCCAGCTCGTGCAGCCGTTCATCCGTGGTCATCAGCATGCCGATCGGTTTCTCCGGCTGCAGTACAGCGGCAGGGATCCTGTCAAAGGTGCACATGGCAGCTTCTGTTTGCGTTTCTTTGGCCCTTCTGAGCGTTTCTGCCAGCAATGTGGCGTGACCCCTGTGAATACCGTCAAACGTCCCCAGAGCCAACACGCAGGGCTTTCCTGGCTGTATTCCCTGTACGATCTTCATACTGTTTCGTCCTCCGGAGCAATCTGGGCTCTCCAGACAAAATCTGTTTCCGTTCGTTCCGCGATCCCCCAGAACCGGTCTTTCAGGTAGATCCGGGTCACTGTTCCCGCATCCGTATCCTGCACAGCCGCCCTCGGCGGCAGTTTCGCGCCGGAACGGACCATGGGTTCCGCCCAGTCGCGTACATCCGTCCGGTGCATATGCTGAAGCGGCATATCCAGGGCAAGCAAATGTTCTCCCAGTGTTCCTGCTTCGGCATAAGCGGCGGCTTCTTCCAGCGTCATGGCGGTACCGAGATCAAAGACACCGCTGGCAGACCGCAGCAGAAACCTCATATGCGCGGGACAGCCGCAAAGCTGTCCGAGGTCATCACAAATGGAGCGGATATAGGTCCCCCGTCCGCAGCGGACGGTCATCAGGACTCCGTGATCCTTCATTTCGCATGCAGGCACAATACTTTCCACATGGACCGGTCTCGCGGGAATTTCGACAGTCTCACCCTTCCGCGCCAGTTTGTACAGAGGTTCCCCGTCCTTTTTGATGGCGCTGAAGATCCCGGGGCGCTGCATGATGTCTCCTTCCAGCAGATGAAGTTTTTCTTTCACCAGTTCGTAGGAAGGATAGTTGTCGCTCCGTTCCAGAACTCTTCCGGTCGCATCCTGGGTGTCTGTACTGACCCCGAAAGCCGCTTCCGCCACATATTCCTTTTCTTTATCGACCAGATAATCGAAAAGCCGCGCGGCTTTTCCCACCATAACAGGCAGGACACCGGCGGCTTCCGGATCCAGCGTACCGGCATGTCCGACACGCTTTTCACCCGTCAGGCGCCTGATCCGTGCCACGACCGCGGCCGAAGTCATTCCCGGCGGTTTCAGGATATTCAGAAATCCGTTCATTTGTTCATTCCGTTCAGAGCATCCGCCATCGCGTCTGCCACTTGTTTTACTCGTTCCTGCAAAGGACCTTCCATCGTAATCCCCGCGGCCTGTTCATGTCCGCCGCCGCCGAAGACGGTCGCGATTTCATCCACCCGATAGGGAGCCAGGGCGCGCAGGCTGAATTTGATCTTTCCATCCGCGGTCTCTCTGCCGAGCACGGCCATCTTTGCCCCGACTGTATCCATGCCGATATTGACCAGTGTATCCGCGTGTTCGGGAAGTGCTCCGCATTCCAGGAAATCATTGTAAGTCAGGGACATCACAACCAACTGTCCGTCGCACAGGTATTCCATACCGTCGATCGTTCTGCCCATGAGCAGCATCTGTGCCTTCGAGCGTTCGCGGAACAGCTTGCGGTTCAGATCCTGCAAAGGAAGACCGGCTTCCATTAGTTCGCTCATCACGCTGAATGATTCGGCTCCTGTATTGGAAAAGGCGAAATTTCCGGTGTCCGTACTGATTCCGGCATAGAGACACATCGCGATATTCGGATCGGATTCCACTCCGAGCTGCTTCAGCAGTTCATGGATCAGCAGGCAGTTGGCAGCCGCTCCACCGTCAATATCATTGATTTCCGTATAGCCGGGATTGGTTCCGTGATGGTCCACCTGAGCGGTTTTTTCGCACCGGTCCATCAGACGTACACATTCGCCCATCCGGTCAAGTGTGGACGTATCCACGCAAAGGAGAAGATCATACTGCTTTTCCCCAATGCTCTCCGCATTACGGACCTCCGCGGCTCCGGGCAGAAACATCAGATTGTCCGGGACTTTGTCCTGACAATAAGGCTCGACTGTTTTTCCGAGCTTTCTGAGCCCGTGCATCACGGCAAGACTGCTTCCGATCGCGTCCCCGTCCGGATTGACATGACAGCATACGGCAATGGTTTGTGCCTGTCTGATCGCGTCTGCCACCCGGACCGGATCGCGGCGTGCATCCTTTTGCATGGTCATCCTCCGTTATCAATCGTCCTTGTTCTCAGCGGCATTGACATCTGCCAGCACCTTGGCGATATGAACGCCGTATTCGATGTTCTTATCGCTGACAAAAATCAGTTCCGGGCTGTAACGGATGATCATCCGTTTTCCGAGTGCGCGGCGGATATATCCCTTGGCGTTCTTCAGTGCTTCCATCAGACCTTCTCTTTTGTCGTCTTCCAGTACACTGACATAGATCTTCGCAAAGCGGAGATCGCCCGTCACATCCGCACGGGTCACCGAAAAGGTGCCGTCGATCCGGGGATCATTCAGATCTTCCCGGATGATGGCATCCACTTCCCGTCTGACTTCCTCAGAAATCCTGTCAATTCTCTGGTAACTCATATCAGCGCGGGATCTCCTCCATGATAAAGCATTCCACAATGTCGCCTTCCTTGATATCGTTATGGCCTTCAAGGCTCATACCGCATTCATATCCGGCGGCCATTTCCTTCACGTCATCCTTCAGGTGCCGCAGACTGCTCAGCTTGCCTTCATGCACAACCACGTTTTCACGCAGCAGACGTATTCCGGCGTTTCTCTGTACTTTACCGTCCGTCACATAGCAGCCGGCAATAATGCCCGCGCCGGTGATCTTGAACACATTACGCACTTCGGCATGACCCAGCAGCACTTCTCTGTACTCGGGTTCGAGCATGCCCTTCATAGCTTTTTCCATATCCTCGATGGCCTTGTAGATGACGGTATACAGTCGTACATCGACCTTGGCTTTCTCCGCTTCTTCTCTGGCGGAAGCATCGGGACGGACATTGAAGCCTATGATGACCGCGTTGAACGCGTTGGCCAGGTTCACATCGTCCTTGGTGATGGCGCCCGCCGCGCTGTGAAGCACGCGGACCTTCACTTCGTCGCTGCTCAGTTTTTCCATGGCCTGCTTGACCGCTTCCACGGAGCCCTGAACATCCGCCTTGATGATCAGATTCAGTGTGGTCACCTTGCCGGCTTCGATGGAGCTGAAGAGATTTTCCATGCTCATCTTGGCCATGGTGGCTTCACGGCTGGCTTTCAGCTTTTCGCGGCGTTCATCCGCTACCTGACGGCTCAGGCGTTCGTCACCGACGGCGATCATTTCGTCACCGGCAGACGGTACTTCATCAAAGCCCATGATTTCCACAGGAGTCGCGGGGCCGGCTTCTTCAACACGTTCTCCGCGATCATTGATCATGGCGCGGATACGGCCGGAGGCCATACCGGCGATGACGCTGTCGCCCACGTGCAGCGTACCGTTCTGCATCAGTACGGTTGCCAGAGGTCCGCGGGCCTTGTCCAGCTTGGCTTCGATGATGACGCCGCGTCCCAGACGGTTGGGATTGGCGCGCAGCTGCAGCATATCCGCCTGCAGCAGGATCATTTCCATCAGATCGTCCACGCCGGCACCGGTCTTGGCACTGACGGGAACACAGATCGTTTCGCCGCCCCAGTCTTCACAGACCAAACCGTACTGGGTCAGGTCCTGCTTGACCTTTTCTGGGTTGGCTTCGGGCTTGTCCATCTTGTTGATTGCCACGATGATCGGCACTTCGGCCGCCTTGGCATGGTTGATGGATTCCACGGTCTGCGGCATGACGGAGTCATCGGCTGCCACGACCAGCACAGCAATATCAGTGGCCTGCGTTCCGCGGGCACGCATGGCGGTGAATGCTTCATGACCGGGTGTATCGAGGAAAGTGATGCTCCGGCCGTCATCCATATTGACCATGTAAGCACCGATGTGCTGGGTGATGCCGCCGGCTTCCCCGGCAGTCACGCGGCTGGCGCGGATGCAGTCCAGCAGACTGGTCTTGCCGTGGTCAACGTGACCCATAATGGTGACGACAGGGGGACGGGGCTGGAGGTTTTCTTCCTCATCGTTGAAGTCCTCGGCCACCAGGGCATCTTCGGCAGTCTGTTCAGCCTTCTTCTCCAGAGTGATTTCGAAATCGGAGCAGACCAGCTGAGCGGTATCAAAGTCAATTTCACTGTTGATGGTGGCCATGTTGCCAAGCATGAACAGCTTCTTGATGATCTCACCGGCGGGCTTACCGATCTTTTCTGTCAGATCACGGACGGTGATGGTGTCGCCGGCCATATAGGCGGTCTCGATCTTGATGGGAGCCATCATCTGCTGTGCGCTCGGCTTCTTGACTCTGCTGCGCTTGCCGCCGCGGATCACATCATCGTCATATCCGCTGTAGTTGCTATTCTTGCTCGCCTGCTTACGGTTCCGGGCAACATGCTCCGGATCGTGCTGGCGGATGTAATTCTTTTTGTTGGGATCGTAATTGGATACTCTCTCCTTTTCAACGGGAGGAGCCAGTTCCGGTGTTTTCGGTCCGCGGTTCATGCCGCCGCCCTGAGGACGTCCGGCCCCGAATCCGCCTTGCGGGCGGTTGCCCTGCATGCCGGTGGCGGGACCGCGGTTGAAGCCGCCCTGCTGACCGGGAGCACGGTTAAATCCACCCTGCTGGCCGGGAGCACGGTTGAAGCCGCCGGGCTGACCGGGAGCACGGTTGAAGCTGCCTGGCTGACCTGCGGGACGCGGAGCCTGACCGTTCATCGGGCGGTTGGGATACTGACCCGGAGTACGGTTAAATCCGCCGGGCTGACCTGGAGCGCGGTTTCCCTGCTGCATACCCGGAGCACGGTTGGCAAACGCAGCCTGTCCCTGCGGCCGGGGCTGCTGACCCGGAGCTCCCACGGGACGCGGCGGACGCACCACGTTGGGTGCGAGTCCGGGATTCCGGGCAGGCTGTTCATCGCCGGGCCGGCTGATGATCTGACCGATCGCGGGCTTCCGCGGTTCGGCAGGCTTAGCTTTGGGGGCCGGCGCCTTTTCTTCAGCCTTCGGTTTTTCCGCCACAGCCGGAGCTGC
This sequence comes from Clostridia bacterium, assembly GCA_045600165.1. GTDB lineage: Bacteria > Bacillota > Clostridia > Christensenellales > Aristaeellaceae > Aristaeella. Next base: position 38,250 of record JAZRXJ010000071.1, read on the forward strand.
AGGCTTGACCTCTTCAGCAGCCTTTTCAATATTTTCCTTCTGTACTTTTGCCGGCTTTTCGGCAGGCTTTTCCTGAACAGGGGCTTTTTCTCCGCCCGCCTGCGCAGCCGCATCCGGATAAACGTCGTCATCCGGCATGGTATACGCCTTGGTGTGGGCAGACTGTGCCTTGATCTGCTCTTCCTTCCTGCGGCGGGCAAGTTCATCTTCCCGCGCCTGAACAAACCCGGCTTCCGCTTTTTTCAGAGAATCAAGCAGAGAATCCGCGTTCTTGCGGATCCGGACCGCGTTTTCCAGGACACCGGACGCGCCCGTCACCAGTTCTTTGGTTGCATCTTTCAAATTCACTTTCGTCGTCATCAGACGCTTGCACCCCCGCCGTTATCGGCAATAGATTCGTTCTTTATGGTCATCGGTTCCTTTCGGAACCGGTTTCCGCATCATTGGTCTTCATTTTCGATCATTTCCAGAAGACGGTTTCCCAGGCTGCCTTTCCGGATCGTCACTGCCATTCCGGAATGTCCCGTGGCTGTTTCGATGGCTCCGGCAGGAAGGATCACAGCTTTTGCTCCTGCCCGTTCACAGACGCCGGTGTACTTTTCACGGACCGTATCCGAGATGGCCGCGTCCATGAGAAGGATCCCACACTGACCGCTCCGCAGTGCTTTCATGCAGCTGTCCTCTCCGAACACTGCCTGTCCGGCGCGGACAGCAATTCCAAGCAGACCGGTCAGCTTATCCATGTGAATAAGCCTCCATGGCCGCGGTCAGCCCGTCCATGACTTCCTGGGAGAGCGTCACTTCCAGCTGTCTTTCCAGCTGCCGCTGTTTCAGGGCCTTCTTCATGCATTCCGTATCCTTGCACAGATAAGCGCCCCTGCCGTTCTTCTTTCCGGTCGGATCCAGTGATACTTCTCCTTCCGGAGAACGCACCACCCGGATGAGGTCACGCTTTTCCTTCATTTCCCTGCATCCGACACACATCCTCATGGGGATCTTTCTCGGCTTCATACAGGTACCTCCAGTGGCCTTCGGGCCTGGGGCCCAATGGCCGCGAGGGCTTAGAGCTTAGGGCCTGGGGCCTAGTTAGTTTGTTTACACCAGTTTACTTCCCACGTTCCGGCAGCCGCGAAGCGGCCGGTAGATTAGGCTCCACCTGGTCAGGAGGAGCTCCGCGAAGCGGTGAGGGGGTTGTCCCCAGGGGCCAAACTTAGTGGTTAGCGATAATCTTGGACTGGTCAATATGTTCCCGGTTGGATTGAAATACCGAACAGTCTGTATCGCAACTCCAATCCGGATATCAGGCTTAACACTTTAACTAATCCCTAATCCCTAATCCCTAATCCCTTTGATACGCCGTAATCACCCCGGTGATTACAGCGTATCATCATCTCCCAGCATGGAGGCATCAATATCCATCGTGAAACTGTCGTACACAGGCGTTTCCAGCTGGACATACTCTGTCATCTGGCCGTTTTCATCCACCATGTCGTCCATTTCCGCGGCCTGGCTCTGGCTCTTGATATCGATCTTCCAGCCAGTCAGTTTCGCGGCCAGTCTGGCGTTCTGGCCTTCCTTACCGATGGCCAGGCTCAGCTGGTTGTCTGGCACGATCACGCGGAAAGCCTTTTCATTCTTGGCCTGATAAACGCTCAGTACATGAGCGGGATTCAGGGCGTTTGCCACAAATTCGGCAGGATTGTTGCTCCACTTGATGATGTCGATCTTCTCGCCCTTCAGTTCCTGCACCACGCGGTCCACACGTCCGCCGCGCTGGCCGACGCACGCGCCCACGGGATCGATCATCACGTCCGCGCTGAAAACAGCGATCTTGGTGCGGCTTCCGGCTTCACGGGCGATGCTCTTGATGGTGACCACACCGCCGGCGATCTCGGGCACTTCCATTTCGAACAGGCGCTTGACCAGATTCTGATGGATCCGGCTCACATAAACCTGAGGAGTGTATCCGGCGGACATATTGCTCTTGTTGACCTGCAGTACATAGACCTTGATATGGTCGTCATCATGCAGCACTTCTCCGGGGATCATCTCGCTCTGTTCGAGGACACCCTCAGTACGGCCCAGATCCACATACACGACCTTGGGTTCCACGCGCTGAACGATACCAGTCAGGATCTCGCTTTCCTTCTCGATGTATTCGTCGTAGATCTTTCCGCGTTCCGCTTCGCGGATCCGCTGGATGATCACCTGCTTGGCCGTCTGGGCAGCCACGCGCAGGAATCCGTTCGGAGTCACATCGACTTCGGCAATATCACCCATCTGATATGTGGAGTTGATCTTCTTGGCGTCTTCCAGGGAGATCTGATTGGCCTCATCCTCCACTTCCTCAGAGATCAGCTTCCGGGCGTAGACGCTGGTGATACCGGTGTTCCGGTCCAGCGTGACATCCAGATTGGAGGGGATGGGTTCGTCTTTACTCAGGTTCTTTTTATAAGCGGCTTTGATTGCCTCTTCAATAGCCGTAAACAAAGCTTCTTCGCTGATTTCCTTTTCTTTGGCCAAAGCCTTGATTGCTTCCACAACTTCAGATTTCATGTTCGTTTCCCCACTTTCGATTCATTCAGTTCACTCATGACCGCGCCGGGATCAGAATTCCAGTTCTTCGACGCCTTCCATATCCACAATCGGTTTAACCAGAGCAGCCGCTTTCCGGGCGATCCGTTTTTCACCTTCCGGTGTGTCGATCACGATCTCTCCGTCCACAAGTCCGATCAGATGACCCTGAAGGGTCTTCCGGCCGTCCATGGCCTTGAACAGATGGATCTCGATCTCCTCACCGACAGCCCTTTCAAAATCCCGGTCCTTTTTCAGCGGTCTGTCAATGCCCGGTGATGAAACTTCGAGGAAATCATAGTCATAGTTTTCCAGCTTCGGCTGAATCGCGCGATGATAGACCTCGCAGTCATCCAGGGTGATCCCATCCGGCTTGTCGATATAGATCCTCAGGTACTTGCCGGTGGTTTCCTTGTCCAGGCAGACATCCACCAGTTCGTACGCCATCTGTTCCGCCAGTTGCCGGCACAGAGGTTCAACTACCGTTGTCAGTTCAGCTTTTGCCATTTTGACCCTCTCGTTCTTTCCATTCCGCGGACTTTTCAGGGCAAAACAAAAGAGTGGCCCTCCACGGCGCACACGATCCTGTGAAAAAAACAGACGGTTCTGTCTCCTTCCCCATTTTCGTTTTACCGTGTCCACTCTTTTATATGTTAAACCCTTCTTTCGGGGCTCAAAGCCCATACAATTCGGTGGTTTGCGACCACACTCAAGGAGTATAACACAACTCCCATGCCATTACAACCCTTTTTCGTTGATTTTCAAAGGATTTATTGCCATCTGGTTTTCTTTTTTCCATCAATCTTCATACTCAAACCAGCCGGTAAGCCATAACAGTCCTGAGTACCAACAAAAAAGCTCCCCCTGATGCAAGAGGAGCTGTCTTTGTAGTCTTCTGCTTCTTTAGTCTGTTGCCTCTGTGAGTTTGCTGTATCGTTGTGATCTGCGATATGGCAAACTCACGTCCTTTCAAACACCGGGATCTCATCCAGCGGAGCCTTGACAGTAACCTTCCGTCCGCCTTCCAGCACCTCACCGCTGTTCACGTTCTTCCACGTTCCCGCGGGCAGGTAGACTTCCCGTTCAAATTCATTCAGATGCAGGACGGGAGCGACCAGGTATTTCGGACCGAACATGTACTGATCCTGCAGGTTCCAGCATTCCGGGTCATCCGGGAATTCGAAGAACATCGTGCGGATCAAAGGCGCGCCGTTCTCATGCGCCTCATCATACAGGGATTTGATATAGTCATGCATGGAGATACGGATATCATAGTATTTCTTCATGATCCGGTAGTTCTCTTCGCCGTAGCTCCAGAGTTCATTGGGCTGACCGGTGTGAAGATATCCGCCGCCCCAGTCGCGATCATCCAGCGGGGGAATATCATAGGGACCGCGATCGCCGTGCATCCGCAGGACCGCGGAATAGACCGCGAACTCGTACCAGCGGATCAGGAGCTGGCGGAAATCGGGATCATTGACATCGTCAGTCATGAAGCCGCCGATATCCGTCGTCCACCACGGGATACCCGCGAGACCCATGTTCAGTCCCGCCTGCAGCTGCTCCTGCAGGGATTCGAAGGTGCTGGGAACATCGCCGGACCAGATCACATTCCCGTACTTCTGGCTTCCGGCCCATCCGCAGCGCAGCAGGTTGACCACAGGTCCCCTGTTTTCTTTGCTCATCGGATCAAAGAAAGCACGGCTGAACCACTGCGGATACATATTGCTGCAGCTCAGTGCCGAGCCTTCGCTGTAGCGGTAGTTTTCAAAATCATATACGCCGTAATCGGGTTCTGAGTTGTCTAGCCAGAACGCGTCGATCCCGAAGTCGTAATAGTTTTTCTTGCATACGTTCCAGATATATTCGCGGGTCTCGGGGTTGAACGGATCGATCTCCACGCAGTCGCCCTGATAATCGTATGTCTGGGCGGCGCCGCGCTCCGTACGGATCAGGAGTCCCTTTTCCATCATCGGATAGAAGTTCTCGCTCTTCCGGTCCACACTGGGCCATACGCTGACAATGACACGGATCCCCATGGAATGGAGTTCATCCACCATGGCCTTCGGATCCGGCCAGTATGTCCTGTCAAATTTCCAGTCGCCCTGCAGGGTCCAGTGGAAGAAATCGATCACGATCTGGTCGATCCTGATGCCTTCCTTCTGATACTGTCTGGCCACTGTCAGGACTTCATCCTGGGTCCGGTAGCGCAGCTTGCACTGCCATAATCCCATCAGATTTTCCGGGAACGCGGGCGCGTGTCCGGTGACATCCGTATAGTTCTTCAGGATCTCCTTCGGACCGTCCGCAGCGGTGATCCAGTAATCCATCTGACGGGTGGCCCGGGCAACCCATTCGGTATAGTTTTTCCCGAAGGTCACGCTGCCCACAGCCGGATTGTTCCAGAGTAACCCGTAGCCAAGACTGCTGACCGCGAAAGGAACGCTGATCTGGCTGTTCCGGTGCGCCAGTTCCAGGATGCTCCCCTTCAGGTCCAGATAAGGCTGCTGATACTGTCCCATGCCATAGATCTTTTCGCCGTCATTGGCGTCGAATTTGACCTTCAGGCAGAATTCGCTCGCGCCGGGGTTGCCTTTCCATTCACGGTTCACGATCTTCAGGCAGCGGCTCAGCGGAACCATCGTTCCGCCGTAACTGCGGTAATACTCACGCAGGATCAGCTTCTCATCCCGATAGAATGAGATCACTCCCGCGAAATTGACCACGGCCCTGATCCTTCCGTTCCGGATCTCGCCCCACGGCTGATCTCCGAAAGTCCCGACTCCGTTCTGTGACGGATCATTCCCGATCGTGACGGTACAGTCGGCCTTTTCCGGTTCTTCCGTCAGTGCCCAGTCGTTCATTTTCCCGGCTTCATACATCCAGGCGCGGACGCGCAGGGAATCCTTTCCCCAACCCTCGATCCGCAGTGTTTCTCCCTGACGTCTGGCAATCAGGGCATTTTGTTCCTTCCGGAATTCCATGATACCCATCCTCCGTTTCAGCTATTATAAATTTTCGTTTACTGATCCTGCGTTCCACCGATCCTTTTCAGGACCATGGCCGTCCTGCAGGGAACATAGATCTCAAAACCGATTCCCCGGGTTTCATCATACTTTGTTTCGTAAACATACTGATGATCCACGGCTTCATTTCCGCCAAAGCGGGCTTCGTCGGTAGAGAAGATGACCTGATACTTTCCGTCGCCGGTCGTATGGGCGTGCTGGAAAAATCCGGTTTCGGAATAGCCAGGATGGAAGTCAAAGAGGAACAGCAGTTCCCCCCGGCTGAACGAGATGATCTTCCGTTCCTGGTCCACCCAGAGGCTGACCGGTGTCGGGTCCTTCAGGACATGATATTCATTGACCAGTCCGATCATGGCTTTGTCGAAATCACGCAGCCATTCATATTTCAGGAAGGGATTATCTGCCAGGCTCCATTGCCTTCTTGCGTATTTATAGCTCCATCCGTTTCCCTCTCTGGGAAAATCGACCCATTCCGGGTGTCCGAACTCATTGCCCATGAAGGTCAGATAGCCGTTTCCGCCCAGTGTCAGGGTCAGGAAACGGATCATCTTGTGCAGTTCGACAGCGCGGTCCATCGTGGCGGAATGGTAGCTTTTTTCCATTCCTGTATACATTTCTGCGTCAGCCATCCGAAAGAAGATCGTCTTGTCTCCGACCAACGCCTGATCATGGCTCTCGCAGTAAGCAATACATTTTTCCTGCGGGCGGCGGGTCGTCATTTCATACCAGAGGCCGTGCATGGACCAGTCTTCATCCCGTACTTCCTTCAGCAGTTTGATCCAGTAGTCCGGTTCACCCATGCAAAGACGGTAATCAAAGCCGATACCTCCGTCCTTCACAGGCAGGCACATTCCGGGACATCCGCTCATGTCTTCCGCCACTGTCAGCGCCTTCGGGTGCACTTCATGGATCAGTTCATTCGCCAGTTGAAGATAATTGATGGCATCCAGATCCGTATTCATGCTGAAGTACATGTCATAGCCGGTAAACGCGCTTCCCAGCCCGTGATCCTTATAGATCATGCTGGTGACTCCGTCAAACCGGAATCCGTCGAAATGATATTCCTCCAGCCAGAATTTCAGGTTGCTCAGCAGATAATGCAGGACTTCATACCGTCTGTAATTGAACAGCCGTGTCCCCCAGGCAGGATGCCAGCCTTCTCCGCCGGACAGGAAATACTGTCCGTCTGTTCCGTCCTGTTTGTTCAGTCCTTCGCCTTCATTGGGGCAGGCGTGACTGTGAACCACATCCAGCAGGACCCGGAGTCCCATCCCATGAGCCTTGTTGATCAGATATTTCAGGTCTTCCGGTTCACCGTACCAGCTGGAAGCGGCAAAGAAATTCGTCACCTGGTAGCCGAAGGAACCGTAATACGGATGTTCCTGAATGGCCATCAGCTGAACGGTATTGTATCCGAGATTAAGGGCCTTATCAAGGATCTGATCCGCAAACTCCCGGTAAGTGCCGATCCCCTCATATTCCTGCGCCATACCCACATGAGCCTCATAGATCAGCGGGGCTCCGTAATCGACCTTCCGGTATCCGTCATCCGTCCACGCGAAAGGTTCCGGATCCCAGACCTGTGTGCACAGCTTATGCGCGTCCCAGTCCATCCGGGTGCGTGTACTGTAGGCCGGCAACCGTTCAAAGCTGTTGTCACCGTGACGGACCCAAAGTTTCACATGCTGACCGTGTTTCAGCGCGTCATGGCCATCAAGCAGGATCTCCCACACGCCGTTATCCAGGCGTTCAAGCGGATGGCTTGTCTTGTCCCACCCGTTGAAGTCGCCGATCAGATGCACTTCATCCGCGCCGGGAAGCCATTCTCTGAAAGCCCACCCATCCTTGGTCCGGTGGAATCCGTAATACAGGTATCCGTTGGCAAAAGAGCTGACGGAACCATTGTCCGGAGCAACCTCGGTCCTGCGTTCCCGGTATCTCTTCATCCGCAGATCGATCTCTTTCTCATACGGACCAAGCCACGGGTCAATTTTCAGGATCTTCCAGGGGGACTTCTGTTTACGGTTATTCATCGCGTTCCCTCCGTTTACCGGTCAGTGCAATTTTACACCTCATACCTCACACCTTATACCTTATACCTCATACCTGTCACCCATCACTTATCACTTATCACCTGTCACCCATCACCGCGCGGCTGCAGCCGCGCTCACTCCGTCCGATAGCACGGAATCTGTATATTCCCCGTCGCGTCGATTGTGAACTGGTAGAATCCGTTTGTAGTCACTGGCAGTGTAACAGTGTACTCCTGCAGTTCGTTAGTGACTTCCGCCTGGACCTGCTGTCCGCCGCTGCTGAAGGTGATCGTACAGCTGGGTGCGGAGGTGCATCTGGCCTGCATGATCAATGTCACGCTGCCGCGGGCCAGGATTTCCGGATCATAGACCAGTAAAGAGCCGACATCCGCGTCATAGAGAGTGTCTCCCTCCACACTGCCAAGGGCCGTCTTCAGGAAAGGCTGTCCGCGGGTAATGTGTGCCAGGACAAACTCTCCGTACTGTTCTGTCCGGACACTGTCGGTAAATTCCACATACCGCGGAGTATCATAGTCAAACAGCAGGGTCTCCGTGTCATACATCGGTTCGTTATAGATATTGGGAGATTGAACGACGGGAACCCATGGATGATACACGCCGCCGGTCTCGATCACGTTGAGGAGGAGGTCATTCAGAACGACCGTCTGCTTCGTTTTACGCATATGACCGTCCAGTATGAAGCTGCGGTAGTCGTCATAGATATTCCCGGTAATGATGACCGTATCGTCATATTCGGAAGCGGCTTCCGCGACGTGAGTCGCATTTTCCTCTGTTTCTCTCGGTCTGGTCTTCCGGGCGGCACAGGTCAGACAGGTATTGACTGCGAAGAATATCGCAAGAACCAGGCAGAAGTTACGGACATAGTTTTTCTTCCATCCGGAGCCGGCAGCCACGACCAGCGTAAACAGGACTGACAATGCTGCCATTACGATTCCCCAGACATTCCCGATACGGTCCGTATAGAACATATTCAGGGAAGGGGCGTTGAACGTTCCCGATTTCATATTGATGAAGCCGAAGATTGCTTCGACGGCTGTCAGTACGGCACAGATCACCAGGAAAGCCGTCAGGCCTTTCCCCGGTTTTTTCAGTTTCAGTGAAGATGAAAGAGTAAACACAATAACCAGCGGTGCGAAGAACATCAGGTAGCGAAGGTGGACCGGACTCTTGATTCCCATTACGTCGAACTTGTAAGGGACCACCATGACCGCGACGCCGATAACTGTCGCCAGGATTCCCACCGCGCCGCCGAGCATCAGCTTCCGGTCTTCATCCGGATAGTCTTTCCGGAAAAATCCGGGCAGCAGCACGCAGGCGCCGCCAAAGGCGACGATCAGACCGAATACATGCCAGACCACCGACTGCAGCATGATCGGGATGCTGGCGGCTGTCGTATCGTCAAACTGTTTTTCATATAGATTCATGACAGTCGCGGAACCGTATGCCAGATGGTACAGCGCGTATCCGGCCGCCACAGTCAGTCCGGTCAGTGCAATCGCTCCGAGGTCCAGCCATCCGTCCTTCTTCTCATGCTTTTTAAAGCTGAGGACCATATCCACCAGCAGGAAACAGGCGCCGAATATCACGCAAACCGGTTTCGCGAAGAAGGTGATACCGGTCAGAAGTCCCAGTCCGAAACGTTCTGTTGTCTTTTTCTTCAGATCTGTTTCTTTGCAGATGGAAGCCGCAAGTACAAACTGCCATATCATCAGAGGATAATAGATGCTTTCGGCAGTCAGGAAGGAAGACAATGCCATTTCCGGCACCAGTACGGTCAATGCCGCCAGCAGACAGGAGCGTTCCCGTTTGAGTCCCATTTTCCTGCCCAGCAGATACGCGGGGAAAACGGAGGTGGAAATGAGAAGCGCGTTATACAGCTGAATGGCGCGGTACAGGCTGACGGATGCCGGCAGCAGGAACAACGGAAGAAGGAAGAACGGATACAGCAAATAGACATAGGAGACCGGCTGTCCGCGGTAAAGTACCCGTCCGTCAAAGAAAATGCTCCGGGCAATATTGACATACAGTCCCTCGTCAATATAAACCGTCGGGATATGTACGCTGCTGATACTCAGCAGATAATGGACCACTGTGGAAACCAGAAGAAGAGCGATCAGAAAGACCGTCGGTCTGGCTGTCAGTTTACCTCCCAGAGTATTGGAGCGGCTGAGGCTTTTCTTTTGAGGCGCCATGGTTTGTTCTCCCCTTCATACTGTTTGTTTCCGGAATCGTTCATCTGGAATAATGGCCGGTGAGCACTTCACGGATATAGGCTCCCTGTTTGGGCAGATCCGGAGTGTTCCGTGCGATCTCCGCTTCGGCATTGTTGTCATACGGAATACTGATCAGTGTGGATCTGAACGATGTCTTTTCCGTCGTGTCCGGATCGCCTTCCAGCAGGATCGCGTGTGCGCGTGCCACACCGCCGAGATTGTTTCCGACACTCCCGGTATTCATGATGTAATGTCCGAAAACAGTCCTCATGAACGGTCTGTGACTGTCGCCGAAGATAACTCCGTCATATTCTTTTCCATTCGTATTTTCAAAAGCCTGCATCAGCGCCTCGTCCGAATCGTATCCCTGCATGAGAGGTTTCAGCGGCCGTCCGTGGATCAGGCGGAACGTGAATCCGCTGAGGCGGAGTTCCTGCTCCTGTGGCAGTTCCCGGAGCCACTTCAGTCTCTCTTCACCCAACTGATCCCAGAAAAACACATCCGGCGCGAATGACTGATATCCCACACCGTAGTCCCAGTTTCCGCCGACGACCGTATCACAGTGTTCCCGGACCCAGTCGCAGGTCTGATCGTTTCTCGGACCCTTTCCGACGGCATCGCCGAGAAAGATCACCCTGTCCGGTCTGATCTCGCTGATTTCACGGGTCATTGCTTCCGTGGCCGTCATGTTCCCGTGCAGGTCTGAAAGCAGAAAAACTTTTATCACGGTTTGAACCTCCGTATGTCTTATAAGTCATTATAACAGAGAAACGGAATAAAAACCACAAAAAGGGTACAAAAAAAGTCCGGAACTCCATTGATCTCAACGGCCCCGAACTAATGGAGCTGATGGCCGGAGTCGAACCGGCGACCTCATCCTTACCAAGGATGCGCTCTACCTACTGAGCTACATCAGCACATTGTCTTGCGACAACGGTGATATATTATCACAACGAAAACAGAAAAGCAAGCAGAAAATTTGTTTTTGACCGAATATTCTCCGATCGTTACTCTGTTCCCGGCCGGATAAGCAGTTTCATTCCCCGGCGCAGCGGAATTTTCTGGAAGTTTATGACTTCTCATTCCCCCGGAAATAAGCGTATACCGCCTCCGCGGACGGTGCGTTCATGCCCTCTGTATTTTTCAGAGTTTCCAGATCAGCTTCACGAATGGCCTTAATACTCCCGAAGGTTTTCAGGAGTGTCTTCCGTCTGGCCGGTCCGATCCCGGGGATATCATCCAGCTGGCTGTGCGTCATGTTTGTTCTCCGCAGATCGCGGTGATGGGTGATGCCGAAGCGGTGCGCCTCGTCACGGATCCGCTGCAGCAGCTGAAGCTCCGGTGTATGGTGATCGAGACAGATCGGCTCATCCCGTCCGGGCAGCCAGATCTCTTCAAAGCGTTCAGCCAGTCCGAACATGGGGATATTCAGCCCGAACTGGTGCATGGCTTCCTGAGCGTAAGCCAACTGCTGCGGTCCGCCGTCGATGAGGATCAGATCCGGAAGCTCGCTGAACTTTCCGCCTTCGTCCGGAAGTCCCTGTTCCGCTCTTTCCTGCTTTTCCTGCAGGGCATGCGCGAATCTTCTGCCCAGTGTTTCCCGCATGGAGGCGAAGTCATTGGGGCCTTCCACTGTTTTGATGCGGAAATGCCGGTATTCCTTCTTGGCAGCCACCCCGTCAATAAATACCACCATGGCCGCAACGGAAAGAACGCCCTGTGTATTGGAAATATCAAAGCCTTCGATCCGTCTCGGATAATGATCCATTCCGAGGATACGGCCCAGATTTTCCGCCGCGCCGACAGTCCGTTCCTCCCGGATCCGCTTCCCGGCATTTCTTTTTTCCAGCGCGTCCCGGGCATTCTTTTCACCCAGCAGGATCAAGTCATGTTTTTCTCCGCGCTGCGGAACAGTCACTGTCACGGCGGCACCCCGGCGTGCTCTGAGCCACTGCTCCAGTTCCTCCGCGTATCCGTCCGGCAGTGTCTGTATCAGTACATTCCGCGGGACCATATGTTCATCCTCATAGTACCGGGTCACAAACTCCGCCAGAACATCGCCGGCTTCCTCCCCGCCGTCGCCCGGCAGGATGAAGTGATCCCCGCCCACCATGCGTCCTCCGCGTACATACAGGATCTGAGCCATGGCATCCAGTCCGTCCTGCGCCAGCGAAATGATATCCTGCTCGCTCAGGTCCGTTCTCATGGCGATCTGGCGTTCCGTCATTCCCTCCACGTCGCGGATCTTGTCGCGGTAGATTGCCGCCTTTTCATACTGCATGATTTCCGCGGCTTCATTCATTTTTTTCTTCAGCTCGTTGATCACGGATTTATAGTCGCCGTTCAGGAAGGCAATCACTCCGTCGAGCATGTCCCAGTATTCGGCTTCGGTGCATTTTCCCGCGCAGGGTGCCAGACAGCGGCCGATCTCGTAGTTCACGCATGGCCGGTGTTCACCTTTCAGGGGGAAGGTGAGTTTGCAGTTCCGGATGGGAAACACGTCGCGTGCGGTATCGATGACCTGTCGGACCGCGGAGGCACCGATGTACGGTCCGAAGTATTTGGCTCCGTCGCGTTCCATTTTCCGCGCCAGTGTCAGCCGCGGATAGTTTTCTTTCAGGTTGATCCGGACATAGGGATAGTGTTTATCGTCCTTAAGGAGGATATTGTAATAAGGCTTATGCAGTTTGATCAGATTGCACTCCAGCATCAGCGCTTCCAGATTGGTATCGCAAAGCAGGATCTCAAAATCGTCGATATGGGATATCATCGCCGCCACTTTCGGCGTATGGTATGTATCCCTGAAATAACTGCGCACCCGGTTTTTCAGATTGACCGCCTTTCCCACATAGATGATCGTCCCGGAGGCATCCTTCATGAGATAGCAGCCGGGCGAATCCGGCAGCATGGCAATCTTCAGTTCCAGTTTTTCTCCCCAGTCGATCATAGCGGCTCCTTTGTCTGAAAGCGATCAGTAAAGCGTGAAGCGTCCGTCCTCGTTCATAATGATTTCGGTTTCCCAGAAGGTCCTGCAGGCCTTCTCCATGTATTCCAGATCTTTCGTGCCGGCGGTTTCATACGCGGAATGCATGGCCAGCTGGGCCAGACCGATATCCACGGTATTCATGGATACGTGGGCATTGGAGATATTCCCCAGTGTCGATCCTCCGGGGATATCGCTGCGGTTGGCGAAGTACTGGACCGGCACTCCCGCCTTTTCGCAGATCGCCGTGAAAATGGCTGAAGAGACGCCGTCGGTGGTATATTTCTGGTTTGCGTTCTGCTTGATCACAACGCCTTTATTCATCATCACGCGGTTATCCACGTCATACTTTTCCGGATGATTGGGATGAACGGCATGCGCGTTGTCCGCGGAGACCATGAACCCGGAAGCCATGGCTGCCCGGATCTCCTCGTCGGACGCCCCGAGCGCGTTCCCGATCCGTGTCAGCACGTCCCGGAGGAAGGTGCTGTCGGCACCCTGCTTGCTTCCGCTGCCCACTTCCTCATTGTCCAGTACGGCACAGACATTGATGTGTCCTTCAGTGCCGATCTGTGTGAAAGCAGTCAGGGATGTCCACGCGCATTCAAGATCATCGATGCGCCCGCAGGAGAAGAAGACATCATCCGCTCCCCAGACACTTCCGGATACCCGGTTGTACAGGAACAGATCATTCCCGACGATGTTATCGGGTGTGGTCCCGCAGGCGTCCGCCAGTTCATTTTTCAGATGCCCGTAAGCGTTTTCTTCGCCGTACAGGGGCAGAAGATCCACCTGCGGATTGAATTTATATCCGTCGTTGATTTCCCGGTTGAAATGGATCGGCATGTTGGGGATCAGTACAGCGTCCCGGTCCAGATCCACCAGGCGCGCGGTGATCCCGTCCCCTTCCCTCACCAGGACCCTGCCGGCGATGGACAGCGGGCGGTCCAGCCAGGTGGAGCAGATCATTCCGCCGTATTTCTCGACATTCAGTCTGCAGTAGCATCCGCAAGCCTTTTCGTCAAACACGGGTTTCAGTTTGAAGGTCGGTGAATCTCCGTGGCTGGCGATGATCTGATAAGGACCGAATCCGCCTTCCGGTACGGAAAAAGCGATCACCGCGGACTGATTCCGGGTCACATAATACTTACCGCCGCATTCCAGCTGCCAGACTGCGTTTTCCTGCAAGCGGACAAATCCGCTCTGTTCCAGCATGCCGCAGGCATTCTTCACCGCGTGAAAAGCAGTGGGTGATTTTTCCACATACTCCAGAAAATCTGCAACCCGGTCTTTCATTTCAGGTTCCTCCCATAAAAACAGATCCCCTTGTCCCCTTCTTCAGGGAACAAGGGGAGCCGGTCATTCAAGTGTCAGGGCAGTCGTCAGGACAGTGACCTTATCCTTGTCCACGGTCAGCAGTCCGCCCGCAATGGTTCCTTCTTTCCGTTCACCCTCCGCGTTCACGATCACGCAGCGTCCCGGCACAATGGCAGTCACGAAGGGAATATGTCCGGCAAGAATAGCCAGTTCTCCTTCAGTTCCCCGCAGGATGATCATTCCGGCGTCTCCCCGGAACAGATCTCCGTCCGGTGAAGAGATAATCAGAGGGAAGGTGTTCATGCGTTTCCGCCTTTCTTGGCCTTTTCCACGGCCTCGTCGATGGTTCCCACATACAGGAAAGCACTTTCGGGCAGGTCATCATGCTTGCCTTCGATGATTTCCCGGAAACCTCTCAGGGTCTCATTCAGCGGGACATAGACGCCGGGAATGCCGGTGAACTTTTCGGAAACAAACAGCGGCTGGCTCAGGAAGCGCTGGATCTTACGGGCGCGGTTCACCAGCAGTTTATCCTCTTCCGCGAGTTCGTCCATACCCATGATGGCGATGATATCCATCAGCTCATTATAGCGCTGCAGGATACGCTGCACTTCACGGGCGATCTTGTAGTGTTCTTCACCCAGTACATCGGGGCTCAGGATCCGGCTGGTGGAATCCAGAGGATCCACGGCGGGATAGATACCCTGGGACGCGATGGAACGGCTCAGGACCGTGGTGGCGTCCAGATGGGCGAATGTCGTTGCGGGGGCAGGGTCCGTCAGGTCATCGGCAGGTACGTAAACTGCCTGAACAGAGGTGATGGAACCCTTATGGGTACTGGTGATGCGTTCCTGCAGCAGACCCATCTCAGTGGCCAGCGTCGGCTGATAACCGACAGCAGAAGGCACACGTCCCAGCAGGGCGGACACTTCGGAACCAGCCTGGGTGAAACGGAAGATGTTGTCAATGAACAGCAGCACGTCCTGATTTTCTTCATCACGGAAATATTCCGCCATGGTCAGGCCGGCCAGACCCACGCGCATACGGGCTCCCGGCGGTTCATTCATCTGACCGTAGACGAGCGCGGTATTGGCGAGAACGCCGCTCTCCTTCATTTCATAATACAGGTCGTTACCTTCGCGGGTACGTTCACCGACGCCGGTGAACACGCTCAGGCCGCCGTGCTGCTTGGCAATGTTGTTGATCAGTTCCATGATCATAACGGTCTTGCCGACGCCGGCACCGCCGAACATACCGATCTTACCGCCCTTCGCGTAGGGGCAGATCAGGTCAATGACCTTGATGCCTGTTTCCAGGATCTCTGTGGAAGTGCTCAGTTCTTCGTAGGTCGGCGCCGGTCTGTGGATATCCCAGCGTTCCTTCGTGTGCACATCCTCACCGTCGTCCACCACGTCACCGAGCACGTTGAAGATACGTCCCAGTGTTTCGCGACCGACGGGAACAGAAATGCCTTTTCCGGTGTCGGTCACTTCGACACCGCGGCAAAGACCGTCCGTGGAACCCATGGCGATGCAGCGTACGGTGTTGTCACCGATGTGCTGTGCCACTTCAACGGTCAGGGTCTTGCCATTCAGCGGCAGGGTCAGGGCGTTGTAGATTGCCGGCAGATATTCCTCGCCGAAGCGAACGTCGACAACAGGTCCCATGACCTGCGCCACGACCCCCGTCTTTTTATTCTCCAAGGTGTTTCCCTCCTTCAATCAGTTTACAGTCCGCTGCCTGCCACGATTTCGGTGATCTCCTGTGTGATGGAGTTCTGCCGTGCGCGGTTGTACTGCAGCTGCAAGTGATCGATCATTTCCTGTGCGTTCTTTCCGGCGCTGTCCATGGCCATCCGGCGGGCGGCCACTTCGCAGGCGTAGCTTTCCCTGACACAGGCGGACAGGACCCCGGCCACATAGGTCGGCACCGCGCCCGTCAGTACGGTCTGCTCATCCGGTTCAAACATCGGTCCGGCCTGTGTTCCCGCTTCCGCTTTTTCCAGCGGAAGGATCCACTTGACGGTCGCTTCCTGACTCAGCATCGAGCGGTAAGTGGTGTACAGGATCCCCAGCTTTGAAATCTTTCCAGCGAGGAAATCGTTGCAGACTTCATTGGCGATCTTTTCGGCATCCTGTGCGGTGAAGTGTTCGGATGAAAGGAAAGCTTTTCCGAACCGTTCGCAGGCCCGTTTCCCGATGGCGATCACCCGGTCATATTCCAGGGTGGCTGCCAGTCTGAAGATATTGGCGTTGTATCCGCCGGCCAGTCCCCGGTCTCCGGCAATCACGATCAGGCAGGTCTCCCCGCCTTTCGGAGCCATATAAGGGGTCCTGGCGCATTCCGGGCTGGAGCGGAGCACATCCACCACTTCCTCCATGGCCGCGGAATACTCGCGGCTGCGGGTCATTCCGGCATTCGCCCGGCGCATCTTGGAAGATGCCACCAGGCCCATGGCCTTAGTCAGATGCAGAGTGGAATCCACACTCCGGATCCGGTTTCTCAAGGATTTCGTATCGGCTCCCATGTGTTACCTCCGGAACCCGGTCAGGGCTTCGTCCATGGTCTTGATATCCTCTTCATCCCAGAAGCCGTTTTCGATCCGTTCAAGCAGCGGCTTGTAGCTGCTCTCCAGATATTCATAGAGGTCATGTTCGTATTCGCTGACCTTATCGGGATCCACTTCATTCAGGTATCCGCGGGTCACGGCATAGACGATCGCGACCTGGCAGCCCACGCGTACAGGTGCGGAGCGTTTCTGCTTCAGGACTTCCACGATACGGGCGCCCAGAGCCAGACGGCTCTTCGTATCCGCGTCCAGATCGCTTCCGAACTGGGCAAAAGCCTGCAGTTCACGGTACTGCGCGTACAGCAGTTTCAGTTCGCCGGCAACCTTCTTCATACCCTTGATCTGGGCGGCACCGCCGACACGGCTGACGGAGATACCGGGGTTGATGGCAGGCATGATACCGCTGTGGAACAGTTCTGTTTCCAGGAAGATCTGACCGTCTGTGATGGAGATCACGTTGGTCGGGATATACGCGGACACGTCACCAGCCTGCGTTTCAATGATCGGCAAGGCGGTAATGGAACCTCCGCCGTATTCGGGCGCCACACACGCGGCGCGCTCCAGCAGACGGCTGTGGAGGTAGAAGACGTCGCCGGGATAAGCTTCACGTCCCGGAGGTCTCCGGATCAGCAGCGACAGGGCACGGTATGCCACCGCGTGCTTGCTCAGGTCGTCGTAAACGATCAGGACATCCTTGCCCTGTGCTCTGAAGTATTCCGCCATGGCGCATCCGGAATAGGGCGCGATGTACTGCAGAGGCGCGCTTTCGGCGGCACTGGCGGATACAATGATGGTATAGGACATAGCGCCGGCCTTTTCCAGCATCTGGGCGATCTGCACCACGCTGGTCCGTTTCTGACCGATCGCTACATAGACACAGATCACTCCGGTGCCGCGCTGGTTCATGATGGTGTCCACCGCGATGGTGGTCTTACCGGTCTGACGGTCACCGATGATCAGTTCGCGCTGTCCGCGGCCGATCGGGATCATGGAGTCGATTGCCTTGATTCCGGTCTGCAGCGGTACGGAAACGCTCTTTCTCTGAATGATGCCGGGGGCGGGAGATTCCACGGGGCGGCGTTCGGTCGTCACGGCGGGTCCTTTTCCGTCGATCGGTTCACCCAGAGCATTCACAACACGTCCCAGCAGGGCTTCGCCCACGGGAACGGACAGGGATTCGTTGGTACGGTAAACAACGGAACCTTCACGGATGGAATCCTTATCGGACAAAACAGCGACTGATACTGTGTCCTCTTCCAGATTCTGTGCCATGCCGTAGCTTCCGTCTTCAAAGCGGAGCAGTTCATTGGCCATGCAGTTGCGCAGCCCGTAGACTGTGGCGATACCGTCACCGACTGAGATGACAGTCCCGTTTTCCTTCATCTCGATCCGGGATTCGTACTGTTTGATCTGCTCTTTGATGATACTGCTGATTTCTCCGGCCTTGGAGGTCATGAATCCATCACTTCCTTGATCTGCTGCAGCTTATTTCTGATGCTGCCGTCTATGACTCTGCCTTCAATTTCCACACGAAGACCGCCCAGAAGGCTGCGGTCCTGGGAGCACTGCAGCTCCACTTTCTTTCCGAATTTGGCTTCCAGGCCCTGCTTCAGCTGATCGCGTTCCTTTTCGCTCAGCGCGACGGCAGAAATCACGCGCGCCATCGCGACCCCCTGATGCTCCCGGTTCAGCTGCCCGAACTCGGCAATCATTTTCTCCAGCTGGCCCATATGACCTTTGACGCACATCATGCGCAGCAAAGCCAGCGCGGTAGGCGGCACTCTGTCTCCGAAGCACTCGTCCAGCGCGTGTGTCCGTACTTCTCTGGGCACAGCGGGGCTTTTCAGCAGATCCATGAATTCCGGCTGATTTGCCATCACTTCCCGGATCTCGTCCAGCGCGTCAGAAACAGCTTCCGTATTTCCGTCCTGAAGGGCAAGCTCAAATAACGCTTCCGCGTATTCCTTACTTGTCTGTGTCATGGCTTATCTCCTGCAGGAAGGAATCGATCAGCACGCGATGATCTTCTTCCGTGATCTCGCGTTCCAGGATCTTTCCGGTCAGTTTGGTGGAAACATCGGCGATCTCCTTCCGGATATCGTCTTCCGCTTTCTTCTTTTCAAGCAAAGCATCCGCTTCCGCCTGTCTTCTGATATCAGAAGCCTTTTCCCGGGCATCCTCAACGATCTCGTTTCCGCGGTGTTCGGCTTTCCGGGTCGCGTCGGTCAGGATCTGATCCGCTTCCTGACGTGCTCCGGCCAGCGCCGCTTCATAGTTGGAGCGGGCTTCCTGCGCTGCTTCATTCGCTTGCTGTGCTTCCAGATAATCGCCGTCGATCTTGTTCCGGCGGTCATCCAGCACTTTCTGAACCGGCTTGAACAGGAAATGTTTCAGACCCAGCGTCAGGATCAGCAGATTGCAAAGCGCAATAATGATCTGCCATATATTGACAGAAATGACACTCAAACTCTGCATGAAAGCAACCTCTTACTTTACGTAGATTACATGATACCGCCCAGTTCCTTGACGGTGTCCTTGAAGATACCCACAAAGATTCCGGGAGCCACGAAGATCAGCAGGATACCGATGATCAGGCCGTACAGACCGGTGGTTTCGGCAATAGCGCAGCCCATGATCAGGGTACTGGTGACCTGGCTCTTGCACTCAGGCTGACGTCCGATCGCTTCGCAGGCGGCGGCAACGGCGTTACCTTCGCCGATACCGGGGCCGATACCGGCAATCAGGGCGCAACCGGCACCCAGTCCGCAGAGACCCAGCATAATACCAATAGCAAGTTCAGTCATTTTCTTTTCCTCCATTTTCAGCCGTTCGCGGCGGCTTTTTTCATTTGTTTCAGGCGCTTCTTTTCCTGACGTTTCTGCCAGGCTTCTTCAGGGAAAGCGCCGGCTATGTTAAGCATGGTCAGCATGGCGAAGATGAACGCCTGCATGAGCCCGCTGAACACATCAAAGTATACAGAGAGTACGGCCGGGATACCGATCCGGAGCAGCTGTGCGTCCCCGATCAGCGGGATCCAGCCCAGGATCATGTTGCTCAACCCCTTCAGGGCCACACCTACCAGTACGGAGATCACGGCACCGCTCAGTACGTTTCCGTAATGACGGAAAGCCATGCTCAGAGGCAGGGAGAATTCTCCGACAATGTTCATGGGAGTGAACACCGGAATGGGTTCCGTGAAGCCCTTCAGATAGTTGAACACGCCGCCTTTCAGCTTGTACCAGGTCACCAGCAGGAAGACCAGGATGGCCCAGCCCGCGGTCACGTTCACATCTCCCGTCGGGGAGAACAGACCCACCAGGCAGGAAAGGCTGGAAAAAGCGGAAAGGCCCATGATTGCCGCGATGAACGGGATATACATGGAATACTGTTCGCCCATGTTCCCGTGGACCAGATCCGTTACCTTCTCCACGATCCATTCCGCGGCCAGCTGACGTTTGTTCTCAGCTTTTTCCGTCAGACCGTGTGTCAGATACAGGACCAGTCCGAAGATACTGATCATGACCAGCCAGCTGTTGACTTCGCTTTCCGTGATCAGCAGCGGCATGACCGGCATATCATCCCACCGGAGAAAGATCATCGCGCCGGTGATTTCCACGCCTTCGGACGGCGGCGTATACAGCACCTTCAGCGTGATCCCGACCAACAGCGGGAGGATCATCATAGCAATCAGTAACCCGTCCACGACCCGGAAACGGGTGCTTCTGGAGTTCAAGTCAATTCACTTCCTTCATCATCCGGAGCGGAAGGATCACCGCCCTGTTTGGCTTTTTTGACCGCGAGCCCGATTCTCGGAAAGATCAGCGGGATCAGGGTCGAATAAGGATTCGTCTTCAGGAGTGCGATGGCGAGTACACAGATCAGGACCATACCTGCCATCCGAAGGGATTTGGACGCGTGCATCTTCTGCTGAAGCTTGTCTGTTTCACCCGCGTTCACCAGTTTCGTGACCGTTACAGCCAACAGGAAGAAATTCATTACGGCAGTCAGACTGCCGATCAGATTGCCAAGCAGTACGCTGAACTCCCAGGCACCGATTACCAGAAAGACAGCTTCCATGATGACGCTCAGGAGCAGGACCCATATCAGGATATAGGATGTCTCCTTGCGTACTGTCGCATCGATTCGCATTTGTTCCTGTTTCTCCCTCCATACACACCTTTTGCTATTCTACCATAATCAAATGCATTTGTCGATGAAAAATGATCGTTAACTTTATCACAAAGCAGCCGTTACCTTTATCGTGCCACGCATACTATTTTTTCTATAAGTATGAAGATTTTCTTTGCAAATCATCTTCATTTATGGTATCATTTTGCTTGATAGAACATCCATTTCAACCGATACCGAAAAGGATGGATTGCTGATATGTCAGAAAAACGTAAACTGATCGCGGTATGTCTCTCGCATTCATACGAGGACAGCCATTCTGCGTTTGTATCCGCGCTTTGCTCCAATGCGGCAAAGCGCGGCTGGAAGCTGCTGTTTTTTAACAGCTTCCCCGATTTCTCCAATCAGGACAAATACGACGAAGGCGCGCGTTCAGTCTTTGAGTGCATCAATTACGAGATTCTCGACGGGATGATCATCGCGGCCAGCACCTTCCATGATGATGCTCTGCTCCGTTCCATCGTCCAGTCCTGCCATACGCGTCATATCCCGGTCGTCTCGAAGGACATGATCCTTCCCGGATGCGCAGCTGTCGTTCCCGACAGTAAAGAGAGCTATAAACAGCTGCTGAATCATGTCATCCGCGATCACGACATCCGGGACGCCTTCTTCATTGCCGGTCTGGAAGGCGAAGAATATTCCGATTCCCGGATCGCCTGCTATAAAGAAGTACTGGGAGAAAACGGACTGCCTGTTCTTCCCGAAAATATCGCCTACGGTAATTACTGGGAGGGACCGACAGTTTCCGTCACAGAAAAGCTGATCTCCGAACGCGACAAGTTGCCCGGAGCAATCTTCTGCGCCAACGACACCATGGCGCACGCCGTGATCTCCTGCCTGAAGGAGCATGACATCAGAGTTCCGGAAGACATCATTGTGACCGGTTTTGACGGTATTCATGCTTCCCGGGTCTACCAGCCGCATCTGACGACCTGTATGTGCGACGCGGCCGATGAGGCAAGCGCCTGTCTCGACCTTCTGGATGGGGATTTTCAGGCCGGCCAGGTCCTCTATGTGCCCTATTATGTCCGCTATGCCGCATCCTGCGGATGCAAGGAGATCCCCATCGCCGAAAGTGAGATCGTGGAAGCCTATCGGGATATGGAGTTCGCCTCCCGTCACGAGACTTATCTGTTCAGAACAGCGCATTATGCCATGGATTGTCAGGACATCAACGCCCTGCTCGGTCGGCTTTCCGTCATGCTGCAGGATGATTCCGTCCTGTGCCTGAACGAGCATTTCTACTACGGCGACGGTGAAGAGAAGGATTTCACCCGTGCGCTGGATCATACGCTGATCTGTGTCCCGTCTGCCAACAGGCTTCTTTCCCAGGCGGACTGGACCCGCATATTTATCTCGGACATATTCCCCCGTTTCGATCACTGGATGAACGATGATGGTGCCACAGCCTGTATGATCACTTCGGTCTTCGTGGGAGATATCGTCTGCGGTTATTATGTGACCACTATGAACAGAGTATCCAGGGATATCCAGACGACCAAGCGCACAGCCAATATCCTGAATTTCATTTTTGCCAATCTGATCAGTCAGATCACGCGCAAAAACATGCTTCTCAACCTGGAGAACAATCTTTATCTCGATCCCATGACCGGGATCAGCAATCTGAAAGGCGCCACCCGCTGGTATGAGGAGCACGCGAATGATTCCAAAGTTCGCCAGAAGGCTTTCGCAGTTTCGGTCTATTCTGTGGTCCGTTATAACTATATCTTCGATAACTACGGTATGGAAGACATTGAATGGGTCATGCACACTGTGACAGACGCGCTCTGTAAAGCGAATGAAAAGGACGCGCTCGTTGCCAGGATCGCCGATGATCAGCTGATCGTGATCAATACCGCGGACAATGGCAGCGGAGCCGGAGCAAAAGTGTCGAAGGCCGTGAACGCGTTCTTCACGCTGATCGAAGAAGCCAACGCAGGAAGTCCCAAGGTCTATAACATCGAAGTCAATTGCGGCTGCACCGTCGCGGATGACGGATGGAAGAATTCTCTGGAGACCTATATCAAACTTGCAGTCGGCAACCTTTATCTGAACAGGCTGAAATACGGTCACGGAGAAGCGCTGAAGGAAAGTGCCCAGAACAAGGAGATCTATCAGGCCTTTACGACGCTCATGGATCACAACCTGTTCCGTTATCACTTCCAGCCGATCGTGGATGCCAAAACCGGTTCCATTTATGCCTATGAAGCTCTTATGCGGACCGAGCCCGGCATCAATCTGACCCCGCTCGAAGTGCTGAACACCGCCCGTGAATACGGTCGGCTGGATGAAGTGGAAAAGGTCACCTTCTTCGGGATCATGAACCGCTATAAACAGGACTATAATCTTTTCCGCGGAAGCAAAGTCTTCATCAATACGATCCCGGGTCATTTCCTGGGTACTGCGGATGTTAACCGGATCTTTGAACTTTATGAAGACTATCTCGATTGCTTTATCTTTGAGCTGACCGAGCAGGATTCCATCACCGATGACGAGCTGAACAGCGTCAAGCAGCTCTGCAAGGCCGGAAGTCAGGCGCATATCGCCATTGACGATTACGGTACCGGTCACAGCAACATTGCCAACCTGCTCCGTTATTCGCCTCAGGTGATCAAGATCGACCGTTTCCTGATCCATGATATCCGCCATGATACAAATAAGCAGATGTTCCTGAAGAGCACGATCGAATTCGCCCATACCAACGGGATCAAGACACTGGCGGAAGGCGTCGAATCTTTCGATGAACTTCAGACGGTCATCGAATATGGCATCGATCTGATTCAGGGCTTCTATACCGCCCGGCCCACCGAGCTGCCGATCCCCGCGATTTCCGAGAAGGTCCGGAACGAGATCATTTCGGAAAATGTCCGTCTGTCCAAGTTTGACAGCGACATGCTGGTCTATACCGCACATGAGGGAGAAACGATCAGCCTGCTTGAACTGGCATTGCAGAAATATACTTTCGTGGACATCCCGGCAGGGACTGTCACCCTGAAGGGTGAGAAAGATCATACTGTTGAGATCGTGATCCGTCAACCGGACAATACGGACGCCACGGTGATCCTGGAAAATGTGAACATCAAAGGATCCACGGAAACGACCTTCCAGATCGGTCAGCATTGCAACACCGTGATTACCCTGAAGGGAGCCAACACCTTCAATAAGGAAGGGATCCGTGTTCCACCGACTTCCACACTGTCCCTGCAGGGCTACGGAAGTCTCACCGTCGTCAACAACCGGAACTACGGTGTCGGGATCGGCGCAAGTTTCAACGATCCTTACGGTTCCATATCGATCGACATGGTCGGCAAGCTGACCATCAAGGCGTCGGGTGATAAGGTCATTGGAATCGGCGGCGGCAATTCTGAAGGAAACGGGATCCGTCTGAACAAGGGGAACTGCAGGATCAGCGCCAAGGGCATCAATCTGGTGGCAGTCGGCAGCAGCAACGGTCCCGCGGATATCTCGATCGGTGAAAACTTCATACTGCAAACGGATGTCGAGGGAAATGACGCGTTGTCTGTCGGTACGCTGGAAGGAGAAGCTCATATCATTTCCGCCGGCAACCTGACCCTGGTGACGGACGGCGAGCGCTCCACCGGTATCGGAACCATGACCGGCAAAGCGAAAGTAGTTCTTGAAAAGGGCTCTGTCTTCTCCATCGTCCACTGTGATCTCGGCACCTGTATCGGCACGTTGAACGGAGAGGCCGATGTACGTGTCATCGCGGCCGATGTCAACGTTCGCGGTGAAGGCAACAAGGTCGCCGGCTTTGGCAGCATCTACGGCATAACAGCGTCGGAGGTCTGCGGCGGCAGAATCCGCGGCGAAGTGCTTGCTTCCGAAGCCATGCTGCTTGGTAATGAGCGTTCCCGCTTTGTCGTCACCGGTGGTAACATCCTGCTGAACCCGGATGATCTGAGAGGAATTTATCCCGTCAGTCCCGGTGGACGGAAGCTTGAACGTGTCGAACTTTCCGATGATCATTTTGAACAGGAGATCTCCGACGGGAATGTTTCCTATCTGTATTCCGCGGATATCGATCCGGATACCGGCGAATTTGCCGTCTGGATCTGATCTGATACGCATATTAAAAGGATGGCGGTTTCGCCATCCTTGTTTTTTACTGTTCCACCCGGTTGCTGGTACCGAAGGTGATCAGACTTCCCTGGGAGCGCAGCGCGTTCCCGCCGGAACCGATCACTTTCCCCATAAACATCATGGTTGCGGTTTCACCACCGTCAAGATTCAGTGCTTCTGTGCATCCGGCATCCAGCAGTTTCTGCGCCAGCCAGTCCAGATGTACTCCCGCGTACTTGTTGTCCGGTCTGCCCCGGACAAGGATCACGATATAATGATACGGTTCGATCATCCCGATCGCGACCCGGGGCTCATTGTAAGGATAATACTTCGGATCCAGCACATCCGGATTGATCACGCCTTCCGAGATCAGAACCGGTCCGAAAGCAAACACCTGTTGTGCCCCCTGCTCCAGATATTCATCCGCGGTATACGCGTCACACACAAATGTTTTCATGCTCCCGTCCCCATACAGGGCCATTGTGTCCAGATTCGGCCAGGGGCGGCTTCTTTTGCTGTTCCGGGTCTTCTCGCACATGATCTCTCCGTTGCGGATCACGACACCCCGGTAATCATATCTGTATTTTCCGTCCTTTTTGCTTCTGCGGAGACCGTACATATCATCCGAGACCGCGAATACACTCTGATACTTTTTGACCAGAATATCCGGGCTGACCTGTTTCACACCCGCGGGACTCGACTTTGTCGCGTCCGTCATGATCGGGATCAACGGAGATTCCGGAGACGCCCATATGTCCGCGACGAAATATTCGAGAATCCGGTCCTTTTTCTTGATCTTTTTGGTTTCGCGGGTCCGTTCTACCGTTATGGACAGTGAATCGGTCGCGTATTTCCATACTCCGTTTTCGTCATCTTCCAGTATATATTCCGTTCCGTCTTCACAGCCTGTCAGAAAGCCCTTTTCATCGAAAGAAAAACCGGCTTCCTCCGCGTACCCACAGGAAACCAGACTGACCAGGCAAAGCAGGACACATAAAAAGCGTTTCATTTCCAACACCTCGCACGCTATCACTTATACCATTTTTCTTTTGCGAGTGCAAGAAAAAAAGGACCGCTGCGATCAGCAGCGGATCCTTCCACCAGCCATATGAAGGCATTCATTCAATTTCCGCAGGGTCTCCTGCGTCCGGGGGATCATCCGGTTCAACTGTTCCTTGGCCTCACTGATCTTACTTTGCATCAGTACATCGGCGAGGAAACCGTCAAACATGAAATCCGCGAATGTCATGAATCCGCCGGCATCCAGTTTCAGATATTCCGAGGGGATATCCTTCAGTTCCCTGGAAAAGCGTTCCAGGTCGCGATTGGCCTTTTCCAGATATTCACGGGCAGTCCCCATCTTGCTGTGTTTGATGACATTGGTCAGAAAACCGCCGCCCAGGATATCCACGATTCCCCAGTTTCCGGCACTGTTCAGATACTTCTGCGCCGCGCGCATGCTTTCCAGTGCGTCGTTACCGGCATTAATGGCTTCCAGGATCTCACGGGTCTCAATGTTGGTCATTCTTCTTTCTCCTTCTGCAGACACACTCCATCTGCAGTATCATTATCTCATATTCTCCTTCCGTTCACAATGGAGTTTCGTTAAGAAGATCATGAGAAAACGATGAGAGGCTCACCCATCACCCTGGCCCCTTCACCCTGTATCCTCGTAATCAAAAAGCCCTGGCCGAAGCCAGGGCTCTTTTGATTACTTGGTCATCGCTTCCTGCACAGCCACAGCCACAGCGACGGTCATACCAACCATGGGGTTGTTGCCGGCGCCGAGGAAGCCCATCATTTCCACGTGAGCGGGAACGGAAGAGCTGCCGGCGAACTGAGCATCACTGTGCATACGACCCATGGTATCGGTCATGCCGTAAGAGGCGGGACCGGCAGCCATGTTGTCGGGATGCAGGGTACGTCCGGTGCCGCCGCCGGAAGCCACGGAGAAATACTTCTTGCCGGCTTCCCAGCGTTCCTTCTTATAGGTTCCGGCAACGGGATGCTGGAAACGGGTGGGGTTGGTGGAGTTACCGGTGATGGAAACATCGGCATTCTCATGCCACATGATGGCAACACCTTCACGAACGTCATCGGCACCGTAGCAGCGGACCTTGGCGCGATCGCCGGTGGAATAGGCGGTCTCGTTCACGATGGTCAGAGCATGGTCTTCCTTGACGTCGGCAGACAGGTAGTCATACTTGGTCTGCACATAGGTGAAGCCGTTGATACGGCTGATGATCATGGCGGCATCCTTGCCCAGGCCGTTCAGGATAACGCGCAGGGGCTTGGTGCGGACCTTGTTGGCGTTCAGAGCGATCTTGATGGCGCCTTCGGCAGCAGCGAAGGATTCATGACCGGCCAGGAACGCGAAGCATTCGGTGTTTTCATCCAGCAGCATGGCACCCAGATTGCCGTGTCCGATACCAACCTGACGCTGGTCGGCAACAGATCCGGGAATGCAGAAGGCCTGCAGGCCTTCACCGATGCACTTGGCAGCTTCGGCAGCGGTCTTGACGCCCTTCTTCATGGCGATAGCGGCACCCAGTTCATAGGCCCACTTAACGTTTTCAAAGCAGATCGGCTGAGTGCTTTCCACGATCTGGTAAGCATCCACGCCCTTGGAATTGGTAAAAGCTTTTACTTCTTCAAAGTTTTTGAAGCCGTACTTTTCCAGCACAGGCTGCAGCTGAGGCATACGACCTTCATAATTTTCAAACAAAGCCATCTAAGTACGCCTCCTTACTCTTTACGGGGGTCAATCCACTTGACCGCGCCGTCTTCGGCCTTGAAGCGGCCGTAGGTTCCGATATTCTTTTCGTAAGCTTCGTTGGGGCTCATGCCCTTCTTGATGGCATCCATCATCTTGCCAAGGCTCAGGAACTGATATCCGCAGACCTGATCGTCCTTGTCCAGAGCCATCTTCAGAACATAACCTTCGGTCATTTCCAGATAGCGGGTGCCCTTTTCCTTGGTGCCGTACATGGTACCCACCATGGAACGCAGGCCCTTGCCCAGGTCTTCCAGACCGGCACCGATGCGCAGACCGTCATCGGAGAAAGCGGACTGGGTACGGCCGTACACGATTTGCAGGAACAGTTCGCGCATGGCGGTATTGATAGCATCGCACACCAGGTCGGTGTTCAGAGCTTCCAGGATGGTCTTGCCGGGCAGGATCTCACTGGCCATGGCGGCAGAGTGGGACATGCCGGAGCAGCCGATGGTTTCTACCAGAGCTTCCTGAATCACGCCATCCTTGACGTTCAGGCTCAGCTTGCAGGTGCCCTGCTGGGGAGCGCACCAGCCGATACCGTGGGTATAACCGGAAATGTCTTTGATTTCCTTGGCCTGGATCCATTTTCCCTCTTCGGGGATGGGCGCGGGACCGTGATGCGGGCCCTTCGCAACACAGACCATGTCTTCAACTTCTTTGGTGTATTGCATTGAATCGGTTCCTCCTGTTCAGGATAGTTGAGTTACACATACCGATATAGTATAACACACTTGAGCTTTTCCGAACAATACTTTGATAAAAAAAACGGCACACCTGTGCCGTTTTCGATCAAATTGTTTTCCAGATCCTTCACCCTGTTGCCTGTATCCTGTACCCTGTCGATTCAATCGCTTTACGCGATTGAATCGATATACCTGCACGCCGCCAGTGCCGCCACCGCGCCGTCACCGGCGGCAGTTGTCAGCTGGCGGACAGTCTTGCTACGGCAGTCTCCCGCCACAAACACACCGGGGGTCTTTGTCAGGCAATCTTCTGCGGAATCAAAATACCCGTAGCTGTTCAGATCGGCCAGACCGGCAAACGCTTCGTTTTCCGGGATCAGGCCGATGGCCACAAACAGTCCGTTGCAGTCCACCCGGGTCTTTTCTCCGGTGGTCCGGTCTTCGACCGTCACACCCGCGAGTTCATTGCCGTTCGTGATCAGTTCGGTGATCTTCACGTTCGTCATTGCCTTGACATTGTTCCGGGCGAACAGGATCTCCTGCAGTTTTTTCTCTCCGGTGAATGTCGGAAGATCCTGCAGCATGATGACTTCACTGCACTTTCCGGACAGCAGGATCGCTTCCTGCAGTGCGGAATTGCCGCCGCCGGCCACGCAGACCTTGCGTCCCGTGAAAAAGTCGCCGTCGCATACCGCGCAGAAGGAGATTCCCTCTCCCACCAGTTCATTTTCTCCCGGCAGGCCCAGCATTCTGTGCTTGACACCGGTCGCGAGAATGACTGTTTTTCCTTCAAAGCGGTTACCGTCAGCAGTGGTGACGACCTTGATGCCGTTTTCGTCAGTCACGCCGATCGCTTCTTCAAGTTCGACCTCGCCGCCCTGCGCCATGATCTGGTCCAGCAATTTATCAGCGAATTCATTTCCGCTCATCTGAAGAGTACCGGGCCAGTTCTCCACTTTGGGGCTGTAAGTGATCTGTCCTCCGAGGCCATGCTTTTCAAGTACAGTCACAGTCTTTCCGTTTCTGAGCGCGTACAGAGCCGCGGTCAGTCCCGCGGGACCGCCTCCGACCACGATAACATCCGTCATATTTTTTCTCCTTCTGATAAAGAAATAAGGCCAATGGCCTTATTTCAGGTTTTAGGATTCAGTCCTTAAACCTTAGTGATAATGTTCTGCTAATAAATCCCGGGGCCCTGTCTCACACAGTACACTGCAATCAACTTCACCCTGTATCCTGTATCCTCGGCCCTTGGCCTCTGGCCCCTGGAATGCTTTTAGCCCTTCACGGCTAAAAGCATTCCCTTGATATCCGACACTCCGCCGAACTTCTGCACCTGGTCGTCGTCCACAAGCACAAGCGTGGGAGCCTGTTTCACGCCAAACTGATTGGCCAGTTCGGGCTTTTCGGTCGCGACGATCTTCTCATAGGCAAATCCGGCCTTGTCGAGCAGCTGCATCGCGATCTTGCAGTTCGGGCAGGTGGTGGATACGAAGAGGATGGCCTTCTTTCCTTCCGTCTCCGCGGCAGGAGCTTCGGTCTCGCAGGCGCAGTCACCCTTTTCCACGGGTCCGGTATGGGTCAGATGGGAGTTGGCGATGTCGTACACCTTGCGGTCTTTGAATTCCTGGGACTTACCGTCGTTCCAGTTCTGGATGGGACGGTAGTAACCGGTGATACGGCTGTAAACTTCGGTCTTCTGTCCGCAGTGGGGGCAGATGTACTGTTCACCGGTCAGATAGCCGTGATCCTTACACACGGAATAAGTGGGGCTCATCGTGTAATAAGGGAGCTTGTAATTCTCGGCGATCTTCCGGACCAGCGTCGCGGCGGCCTTCCAGTCAGGCAGCTTTTCACCCAGGAACGCGTGGAAAACGGTTCCGGAGGTGTACAGGGTCTGCAGTTCGTCCTGAATATCCAGGGCGGAGAAGATATCCTCGGAGTAGCCGACCGGCAGGTGGCTGGAGTTGGTGTAGTAAGGAGAACCGTTGTCGTTTGCGGTCACGATGTCCGGGAACTGTTCCTTGTCGTGCTTGGCGAAACGATAGGTGGTGGATTCGGCGGGAGTGGCTTCCAGGTTGTACAGATCGCCGTACTGTTCCTGATAGTCGCTCAGGCGTTCTCTCATGTGGTTCAGGACATTCTTCGTGAATTCCTGTGCTTCCTCATTGGTCAGATCTTTCTTCAGCCAGCGGGCATTCAGGCAGGCTTCATTCATGCCGACCAGACCAATGGTGGAGAAGTGGTTGGCAAAGGTGCCCAGATAACGCTTGGTGTAGGGATACAGACCGGCTTCAAGCAGCTTGGTGATGACCGTGCGCTTGGTCTTCAGGCTGCGGGCGGCAATGTCCATCAGCTTGTCCAGACGGACATAGAATTCCTTCTCGTTTTCCGCCTGATAAGCCAGACGCGGCATATTGATGGTGACAACACCAACGGAACCGGTGGATTCGCCGGAACCGAAGAAGCCGCCGGATTTCTTTCTCAGTTCACGCAGGTCCAGGCGCAGACGGCAGCACATGCTGCGGACGTCGGAGGGTTCCATATCGGAGTTGATATAGTTGGAGAAATAGGGAGTACCGTATTTGGCGGTCATTTCGAACAGCAGCTTGTTGTTCTCGGTTTCGCTCCAGTCGAAGTTGCGGGTGATGGAATAGGTGGGAATGGGATACTGGAATCCTCTTCCGTTGGCATCGCCTTCGATCATGATCTCGATGAAGGCCTTGTTGACCATATCCATTTCTTTCTGGCATTCACCGTAGGTGAAGTCCATTTCTTCCCCGCCGACGATGGCAGGCAGATTCTTCAGGTCATTGGGGCAGGTCCAGTCCAGCGTGATGTTGGAGAAGGGAGCCTGTGTACCCCAGCGGGAAGGCGTATTGACGCCGTAGATAAAGCTCTGTACGCACTGCTTGACTTCCTTCTGGGTCAGGTTGTCCACTCTGACAAAGGGAGCCAGGTAGGTATCAAAGGAAGAGAACGCCTGGGCACCGGCCCATTCATTCTGCATGATTCCCAGGAAGTTGACCATCTGGTTGCACAGGGTGCTCAGATGGCTGGCCGGGCTGGAGGTGATCTTTCCGGGCACTCCGCCGAGACCTTCCTTGATCAGCTGCTTCAGGCTCCATCCGGCGCAGTAGCCGGTCAGCATGGACAGGTCATGGATGTGGATCGCCGCGGTACGGTGAGCTTCAGCCACTTCGGTATCATAGATCTCACTCAGCCAGTAGTTGGCAGTGATGGCGCCGCTGTTGGAAAGAATCAGACCGCCGACGGAATAGGTCACGGTGGAGTTTTCCTTTACGCGCCAGTCATTGATGTGCAGATAGTTATCGACCAGATCTTTATAGTTCAGCAAGGCGGAATTGACATTGCGGACTTTTTCACGCTGTTTGCGGTACAGGATATAAGCCTTGGCCACATCTGCGTAGCCGGCTTCGGACAGGACTTCTTCCACGCAGTCCTGAATGTCTTCCACAGCAATCAGATTGTCGTGGATCTTGGGTTCATACTGTGCGGTGACGCGCAGCGCCAGCATGTCGATCACGCTGGGATGATACTGTTTCTGCAGCGCTTCAAACGCCTTGGTGATCGCGATGCTGATCTTGGAAACTTCAAAATCGGCAACTTTACCGTCTCTTTTAATGACCTTGTACATAAAAAACCTCCGCCTGCTGTCAATGATTGTTTTCGTTCACTTTTTTCGTCCTGACAGGAACAAAGCCCGTCCGGAACGCGAGCAAACATACTATACCACCGGTTTCATAGCGTGTCAATATATAGTAAGCAATTTTCTTTGCTGAATACTATATATTGTGTTACAGTGCATTTTTCAGTTTGTTCCGTCAATGTAAGCAGCGCATTGTTTCAGTATATATTTCATCATTGCACGGCGTCATTTCGGCATTGAACGGCTTTGATCCGGGCAAAAAGAAAGAAGCACCGCGCCACAATATCTTGTGGTCGCAGTGCTGTTTGTCCACTATTCGGACTTCTCGTCTCACATCAAAGCCATACGTTCATCTCTGCCAGGTAACCTGCTCCGTTTTTCAGTCTGAATTGATCTTTTCGTCAAACCGGTCAGTCGGAGTTACGGAACGCGGCAGCAGTCGCGTTCACCTCTTCCGGTGCCTTATAGGTCGGCACGACCCGGTGAAGCGCTTCCCTGACCTGATCATCGTCATTGGTTTCTGCGGCTTCCTTCAGGATGCCGAGGATCTCTGCCAGTTCCCCGCGGGACAGCGGAGTGTCCTTTTCGACAAAGATCTTTTCGTTTTCGGTCCTGCTGAGATCCTCATTCTTCATCAGCAGTTCCTCCCACAGTTTCTCGCCGGGCCGCAGGCCGGTCTCCCGGATCTCGATATCCTCGTACGGTTCGAGGCCGGACAGGCGGATCATTTCCTCCGCCAGTTTCAGAATCTCCACCGGTTCACCCATGTCCAGCACAAACAGTTCCCCCGCGTTGGCCATAGCTCCGGAAGTCAGGACCAGCTGGCTCGCTTCCGGGATCGTCATGAAGAAACGTACGATCCGTTTGTCCGTGATTGTCACAGGACCGCCTTCGGCGATCTGTCGCCGGAACAGTGGGATCACGCTTCCGTTGGAACCCAGTACATTTCCGAACCGGGTCGCTGAAAAGCTTGTTTTTCCACCATTGTGTCCCTGGACGATCATTTCGCAGACGCGTTTGGTCGCTCCCATGACATTGGTGGGATTCACCGCTTTGTCGGTGGATACCATAATGAATTTTTCAACGCCGTATTTTTCAGCGCATTCAACCATGTTCAGCGTCCCGAAAACGTTGTTCCGGACTGCCTCACAGCAGTTATGCTCCATCAGCGGGACATGTTTGTGCGCCGCAGCGTGGACCACGATCTGTGGACGATACCTTTCGAAGACCTGCTCCACTTCCTCGCGGTCGCAGATTGTCGCAATCTCCACCGCCAGATTCAGCTTCACACCGTAGGCGATCTTCAACTCCTGCTGAATATCATAGGCATTATTTTCATACACATCGAGGATGACCAGCTGTTTCGGTTCCATCCGCGCGATCTGCCGACAGAGTTCGGATCCGATGGAACCGCCGCCGCCGCTGATCAGCACAATCTTATCACGATAGAATCCTTTGGTCTTATCGGAAAGGAAATCCTTCGCCGGCCGGAACAACAATTCGGAAACATCAAATTCACGTAGCTGGCGCTTCCCGTTTTCGACACTTTGGGTCATGGGATAGTCATAGGCCTTGATCTTGCACCCTGTCTGCAGATAGCGGACATACAGCTCTTTTTTCCGATCTGCCGCCATCTGGGGCAGGGCGATCACGATCTCCTGGATCGGGAACTCACGCAATACTTCCGCGGTGGCGTTTTCTTCCGCGAGGACCGGGATCTCTCCGATGCTCCGTCCGATCTTTTCCCTGTCCACATCGATGAAACAGCAGGGACGGTACGCGCTCGCGGGATTGTTCTTCAGTTCCTCCGCCAGAGAAACACCAACACGTCCGGCACCCACGATGGCAATATTGATCTTGCTTCCCGTCTCGGGATCACTGTTGTCTGTCCGTGAAGGGCGGATATCGATTCCGGTCAGAGCGGCAATCAGTTTTCTCAGAGCATTACCGATCCTGCTGTCGCGTGAAGAAGACTGATACAGGTACTGGTAGATCATCCGGATCGCCATGGTCAGCAGCAGATTGGCCGCCACCAGACCGATCGTACGCATCAGCGAAAGTCTGTTCAGATCAAGTGTTACTTTCAGGATAAACTGAATCACAAAGTAAACGATCAGCGCGATCCCGTCGGAAAGGATCAGCCAGAGATAAGCCTTGGTATCCGCGTATCTCCATACACGGTTATAGATGCCAAGGAGCAGCCGGCAGGAGAAGATCGTCACGGCGGACAAGCCGTATTGCAGCAGGATCAGCCCATGTTCCAGCTTGGTGATATTGCTCGGATACAGGATCAGCAATACCGTATCCACCAGCAGGAGCAGCAGCAGATCGTACAGGAACAGCGTGTAACGGTGATGCCCGTGCGTATCATTATTGGTCTGTCCGGCCAAATCGTCTCATTCCCTTCCTCCGGTTCCGTCATCGGAACCGCTTATCCCCTGATCTGTACCGAGGGGATCTTTTCGCGGACAAGATCCGCGTAGTGTTTCATCGTGGCTTCATCGGGGGCATGAAATCCTTCAAACGGAACCGTATCCCGATCTGTAAAATACTGAAGCCAGTAGTGCCGGGCACCCGCGATCCATTCACGGATATCCAGGAAGGAATCATCATCGTGCAGTTCCCTGACAACGGTCGTACGGAATTCATATTCGACCGGTCCGTTCATCAGCAGACGCACGCTTTGCTCCACCGCTCCGGTATCCAGTAGCTCCAGACCCGCGGTCATCGCGTACTTCCCCCGGCTGTTTTTGATGTCCATTGCCACATAATCGACAAGTCCGTCCCGGATCACTTTTTCCAGGGCTTCCGGATGGTTCCCGTTCGTGTCCAGTTTGACGGGATAACCCAGTTCCTTGATTTGCCTGAGCAGTTCAGGCAGTTCTTTTCTCAGCAAAGGCTCTCCGCCGGTCACAACGACTCCCTCCAGCATGCCTTTGCGTTTATTCAGGAACTGAAGCAGCGCTTCCGAATCCGTCTCTGCCGGAGAAGAACCGTCCAGCAGTTCCCAGTTATGACAGAAGGGACAGCGGAAATCACATCCTCCGAAGAAGACCGTACAGGCCACCTTTCCGGGGTAGTCCAGCAGGGTCATCTTCTGTAATCCGTGTATCAGCATCTTTTTCTCCGATTACTGCATCGCGTATTTCATGATGGCGTTGACAATAGGTTCATACTTCCATTGGCAGGTTCTCCGGTCAATGAGGCCGAAGAGCTCGCCGCTTCCGGTGAACGTGCCGTTGTCCCACCAGACGCAGGGAATCCCGCGGATCGCCGCGGAGTCAACATACCAGGCCGCCCAGTCAACTCTGTCCTGCAGGTTGTTTCCCTTGGTCATGGCACCGAATTCACCGATCACAACAGGAATTCCGTTATTGATATACTTCAGTTGCAGGGAACGCATGAAATTGGCGATCTCGCCTTTCATTCCGGCGTTATCGAGGCTGAATTCCGATGTTCCGGGCATCTGTAAAGCAAAATTGTACGGTGTATAGGCATGAACGCTGAGAATGATCTTGTTATCAGCAGTGTCTTCCGGCAGTGAAAAATCCCCGTAGAGGGCATATCCGGGATTCGCCGCGTAGGAAGGGACCATCAGGTAGCGTTCCGCGTTATTCCCGCCCGTGGCACGCACGGTATCCACAAAGATCTGATTCAGCCGGCAGATGCAGCTCATGGCTTCCTGACATTCAGGAATGCCGGCGCTCCAGGTCCACTCGTACGCGGTGCCGGCCAGTCTCGGCTCGTTGACGGATTCAAAGATCAGATGCTCGTCATAATCGGCGAATCTTTCCGCCAGCTGTTCCCAGATCGCCCGCATATATTTTTCGGATGTCTCCATCTCGGCTTCTGACGGATAATAATACCCGGGTGCGCAGTCGTGATGGATATTGATGATCACATACATACCCCTGTCATAAGCCCAGTCGATCACCGTGTTCACCCGGTCCAGCCATGCGGCGTCGATCACGAAATCCGCGTTCACATGATTATGCCAGCTCACAGGGATCCGGATGGTATTGAAACCGGCTGCCTGAATGGCGTCAATCACTTTTTCCGTCGTTTTCGGATTTCCCCAGGCCGTTTCATAATCCAGTTTATTGGTCAGCCAGTTGCAGTCACTGGCGTCAAATGTATTTCCCAGATTCCAGCCCGCTTTCATCTGTCTGGTAAAGGCAAGCGCTTCATTTTCCGGGATTTCCTGCGGTGCCAGAGTCAGTTCCGGGACGATGATCTCTTCAGCGTTTACGCAGCCTGTCAGCGCGAGTGTAAAGATCAGGCACAGGATCAGAGATAACAGCTTTTTCACAGTCAACACCCCCTGTTTTAAACGAATCAATACTTTCCGGATTATATCACGCAGGTGACATACAGTCAACGAAACACGGTTTTTCAATCTTCCGCGGTGTTGACAAAGCATACTCCGGACCCTATCATTAATATAAGAAAAAAACAGAACCACAGCCCTGGAAAGGAGTTCATGACCATGAAAAAATACTTCCTTGGATTCACCGTCATTTGTATGATGATCCTCATCCTGTGCACGATCGCATGCGGTGAAGGTTTGCAAACCGAACCCGCGCCCGGGTGCGCGTTACTGAATATCTACTGGAACGGTGACGCGGATATCGCGACATCCGATGTCTGGGCATGGTTCGAAGGAAAAGATGGCAAAGGCTACCTTTTTGAACCGTGCGAATATGGCATGGTCTGTCAGGTGGAGATCCCCGAAGGAACCGAAGAAGTAGGCTTCATTGTCCGTAAAAACTGCTCCGCTCCCGGAGGAACCTCCTGGGGTGAAGCCACGAAAGATTATGAAAGTGACCGGTTCGCGGTCATTACCGGTCCGGTGACCGAAGTCTGGCTGAAGACCGGAGAAGAAGCCCAATACACCAGTAAGGACGGTGGAAAGACATTGGAGCCCATTCGTCTGTTCAAGATTGCCGCCATGACCTCCATCGCGGAGATCACTTATACCATTGCTCCGGCGGCCCGTATCGAAAGTCTGGATCAGATCCGTGTATCGGATGGAAATAAGGATCTGGAGATCCTTTCCCTCTCCAGTCTGAACAATAACGTGATCACAGGAAAGATCACCCTGGCCGAGCCGTTGGATCTGACACGCACCTACACGCTGGAGATCGAAGGTTACGGTGTGCAGCCCGTTGTTCCCACTTCCGTTTTCGACTCTGCCGAATTCAAGGAAAAATACACCTATACCGGTGATGATCTCGGCGCGGTGATCCATGGTGACAGTACGACCTTCAAGGTCTGGGCTCCCACTGCCGCTTCCATGCAGCTGAATCTGTATGAAGCCGGTAACGACTGCGAAGCCTTTGCGGTAATGGACATGATTCCGGAGGATGCCGGGATCTGGACCGCCACCGCCGACTGTGGTCACGGTACCTATTATACATATACCGTCACGACCGCCCTCGGTACATATGAAGTCACCGATCCCTATGCCCATGCCGCCGGCGTCAACGGCGACCGTGGCATGGTCGTGGATATGTCTCTGACCGATCCCGACGGATTCACCTCCGACTCTTTCCGCTCCGGCATCCGGACCTATGAGGATGCCTCTGTGTGGGAAGTCCATGTACGCGATTTCTCCATCGCGCTTCCCGGTTCTTCATATCCGGGAAAATACCTTGCCTTTACCGAAACCGGTCTGAAGAACGCCGCTGGAGTTCCGGTCGGAATCGATTATCTGAAAGATCTCGGTATCTCCCATATTCATCTCCAGCCGGTCTTCGATTACGCGACAGTGGACGAATCCGCTCCCGACAACGGTTATAACTGGGGTTATGATCCGAAAAACTATAACCTCCCGGAAGGCAGTTATTCAACCGACCCGTTCCATGGCGAGGTCCGGATCACTGAAATGAAATCCATGATCAAAGCCGTCCATGACAATGGTATGGGCGTCATCATGGACGTCGTCTATAACCACACTTCGGGCATCGAATCCAATCTGAATCATCTGGTTCCTTATTACTATTACCGCTACAATTTCAGCGGCACTCCCTCCAACGGCTCCGGTTGCGGTAATGAAACCGCCTCCGAGCGTCCGATGTTCCGGAAGTTCATGGTGGATTCCGTCCTGTGGTGGGCAAAGGAATATCATATCGATGGTTTCCGTTTCGACCTCATGGCGCTGCATGATACCGAAACCATGCAGCAGATCGAGATTGCTCTGCACACGGTCAATCCGGCCTGCATGATCTACGGCGAAGGCTGGACCGGAGGAACCTCCGCCCTGAACGCCAATAAGCAGACCACGCAGGCCAACATCACCAAAGTCAAGCCTTCCGAAGGCGCGGTCGGCGGTGTCTCGGTCTTCAATGATGCTATCCGTGATGGTCTGAAAGGATCCGTCTTTGACGCGAAGGATAAAGGCTATATCAACGGAAACACAAGCAAGGCCAACGCGAACAAGATCATCTTCGGTCTCGGCGGTGGCAAAAAGATCTCAGCCGTCAGCTGGAAAGCAGAAAACTCCGGCGTCATCAACTATATGTCCTGCCATGACAACCTGTCCCTGTTTGATAAGCTGACAGCCTCCTGTCCCGACGCGACTGTGGAAAAGAAAGCCGCCATGCAGAAACTGGGTGCCGCGGCCGTCTTCCTCTCCAGAGGGACGCCCTTCATGCTGGCCGGTGAGGAAATGATGCGATCCAAGCAGGGAGACTCCAATTCTTATAAATCTTCGGACGAGGTGAACCATATTGACTGGGAGGCTCTGATTCCCGGCAGCCCCGTCAAAGATATGTCCGACTACTACGCGTTCTTGATTGGTCTCAGAAAAGAACATTCCTTCCTCACTGCTGCCGATGTCTCCTGCGAGATCCTGGATAACAAGGCCATTGCTGTTACCTGGACCGATGAAAACGGCGTCGCGGCATACGCGATCCTGAACCCGGATAACGGTGCCGCCACCGTTACACTGCCGGAAGGCGTCTTTACCTTCCTGTACGGCGGCGACAGCCGGGCGGAAGGCAGTCTGACCGTTCCTCCGCTGAACTGGGCCCTGATTGCCCGATAATTCCGGAAGATAAAAGGAGCGTCTCCGTGTGTTGGAGACACTCTTTTTTTCACCCCAGAAGCGAGCTGAATTCGCTTTGAGCGAGCAGTTTCAGGCGGTGTAACGGGCGGGTCATCATCACATACAGAACTCTGGACAGATACTCATCCTCCGGAAAAATATCCGCCGACGCGTCCGCAATCAGTACACAGTCAAACTCCATTCCCTTGATCAGAGTGGCCGGAATGATCATCAGTCCGCCGGAATAATCCTCATTCTTTTCCGTGATCAATTCCACAGGCAGGACCTTTTTCAGCGATCTATACAGTTCCGATGCTTCCTTCGGCGTCTTGACCGTAATGGCAATATTCCGGTATCTGTCCTTCTGCCATTTGTCCACGGTATCCGCAATGATCCGGTTTCTTTCCGTTTCACTCCGGTAGAGTTCTCTCTCTACAGGTGCGCCGTGCCGGATCACCGGTTTTGCCGTCTCTACTCCCGGAATCGGGAAACGCGCGGCGACCTTTGCCGCTTCCTCCATGATTTCCACGGTGTTCCGGTAGCTCGTCACGAGCTGAGCGAAAGAAGCTTCTCCTTCAAATACCGGTTCCATCCATTCCTGCCAGTTCCGGGTCCCTTCATCTTCCCGGATTCCCTGTGTCAGATCCCCCACCGCGGTAATGGTGGCCGCGGGATAGACCCGTTTCAGTAATTTCAGCTGGTAGGGGCTGAAGTCCTGGCATTCATCGATGACAATATGCTTCAGGGCATTCTTTTTCAGCCCCTTGATCCCTTCGCAGAGATGGCAAACGATGGCCAGATCCTCTGTTCCGATCCTGCCCTTCTGCAGTTCGTCCTTCGTATCCTGAAGCAATTCATCCTCCGGACAGCTGTCCAGAAAGGTCCTGTATACATCCGCCATCTTCATGGACGGGAAAAGGTCCGTAAAGTGATCCAGATAATCCGCGGCTACCTGATCTGTCGCCTTCAGCTGCTGATCTCTGGCATCGAGCAGCCGTCCCACGCGAAAGCGTCTTTCCTCACTGTCCGGCATGGTCCCCAGC
Source organism: Clostridia bacterium (assembly GCA_045600165.1). Lineage (GTDB taxonomy): Bacteria > Bacillota > Clostridia > Christensenellales > Aristaeellaceae > Aristaeella. The sequence goes on from JAZRXJ010000071.1 coordinate 78,471, forward strand.
AACCGGTCCATTCGGGTTTCCACATTCCGCGTCACATTTTTCCGGATCTGTTCACATACATCGTTCAGACGTTTGCGGACATACTTTTTCAGCTCATTGATACGTTTCGCCAGCGGAAAGTGCTTCAGCTGCTTTAGCATGATCACTTCCAGATCCTCTTTGGTATAAAGTCTGACTCCGCTCAGAACCAGGCCTTCCGCCGGGATGATCTGATGCTGGTACTCCTCCAGGAAGCGGTCGACTCGGTCCATCATTTCCGTGGAGCCTTTCAACCGCAGGCATTGCTGTTCGTTACGCTGTTCCGTGTCCGTCAGGGTCAGCCGGTTCGCCATATGATCCGTTGTCCTGATCTTCAGACTCTGATTTCCCATGACCTGCTCGCACCAGCGGACAAAGGTGGTCTGGATGACCCGTTCAACACCGAGGTCAGGCAGGACCGCAGATATATAGGAAAGAAACATCGGGGTCGGAGCCAGGATCATCATCCGTTCCGGGTTCAGTACATTCCGGAATGTATAAAGCAGGTAAGCGATCCTGTGCAGTGCGATCGTGGTCTTTCCGCTTCCGGCAACTCCCTGTACCAGCAGATCCTTCTGCAGAGGATGACGGATCACAATATTCTGTTCCGCCTGAATGGTCGTTACGATTTCTTTCAGCCGGTCCGATGTGGTACTGCCCAGTACATTTTGCAGATAAGTATCCTTCGTGGCAATATCGGTGTCAAAGATGCCCTGAAGTTCTCTGCGGGAGACCGTCAGCATTCTTTTCAGAACCAAATCTCCCGTCACATAACCGTCCGGTGTTTCATAGTCCACGCGGCCCGGCTGACCAGCATAATAGAGGTTGGCCACCGGTGAACGCCAGTCCACCACAACCGGTTCCAGTGTGTCCGGTTCCAGGACACCCCAGCGTCCCAGATAATATGTCACCTGTTTTTCTCCGTCCGGAATATAATCAAGACGCGCGAAATACGCCTGTCCGGAAGACATGCTCAGTTGACGGAGCCGGTCCAGCTTGATCCGGAACAGGAAAAGACTGGTCTCGTCATCCACCGTCGGGTCCTCAATGACCCGTACATCGCCGTGTTCTCCGGCCTTGGCTCCGGTTTCCTGTTCCAGTTCAACAATCTCCCGGTCGATCAGGTCGCAGGTTTCACCCAGATGGGCATACTCAAGTGCACTGTCCGGATGATCCGGCAAAAATAGGTTTTCCATGGATACTCCTTTCCCATGGGGTCAAAAAAAGCCCCTGTCGATATGATTTTCTCATTGTCGCAGAGGCTTACATATTCAGACGCAAGCGTGTGTAGGCGATATTATAAAGGGTCAACAGTCTCTTGTCAAGGGCGCCGTATCCCGTGTCAGCCCAGTGGGGGAACAAAGGAGTGCGTTCTCGCACGACTATTGCGAATTTGACCGAGCGTTAGCGAGACGGCTGACAGAATCGTACAAACCATAATTCATTATTTATCATTCATAACTCATAATTCCGCCGAAGGCGGTTCACTAAGCCCTCATTGCGCGGATGGCATTACCGTGCCATCCGCGCGATAATCCCCGGTCCGTTCTTTTTCAGCCATTTCTGCCATACATGATACGCCGGATACACTCGCAGGACCTCGGCATAGAACTTCTCCGAATGATTCATTTCCTTCCTGTGACAGAGTTCATGCACGATCACGCTGTCCATCACTTCCGGCGGGGTCAGCATCAGCAGGCAGTTGAAATTCAGGTTCCCTTTTGAGCTGCAGCTCCCCCATCGTGTTTTCTGGTTCCGGATTGTGATCCTCCCATATGCCACACCCACGATCGGTGCCCAGTATCTGACCCGTTCCGGGATGACCTTCAGCGCCTGATCCGCCAGTTGCCGGATCTCATCGTCCGTCAGCGGATTTTCGTCCGCGCGTTCACGTTGCTCCCGGCTGGCTTCCAGATGCTTTCTGATCCAATCCTGCCGTTCTTCCAGCACTTTTCGGATTGTACGTTCGGAAGCCCTGAACGGTGCGCGGACGATCAGTTTCCCGTCGCGGATCTCCAGTCCAATCGTTTTTCGGCTGCTTCTGATCAGCTCATACTTCACTGTCATAATTCATTTCCCGCATTTCCACGCTGTCACATTCGTTGCGCCGCAGGCGTCACTAAATAAGGCTCCAGCTCCGCGAAGCGGTGGGGGGTGGGGCTGACGCGCAGCGCCTTCTAACTAAGGTTCCCTCTGTGAGGGGCGGAGATGAACGTTAGTCCAGTGGACTATTCGACGAAGTCGAAAGTGAATCGGAAGCCTGCTGAGTCAACGAGTATTGCAAACGTCAGTGCAGCAATATGACTATGACGAAGCTGACCGAGTACAGCTTGCTGTACGAGACGCTGTCGCCGGAGGCGACTGAAGGAGTCACGCCACCGCAACTGCGTTCTCTTCTATACACTATTCCCTATCCACTATTCACTGCGGCATCCGCAGATGCCGCCCCTAATCCCTAATCCCTAATCCCTGCTCGGTTGCTCTGCTCCGCAGGACAACCGAGTATAATCGTCAAATTATTCAAATTCATAGAATACGTATACCGCACTTCATCCGCCATACCCAGAGTCAGGCGGATTCCGTTCCCTTCCGATATCGACTGATTGGCGGCATATGTGACAGGATTGAATTCCCGGCAGTCATCACGGAAGCGCAGGGTCCATCTGTCCCCTTTATGCTGGACACGGATGGATAGATGCCTGCCTTTTTCTTTTTTAAACCCGTAAGTGACTGTGTTGATCCCCATTTCTTCAATACATACAGCGATCCGGTTGCTGACAAGTCCGCCGCTGCCGTGGTCGGTACAGAACTTTCCTGCCGCTTCAGATACCTCGGAAACATCCTGTGCGGTTCTGATTTCCCTTTCCATCAGGTCCTCCGCGGGCACGCCGAAGTCCTCCGGAAGCATCAGAAAATCATCCGCAGCAAAGGATATACAGTGGTTTCTGACCCATGCGACAGCACAGACACCAGCAAGCGTCAGCAATTCTCCCGACACAAAATAGAGCCAGGCGCCGGTAGTATGGAAAAGCATGCTCAGGATCCATGCCGCCAGAGACGGTATCAAAGCTCCTTCCAGCACGGAGATTATTTCTGTCCGTCTGACCTGTCCGATTCCCTGATAAGTGTTCTTCAGCGCGTTGATCAGGCAGCAGGGTGTCATTCCCAGTGCGAACAGCCGTACGCCGAGGATCGCCATGGTCTGTGATTCACCGGGATCCGGAATAAACAGACTGACGCAAAGCGGCGCGGCAAACTGAAGTGCTGCTGTCATGAACAGTCCGAGCAGCAGTCCGTGCCGGGTCATGACTTTCAGCATTTCCTTCAGTCCGGTATGATCTTCTTCATTATAAAGAACTCCAGAGAGCGTCAGGGAGACCCCACCCACCCCGGTGCTGATGCAGTTGGCGGAATTGCCGATGGTCGCGATCACGGAATAGGCAGCCACCGCCACGCTTCCGCCATTGGGCAGCTGAAGCAGGATCTTGTTCAGTACAAATGTCAGGATGACCGTGGAAGCCATATTGAAAACAGTCGGGATACCGCTGACCAGCAGTTCACGGATCTTTTCCTTCGTGATCCATTTCCGTGAGAAGTGGAATACACTCTTCTTTGAACAGAAGTAGATTCCGCCGATCACCAGCGCGGCATAATAGCTGAGGGAAGAAGCCAGTCCCATTCCAAACATTCCGCCATGGAAGACCAGTACATTCAGCAGATCCAGTCCGACATCCGCAACCGTCATGGTCACTACAGCCGCGACCAGCAGATTGCTCTGTCCTGCCATCTGCAGGAACGGGACCAGGATCAGAGCGCCCATGGATCCGGGGGCACCGATGCTGAAACCGGCGATATAATCACTCGTATCGGTGAAAAGTTGTCCTTCTGTTCCGGCACCCAGCAGAGTAGCCAGCGGTTTTCTCAGCAGCAGGGCAATGACCAGAAACGCGCCCGAGATGATCACCGCGATCCCGATAGCGGACGAATAACCCTTATTGGTTTCTTCCTGAGATCCCTTTCCGATGGACCGGCTGCAGGTGACCTGCACCCCGGCGGACAGCATACTGCCGATCGCACCGATCACAAGCAGTAAAGGATTCGCCAGCCCGTACGCTGCGATCGCATCCACACCCAGAAACTGACCGATCATGATACTGTCGATCAGCAGGCAGAGAGATACCGTCAGTGCTGACAGGATCTGCGCCGTGAGCATTTGCCGGATCAGTTTGCGGATCATTCCTTTTTGCTCCTTCTTTCTGTGTATGGCTTACGCTTTCGCGAAGCGGATCATATATCCCATGGCTTCTTCGTCCTGTTGTCCTCCGAAGCCGTGACCCGCCCCTTCAAACTCATGGTATTCGCAATGGGTATAAACCTTTTCAGCTTCCCGGGAATATCGGATATTCACGATTTCGTCCGCGGTCCCGTGCATCAGCAGGACCGGTCCGTCAAACCCGCGGATCTCTTCATACGGATCCATCTCCATCACAGTCTCGGCATAGCGTCTGTGCAGACGGAAAGGCTGTTCGCAGATCAGTTCCGGCATGTTTTTCGGATCAAATGTCGTAATCAGCATGTTTCCCCGTCTGGCATCATCCGGAATGCAGATTGCCGGATAGAACAGGATCAATTTACGGTAGACACCGGGATTCCGCGAAGCTGTCATGGCGGATACAAAACCACCCTGGCTGCAGCCCAGCAGTGAAACATCCTCCGCGTCCACCCAGGGAAGCGACTTGACATATTCGGTCACTGCCTTCAGATCCAATACTTCCGTTTCCACAGTCATATCTTCACTTTTTCCGTCGCTTTCCGTTTTGAAACCGCCGCCGCAGAAATCATATGTAAAGGCGTGGAAGCCGTTCTCTGCGAGGCGGACGGCATACTGGCGCACCGCTCCTCTGTCCGCCAGAAAATGATGACTCAGGATATACGCCGGTCCCCGGCTTTCATCCGGTCTGAAAACAGTCCCGCGGATCGTCAGACCTTCCCGCGCGCATGTGAATTCTTCGGTCAGCATATGGTTACCTCCGTGATTGTTTGCTTTCAGCGTACCATATTTCCTCAGTCTGTACAAGCTTCATTTCCGGTATCCGGAAATTTTAAAAAAGTGCTTGACAAAATATATCGGCTCCCGATATAATCAAGTCACGATACATCGTTCAACGATATATCGATGCTCGATAGGAGGAAATGACATGACCGGCAAAGATTTACCATTGACCGAAGCCTTCTTCTATATTCTGTTGGCTCTGCGGCACCCTAATCACGGATACGGCATCACTCAGGATGTACAGCAGCTGACCGGCGGCCGGGTCGCTCTGGGAGCCGGAACGCTCTACGGAGCGATCCAGACCTTGCTGGAGCGCGGGTGGATCGCGGTATGGAGTGAAGACTCGGAATCACGCAAGAAGAAAGAGTACCTGATCACACCGTTGGGGCGCACCGTCTTTGAGGAAGAAACACGTCGTCTGAAAGAACTGGTTTCACACTCTGAACTGATGGAGGAGAACGAACAATGACTGTTTTCAAATTATATTTTGATAAAGATAAGGAAACCGCCTGGCTCAATGAAATGTCTGCCAATGGCTGGAAGCTGAAAAGTTTCTTTCTGGGATTCTATACCTTTGAGCCCTGTGAAAAGGGTGAATACATCTATCAGCTCGACTTTTACGAAAGAAACAAAAACGGTGAGAAAAACTACGATGCTTTCATGAATGAAATGGGAATCACCGTGGTCTGCACCTGGGTTTTCTGGGTCTACCTCTGCAAAAAGGCCGAAGACGGTCCCTTTGAACTCTATACGGACGTGGAATCCCAGGTCGCTCATTATACAAAGATCCGCAACATGTTCAAAATCGGTTCCGCGATTGAATTCGGATGCGCGCTAGTTGAAATCATTGCCAGTCTGGGTACCGGCAGCTCGATTCTGGTCTTCGCCTATATCCTGCTCTGCATTCTTGGTTGTGTTTTGGCTTATGAAGCCTACAACACCGACAACCGTATCCGTTCGCTGAAAGGATTGCCTGCCCGTCCCCAAAGCGACAAGAAGAAGATCCCGTTTTTCTGTCTGCTGGCGAGTTCCTTCCTCATTCTCAGCCGTAGAAATCTCAGTCCTGTTTTCGGTACCGTTATGGCATTCCTGGCAGGTGCGGCGGTCGGACTGGCATTGGTTGCCGTGATCGTTGCCTTCTGGGAGAAGAAAAATCAGGGAGGCATGTAATATGAACTATACTTCACTCACGCGTGAAGTTGCTGCCCTGACGGAAGGGATCCCCCATGGGATCGCCAATTTGGCCAACGCTTCCGCCCTGCTCTGGCAGCATCTGGACCGTCTCAATTGGGCAGGTTTCTATTATGTGAAGGACAACAAGCTGATCCTTGGTCCGTTCCAGGGAAAGCCGGCCTGCATCGAGATCACCGTTGGTCGCGGCGTCTGCAGTACCGCGGTCCTGGAAGACCGGACTGTGGTCGTTCCGGATGTCCATCAGTTCCCCGGCCATATTGCCTGCGACAGCGCTTCCAACTCCGAGATCGTTATTCCGCTCCGTCAGGATGGTCAAATCGTTGGTGTACTGGATATCGACAGTCCGGAATTCAACCGTTTCTCGGAAGAAGACCGGATCGGTCTGGAAGCCTTTGCTGAAGCACTTTGCAAAGCCAGCATCCTTCCGTAACCGGTACGTGACATCAAGCAAAGCTGCGGTCATCATCGGCCGCAGCTTTGCTTTTTTCATTCAGTTATTACTTCATGCCGGCAGTATTTTCCACCGGTCCTGATCATCATTCGGAGCTTTCTCATTCTTCCGTCATCAGCTGCCAGATCATGACCCTTCTCTGGCCTTCCTTGTACATATCATTGTATTCCGGGAGGTCCACCGTCTCGATATACTTGCATCCCGCCAGCTCACAGCTTCGTGCCGAAGCCGCGTTATGCTCGTTGCAGGTAATGATCACGAAGCCCATTCCATGCTTCCGGGCCTGCTTTTTCAGGAGACGCACGGCTTTCGCCGCGTAATGATGTCCCCGGTACGGTTCATCCACATTGTAGCCGATATGTCCGCCGTAGTAGATGTTCTCGTTGTGTCCGAGGCGCAGGTCACAGGCACCGACCGGGGTCCCGTCTGTCAGGCAGATCCGGTAATGGTAAGCAGGAAACCAGTTTTTCTCCGGCTTTGCAGGACTCAGTTCCTCCACTTCCAGTGTGATCTCTCCGTCCGTCAGGTCATCACTGTCAAAGAACGGGCTTTCTTCACTCGCGATAACAGGCACCCTTGTCCTGTCCAGCGGGATCCGGTTCAGGATATAGTCTTCCGTTTCCAGAAGCGGAATGGCGCCGTTTTTCCGCTGGACCGCCAGCGAAGCCGCGTTGCTCTTCAGCGCGCCGATCAGCAGTTCATGCTCCGGCACGGTCTTCTCAGCTTCTTCGATCATCAGGCGCAGGCCTTCGGTCGCGTAGCCGCGTCCGCGGTATCCTGTCCGGATGCTGTATCCGATATGTCCGCTGTGCTGACGGAGCGAAGGGCAAAGATGCTGACGGAAATGGAATATCCCGACCGGAATGTGATCATCGTTCCAGAGGATATACTGTGTCTGCGGCACATAGTCCTCCGGCAGATCTTCTCCCCGTTCTGCCTTTTCCGCACGTTTCACCAGCATCCGGAACTCATCCCGTGTGCATCCGGCAAATTCATTTCCGAATCCATTTTCCTCCGCCGGCATGGCTGACAGATATTCATATACTTTTTCTTCTTCGTTCAGATCAAGCTTCATCAATCTCATATTCCATAAACCTCCTGAATACTGTAAATCCTTCCGCTTCGTAGAACGCCAGCGCATCGTTGAACGCCCACACATCCAGTTCGATCCGTCTGACACCGCGCTTCCGGCATTCTGTCTTCGCGCCCTCCATCAGTTCCTTTCCCACACCCATCCGGTGAAAGCGCTCGTCCACCGCGATCTCCGCCACGTGACAGAATCTGCGGGCCAGATTGTACGCGTTCTCCGGCCGGTCGACCCAGTCAAGCATCATCATGCCGCGGATCTCCCCGTTCTGTTCTGAGAGCAGGATCTCATTATTTTCCTGATCGATGTAGTTCATCACATGGTCCCTTATCTCCTGTCCGAAACCGGGTTTGAAGATATCCGGCCGTCCTTCCACATGAATGTCGTTGACCGTCTTTCGCAGTTCATTCACCCGTTCCGCATCCGCCATCGTCGCCTTGCGTACCATTCTGTTTTCCTCCTTCATCATTTATCATCCATCTTTTGCTTAACAAACTATAATTCATCACTCATCATTCATAATTCCGAGCGTTTCTCGCGTACCGAGCATCCTCGCAAAGCGAAACGCGGGGGCACGAAAACGCGGGAGCCGACAGTTGTTTCTCGCATAGCGAAAACAACGAGAGGCTATAATTCAAAAAACCGCCTGCCGTATCAGGCAGACGGTTTCAGGACCGGGACCGGTTTACTGATCCTTTTGCTTTGCCTGATACGAATACGAAAAATCAGAGCCGTTATAATTAACGTCCCGATAATTCATACCGTTGACAGACAGCATAGCACGGATCATGACCGTTCCTCCCCTTCGGAAATATTGTTCGCAGTATACCTTCCGGAAGCGTTTTTGTCAACCCCTGTTTTTTGTAAAAATTACGAACTTTTGCAGTCTGTTTGTAAATATAATTCGTTATAATACGAACAATTATCACCATGATATTGACAAAAGATCCGTTTCAGCATACAATATGGCACGAAGCAAAAGCTTCGGTCCTCCCGGTGCTGACGGAATGTGAAATGACACAGTGCCCCGGGACAGGATCCTGAAAATGCCGACCGTCTGGGCGCCCTGACAGGGGTGCCCGGATTTTTTTATGATCAGGGAGGGATATGCGATGCAGTTTGAACAGTGGAAGGGTTTCAATGACGGTGTCTGGAAAACAGGGATCGACGTACGCGATTTCATTGACAAGAACTATACCCCCTATACCGGAGACAGCAGTTTTCTGTCCGGACCCACGGAACGCACCAAACACGCGCTCGCGCGGCTGGAAGAGTTGAAAAAAGCCGAGCAGGAAAAGGGCGGCGTTCTGGCGGTGGATACCACCACGGTTTCCTCCCTTTGCAACTATAAACCCGGATACCTGGACGGCGATAATGATCTGATCGTCGGTCTGCAGACGGATGAGCCCCTGAAGCGCGGCGTCAATCCCTTCGGCGGCATCCGCATGGCCCGCAGCGCTTGCGAAGCCTACGGCTATCAGCTGAGCGACAAGATCGAAGAATATTTCACCTACCGCACCACTCATAACGACGGTGTTTTCCGCGTCTACACGGATGAAATGAAAGCTGCCCGCCACTGCGCCCTGCTGACCGGTCTTCCGGATGCCTACGGTCGCGGCCGGATCATCGGGGACTACCGCCGGATCGCTCTCTACGGTATTGACGTCCTGATCGAGGAAAAGAAAAAGGACAAACAAAAAGCCGGAGATAACTTCATGAGCGTGGATAATATCCGTCTGCTGGAAGAACTGTATCAGCAGATCAACTTCCTCGGCAAACTGAAAGAAATGGCCGCGATGTACGGTTATGACATTTCCCGTCCCGCCGCCAATGCCCGTGAAGCCATCCAGTGGACCTATTTCGGCTATCTGGCCGCCAATAAGGAACAGAACGGTGCCGCCATGTCCTTCGGTCGTACCTCCACTTTCTTCGATATCTATATTGAGCGTGACATGCAGGCCGGCATCCTGACGGAAGAAGGCGCCCAGGAACTGCTGGACGACCTGGTCCTGAAACTCCGCTGTGCCCGTCACCTGCGTACTCCCGAATATAACGAGCTTTTCGGCGGCGATCCCATGTGGATCACCGAAAGTGTCGGCGGTATGAACCAGAATCATCGCACACTGGTCACAAAAAGCTCTTTCCGGATCCTGAACACCCTGTACAATCTGGGACCGGCTCCCGAACCCAACCTCACGGTCCTGTGGAGCTATGCCCTGCCGGAAGGCTTCAAGCGTTTCTGCGCGAAGATCTCCGCGGATACCGATTCCATCCAGTATGAAAACGATGACCTCATGCGCCCGCGTTATGGTGATGACTATGCCATTGCCTGCTGCGTTTCCGCCATGAAGGTCGGCAAACAGATGCAGTTCTTCGGTGCCCGGACCAATCTGGCCAAGCTGCTCCTGCTTGCCATCAACGGCGGTGTCGATAATGTATTCGGCACTCATATCGGGCCGCAGAAAGAACCTCTGCAGGGCGATATCCTCAATTATGACGATGTCATCGCTCGTTTCCGCGAATATCTGGCCTGGCTCTGTCATCTGTATGTCAACACCATGAACTGCATCCACTACATGCATGACAAGTATGCCTATGAAAAGACCCAGATGGCTCTGCACGATACCGATGTGGAGCGTCTCATGGCCTTCGGTGTCGCCGGTCTGTCCGTCATCACGGACTCCCTGTCCGCCATCAAATATGCCAAAGTCCATCCCGTCCGGGATGAGAACGGGATCATTACCGATTTTGTCACGGAAGGCGATTTCCCCAAGTATGGCAATGATGATAACCGCGTGGACGAGATCGCGGTCAACCTGCTGACCATGGTCCATAATGAACTGAAAAAGACTCCCGCCTATCGCAGCGCGCAGCATACTCTGTCCGCGCTGACCATTACCTCCAACGTCATGTACGGTAAGAAGACCGGTGCCACTCCCGACGGCCGCAAGAAGGGCGAACCCTTCGCTCCGGGTGCCAATCCCATGCACAACCGCGAAGTGAACGGTGCTCTGGCCTCTTTGAATTCCGTTTCCAAGCTCCCCTATTCTTCCGCTTCTGACGGCATCTCCAATACCTTCTCCATCGTTCCGGACGCGCTCGGACATTCGGAAGAAGAACGGATCAGCAATCTGGTCTCCATTCTGGACGGCTATTTCCTGAATGACGCCCATCATCTGAACGTAAACGTCATGAACCGTGAGACCCTGCTGAAGGCCTATGACCATCCGGAAGATTATCCGAACCTGACGATCCGCGTTTCCGGTTATGCCGTGAACTTCGTCAAGCTTTCCAGAGAGCAGCAGCGTGAAGTGATCATGCGTACCTTCCATACGGCGGTGTAAGTCATGACAGGACGGATCAGCTCATTCCAGAGTCTCGGGACCGTGGACGGTCCCGGCGTCCGCTGTGTGGTCTTCCTTCAGGGATGTCCGTTGCACTGTGCCTGCTGCCATAATCCGGAGACCCGCGATCCCCGCGGCGGTACGGAAACGGATGCGGACGAACTGGTCAGTAAGATCCTGCGTTTCCGTTCTTATTTCGGAAAGAGCGGCGGAGTGACCGTTTCCGGCGGAGAGCCGCTCCTGCAGGCGCACTTTGTCGCGGAACTGTTCCGGAAGCTGAAGCCTGCCGGGATCCATACGGCATTGGATACCTCCGGCTGCCTGTGGAATCCGGCTGTGGAAGAACTGCTGGATCATACGGATCTGGTTTTGCTGGATCATAAGTATGCCGATCCGGAAAGCTATCTGACCTATACCGGCGAAAGAATGGAAACGGCAGAACATTTCCTGGATGAACTGGAAAAGCGGCATCTTTCCACCTGGCTCCGGCGGGTCATCATCCCCGGGCAGACAGACAGTGAAGCATCCGTACTGCAACTGAAAAAAGTGGCCAATGCCCATCCCTGCGTTGAAAAAGTGGAATTGCTTCCATTCCGGAAGTTTTGCGTTTCGAAGTATGATCATCTGAATATGGAGTTCCCGCTTCGTGATGTTCCCGAACCCGATGAAGAACTGATGTGCCGCCTGCGCGGACTGCTGTAAAAAACAGAGGCTGTTCTCAGAACAGCCTCTGTTTTTATTTGAACCAGATATTGGTACAGAACAATGTGAACAGGATCAGTCCGACCGCGAAGACTCCGATGACCAGCAGTCCGGCTTTCACAGCTCCGGCGGTATACATCCTTACCTGCTGTCCGCTCATCTGCTCAGTCGGTGCGGAATTTTCATTCTTGTCCCGGGAGTGTCCGAAAAAGGATTTTTCCTTCTTCCAGGGCATCCCTTCCACGTCCATGGGACAGATGACTCTTCCGTCATCCCATTCCGGCAATGACTTATTCTTCCGTGTCATAACCGCTCTCCGGATCGTACATATGGCAGGCCACGGTATGTCCGTTGCCCATATCCATGGTCTTCGGTGCCTTCATGGAGCAAACCTTCTTGCAGTTCCGGCAGCGCGTATGGAATTTGCATCCGCTCGGCGGATTGGCCGGAGACGGAATGCTGCCTTCCAGAATGATCCGGTTCATCTTCACCGTGGGATCCGGAACCGGAATTGCGGAGAACAGAGCCTGCGTATAGGGATGGAGAGGATTGGCAAAGATCTCTTCCTTGCTGGCGAACTCCACCATGTTGCCCAGATACATAACACCGATGGTGTCAGAGATATGCTGCACAACGCTCAGGTCATGGCTGATGAACAGGTAGGTCAGATTGAATTCTTTCTGCAGGTCTTCGAGCAGATTGATGATCTGCGCCTGAATGGAAACATCCAGAGCGGATACAGGTTCATCGCAGACAATAAAGTCAGGATTCAGTGCAATCGCACGTGCGATACAGATTCTCTGACGCTGTCCGCCGGAAAACTCATGCGGATAACGGTCTTTCTGATAATCATACAGACCGCAGGCTTTCATGATCTTGCTGACATAAGCGTCCAGTTCGTTTTCCGGAACGATTCCATGCTCACGGACCGCTTCTCCGATGATCTCACCGACGGGGAGACGAGGAGAAAGGCTGGCATAGGGATCCTGGAAGATGATCTGGACCTTGGGGCGGTAGGAACGGAGTTCCTTCTTGCTCAGCTTGTACAGTTCATCCTTGCCGTTATAGATCACTTCACCGGATGTCTTGTCAGTCAGGTTCAGTACGGTCTTGCCGATGGTGGTCTTTCCGCATCCGCTCTCACCGACCAGACCCATGGTCGTTCCGCGCGGGATACTGAAAGATACATCCTCGACGGCATGTACATGCCCCACGACACGGCCGAACAGACCGGCCTTGATGGGGAAATACTTGCAAAGGTGTTTGACTTCAATGACATTCTCACGTTCTGCCATGATCAGTCTCCCCCCTTCTTGCCGAATTCATCATAGTATTTCCAGCAGCTGACGATATGTGTGTCGGTGATGTGGATCTCCGGCGGGTATTCACCCTGGCAGTGATTCACGCACTTTTCACACCGGTCACGGAAATAGCAGTAGTCCGGCATATTGATCGGGTTCGGAACATTTCCGGGGATGGAATACAGTCGATCCACAGTCTTGTTAATGACCGGCTTGGATTCCATCAGACCGATGGTGTAAGGATGGCGCGGATCGAGGAAGACCTCGGAAGCCAGTCCCTTTTCCACGATCCTGCCGGCATACATGACCACGACGTAATCCGCCATTTCGGCAATGACGCCCAGGTCATGGGTGATCAGCATAATGCTGGCGTTGATCTTGGATTTCAGTTCACGCAGCAATTCAAGGATCTGAGCCTGAATCGTCACGTCCAGAGCTGTTGTCGGTTCATCGGCAATAATCAGTCTGGGGTTGCACACCAGTGCCATGGCAATGACGATACGCTGGCGCATACCGCCGCTTAATTCATGGGGATAACGTTCATAGACGCCTTCGGCATCCGCGATACCCACCATCCTGATGGCTTCGATGGAACGCGCCTTGATATCCTCCGGACTCATTTCCGGATTATGCAGCTGAATGACTTCGTCCAGTTGGAATCCGATCCTGAATACCGGATTCAGGCTGGTCATGGGTTCCTGGAAGATCATGGAAACAACGTTCCCGCGGATCTTCTGCATGGCTTCGATAGGCATCTTGGCCACATCGTAGGCTTTATCCCCAAGGTTCAGTCTCATTTCGCCCTTCACGGTCTGGCCGGTAGGACGCTGCACCAGCTGCATCAGACTCAGGCTGGTGACGCTCTTTCCGCATCCGCTCTCTCCGACCACGCCCACGGTCTTTCCGATCGGAATGTTGAAGCTGACGCCGTCAACCGCCTTCACGGTTCCGATATCAGTGAAGAAATAGGTATGCAGGTCATCAAACTCAACCACATTCTGCGGATCGTGCATCTGGGTCAGATATTCTGTTTCCGGAACATGCTTGCGGGTCCGTTTCTTTTCATAGGCCTTGGTGATTTTGATGTTCTGTTTGCTGATCCGATGGGATTCTCTGGCGGAGATATAGCTTTTTTTCTTACTTTCGCTCATATTCACACCTCCGTCAGCGTTTCATCTTCGGGTCGAACGCGTCGCGCAGTCCGTCACCGACAAAGTTAAATCCAAGTACGGTCAGTACGATCAGCAGCCCAGCCGGGATCCAGATGTACCAGTAATTGGTCATGACATAAATATCGCTGGCAGCGTTGATGATGGTTCCCCAGGAAGCCAGAGGATATTTGATGCCCAGACCCAGGAAGCTCAGCGTGGCTTCCGTCAGGATGATTCCGCCCAGACCCATGGTCGCGTTCACAATCAGCAGAGGCATAACGTTGGGGACCAGATGTCTGAAGATGCGGCGGGAAACCTTGATGCCGGTCGCTTCCGCAGCAACCATGAAGTCCTGCTCACGCAGGGAAAGGATCTGGCCGCGAACTACACGGGCCACACCGGTCCAGCCCATGATACCCATGATTCCCATCAGCAGGAAGATACGGGTATAGGGATTGACTTCAAAGGCATCCATGATGGAACCGGCAATGATCATCATGGGATAATACGGAATGGAATTGAACAGATCCACAAAACGCATCAGCAGGGTGTCCACCCAGCCGCCGAAGAAGCCGGAAACACCGCCGATAATGATACCGATCAGCATTTCCAGAATCACGACCACAAAACCGACCAGCAGGGAGATACGTCCGCCATACATCAGTCGGGTCAGTGTATCCATTCCGTGACCGTCCGTTCCGAGGAGGTGTTCTCCGGACGGCGGCGCATACATATCGATCAGCATGGTGTTGGTCAGTTTGCTGATGACATAGTTGTTCTGGCGCATGGCAATGGAATGCTTTTCTTCTTCACCGGTCGTTTCATTCAGATAGGTGAAGGCGTCTTTCTTGTCATGGATCGCGTCTGTCACAGCTGCTTTGTAGCTGATTGGCAGGAAGACATCGGAAGACACGGGAGATACGATCATGTTGCTGACGTTGGCAACAGGTTCTCCATCCTTCAGGATCGTGGCGGAAGTGGAATCCTCGACATTCATGGTATAGGTAACCCCTTCCAGTTCGAAGGAAGTCTGTCCGCCGCGGAGCGCAGTCTCTGCCGCCATCCGGAAAGCAAATGTTCCGATCGTCGCGACAGCGTCATTGGAATACGCGTCATAGCTCAGCACGGAAGCCATGGCAACGGTGGTTCCTCCGTAGAGGTCGTAACTCTTGGCCATTCCCTTGTTCAGGGTATAGGTCACGCCATCCAGTTCGAAGGAAGACTGCTTGGCGGTCACAGCATCCGTAGCCGCTTTTTCCAGTTCAGGTGAAAGCGTGACACCTTCATCCGGAGTAACCTTGGTGATTTTTCCCAGTGCAGCGATGGAAGCCAGATGGCCCTGCTGACCGATCAGGTAGAAATCATCTCCCGCTTTGGTCACGCTGTAGTTTTCTCCGTTGGCGCTGAAGCTGTCCTTGCCGTTCTTGGCAGCCAGGTTAAAAGCACCTTTCGCCTGAGCGCTCAGCTGAACGCCATCCGCGAAGGAGAAACGGTATTCCGTGTTCAGTACGGCACCGGCATATTCCTTGTTAGCCAGATCGTATTTATAAAATACCTGATCCTGGCGGTATGGTGAAAGGAGTCCACCGATGAAGGAGAACAGGAACATGAAAACCAGAATGCAGATTCCGGCGATAGCCAGACGGTTCCGGATGAACCGTTTGAAAACCATCATTCCCGGGGAAAGGACCTTGACGCGTCTGCCGTCGTCCAGTTTCAGACCGGACTGGGCTGTTGTTTTGTTTTCGCTCATGTCAGTCTCTCCTTTCCCTTAATTGATCCGTACGCGCGGGTCGACCACGGCGTACATGATATCAGCCAGCATCAGGCTGAGCTGGGTCAGTATCAGGCCGAACATGGAATAGAACATGGTAAAGGGCAGATCACCCGCCACCATCGCATCGTATGCAATATAGCCGATCCCAGGGATCTGGTAGAGGGTCTCCGTGATCATGGAACCGCTGAACAGGCTGGGAATCAGATAACTCATGTAGCTCACCAGCGGGATCAGGGTGTTCCGGAAAGCATGGCGGTTGATAACCACTTTTTCGGAAAGTCCCTTTGCGCGGGCGGTCCGGATATAATCCGCATTCAATACTTCAAGCATGTTCGTACGGGTGTAACGGGTCAGACCGCCGACGTTCAGCATCGTCAGGGTCAGGATCGGCAGGAACATGTGCTTGGTCATATCCCAGACCTTGCCCATCGGAGACAGTTGCTCATAGTATCTGCCTACAATGCCGTACAGATCGAACCATCCCAGTTTGATTGCGAAGATATATTTAAGCAACGTTGCCAGGAAGAAGGTTGGCAGCGAAATACACAACATTGAGAATACAGTGATTCCGTAGTCAAAACCACCATACTGGTTCTTGGCAGCCTTGATGCCCAGAGGCAGGCAGATCACGACTTCCAGAATCATGGTGATAATGTTCAGGATGACAGAATACCAGATTACATCGCCGAACTTCTGTACGACGGGAACCCCGTATTTCCAGCTGTCACCGAAATCACCCTTTATAACATTCCCCATCCAGTTGAAGAAACCGGTCAGGACGTCATCATTCATGTGATAGGCTTCATTCAGTTCTTCGAGCCATTCCGTATAGCTCTTACCGCCGGTCGTGGCGCTTGCTGCTGCACGCTGACGGGCGACACTTTCCACATAACTTGTGGGCATACAACGCATGACACCGTAAATAATCAGAGAACCGAGCACAATGATTACCAATGCCAACAATACGCGTCGAATAATAAATTTCCACACTTGTGCTGTTCCTCCCCGGAAGAGTTTGAGCAGATTTCAACTTGGAAGAGAGAGGCGTCCTCTCTTTCAAAAGGACGCCTCTCAAAAGTCAACCCTTCAGAATTACTGAGCCATCATCTTCATCGTTTCGACTTCGGCCAGCCATCCCCAATAGGTGGTGACGTCGGGAGTCACGGTGTTGATGTCAACACGCTGACTGCTGGCGATAACGATGTTCTGACGCTGATAGGCGGGGATTTCCACAGCCCAGTCAAGCAGCTCGTCCAGAGCGGCCTTGTACAGTTCCTTACGGTAGGACTGGTCATCAGAGGTACGGGCATCCAGAATCAGTTCATCCAGCTTTTCGCTGCGGATGTGATAGTGGTTGGAATCGCTTCCGCCCAGACCAACGATGTTGGAGGAATGATAGACCTGATACATATCGGGATCAATGGTGGAACCCCAGGCAGCGCACCACAGGTTCTGAGTGCCGGCATCCAGAGCATCCCACAGGACGTTGGAGTCCGCGGGGTCATTGATCTTCAGTTCAATACCGATGTTGGCCAGAGCGTTCTTGGCATCGGTCAGAACAGCGAAAGCGGGGTGATCGCCGATACCGTCGGCGGGGATGATTGCTTCGTAGCTCAGGGCAGCACCTTCGGGAGCAGCGGTGAAGACACCAGCTTCTTCGTCATAGGTGTATCCGGCAGCCTTCAGGAATCCGACAGCAGCTTCCAGAGCAGCGTCGTACTTCTGTTCGGTGGTCATGTCGGCAGTGTAGATGGGATTTCCGTCAACATCCACGGAGAAAGCTACACGGTAGCCTTCGTCGGTCGCCTGAGGAGCGGCCCAGCTGGTGGAAGAGATGGGGTAGTTGATGACCGCAGCGGCATCTCCGTAGTAGCTGTCGATAGCGGTATCACGGTACACGGCCAGGACAGTGGCCAGAGCCTTACGCAGGTTTTTGGAAGCATCGGAACCGGGTTCGCCGCCGACATTCACGGTGTCAGCATTGATTCCGATGTAGCCGTAGCCCAGGTTAGCCACGGAATAGGTGGTCACGACGTCGCCGTCCAGTTCTCCGTTGCTGTTGAAGCTCTTCAGCATTTCGAAGTTGGACTTGGTTCCGTTCATTTCGCCGCCATCAGCAGTGCCGGTCTGAACAGCAGAAGCAACTTCAACACTGTTGGTTTCCTTGTACTGGAAGCTCTTGATTTCGGGAGCGCCCAGGTAGTAGTTTTCGTTGGCGGTGTAGTACACAACACGGTTTTCATACTTGTCGAAGACATAGGGACCGGCGCCCATGGGCTTGTCGGTCTTGCCCTGCAGGCAGCTCAGATCGCCGAAAGGATGACCGAACTGATTGTTCTCATAGTCATACTGAGCGGGATCTCCGTAGTAGTGCATAGGAGCGATGGACAGGCCGAGGATACTGTAGATAGCGGGAGCGGAATAGCCCTGCACCTTGACTTCCACGGTATAGTCGTCCAGCTTCTTGATACCGGAAATGTTCGGTACGCCGGCAGTGGTGTCAACACCCTGGTCAGCGGCAACGGTACCCATCAGAGCAGTGGTGATGCTGTCAGTGGTGTTACCCACAGCAGATTCAACGCCCAGGTAGGCATCGATGTCTCCGGCATAAGCGGCAAAGGTGGCCTTGAAGTAATCTTCAACGGTGGGAACGGTTTCAGCCATATCGAAGGTATCGCCGGTGGCGGAAGTGAAGGTGCCATCATCGTTGATGTTGCCGAATCCCCACAGGGCCATGCCCAGGGCGACCTTCTGGCCATCAGTCATGTCAGCAGCTTCAACGCCCAGCATAGCGGGAGCATAGTCAGCGCCATAATTGGCTTCGACATAGTCCACGATGCCCTGAACGTCTTCCAGCCACAGTTCCTTGGCTGCGGTGTAGTAGGAATCGTAAGCTTCCTGGGTGAAGGATTCTTCACCGGTCAGGGTGTAATCAAAGCCAGCGGCCTTGATGTCAGCAACGATCTTGGAAACAGCTTCCAGATTTTCTTCGGGAACCTGAGTCATATAAGCCTTCAGGCCGAGGATATCGTAGCTGTTCAGAGTGGTGGAACCGGTATAGGCGGGATCCAGATATACGTAGTAGTTGAAGATGATGTCGTCCGCGGTCACAGGTTCGCCGTCGGAGAACTTCAGGTCTTCACGCAGCTTTGCGGTGTAGGTGGTGATATCGGTGGCTTCGTCATAGCTCTGAGCCAGATCACAGGTTCCGTAGTAGGTGTAATCTGTGCCGTTGTAGTTGACGGTTTCGCCTTCGATACCGTTGAAGATGATGCCGCCGACACGGTCGGTGGTCATCATGCCGATCTGGGTCAGACCGACAACGTTCTGATCGTAAGCGGTATCAGCATAATAGGGGCTGAATTTGGAAGACAGAGCGTCAGTGGTCACAACCAGAGGCATTCCGGCTTCCTCTGCAAAAGCGGCAGCGACGCCCGTAAGCATCATGACAGCCAAAAGCAGAGCCAAAAGTTTCCTCATGAGGGGTACCTCCTTATTCATTTTCTTCTGCTTGCAGAAGGATTTATATCTATTATAGAGATATGCCTTTTGGTTGTCAATAATTGTATGTTTTGTGTTCTTTTATTTTCGTCTCAACAAATCATTTGGGGGGCATTTTCATTGACCCTTTTCTGCTTCCCCTTGACTTTTCCGGAAGTGCTTCGGATAATAGTCTGGAAAGGATGAACCGTAAATGAAAGAAAGACGTTTGAAGGAAAACTGGAAACTGGAACAGAAGATCACGGACAGCGGACATGAAACAAGGGTCCCGGTATACACAGGGAATTATTACAGATTCGAAAATGACCCCTGTTCATTGCTGATTGCCGGTTGTGCAGGACTGATCCTTTATCTGATGGTGGCAGTCCTTTTTATGCTGTTGAAACTTCGGGGTACTTACTGCATCTATGTCCTTCCGGTTTTTCTCTGCGGACTGATCCCGGGAGTCTATTGGGCTATGGGATTGTTCACCATGTGGAGAAACCCGTCCCGGATGACCGTGGTTCAGAAGGAAAAAGGACCCGCGCGGGTCCTGAGAAGCGCATTGGGCTGCGGGATCTTCACCTCCATGTCCTTCATCGGTGACTGTATCCTTCTGCTCACTCAGCATCCCGAAAACGAATGGATCGACACGATCCTTCTCGCTCTGGCGTCTGGCTGTGCCATAACAGTCTTCAACCGGTTCAGAAACGCCTGTGCTCATATATCGGAAGAGAAGGGAAGCAAGCAGGCATGAAATGGTATTCGAAACTGATCATCATCTTTGGGATCCTGGTGCTGGTGGTCGTCATTGCCGGCATGATTTATGTGGTCAATGCGAAAAACACCATGAACGAATACACGATTCAGAGCGGTGCCGCGTTCAACGCCGCCATGCTGATCAACGCCGGGGAAACCTTTACAGATCCGGAACACGCGGTCGTTGCGGTCTATGGGGATCAAAGCGCCATTGTCATACCGGAAAATTATAAGTCTGTTCTCTATTATCTGCGTGAAAATGCCGGCAGTCCCATTTTTGCCAGGATCGACCGGGGCAACGCGCTGTCTTTGACGGTCTGCGGCAGTTCCGTCTTTACAGTGGATTTCGATCCGGACGGTGAGGCTGCCACCGTGGAATTCACTTCGGATGAAAAGCGCTTCATCATGCGTGTCCGCGGCACGGAGCTCAGGGACCGGCTTCTGAAATGCGTGCTGGAAGGTACAGGTGCCGGTCGGAACATTTCCCTGATTGAACCAGCAGAATGATCACAACTGAACATTTGAAAGCAGAGGCGACCAATATGCCAAAGATTGAAATCGAACCCGGTGTGGAACTGTATTATGAGGAACTCGGTTCCGGTGACCGTTATGTGATCTGTACTCAGGTCGGTCACAGCCGATATACCCCGGAGCGCGCCATGGCAACCCGCGGTTTTCATGTTTTTCTGCTGACCAACCGTGGTTTCGGCCGTTCCACGCATATCACCGAGGATTACGGTGATTACTGGTATGACCGGTTTGCGGATGATGTCATTCTTTTTGCCGACAGGATGGGCATTGACAAGTTTATCTATTCCGGCTCCTCCCATGGTGCCGGAGCCGGCTGGCACGTGGCCCTGCGGCATCCGGAGCGGCTGATCTGCTTCTTTGCCATTGTCCCGGGGCCGCATAATCTGGATGAAGGCAAAGGATCCATGCGTTCCCAGGCTCTGCAGGGAAAACTGGTCAATCATTGTTTCCGCTACCCGACGGATGATCCCCGTCTGAACGAAAGACGCAGACTGGAAGATGAAGCCGCAGAAGCCGAAAAGGCTTTGCCGGACTACATCGAGATCTTTGATGCTCCGGAGACCCGCGCCATCGACTACGGTCGTCCGCTGCGTGCTCTGCAGACAGAGGAAAAAGTGCAGGAAGCTCTGAAGACGATCAAAATCCCTGTCCTGATCATGGGCGGCATGGAAGATACCATTTCACGCCCGGACCTGATGATCCGTTCCGCGAAGTGCCTTCCCTGCTGTAAGCTGATCATCCATTCCTGCTTCGGTCATTCCCTGGACATCTGTGAAGAACTGGCGGATGATGCCCTCCGCTTCTATGAAAACCTGATCACCACCGGCTATTACTACAGCGAAGTCAAAAACTGACTCCCCTCCACCCTATATCCTCCACCCCTATATCCTGTATCCTGTTTTCCAAGCAAAAAACCCGGCTCTTTCGAGCCGGGCCTTTTTTGCTTGGAAAACTTACTCCGCGATATCGGCATACATAAAGAACCAGTAGCCGAAAGCGCTGTGCCAGGAACCCGTGATCTTGGGGCTCTGGAGATAGAAGTCGGTGTAGTAAGCGACAGGGATGCAGGCGGCGTCAGCCATCAGGATGTCTTCAGCCTGATGCAGAGCGGCGGAACGGGCAGCCTTGTCATTGGTGGTACGGGAAGTTTCGATAGCGGCATCGAATTCGGGATTGTTGTACTTACCGTCGTTGTTGCCGTTGGTGGAGTACAGCAGTTCGATCATGTTGGAAGGATCGCTGTAGTCTCCGACCCAGCCGTTACGGGAGGCCTGATAGTCACCGGCACGGCGCATGGGAGTGAAGGAGGCCCATTCAACCACTTCGACGGTCAGGTCGATACCGATCTGCTTCCAGGCTTCCTGGAGGTATTCGGCAACGACTTTGTGATAGCCGGCGTCATTGGTGGAATAGGTGATCTTCAGATCGAGGTTGTCGGTGCTTCCGGAGTAACCGGCCTTCTGCATCAGAGCCTGAGCTTCGGCTACGTTGGCAGCGTAATCTTCAGAGATGTAAGCAGCACCGCCGTTGGCGTTGGCCATGAAGTCACCGCCCGCAGGATCGGCCCAGCCGGGTCCCATGAAGTTCCAGGCAGGCATGTAGGTACCCTGCATCAGGGTATTGGCAACATAGGCACGGTCGATGGCAAGGCTCATGGCCTTACGGACATCGGCATTGTTGAAGGGTTCGATGGAATCGTTCAGAGACAGATAGTAAGTACCGATGATAGGATCGATGTGGAATTCGGCGTTGTTCATCAGAGAAGGAATTTCTTCAGTGGGAACATCCTTGATCATCAGAGCTTCGCTGGTCTGGTAAGCGCTGTAAGCAGCATTGGAGTCTTCGATCAGCAGCCACTTGATGGCATCCAGCTTGATGGCATCCTTGTTCCAGTAGTTGGGGTTGGCGGCGGTCATGATGTAGCTGCCGGGAACCCACTCAGTGATCATGAACGGTCCGTTGGAGATGAAGGTTTCGGGTTTCACAGCCCAGGCATCGCCGTTGGCCTGCACGGTGGCGGGGTTCACGGGGCTCAGGGTCGCGAAGGCAGCCAGGCTCTCGAAGTAGGGGCAGGCAGCTTCCAGGGTGACAACAAAGGTCTTGTCATCGGGAGCGGCAACACCCAGAGTGTCGGGAGTGGCTTCGCCGGCAAACACCTTGCTGAAATTGGCAACAGGCCACAGCACGGTATCAGCATAGGGAGCGGCGGTTTCGGGAGTGGCAACACGCTGCCAGCTGTACACGAAATCGGAAGCAGTCATGGCACTGCCGTCGGACCACTTCAGGCCGTCACGGAGATGGAAGGTCCAGGTCAGACCATCTTCGGAGCATTCCCAGGTCTCAGCGGCACCGGGAGCGATCGCGCCGTTCTGGTCCACGGTCAGCAGACATTCGAACAGGTGCAGGATCATGTTGCCGCCGTCCACAGCGCTGTTCAGCGCGGGATCCAGCGTTTCGGGGTTGGGGCCGACCTGCACAGGCAGGATCTTGCTTGCCGCGGCAGCGGGAGCTTCAGTAGCGGCGGGCGCGTCGGTAGCGGCCGGCTTCTGTTCGTTTCCGCAGCTGGCCAGCAGGCACAGGGCCATAGCCAGAACCAGAACCAGAGATACAATCTTTTTCATGTTTCTTTCTCCTTTTCTTTATTCAAAAACCGCGGATGCGGTTTTTTTCGGGTGAGATACGGGATCTTAACCGATCTCGTTCAGGCGGTGGCACGCGCACCAGTGACCTTCGGAAACTTCCTTGAGCTCCGGGAAGGAATGGGCGCATTCTTCCGTCGCGTAGGGGCAGCGCGTCCTGAAGCAGCATCCGGAAGGCGGATTCACCGGGCTCGGGATATCCCCTTCCAGCACGATACGCTTCGTGGCGCGGCTGGTTTTCGGATCCGCGATGGGAATGGCGGAAATCAGGCTCTTCGTATAGGGATGCAGGCTGTGGAAAGTCAGTTCATAGCTGTCTGCCAGCTCCACGATATGACCCAGATACATAACGCCGATCCGGTTGGAGATATGCTTCACCACGGACAGATCATGCGCGATGAACAGGTAGGTCAGCCCGTATTCCTTCTGCAGGTCTTCCATCATGTTGATGACCTGTGCCTGAATGGAAACATCCAGGGCGGAAATCGGTTCATCGCAGACGATGAATTCCGGATTCACAGCCAGCGCTCTGGCAATACCGACGCGCTGTCTCTGTCCGCCGGAAAATTCATGCGGATAACGGTTGGCATGTTCGGAGTTCAGGCCGACCTTCTCCAGCATGGAAATGATGATATCCCGGCGTTCCTCTTTGTTGGCGGCCAGTTTATGGATATCAATGGCTTCCCCGACGATATCGCCCACGGTCATGCGGGGGTCGAGGCTGGCGTACGGGTCCTGAAAGACGATCTGCATTTTCCGCCGGTACGGAAGCATATTGGCTTTTACTCCGGTTTCGGAGTCATAGATGACTTCTCCGTCATAGGTGATCTTACCGGAGGTGGGTTCGATCAGGCGGATCAGCGTTCTTCCCGTGGTCGTCTTTCCGCATCCGGATTCGCCCACCAGACCGAGTGTTTCACCTTTATTGATATAAAAGGAAACATCATCCACGGCCTTGACATAATTCTTCTTGAATAAGCCTTTTCCTGCCACGGGGAAGTATTGCTTCAGATGTTCGACTTCGACAAGCTTCTTGTTTTCGTCCATGCTTTACTTTCCCTCCGTTTCCTCATTGGTTGAATTGGCCGTCTTTTCATATTCGGCTTTCTGGGAAAGCCAGCAGGCGGAATAGTGTTCTTCCGAGAAGGACATGTATTCCGGCATGCTCTGCAAGCAGATCTTCATGCATTTCGGGCATCTCGGAGCGAACGGGCATCCCTTGGGCGGATTCAGCATATCCACCGGTGTGCCTTCAATGGCAACCAGTCTCCTGGCTTCCTTTTCGTTCAGCTTCGGCACACTGCCCAACAGGCCTTTGGTATATTCATGCTGGGGATTGTAGAATATGTCGTCTGTCGTTCCGCATTCGACCACTTTACCGGCATACATGACCGCGATCCGGTCACAGTAAGCCGATACAACACCCAGATCATGTGTGATCAGGATCACCGCCATGCCCAGACGTTTCCGCAGATCGTCGATCAGTTCCAGGATCTGCGCCTGAATGGTCACATCCAGCGCCGTTGTGGGTTCATCGGCAATCAGCAGTTTTGGTTCGCACGCCAGCGCCATGGCAATCATAACGCGCTGGCGCATTCCACCGGAAAGCTCATGCGGATACTGCTTCACCCGTTTTTCGGGTTCGTTGATCCCGACCAGTTTCAGCAGTTCGATCGTTCTTTCCTGGGCTTCCTTACGGGTCTTGTCCGTATGGAGCAGGATGGCTTCGCGGATCTGGTTTCCGATGGTATATACAGGGTTCAGGGATGTCATCGGATCCTGGAAGATCATGGAGATCTCCTTGCCGCGAATCTTTCTCATCTCTTTTTCGGTCATCTGGTCGATCCGGTGACCGTTGAATTCGATCGTTCCGGACAGAAGCTTTCCGGGATCGGGTGTGATTCCCATCAGGCTTCCGGAGGTCACGGATTTCCCGGATCCGGATTCACCGACGATTCCCAGTGCTTCCCCTTCGCGCACGAACAGGGAGACATCATTGAGTGCCTTGACTTCGCCGGCAGGTGTAAAGAAGGACAGATGTTCATTATTGATTTCAACGAGATATTCGCTCATTTTCACAGCCGCCCCCCCCTTACTTCTTCATCTTCGGGTCAAAAGCATCCCGAAGTCCGTCGCCGAACAGGTTAAAGCTGAGAATGATCAGGCTGATCAGTACCGCGGGGAAGATCAGCAGATAAGGATAGGTGTTCATACCGTTGATCGCGGTACTCGCAAGACTTCCCAGACTGGGCAGCGGAGCGGCAACGCCCAGGCCCAGGAAGGAAAGATAACTTTCGGTAAAGATGGAGCTCGGGATCTGCAGCGTGGTGGTCACGATCAGGGTTCCGATGCAGTTGGTCAGCAGATGCTTGCGGATGATCCGGCCGTTCTTCGCGCCCAGCGCTCTCGCCGCGGTCACATATTCACTTTCCCGCAGGATCAGGACCTGGCTGCGTACGATACGCGCCATTCCGACCCAGTACAGCAGAGCGAAAACGATGAAGATACTGATCAGGTTGGGACCGACCGTATTGATCCATGCGAACGCAGGAGCTTCGGCCAAGTTTTCCAGCGGTTTTTTGAGTGCGAAGGAGATCAGCACGATCAGCAGCACATCGGGGATCGTATAGATGATATCCACGATCCGCATCATGATCATGTCGATCCATCCGCCAAAGAATGCCGCGATTGCGCCGTACAGGGAACCGATGACCAGAATGATGACTGCCGCGATCAGACCGACCGTCAGGGAGATCCGGCTCCCGACCATGACACGCACCGCGTAGTCACGTCCGAGCTTGTCCGTTCCGAATACATGCGGGAATACATTCTCGCCGGCAGCGATCCGTTCCTGTTCCGTCGCGGAATAGGCGAACGGGCTGAGGTTTTCGGCGCCCTTCTGCTGTTCCTCGTAGGAGTAGGGATAGAAACTCGGTACGATAAAGGAGCAGAACATGATCACAATGATGAAGAACAGGCTGACCATAGCCACCTTGTTCTTAACAAGGCGGCGGAAACTGTCCTTCCAGAAGCTGACAGATTTCCGCATGACCACGAGGCTTTCCTTTTCTTCCTGAGTCGCAGGAAGAAAATCGTCAGCCTTGAACTGGAATGAAAGGGGATTCTTAAACATCTTCTTCTCTCCTTTCATTTCAGATTGATCCGGGGATCAATGATCTTGTATACGATATCCACCAGAACGTTGATGACGACCATCAGGGTTGCCAGGAAGATCGTGGTTCCCATGATCATCATATAGTCGCGGTTCGTGATGGAGCTGACAAATTCTCTTCCCAGTCCCGGGATCGTGAAAACTTTTTCAATAATGAAGGAACCGGTCAGTGTGTAGGCCATCATGGGGCCGACATAAGTGACGATGGGAAGGATCGCGTTCCTCAGCGCGTGTTTGAACAGGCTGAAGAACGGCGTGACACCCTTGGCGCGCGCGCTTCTCATATAATCCTGACCCATAACGTCCAGCATGGAAGATCTCATCAGACGAACAATATAGGATGTCGGATAAAAAGCCAGTGCGAATACCGGCATGATGTAATGCTTCCATGAAGTCAGTCCGATCGTGGGGAACCATTGCAGCCGGACACCGAAGATATACATGGACAGTGAGCAGACGACAAAGCTTGGGACCGCGATTCCGATCGTGGAAAGCACGATAATAAAGCTGTCCCTGGCTTTTCCGCGATGCATAGCCGCGATACAGCCGAGCGGTATTCCGACCAGCAGGGAAACGAGCACGGCGATTCCGCCCAGTCCGGCGGAAACCGGGAACTTGCTCATGATAATGTCAATGACTTCACGGCCGCGCTGCTTCAGAGACGGACCAAAGTCACCGTGCAGGATATTCTTCATATAAGTGAAATACTGCGTGAATATCGGTTGATTCAGACCGAACTTGGTTTCCAGTGCCGCCTTGGCCGCCGGGCTGATGGCTTTTTCCGCCTCATAGGGGCCGCCAGGAACCGCGTTCATCAGGAAGAACGTCAGTGTCGCAACCACGAAAACCGTCAGAAACGCGATCAGGAGTCGTTTGAGTATATATTTACCCAAATGGCATCCTCCTTTCAGATATATGCATCAACGCCATTCATACCGGCCGATACATCCATAATGCTTACAACACCCACAAAAACGCAGGTTTAATTATTCTCCCCTTTTTTCTTTTGTTTGTCAAGCTTTCAGCCTGTATACAGTCTTTTTACACAAAATAAAAAGGACCCAGTGTCGGGTCCCGCGGTCAGGTTAATTTTACTGACCGGCTTCTTCTGCTTCATACACGACCGTGATCTGCGCGGAAACGCACAATTTTGCCGCCTGGATCTCAGTGGATGCTCCGCTCGCTTTCGCTTCCTCACGCGTGAGGGTGAAATTGTTCACTCCACTGTCAAAGCTGGATACATATCCTTCCGTCACATGATCGATTCCCGTGATCTTCATTCCGGAAGCCTCCGCGATCACGTCCGCTTTTCTGCGTGCATCGGCAACCGCTGCCCGGATGGCCGCGTTCTCTGCTTCTTCGGTATCGGCCGCGGTAAAGCGAACTCCGTCCAGTGTATTGGCGCCTTCCGCGAACGCGGTATCAATAATGCTTCCCGCGGCAGTGACGTCATCGCTCCGGATCGTCAGCATGGATGAAACATGGTATACGATCCGTTCCTCACCGGCATCAGTGAACTCGGTATACATATAAATATTCAGCTGATCCGTATTGATGTCTTCCTCCGGGATCCCCATGGCGATAATGGCTTCACGGACCGCCTTGATTTTCTCGTTCACGCTGCTCTGCGCTTCACGCACATTGGTCTGGCGGGTCTGTACACCCAGCGTGATATAAACCGTATCCGCGGAGATATAAGTTTCACCGGTTCCGTTAACAGAGATCTCGCTTTCCGCGTAGCTGACCGCCATCAGGCAGCAAAGTACTGTGCAAAGCAGTACAGCAATCAATTTTCTGGTAGTTTTCATTTTATCTTTACTCCTTTTTTCATTGTTTTCCGGGACTGTACCCGGTCATATAACGTTCCCTCCCGCGGGATCCTTCCCGCGGCTGTAATGGGAACCATATATATTATATCTGTTGTATTTTTCAAAGTATATAATTTATTTTCTTTTGCTTCCCCACGGGCTTCGATGTATAATCTCGGTAAACGCGTGGATAATTGCATCACCTGTAAGCGGAAAGGATCCTGACATGAAAATCGATTTTGTGGAAAAGAAAGCGGAGATTCCCTTTATCCCGGTCGGCAGAAGAGCTGACCTGCTTCCCGAAAAGAATATCTGTTCCTGCAGTCCCTCTTCCGAACCGTCGGATGATTTCATCACCGGGAACGGTTTTCTGCGCCTGCAGGTTTCCGGCCGTCCGTATGATGACGAGATGGCGTATACGCTCGATACGCTTTCTGAACCCAAGTGGAAGGAAACACCCCTTCCCCCGGATCTGCGTCCGTTCATGCCAAAGATCCGTGAACTCCTTCTGCAGAAGCGGCATGATAAGATCGATGCGCTGATCGATCAGGCCCAGAAGGACGCCGGGTTTGAAAAGTATATGAATTTCAGCAACCGGATCGTGTATCCGGAAGGTTCCCCGCGTCTGCATACCGCGTTCTGGCTTACCTTCCGCCGTCCCGCGGGTAAGGAGACCCGGGATTATCTCCGTTGGCTGAATATGGGTAACGGCATGATTTCCTCCGTCTGGTCCGATGATCATGGTTCCTTCAGGACCGATTCCTTTGCTTCCTGTACGGAAAACATCACCGTCAACCGGTTCTCCGCGCCTGCCGGCAAGCTGGACCTGGATGTTGTCATTGACCTGCCCGGACGTTCCATCCTGTCCGGCTATGACTTCCTTACCCAGCCCTTCCCTGGAAGCAGTCACGATCTGGAGATTACAGACACTGGCATACTTCTTGCCTGGGCCTATAATCCGGAGTTCGGACAGAAGGGGTATGTTGCCGCCATCCGTTTCATTCCGGAGGGTGGAGAAATTTCTCACAGCGGAAACACATGGTCACTGAAAGGCGGCTCCTCGCTGTATGTCCTCGCGAAGATTGTCAAATTTGAGAGCGGTTTTTCCTTTGATCTTGCCTCCGCGGTTCAGGATGAGCTGAATGCCCTGCCCTTTGATTTTGACAGTCTGCTTACTGACAACGACCGGATCATCGGTGAAAAAATGAACCGTTCCGGTATTTCCCTCTGCAGTGCGGAAGACCGTCTGCTTTCCGGAGAGGAACTCCTTCGCCGCGTTCACAGCCGTAACAGTCTGGATCCTGCGATCCTGGAAAAACTGTATGATATGGGACGCTTCTTCCAGATCTATGAGACCGGAACTTACCCTCCCATGACCGGGCAGCATAACATCAATACCAATCTGCAGGTATGTGCCGGCAACAATACCGGGCTGTTTGATGAGATGGATGTCTATTTCCGGTATTACGAAAGTAAATTCGATGATTTCCGGATCAACGCGAGACGTCTTTTCAATGCCCGCGGACTTCTGGCCAGCGTGCACTGCGATCCGGATTCCGGATTGTTCTATCACTTCTCCCGGACCTATCCCCATTACTGCTGGACCGGCTGTCTTGGCTGGATCTGGAACGAGCTTTGGGGTTACTGGCTGGTGACCGGGGACAAGGAATTCCTGCGGACCCGTGTCCTGCCCGCTTACGAGGAAATGGCTCTCTTCTTTGAAGATTACGCCTGTGATCGTGGTCCGGACGGAAAAGTGATCTTCTATCCTTCTTTCTCTCCGGAAAATCCGACGCCCAACCCCGGATATGAAACCGTGACCTGTAAGGATATTCATCCGACCCGGATCAATTCCGTCATGGATATCGCCATCTGCCGCGAGATCCTGACCAACCTGATCGACGGCTGCCGTACCCTTGGCATCCGCGAGGAAATGATCCCTCACTGGGAGGAGCAGCTGGCTTCCCTGCCCACCTATCTGCTGGATGAAGAAGGCGGACTGAAGGAATGGGCGTGGCCGGATATCGAAGAAAATTACAATCACCGTCATGTATCCCATCATTACGATGTATGGCCTGGGCGTCTGATCACCCCGGAAACGGAACCGGAGCTGGCGGAAGCCATCCGGATCTCTAACTGCAAGCGCGGTCAGCAGGACGATTCCGCCCACGGGATCATTCATCGGACCTTGACCGCCATTCGTCTGAAGGATCAGGAGGAAATGCTCCAGAACTTCTCTCAGTTGCTGAATCACGGTTTTGTCCGCCGCACACTGCAGACCAGTCATTTCCCCTATCGCGGTGTTTTCCCGGATCTGCAGGGCGCTGTCCCCGCTTTCCTGATTGAAATGGCTGTCTTCAGCGCGCCCGGGATCGTTGAGTTCCTTCCCGCCATGCCGGAATGTCTGCCGGCCGGCTCCATCCACGGCATCTGGCTCTATACCTTTGCCAAACTGGAGGAAATGACCTGGGATCAGAACGGTCTGAAAGCTGTCCTGACCTCCCGGAAAGCACAGACACTCTCTCTTCGCTGCTCCCGTCCCGGAGCCAGGATTCTGATCAACGGTCATGAAGCCCTCATGTCCGGCAACCGTACCGACTGCCCCTTTGAACCAGAAATTCCTGTCACTATTGAGATACAATACGCTGAATAGTTCCCTCCGCAACATTGTCGCAATATACCGGCGCGAAGCGCCCACAAACTAAGGCTCCCCTTGTTCTACAAGGCGCCGTATCCCGTGACAGCCCAGTGGGCTGTTCGTCGAAGACGAAAACGGGAGAAAGCGTAATGAGCAAAGGCGAGCATGGCACGAGAGTGCCTTGCTCAACTATTGCGAATTTGACCGAACGCAGTGAGACCAGCTGTCACGAAGTGACTGAGGGGATTTCATTAACGCCAAGAGCTTGCCTCATTTGAGACAAGCTCTTGGCATATTATTTATTCAATTCTCACTACTGCGGTCCCATACGCCGGGAGCACCAGTACATTCCCGTCCAAATCCGCTCCGGTCAGCACTTCACCCGCAGCCTTCAGCCGTACCTTCCGTTCCTCCGCCATATAATTGAGCGCGAACAGATATTGTTTCCCGTCTTTCCGGCGCAGGACCAGATTCACTCCGTCCTCAGCCTCCGCGATCTCCGCGGTTGGCGGCTGAATGCCCAGCAGTTCCAGAATGGCGGCCGCCGTTTCCTCGTCAAACACACTGCCCCAGTAAAGGACCTTTCCCTTCCCGACCGCGTGTTCTGTCAGAGCCGCCTCACCCTTGTAGTAGCTTCCCTGATAAGTTCCCAGGACCTTCGTCCCGTTCTCCGCGTGCAGGATCTCGTTGAACAGCGGCGCCGGAACAGTCTTCCCGTTGATTTCCGCGGTCATTTCCGGTTCGGCCGGTGAGGTAAAGGTGAAGTCAGTCACATCCGCTCCGGTGAGTTCCGCCAGCAGTCCGGGTTCCGGCATGATCAGGCATCGTCCGTAAACATCCTTGGTTCCGCTGCAGCATCCGATCAGGAGGATCCCGCCGTTTTCGACATAAGGCTTCAGCAGCGCTGTCCGTTCCGGGGTAACGATCATGTCATGCGGCAGGATCACGAGCGGATACTTCGTCAGCGTATCAGCATCCGCGTGATCGATAAACACAGTATCATATGGGATATTGGCTTTGACCGAAGCTCTCAGAATCCCTTCCGCGCTGCGTTGCGCGACCATCCTGTGACGAGTGTCCGTCCGCAGGTCCCAATCATTGTCGTAGTCCCGTGCCACGGCAAACCCGGCCGCGAATTCCGCGCCGACCGTTTCACCGATCTTTTGCAGAGTCTTCCCGAACTCCGCGACTTCCCTCAGTTTACGGTTATCCCGGTTGTCATGATCGAGGATCCCGTGCCAGTACATTTCCGTTCCGATGCAGCACGTCCGCCAACGGAAGAAGGAAACCATGTCCGCGCCGTAGGCAACGCTCTGCATGGCCCACAGGTTCAGCTGCCCGGGTCGGGGAGACGGGGCTTCCATCCGGGTGACCCACCCGTTGGCGCCGCTCTGCTGTTCCATGATGCCGTAGTGCGGGCAGATTGCTCTGACTTCGGAAAGGATCCCGGCGGTATACCGGTCCGGCGGATCCTTGGGATCCGGATGTTCTCCCAGCGCGTATCCGAAGTCCGGATAGGAGTCAAAGCAATAGTTATCCAATGCTTCTTCTGTCATCCGGACATTGTCCACATTGCCGAACAGTCCGTTCGTCGTGATATAATCTCCCGGCTTCAGGTATTTGCGCAGAATATCAGCCTGCATCCGGCAGAAGCTGACCGTGCTTTCGGAAATGAACCGGCTGTATTCCAGCATCATATGCGGATTGGGTCCGTTACTCACCGTGACGCGCGGCAGATGGACCTCATTCCAGTCCGTATAGGTTTCGTTCCAGAACACGGTCCCCATGGCCTCGTTCAAAGCATCCAGCGTACCGAACTTATCTTTCAGATACTGTCTGAAAGCCCGGTCATCCGCTTCCGAATGGAACTCATCTGTTTCGCAGTTCAGTTCATTGTCGATCTGCCATCCAACGATGGCGGGATGCTGACCGTAAGCTTTTCCTATGTATTCCGTGATCCTTGCCGAAAGCTCCCGGTATTTGGGAGAATTATAGTTGTAGTGTCTGCGGCAGCCGTGACGGTAAAGCACTCCGTCCGGACGGGCGTTCAGCACTTCCGGATATTTTTCCGTCAGCCACGCGGGCGGGGTCGCGGTCGGTGTACCGAAGATCACCTTCATCCCTTTTTCGGCGCACAGATCCAGAAAACGCCTGAAGAATTCGTCCGTGAACCGGCCTTCTTCCGGTTCCACCTTGTTCCAGGCAAATTCACCGATCCGGATCTGAGTGATCCCGACACGGAGCATTCTGTCCAGATCGTCTGCCCACAGTTCTTCCGGCCAGTGTTCCGGATAATAGCAGGTACCCATCACATAACGGTCCCATGTATATAGCTGTTTCATCATTTTCAGCCTCTCTTCTTCAGCATCTCTTTGGAAATGATTCAGTTGAATATATGTCACATGTCATTTGGGTTGCTTCAATTATAGTAAACTCCTCTGCCATTCGCAAGGCTAAATCAGCCCTTCGCAAAGCAAAATCACCCCTTCTCAAGGCGAATTCCGTTTCCTTCCTTGTCAATCCCTGGTTTGGATGATATATTGAGAATCAGAAATACAATTCATCGCGACCGGTGACGGCCGAAAAGGAGTTCTGCATGAAAGCGATCCGGAATATCGGGATCTTTGCCCACGTGGATGCCGGGAAGACAACTCTTTCCGAGCAGATTCTGGTGCATTCGGGTTCTGTAAAGCAGGCCGGACGGGTCGACAACGGTACCGCGCATACGGATAACCTCCCCGTGGAACAGCGCCGCGGAATCTCTGTTAAAGCCACCTGCGTGGCTGTTCACTGGAAAGATACCCTGATCAATCTGATCGACACCCCCGGCCATATGGACTTTTCCGCCGAGGTCGAGCGTTCCTTCTGGGCGCTTGACGGTGCAGTATTGGTCATTGACGCGGCGGAAGGTGTTCAGCCGCAGACGGAAGTCCTCTTCCGTGCCCTTCGGCAGCAGCGTCTTCCTTTCCTGATCTTTTTGAACAAGACCGACCGTCCCAACGCCGATATCCCCGGAACTCTGAAAGCGATCCGTAAGCATCTGGCTGATGATGTCGTGCCGCTTTGGGATCCGGACACAGTCACGGAATTCATCTGCGGAACCGATGATCAGCTGATGGAAGCCTGGCTTTCCGGTCAGGATATTCCGATGGCGGAGATCCGGGCGCATCTGGTCCGGCTTTCATCCTCCGGTCAGATCCATCCGGTCCTGAAAGGATCTGCCCTGAATGATGAAGGGATCACCGGACTGCTGGACGCTGTGGTGGAATTGCTTCCTTCCCCCTCCGATTCATCTGAATTGTGCGGCGTTGCTTTTGCCGCGGCGAACGACCGGATCATGGGACGCGGTCTCTGGATACGTCTGTTCGGCGGTTGTCTGAAGAACCGGGAAGCACTGGACTTTCCGGGAGAACCCGATCCGGTTTCCGGTGAGGAACGGATTGTCCAGAAAAAGATCACCCAGATCCGGACAGTTTCCGGAGAAGACGCGGGAATGCTGTCTGCCGGTGAAGTCGGAATCGTATACGGGCTGGGCGATACCCCCATCGGTCATGTTTTCGGTAATCGCGAGCTCCTTCCACGCAGGATCGAGTCCGGGCTGTTCCGTACTCCGCTGATCACGGTCCAGGTACTTCCTGAAAAACCGGAACAGATGCAGGGGCTCCGGGAGGCTTGTACTGTTTTGTCTTCGGAGGATCCGCTGCTGAACGCGGAATACATCCGTACGACCAATGAGCTGCATCTTCGCGTCATGGGAAAGATCCAGCTGGAGATCCTGACGGAACTGCTGAAGAACCGCTTTGACCTGACCGTGACTTTCGGAGATCCCACCGTCATCTACCGGGAAACCATTGCCCGGAAAGCAGCCGGTTTTGTAGCCTATACCATGCCGAAGCCCTGCTGGGCCATTATGGAATTCGATCTGGAGCCCGGTCCCCGCGGAAGCGGAGTGACTTTCTCTTCAGTCGTTCCCGTCAAGGATATCCTGCCGCGCTATCAGCATCAGGTGGAACAGGCTCTCCCGCTGGCGCTGAAGCAGGGACGTCTCGGCTGGCAGGTCACGGATCTGAAGATCACGCTCACCGGTGGAAATCATCATCAGTTTCACACGCATCCTCTGGACTTCATTGTGGCAACCCCCATGGGGATCCAGGACGGACTGCAGCGGGCCGGTTCCGTCCTGCTGGAACCGATCCTGGAATGCCGGCTCCTGATTCCCGCGGACTGTGTCGGTAAAGTCATGAGCGATATTCATCTGATGCGCGGTGAAGTCACGGAGACCGTCAGTGATGAAGACCGGGTATCCATGATTGCTTTGCTTCCGGTCCGCACCAGTATGGATTATCCGACTGTCCTGGCTTCCGTGACGGGCGGCAGGGGCAGCATGAGCACTTCGCTCCACGGGTATCGTGAGTGTCCCGTGGAACTTGGCTCGACCGCTCCCCGGAACGGAACAGATCCTCTGGATACAGCCCGGTATATTCTGGCGGCCCGCAGCGCGCTGGACGGAGGTATCTTTGATTTTTGACCGTTTTTCTGGAAAGTTGCGTCTTTTCCATATGCATATCTGTCATGCTATAATTGATTCATATATATTGAAACCTGATATATCTGAAGGAGGAAACCCGTTATGGCCATGATGAAAAGACCCACCGTCACGATCCATGCGGACGGCGGAAGGACCTGGGAACACGAATTTGATCAGTTTTTCCTGAAAGTATATTTACCCAAGAACAATATTGACAGTGAAAGCGTCAACTACGGTTTCCGCGCTCCCCTGCTGCTGGTCTTTGAAGAAGAACGGAAGACCATGGACGAGGCTGTTGCTTTCGCGGAGCAGAGCGGTCTGGCCGGTATTGCCGCTTCTGTGGACTCGACTGTGCTGTTCGTTTATCCGACCTGTGAAGGCGGCTGGAAAAACGCGACTCAGGATCTGTATGTCTCCCTGATCTCCGAGATTAAAATGAACCCCTACTACAAGGACGGACTGGTGGAGATTACGGATTTCTTCACCCGTGAATTCAAGGGCCATTTTATCCGCGGCGCGATCTTCCATGCGGATATCTACAGCTATGGCGCGTCCGCGGACTATGTCGCCCGGAATCTGCTGAAGACAGTTCATGGCGAATACCTCTGGGGACCCGGTGAGATCACCCCCGCCATGTGTTCCATGGAAAACCTCAGCGTGATCCCGGCACCCGAACGGAAAGATATCGGTATCCTGAGCGTCGGCAATTCCGATACCGTCAATGCCGCTTTCGCCGGATGCGAAAATCTGCTGGTCAAAGAGACCGCGGACTATCCGGCGGATTTCAAAGCCTTTGTCCGCAAGTTCAAAATGTGGTGCGGCAAAATGGAATATGAACCCGACTTTGACGCCATGGATATGACGGAAGAAGCCGGTGTCATCACTGTGAAGACAGCGCTCGAAAATTTCGGACGATATAAAGGGACCGAAGAACATAAAGCCGGATATTTCGCCTACTACAACAAAGACCTCTTTGACAAGGGACCGGCTCCTCTTCTGCTGGGCTTCCACGGCGGCGGGGATTCCTCCATGTATCTCACCTTTGTTGCCGGCTGGTATGAGATTGCCCATCGTTACGGCTTCCTGTTCGTTTCTCTGGAAAATCACCAGGATATCCCCGCGTCCGAAGCGATCCAGATGCTGGAAGAACTGAAGAAACGCTATAACATTGATGAACACCGGATCTATGCCACCGGTTTCTCCATGGGCAGCGGCAAGACCTGGGACATGTTCCAGCAGTATCCGGAAGTCTTTGCCGGTCTGGCTCCCGCCAGCGCGCTCTTCCCTGTCCGGAACAATCCTTTCGCGCCGAAAGTCCCGCTTCGTCTGAATGAGGATGTCCCGGTCCCGCTCTTCTACTCCGGCGGAGAAAACTCTCATCTGCCCGAACTGCCCTTCCAGGCGGATTCCGCGCTGGAGCGTGTGGTTTACGCCGCGGAAGTCAACCGCCTCAAAGCAAAATTCGATCCGAATTACGCGGGCAAAGCTGACTGGAAGGATCCCGTCATGGGAACCCCCGGCGACCGTGAGGAGAAGATTTTCGACGAATCCCGCGGCAGCACCCTCACCGTCCGTTACTACGACAGCGAGGACGGCATCTGCCGTACCGCCTTCGCCAGTGTCAGCGGTCAGATTCATGAATGCCGGCATCACACCTGTGAAAACGCCTGGAAATTCATTTCTCAGTTCACTCGCTGATCACTTCAAACCTTCTTCTTTTCACCTTGATCTCGGCTTTCTCGCTTGTGGAGCAGGCGCGAAGTATCCACTTACTAAGGCTCCCCTTGAGGCAAGGGGAGCTGTCACGAAGTGACTGAGGGGATTCATCCAAGGGCCGTCGCGTAGCATCCACTTACTAAGGCTCCCCTTGTTCTACAAGGCGCCGTATCCCGTGACAGCCCAGTGGGCTGTTCGTCGAAGACGAAAGCGGGAGAAGGCGTAGTGAGCAAAGGAATGCGATCCTCGCACGACTATTGCGAACTTGACCGAGCGAAGCGAGACAGCTGTCACGAAGTGACTGAGGGGATTCATCCAAGGGCTGTCGCGAAGCACCCACTAACTAAGGCTCCCTCTTTGAGGGGCGGAGATGAACGTTAGTCCAGTGGAACCGAGCGTTTCTCGTTTACGAAAACGCGGGGGCCTGGAGCGACTTCTCGCTTGCGAAAGTCGTGGAAGGCTATTCGACGAAGTCGAAAGCGAATCGGAAGCCTGCTGAGTCAACGAGTATTGCAAACGTCAGTGCAGCAATACGACTATGACGAAGCTGACCGAGTACAGCTTGCTGTACGAGATGCTGTCAGCGCTTGCGCTGACTGAAGGAGTTATTCCGTTGTCGCGTAGCATCCACTTACTAAGGCTCCCCTTGAGGCAAGGGGAGCTGTCACGAAGTGACTGAGGGGATTGTCCAGGTAACTAAAACCCATCACTCATCACCTATCACCCATCACTCCGCGACTTCGTCGCGGAACTCCAAAGGAGGCTTTCCTATGTCCCAAAACGTACTAATCACCGGTACCGGCCGCAGTTTTGCACTGGGTTACAACTTCGTCCTCCGCTATCTGGAAAACGGAGACAATGTCGTCGCAACTGTCCGTAAACCCTCGGAAGCACTCGAACAGCTTCAGAAACAGTATTCCGACCGTCTGACGATCCTGATCATGGATATCGGCAGTACCGAATCCGTAACCGCCGCTGAAAAAGAGCTGTCTTCAAAGATGGATCATCTGGACCTGATCATCAATAACGCAGTCACCACCTCAAAAGATTGTGACAAGGATTTCTGGGATACCGATCTCGATCTCATCGCGCACACGGTGGATGTCACCGCCGTAGGCGCCATGCGTGTGTTCAAGGCATTCTATCCGATGCTGAAGAAAAGCGCCGGTACGGCCCTGGTCATCAATATCTCTTCCGAGGCTGGCAGCATTACCCGCTGCTACCGCACTAACCTTATTGATTACGGCATGGCCAAAGCCGCGCTGAACATGGGGACCATGAATATCATCAACACCCTGAAGGACGATCCCCAGATCAATGTCTTCTGCGTCCATCCCGGCTGGATCCGTACCAACGGTCAGCCGGACAACCCGGCTCCCCTCTCCTCCTATGAAGCCGCCGAGATTCTTCGTAAGCTGTTTGAAGAAAAGCGGGAAGACCGGACCGGACCGCGTTTCATCACCAACAAGGGTGAAGCGTATCCCTTCTGATCCCTTTATCCTCTGATAGCGCAAAGCGGATGGAACAACTGCCATCCGCTTTGTGCTTTTTCCGTTCATCCGTTGACAGGCTGTTCTCGCTCTGCGAAAATAAAACAAATTAAATGAAAGAAGGTCCTCGCACATGAGTTTCGATAAAGCAAAAGCATACCTGACCGCCAAAGGTTTTCAGGACCGTATCATGACTTTCACTGTCTCCAGCGCCACCGTGGAACTGGCCGCCGAAGCGGTCGGCACCGAGCCGGCCAGGATCGCCAAATCCCTGACCTTTAAGGTTTCCGGCGCGCCGGTCATGATCGTCTGCGCCGGAGATGCCAAGGTGAACAACAGCAAATTCAAAGCTGTCTTCCACGAAAAAGCCTCCATGCTTTCCCGTGATGAAGTCGGAACACTCATCGGCCATGAAGCCGGCGGTGTCTGTCCTTTCGGGATCGAACCCGGTGTGCGGGTCTTTCTGGATGAATCCATGAAACGTTTTGATATCATTTATCCCGCCTGCGGTGATGCCGCCAGCGCGGTCCGTCTGACCCCGGATGAACTGGCTGAGCTTTGTCCCGGCAGCGAATGGACGGATGTCTGTGTCCTTCCGGAGCCGGTCGTCTGACATATTTCTTCGATTGCCTGAAGCATTGCATCTGCCCGGGGCAATGTTTTCTTTTTCATAACTGTCAGTCTCACAAGTTGATAAACATGATACTGTTCTATGAAAAAGCCATGGATGATATCCGGGATCAGATTGGGTACAGAAGCAAAAGCAATCATCAATAAACATAAACTCTCATATGTCACGAAACCCGGCGGATATGATATCTGTCGGGTTTCGTCCGTTCACCTGTTCAGTTGTTTTCTCAGCACATCGGTTGTCCGGGAGGCCACCGCCCTCACTCCGGCCGGTATCTGAATCCACCGTGTGGCGCCATCTGAAAAAGAGAGACTGACCAGAGATTCAGTCGTCGCAAAAACTGCAGTATAGCTGTTAAGTAAAAAACAATATTGTGATCTGCTCCAGGGAACATTAGGAGGGCCCTTGCAAAATGTAAACGCATAAATCGTAACCAAAAAGAAATCGTCTTTTTGCGGTGATGATATTTGACTTGTAACTTATTTTATGTTACAATTCAAATCAGTTCAAAAAACGGAGTGACATTAATGAAAAAGTTTCTGGAAATGGTGCTTCATCGGGAGATTCAAGTGACAGCTTATGCTGATAAATCCAGGCTTCCGCTGGCCTATCGCAGCGAGATCGACATGTATATACTGAGCGTTGACGGACAGCAATGCCTGCTGATCGTGCCGAAAGAGAATATGCCCTTACCGTGGCTCCGTAAGTGCTATCGGCTGGTCGCGCAGAAGTGGGATATGCCATGCGCGCTGTATATGCAGACGCTGAACTACTATGCCAAGGACATCTTGCTGCAGGAGGGCATCCCGTTTGTATGGGAAGGCCGTCAGCTGTACCTTCCATTCATGGGCATACTGCTCAATTCGCAGGATAATCGTCAGCTGAAGCCATGCGCCCAAATATCTTTCGCAACTCAAAGGCTTCTTTTGACAGCATTGTATGAGTCCTGGAACGGTGTAAGTGTAAGCCAAGCTGCTGAAGCCATGCAGGTATCGAAAATGACCATTACCCGATGCTTTGACGAAATCGAAGTGCTGGAGTTGCCGATCCTGCGGGTGAAGAGTCGAGCAAGAAAACTGTATGCCGATCCGGATAAAAAAAACATGTGGCAGATAATCAAGCCGGTGCTTCGGAATCCTGTTATCCGGACCTTTCGCCTGTCCGAAGTGCCGCAGGTTTGGTTGCCCGCAAGCGGCATCTCTGCCCTGGCAGAATACTCCATGCTGGCTGACAATTCATATCCCACTGTTGCTTTTGAAAAGAAACAGATAAAGGAGCTGAACATCGCCGCGTGGCAGCAGGTACCGGCTATGGAGCAGCCTGTATGCATCGCGCAAGAGGTTGGATATATCCTGCCCTTTGACAAACGCAATGCGATTGACCCACTCTCCATCACCCTGATGTTGACTGATGAAGATAGATCAGACCCCCGCATTGAAACGTCCGTGAATGAAATGTTGGAGGAATACGTATGGTAAAAGGGATTGATGTTTTTCAGGAATACTACAAAGAATATGCAGATCAGTATGTCCTTATCGGCGGTGCTGCCTGCAGTATCTCCTTTGAGGAACAGGACATATCCTTCCGTGCTACGAAAGACTTGGACATGGTGCTGATCATTGATTATAGCATCAGATTGTTTACAAAAGAAAACATTAATCAGTTGAATTGCTGCTTCCAACCAACACAAATCCCGGCGGAATACGATCCGTCGGGATTGTCTTTCACCTGTTCAGTTGTTTTCTCAGCACATCGGCTGTCCGGGCGGCCACTGCCTGTACACCGGCCGGTGTCAGATGAATCCGGTCCTCTCCGATC
The DNA here is from genome assembly GCA_045600165.1 of Clostridia bacterium. GTDB lineage: Bacteria > Bacillota > Clostridia > Christensenellales > Aristaeellaceae > Aristaeella. The sequence goes on from JAZRXJ010000071.1 coordinate 119,759, forward strand.
ATTTCCGGTTCATGTCCGGCTACCACTGAATATAGATCATTGATGACCGCGTTTTCTTCCTTCGCGACTTTTTTCAGAATGTCATTGTAGATCCCGATCTCCGCGTGGTCAGGTATCAAGGTGGGCGTTGTGGTGGCGATCACGATCGGCAGATCGGGTTTCCCTGTTTCCTGACGCAGGATCCGGCAGATCCGGTGGCAGGTCTCTTCGTACAGTTCAGGAGGCATGAAGTGACGGCCCTCATGATAGTCATCCCCCATATCCCAAAGTCCGCAGTTCCACTGTACCAAATCCGGCGAGGGCATCTGCGGCAGCCAGAACCGGAGTGAATTCAGAGTATAACCTGACCAGCGGCCGTTTTCTTCCGGTCCGTGCACTTCTGCCACTTCTTTCAGCAATTCTGCGACCGCCGGCTGACACTGCATCCGGACCGAATCTCCCAGTAAAATGACCTGTTTCATGTTGTGTTCTCCTGTTATTTCTTTATATCAGGCAATCCTGAGTAACTTCAATTGATCATTCTTCACTTTTCATTTTTCACTTCACCGAAGGTGAAAAAAGGCACCCCCGAAGGGGTGCCCGAGAAAACTGATGGAAATTACTTAGCGGCGTTGATCGCTTCGATCTTGGCGTCGACTTCGGGCTGATAGACGGAAACATCCCAGTTGTACAGAGTATCGTAGCCGTAAGCTTCGATTTCTTCAACCATGGCGTCCCACAGAGCTTCGAAGGCCGCGTCGTCTTCAGCGAAGAACATCTGCCAGGTATACTTGGTCAGGGAATCCTTCACGTCGGCACGGATCAGTTCGATGTCAGCGGTGTCAGCAGCGGGCACGAAGGGCACGCTGGGGCTGGCCAGCAGCTGATCATGCTGCTTCATGTAGTCGATACCATCCTTGGCGCCGTAGCGAGCCTGCCAACCGGCGGTGTAGGTGGGATCAGCAGTGGACCAGTAGCTGGAAGCGAAGATTTCGTTCAGTCCCTGGTGTGTGCAGATGGAAGCGCCGATCCACTGGTTCAGAGCGTTGAAACCATCCTGGTATCCGCCGCCGCCGAATTCATCCGGCACGGTCAGGTTATCGGACAGAGCGTTGGAAGCAGCGGCAACGGGCTTGCCTTCTTCGTTCAGAACATAGTTGAAGCCTTCCAGACCGGAATGCTGGATCATCAGGCTTTCATCGCTGGCATACCAGTCAAGGAATTCCATGATCTTGGCATACTTGGCATCGTCAACCTTGGAGCCAACGCCCCAGGCACGGTCGCTTCCGAAGTAGGGGTCAGCAGCAGTGTAGTACAGCTGATCCGCCACGGGCAGGAGGCAGAAATAGGAACCGGCATCCAGACGTTCTTTGGAGGTGTTCCAGAAACCACGCTGCCAGGCATACCAAAGCAGGTCAACACGACCAGTCTGGATCTTGGAGCAAACGGTGTTCCAGTCCTGCGTGCCGGAATCGGGGTCAACCAGACCCATCTGATAGGCCTTGTTGAGGAACTTGGTCACTTTGTAGTAGGAAGCATCCTTGTCGGTCACCTTGGTGAAGGTGTTGTCAGCCTTCAGCAGAGCGGACTGCTTCAGCTTTTCGCCGTACCAGGTGGTGATATGGCTCACGTTGGCGGGACCGATCATCTGGTCGTTGTTGTCCCAGTCAGCCCACAGGGAGAAGATGTAAGCGGGATCGCCTTCATCGTTGGTGGGATGGATTTCATGGATCTTGGCCAGCACATCCAGCATTTCATCCATGTTAGCCACATCGGGAGCACCGACCTTTTCGAACAGATCCCAACGGACCATGGGCTGATCGTCAGCGGCGTCAGCGGTCTTGTCGGTGGGAGAGGTGTCGGTCATTTCGGTGGGGAAGCCGTAGATGGCTCCGCCGAAATCAGCGTTGAAGACCTGGATCTGATTGTCGAATCTCTTCAGATTCACAGAGTTCGCGTACTCAGCGGAAATGTCCTTGATCAGGCCCTGTTCAACGCAGGACTTGAAGTCAGACTTGTTCAGGAGGATGATGTCGCCCAGGTCGCCATCGGCGAGACGGGTGTAATACACTTCCTTACCAACCTGCTGGGGAGCAATGATGTTCAGTTCGATGTTGAACTTGTCCTTAACGATCTTGCCGAACCAACCGGACTGAACGCCATGGTTGTTCGCAGCCTCGTCATAGACGATGATCTGCATGGGAGCTTCTTCAGCTACCGCGGCACTGAAGGCACACATGGACATAACCATGATGACAGCCAGCACCAGAGACAGGAACTTCTTCATAAAGTTTCCCTCCTTTTTTAATATGATGTAAAGCAGTTCTCTGCTTTCATCCGGTTTGAATGCCGTCAGCCCTTGACGGCGCCGATCATGATGCCCTTCGTGAAGAACCGCTGGAAGAAGGGATACACACACATGATCGGAATAACGACGATAACGGTGACAGTCATGCGGACCGAAGTCTCCGTCGCGGCCTTCGCGGCCAGAGCCGCAACCATCGAGGAATTGGCGGCGGCATTGCTCACGACCGCCTTCAGTGCGGACGCGCTGTTGATGTAGCGCCAGAGGATGAACTGCAGCGTATAGTTGTCCTGACTCTTGGTCATCAGGAGCACGGTATCCTGGAACGCGTTCCACTGGGTCACCGCGGCGAAGACCGCGATGGTGGCCAGGATCGGTTTGATAACGGGGAGGATAATGCTCCAGAAGACTCTCAATGTTCCGGCGCCGTCTATTTCGCCGGCGTCCTGCAGCTCATGAGGAACAGATTCGCAATAGGTCTTACACAAAACGATGTAATAGGGTTGGATGATTGTCGGAAATATGTAGCCCCAGAAGTTATCCGTCAGACCCAGCATCTTCATGGTCAGGAACCACGGAATGATACCGGCGTTGATGTACATGGTCACAGTCACCAGACGGTACCACAGTTTCCGGTGCCACATGGTCTCCCGGGTGAACATGAAGCCGAGGAACGCGGAACTGAGCACTGTCAGCGTCGCGCCGATCACAGTTCTCATCACGGAGACTTTCGCGGCGGGCAGCAGGTCGGGCAAAAGCATGACCTGTACGTAGTTGTCGAAATGGATCCCATGGGGCAGGAAAATGATCTTGCTTGCTTCGCTCAGCTTGTTGTCGCTGATGGAGTTGATGATCAGATAATAGAACGGATAGATACAGGCGAACGCCAGCAGCGCATAGACGATATAGGTAATCACGGAGATCATCTTATCGCCCACACTGGTTCTGATCCTGGTTGATTTATGTTGCATGGTGGAAATATCTTTAGTCACAGCGGAACCCTCCCATACTGCTTTCGTCTTCCGGCATCAAATGAAGCCTTCACCACGGACGACTTTGGACAGCGTATTGCTGACCACCAGAAGCACGACACTGACAACGCTCTTCAGAATACTGATGGCGGTGGACAGGGGGTACATGCCTCTGCCACTGTTGGCCAGATTGTACACATACAGGTCGAGTACTTCGATGTAGTCACGGTTGAACTCGTTCATGAAGACGTAGAACTGCTCCATGCCGTTGCTCAGGAAGTTGGCCAGGTTCAGCATCAGCAGGACGAAATAGGTGGGCAGCAGGCTCGGGATGGTAATGTGCCAGATGATCTGCATCCGTGTGGCGCCATCGACTCTGGCTGCCTCGTACATTTGCTCGTCGATGCCGGTGATGGCCGCCAGATACATGATGGAAGCCCAGCCGGCATTCTTCCAGGTCAGCCACAGCCATTGACGGAAGTAAATATTGTCCGTCGATTTCAGAAATGCGATTGGCTTGTCAATCCATCCCATTTCCAACAGTAAGGTATTGACTGCGCCTGTGGCGGAGAACAGGTTGAACGCACAGGAGAATACCAAGACCCAGCTGATGAAGTTCGGCAGAGTCGTCACTGTCTGAACGATCTTCTTGAACGGCCTGCACTGAATCTCGTTAAGGAAA
>JAZRXJ010000072.1:0-4381 GCA_045600165.1 Clostridia bacterium
TTCCCACCTTCTATCCCGTCAAGGTTGAACTGGCGGACAACGAAGGTATCTGGGCGACCAAACCCGAGACTTACGTCGGCACCGGTCCCTTCCGTATGACCAAATACGCCGTAGACAATGTGATCGCTTTTGAGCGTAACCCCTACTACTGGAATGCCGATGCCGTGAAGCTGGATGGCACGAACTGCTGGCTGAGCGAAGATAATGTGGCGATCCTGACCGCGTATGAAAGCGGCAATGCACACTTCATCGGCTCCATTGATCCCGTTGAGTATAGTCGCGTGGATACCGCATATCCCGGTGAACTGGTCATGGGTCCTTCTCTGGGCATATGGTATCTGCTGTTCAACGTCCATACGGATATCTCTCCTGTGGACAAGACACTGACCGTGCAGGAGCAGAGCAATGCCCGCCGCGCACTGGGTATGCTCGTCAACCGTCAGGAGCTGGTGGACTATGTGATCATGGGCGGTCAGGCGCCCGCCATCGGTTTCTTCCCCGCAGGTCTGTCGGACGGTCTGAACAGCGACGTCCGCGCCGCTGAAGGCTACGGATCATGGTATACCGGTACCGCCGCTGAAAGCGCCGTCAATGCCGATCTGACTGAGGATCAGGTGGAAGCACTGAACATCCTCATTGATCTGGGTTACGCATATACCGGTTCTATTGAAGGCGGCGATATCGCGTTCACGGATTTCCCGACGATTGAGATGTCTTACTTTGAACGCGGTGCGAATGCCGCCATCATGCAGTATATCCAGGAAATCTGGAACCGCTTCGGCATCATCGGTACCATCAATCAGGAAGCATTTGCCACCCTCCAGGTCAAGTTCAGCGAGGGCGACGCGGAAGCTACCTGCATGAGCTGGGGCGCTGATTTTGACGACTGCGTCAACTTCCTTGAGATCTTTATAAGCAACGGCAGCAACTATGCGCGTCTGGGACGTGACGCGGGCAGCTATACTCGTTTCACCGAGATGACCAAGGATGCCGGCTTAGGCGCTTACTGGGGATCAGACGGTGATCAGACATGGGCGGAGTGCTATGACAGTCTGGTGAATGAAATCAAAGCCTGTCAAGATCCTGCCGAGCGTGCCGCAAAATGCGCGCAGGCTGAAAAGATCCTGATGGCGACCGGTGCCGTTTCACCCATGTATTTTTCTACCAATCCCTATATGCTCAAGCCCGCTGTCAGCGATCTGATCATCCTGCCCACCGGCGATGTGATCTGGACCTACGCAGACATCGCGTAATCATTGTGAACTGAAATCGCAGAACGGGAGAGAAACCGACATGGTTTCTCTCCCGTTCTCAAAAGAAATCGCTTACTCCACGGTAATCATGACGATGCGGCTCGTCTGATAGGTTGGCGCTTCTATACGCAGTCCGGCGGCTTCGCAGAGAATTTCCACTGATTCCATTCCACAGGGTAAATGCCACCATGTGCGCTCCGGCACAATGATATGTCCTCCCTTACGCACATGAGCAGCCAGTTCGTAAAAGGTTTCGATTATCGTTTCGATATCCTCATTCGAACGGTAATTCAGATCCAGTACTCCCCAGTTGTAACCCGAAAGCGCCTTGCTCAGTTCTTCTTCCTGAACGACCATGGCAGGCGCTTCCAACGTTGGATCGTTGGTGACCACCAGCACGCTTCGGCTGCAGACGCAGCTTTGCAGCACTTCCGTTACGGTATCCGTGCGATCCGGAGGTGTCAGAGACAGGGAATTGTCCCGTCGAAGGAGCATGTCGCAGTATTTCATTTCCGTCCTGCGCAGGAATTCCAGATCATGCAGCAGAACCTGTTCTTCCTTATGCGCCAGATAGACCAAGCCGCCGACAGTATCCATATCAACCGTGCGGGGGAAAAATCCGGCTGCGATATTCCCAAGAGACGCAGCATGAAAACTCCGCAGCCGCCGGACGATGCTCATGATCGGCGCGGAAGCCGCCTGCATATCTTCGGGAATGACGAGGTATTTTATTCCACCGTATTCCTGTGCGCGATAGGGTACATTGATCGCCGAATCATGCCAATCAGGGTTCAAATACGTATCAAGCACATTATCGGTTTCATGGTGATCCCAAATGCGATCAAGGAAGGAGCTCGAGATTCCTCCGCCCATAACGCGGCAGTTGACTTCAATGAGTACCGGACCTTTTTCATCTACCATGTATTCGCCATGTACCGCGCCATATCGGATGCCGATTGCGTCCAACGTATCAAAGGCATAGCGAACCAACCGGGTTTCGCCCGTTTCGAGTCGGTTCTGGGTACGCGCATAATCATAGACATTTCCGCCGCCCTCCACCTTCTTCTTTCCGTAGTACAAGATAGAGGAGAGCCGATGTACGCCGTCATAGGATACGGTGTTTACGATATATTCACGCCCCCGAATGCGCTCCTGTATGCAGACACCCTCATAGCTTTCCGCGTATTCATTGATTACGCCCAGCTCCTGTTCCAGCGCTGCGCACATTTCTTCCTCGCTGTCGCACAGATGAACGCCAACGGAGGAAGCGCCGCGCACAGGCTTTATCACACAGCCGTTGAGATGTTCATTACGGTAAAACTTCAGCGCCTCGTCCACGGTGTAAACGACAACCCCTTTGATGGAACGCAGACCGTGTTCCGCCAGCGCCTCCTGCATTTTCTGTTTTTTTACATAATACGGGAGTCGTTCATAGGGATTCCCCTTCAGACCAAGATCATCTGCAAGACGGATCGCCAGAGGCACACCGCTTTCCGAGCCGGGCAGAACCAGAAGGGGGCGCAGTTGGCGAATCTGCTCCAGCGTATCTTCGTATTTTTCCTGTTCCCGAATACACAGAGCGCGGTTTGCGTATTTCGCCCGAATTTTCTTATACGCTATTTCCGCCGCCGGATTCGATTCATCCTGAAGCAGTATCCGTGTTTCCAGCACCACAGGCTGATAGCCACGCTTGATTATATCTGAAATATAGTTTTTACCGGTGGACAAGGCGTCCACAATGATGATATTCTCCATTCTCCATCTCCACACATTCAATCTCAATGAATTTTACCATAACGCGTATATGCGGTCAATGGACATTATCGGAAAACACCACGTGGAGCTACAAAAACATTGACTTTTGAGGCTATCAGATATAACATCTAAAACGGAACGGTGATCTGTTAGGGCAATGCCGCATAAATATGATTTCAATATCTGTCAGAAGGTAATGTTTCATGAAAATGCTGTCTTCGTATAAGGGATTCAGAAAAGAAGTATATGTATTGGCGCTTTGTTCGTTCATAGATAATGCCGGCGCAATGGCGGCACCGCTGCTTACAATTATCCTTTCGGCAAAGTTGGGCATGAGCGCAGAAAATATTGCCTTGTATCTTTTGGTAACCACGCTGATTTCGCTTCCCATGCGGTATTTGGGCGGATGGGCGGCAGATAAGTTTAATAAGCGAGTTTTGGTGCTCGCCTTAGATACTATCTCGGGGATATCTTATATTCTCAGCGGATATCTGGGCTTTTCCGGAACGACGCTTCTGTTGTACCTTTTCGGAAGCGTTTTGCAAACGACTGAAACACCGATTCACAGTTCCCTGATCGCAGATTTCAGTGCACCCGAGCAACGCGATGGCGCATATTCTTTGCAATACCTGTGCATGAATCTGGGCGTTATCATCGCCCCTATTCTGGGCGGATTCCTTCTAAACAGTCACATGAATATGCTGTTTATCATCAGCGGCATCGTTGAACTTGTATCGGTCGGCGTCTTTTTTGCCGCGACACGGGATCCGTATCCATCGGCAGAATCCCAACGCGGTCCTGAAAAGAATCCGGAAATGCAGAACATCCTCGGATTTCTGCGGAATAACCGTCTGATTCTCGGGTTTTTCCTTGTGTTTTCCGTGGGAATGTCATTTTACTATATGGTCAGTTATCTTCTCCCGATCACCCTGCAGCAGGTACATGGTGAAACAGGCACAATGATTTATGGCACTCTTTTGTCAATCAACGCGATAACGGTGGCAGCTTTAACCGCCGCCATTACAACGATGTTCGCGGGATTCGCCTCCTTGCGGCGCATGATGCTCGGAACCGGTTTTGAACTGATCGGTTTTCTGCTGATCCTGTTCTTTCAGGGAATAGCGTATGTTTACTATGCGGCGTTTGTCGTTTTTTCCATCGGAGAAATCATCAACACGATTACAGCGCAGCCATATCTGACCAAGCGAGTTCCGACAGAGCTTCGCGCGCGTATGATCGCGTTATTATGGATTTCGGTGGAGGTCGTAACGTCATTGGGAAAGGTTTGCGTGGGAAAGGTTTTCGATTCGTTTGGAATGTCCGTTTCATGGGCGCTTGTTATCGTTATCGGTTTCCTTGTGATATTCGGTTAT
>JAZRXJ010000073.1:0-1280 GCA_045600165.1 Clostridia bacterium
TCGGAAATGACGGAAAGACTTTCCGACTGCCTGCCGTATTATATGATCCCCTCTTATTACGTCGTATTGGAGGAGTACCCGAAAAACAAAAACGGAAAGATCGCCAAAAAAGAGCTGAAAGCGCCGGAGATCGACGCATTCCGGGAAGAATATGAGGCCCCATGGAATCTGGTGGAGGCGCATTTCTGCGAGCTGTTCGGCAAAGTCCTGCATACGGAAAAGGTCTCCGTGCATGATGACTTTTATCTTCTGGGCGGAGATTCTCTTTCGACGATGGAGCTGATCAGCGAATGCAGGTATAAAGGGATCAACTCTGCGGATATTTACAAATACCGGACGCCGAGAAGAATATCCGACTATTACATAGATAACTACGGACTCATCAACGTGGACGTCGATCAGATGAACGCAAAGGCACTGACACAGCTGCAGTCCTTGCCTTCGGAATTGAAGGCGGTTCTGGAATGTCAGGAGCTCGTTCCGGATTCTGTTATGTGGAATCTGCCGTTGCTGTTCCGAATGAAGCCGGGAATCGAGCCCGAGCGTCTGGCAAATGCCATCGACAAGGTACTGCGCAGCCATCCGGTCTACAGCACGGTGATCGGGTATGATGCCTATTCTACACCGATGCTGAAATATGCGCCGGAAAAGTTTGAAAACACTCGGATCTTCCGAACCAAACAGATCAGTGAAGAAGATTTTCTGGAGCTGAAGGATGCCCTCGTGAGACCGTTTGATCTGTCCGACGGCTTATTCTACCGGAGGATGATCTATGTGACGGAAGAAAACTGCTATCTCTTTTTCGATCACTATCATCTCATTTCGGACGGAACGTCCCTGCGGATCCTCTTTGAGCAGATCAGCCGCTGCTACCGCGATGAGACCTACGTCCCGCCAAAGGACTATTACTATTATATGCTCCGCGAGGAGGAGAAGGCGCGGCTCCGGGATGAGGGCGAGGAGCAGGAGCGGTACTACAAGGACTTCTATCAGAAGTATTTCGTCTCGCATGATACGCCAATCAACGTCCGCTACGATCGAGAACCGTCATGCCTCTGGGAACTCTCCAAATCGAATACAATTCTAAATCAGATCGGAACCGCGAAATCGGTGATCGCCGAACACTTGGGGGCGCTGACCGAAAACGTGTTCTTTTTGGCGGCCTGTCTGCTTGCGATCGCCGAATACAATCAGACCGACGCCGCGCTCCTGCATCTGCTCACCAACGGCAGAGATACGAAGGAGAAGAACGATATGACGGGGCTGCTGTTTCGGGAGGC
>JAZRXJ010000074.1:0-1516 GCA_045600165.1 Clostridia bacterium
AGAGGAGCTGTTCCTAGTACGAGAGGACCGGAATGGACGCATCACTGGTGCAACTGTTGTCGTGCCAACGGCACAGCAGGGAAGCGAAATGCGGATGGGATAAACGCTGAAGGCATCTAAGCGTGAAGCCCACCTCAAGAAAAAGACTCCCATTGCGCAAGCAAGTAAGACCCCTGGAAGACTACCAGGTTGATAGGTCATCGGTGGAAGCGCAGTAATGTGTTGAGCTTGATGATACTAATAGGTCGAGGGCTTGATTTAACGCGAGATCACAAAAGAGATCAATTGTGAACAGAAAAACAGGTCAGTTTGAATCGATAATCTGAAAGTTGTGCAGTTGTCAGGGCGCAAGTCCTGATGGGTATCACCCTCTTGACGAATGGACGACAGGGTGGTACAATACGAGCGCCGGTCGGAGGAAGATAAGGACGATCGATCGGAAAGCGCATAACGGATCCGCGTGACAGCCGGATCGCGGTCCGTATGAAAATCGTTACCATTTCCGGTGGTAATGACGAAGGGGTCCCACCTGTTCCCATACCGAACACAGAAGTTAAGCCCTTCAGTGCCGATGGTACTTGGCTGGTAACGGCCCGGGAGAGTAGGTCGCCGCCGGATTCTATATTCCTCAGTAGCTCAATGGCAGAGCATTCGGCTGTTAACCGAAGGGTTGTAGGTTCGAGCCCTACCTGGGGAGCGGAAGAGACAAGGTTTGCGCCTTGTCTCTTTTTGTTTCACGTGAAACAGGAGTCCGGGATCGTTCCTCTTGCTAAAGCGTAAACACGTCTGTATAATCCTTATCCGGAGGGATGCTTATGACTGAAAAATATGAAGTTCTTTTGACACCGCCGTTCAAGCCGGAGCATATTGACCGGTTTGAGGATCTGGAAGGATATCATTTTGTTTATTCGGCCGCGCCGGAGGAGGCAACGCTTCTCAAGGCGGATATTATTTTGGGGAATCCCAAAGAAGAATGGATCATCGGGGCCAGAAACGTGCGTTGGGTCCAGCTGCCCTTCGCGGGCTCGGATAACTACGCCCGTTTGCCGGTCTTCCGTGAAAGGGAGATACTCCTTACCAATCTTTCCGGTGCCTTTGGTCAAAGTATCTCGGAAGTTGTGCTGGGGGCTGTTCTTTCTCTCTATAAGCATCTTCCGCTCTATCGGGATCATCAGCGGGCCCGTGAATGGGTGGATGAAGGTTGGCAGGAGACGCCCGTAGGAAAAAAGCTGCTTGTTCTTGGCGCGGGCAATATCGGGTCAGCTGTCGCGAAGCTTTTTCGTCCCTTTGGCTGTGAGATCACAGGCCTTTGGCGTACGCCCCGGGAAATCCCGGATAACTTTGATCGGATGATCACTCTGGACGCGCTGGATCAGACGCTGCCGGAAGCGGACATCATCGTGGGAGCTCTTCCGGAGTCGGCGGCGACGCATAAATTGCTGGACAGAAGACGGTTGGACCTGATGAAGAAAACTGCTGTTCTCGTCAATGTGGGCCGCGGTGGCCTGATCGACAG
>JAZRXJ010000075.1:0-2773 GCA_045600165.1 Clostridia bacterium
CGAGCACTGTGCCGAATCGCTCTCAAAAGATTCTGCCATACCGGAGGCGCCGATGGCAATAATAGTACCGCCGTTACAGACAATACTGCCGCCGTTTTCGGAACCGGAATCCAGTGCGCCGTTTCCGCTGTTAGTCGGACCGTCCACGATGATATTTCCGCCTTCAACAATCAAATCACCATTGGAATCAAGACCGTCTCCGTCCGCATTGACATAGAGTGTTCCGCTGCTGATTTTCAGCGTAGGAAGGGACGAATTGCCGGAACTTGACGTGCCAAACATTCTTCCAAACATGGCAGAGCTTCCGCCTCCGGCGTTGATACCGTCGTCTGACGCCGTGACAGAAATGTTTCCACCACTCAGATAAATCAAATGGCCTTCAAGTCCCTCATAGGACTGTGAAACGGTAATGTCGCCGTCCGATACAGTGAGCGTATCATCTGCGTGGAATCCATCGTCACCCGTGCTAAGCCGGAAAGTACCGCCTGTCACGGTAATGCTGCCGTTTGCGTGGATACAGTCATCGACGGAATTCACGGTAATACTGCCGCCGGATACTGTGAGATTGCCTCCGCTTTTTAGCCCCTTCGTACTTGCTTCGGAGTCGGATCCATAGCTCCATTCCCGGTCAAACATATCCGAGAAGTCGCCTCTCATGCCTCCCTGACCGCGCATATCACCGGATGGGTTGGTCTGATTATCGGTTCCTCTGTCTGTGCGTCCACCGCGTTCCTGTTGCGTCCCCTGCGGCATTTCAGGAGGTGCTTCCCCGCCCTGCGGGTTCATGCCGCCTTGATTACCGGGGAATCCCATACCTCCATCGTTTCCGGGGAAGTCGCCCTGTTCTGTGCCGTTCGGAATGTCAGGCGGAGTATCACCGGGTTGGGGCGCAAAACCATCTTCCATCCTGTCGGGTGTTTCGGGAAAGCCGAAATCCATATCCGCGCTGAAAAGTTCCATAAGAGACTCATAAGAAGTGCAGGCAGTAATATCTTCCACCGAAACATCGGAGCTGCCGAAGAATTCTTTTGCCATAGAAAGAAGCTGCTCTGCTGCCTCCCGGGAGACTGCTATACTGCCATCATCTTTCTTTGTGATTCCTTCTATCTGCAAGGCTTCAAACCAATTACCGTTCATGCCGCGGCGCATATTATCCGGAAGATTTTCAAAGGACTGTATGGATTCACCGGAGGCAATAGCAGCCGTGTCGCCTGCGGAAATCGTAATGATGCCATCCTCTACCGAAAGATCATTTTCAGCGTGCATTCCGTCGCCGAGACTGACGATATTGATTTCACCGCCGCGAATATCGATATTGCCGCAGTCCGCATCAATGTCGTTGTTGGATTTGATTCCGTCGTTGCCGCTGTGAATGGTAATTCTGCCGTCCAGAATTGTGACCGAATCTTTGCCCTTCAGGCCGTTGTTCACTGCCGCGAGTTCCAGAGCACCGCCCAGAACGATCAGGTGATCGGTCGTTGCTACAGCATTATTGATATATCCGCCGACGGTCAGTTTTCCGCTGCCCGCAACGGAAAGGCTGTCTCTTGCATAAAGTGCCGAGCCGGAAGCAGATTCTGCATCCGTATTCCCGCTTGCCGCCGTGATCTCCTGCTCTGTACCGCTTGCAATTTTGTTTGTACTGCCTTCCGGAAGATAGATCAGAGTATGATCGGCATTGGATATGCATATTGCCGCATCGGTAGAATTGGTGATCTCCGCACCGTCCAGAATGAGTACAACCGTATCGTCGCAGTCAACTGCAAGCTGACCTTCGGTCAGAGTTCCGCTTATGCTGTATATGCCGGGCGAAGCTATGGTCACGGTGTCCCCCTGAATCTGTACACCGGAAGCAGAAGCGGTATTTCCGCCATCAGAAAGCGTAATGTGCTTGGCGGTTCCATTCTGCCATGCAGTTTCGGCAACAGCGAAAAGCTGCTGCGCCGTTTGCAGTGCGTCTTCCGTGGATACCGTCGGATTCTCTGCCAACTTTTCTGCCGGTGTTTTCCCAAACTGTACGCAGTAAAAGACAAGAGCGGCCATGATCAGCGACAAAGCGGAAATCAAAATGATTTTAACCGTTTTTGTCATCATATTCACCTTATAGTTTTTCTCGTTCTGCTTCGTAATTTGTCACCATGACACAGAGATTTCCGTTCCGCGTCCGGATCTCATCCAGCATTTCCTTCGTCAGCGTATCGCTGGGAAGCGTTACCTTGTATGTAACGTCGATCAGACTGCCCATATTGGTCGTTTTGATCTTGTCGATGGAAGCGCTGATGCCGTATTTTTTGAATACATCGTCAAAAAGGCCGACGTAATCATAATCCTCCGGGAGCGTAATGCGGAGCAGCTTTTCATTCTGCCTTTCTCCGAAATGAATGGCTGTCAGCGCAAACACCAAAACTGCAACGACAGCAAAGAAGATCACTGCCATGCCGATATACCCCATACCGCAGGTCACGCCCAGCGTCATCACGGTGAACACCGCGCTGATCTCACGCCCGGTACCGGCAATGCTTCTGAAACGAACCAGCGTAAAGCCGCCTGCTACGGCCACCGCAATACCGAGATTGCCGTTAATCATAACGGTGACCATGCTCATAGCAACGGGCAGGACTGCGAGTGTCATAGAAAGAGACGCGGACAATTTGTTTTTATACGAGAAAACGAGCGCCGTCAGAATACCCATAATCAGGGAACCGGCAAGCGTGATGAGAAGTCCTGTAAGGGTGATGGGAGTGGTAAGAATACTGTTTAACATGATTTATTT
>JAZRXJ010000076.1:0-1708 GCA_045600165.1 Clostridia bacterium
CAGACCGGTTTCCGGCAATTCGCAGCCCTCATTTATGCAGACCGCGTGCAATTCATTTCCTTCCGCCGTGTAGGTAAACTGATGGCTGTGCGGAGGAATCTCCTCGAAAACCGCCCGGAACTGAACGCCCTTTTCAAGAACGACCTCCCGACTGATGCTGCTGCGCCCATTGGTAACTTCCTGCGGTGTTTCCTCATTCACGCAAACATCCCAGTGCACAAACCTATAACCCTCATCGGGTAAGGCTGTGTGACGAGAAAGCCATTCCCATCTCATTTCGGCACCCTCGCTTGTGCCGTACTGTGCCAGAACGAGCGTATCATCCTCCGTTATCCAGTACCACAGGCTATCGTCCTCATACTGCAGCCTGACGGAAAAACTCCGGCTGCTGCCGTCCACTTTGCCGTTTCCGTACGGGATCACAGCGATATTCGGCGCTTCCGTCCATTTGATATACAGTTCCAGACCGTTTTCCGGAATAAGGTCATGATCCAGATCAAACAGATTCGTGTACTCATTATCGGTATAGTAACCCTCGATCACCAGATCTTCGTTGGTAAAACGCGGGAGCTTTGACTGATCGACGGGCTCTCCTGTAATACCGGAAATGAAAGCAGGGTCCTGTCCGTTGCACGGATTAATGCCGACATACACTTCACTCCCCCATCCGGCATATAGCGTGAGGGCGCTTTCGGGCACGGTATCCGCCGCGAAGTTCCATTTTTGAGTACATTCTTTATCTCTGTACCAGCCGCGGAAAACACGGCCGGGTTCCGCGGGCTCTGTCGGCTCCTCCAGCTTTTCTCCGTAGGGGAGCATCTTCGTATCAATCGTATCGCCCTGGACTGTCGCAAAGGTCACAATGCAATCCGTATACCAGCCCGCATACAGCGTGATATCCGACTGCAATGTATCGCTGTCAAAATGCCACTGATTTTTCCGTTCTGAATCCGTAAACCATCCGCCGAAGGTTCTGTATTCCGCGGACGGGGCCTCCGGTTCCGGAATCAGACTGTTCCGTTTTATCAGCATGTCATCGGGGGCAGTGCCATAACCCTGTGTATCGAAGTGTACCGTCCACGGGGCCAGCCATCTGGCGTACAGCTTAATATCACTTTTTACGGTATCCTTGGAGCCGACCGGTTTTTTCAATTCCTTATCATAGCACCAGCAATCAAAGACATACAGTTCGTCCTTCAACGCAGGCGTCGGTATCACACCGCCGTAGGATCCATATGCAAAGTCCGGTTTCTCGCCGTGACCATTGTTCTCATAGGTGATCTGATATTTCCGTTCCCACCTCCATTCGGCATAGAGCGTTATCGGCTCCGTGACGGGCCCCGTGAAAAATACATAGCCGTTACGGTTCAGCCAGCCGATGAAATGATGTTTGTACTTTGATTCACCTTCTTCTATATAGGGATGCGGCTTGATATCATCAGGAAGCTCACTTCCTATATCCACCCAAATGGTCTGAGTCGAACCGCCTTTGAAGTTATCATCCAGTACCACTTTACACTTCCAGTGGGCGTATATGGTGATATTGCTGTACATAGGCGTGAAGAAAGAGAATTTTTCGCCGCCCGTCGGTTCTGTGTACCATCCGTCGAATTGATAACCTTCTCTGACAGGATCTCCGGGACGGGAAGCCATTTGTCCGTCAAAGGCATACCGATAATAACTGGTGTCCGCAGGCAGCCACCCCCCC
>JAZRXJ010000077.1:0-16373 GCA_045600165.1 Clostridia bacterium
TAAGGTGATAAGTGATAGATTATAGATTGTATTCAGCTGGCTGAATGTTCTCCATATCTTAGAACAACAAACTACAACTCATCACTCATCACTTATAACTTTTAACTCTGCTTCGCGATTTATCGCGAAGCAGTAATTCCCTCAATACTCATCGTATACTCGATCCGTCCGCTGACGTCCACCAGATACTCCGGCAGTGTTCTCGCGCCCCAGCTGTCATCCCCGCCGACGCCCATCTGCTGTTTGCTGGCCCGGATCACGGTATAGTTCACCGGCGGAAGTTCAAAGTCATGCGCCGCGTTTTCCAGTTCGTGGGGCGTGTACGGCAGCGCGGAGAACTCACCGCCGTTGACCGTGAAGCGCAGTCCCTTCCCGCTGAAGTCAGTCACTTCCGCCCAGCGGACTCCTGTCCGGTTTCCGCATTCCTGCGGCAGGAGGTACCGCGTCACATTTTCATCCGCGCGATAGTCCCAGATCCCCAGCCGGGCACCTGCCCGACGGTCAACATAGTTTTCCTCCGGTCCGAGTCCGTAATACCGTACCCGGTTCAGATCGGCGTCCAGCTTCATCATGAAGCCGAATTCCGGCATGTCTCCCAGTTCCTTCACCGGATCATACGTCAGCTTACAATCCACTCTGCCGTCCGGATATACCCGGTAATCCACACCGCAGGAAGCCGCGGGCATCGTGGGCAGATCCAGCCGGTAGCTCAGCGTCACGCTGCCGTCCGCCTGTCTTTCCGGTACTGCGCGGTCATTGTGGTCCAAGGTCTCATGGGTCAGCCACGCGTTCTGATACATGGAAGCCAGCTTCCATTGCCCGTACCGTTGCGGCATGCGGTTTCCGTTATCATTGTTGGTCGGTGCCCGCCAGAAATTGGGCTGTACCGGTGTCTTCAGGTATTCCCGTCCGCAGTGCACATAGCTCACCATGGCGCCATGTTTGTCAAACATGACTTCAAAGCCGTCCCCGCACACGCCGGTGCTCCACACGCTGTCCGCGAAGGTCAGGGGCACGTGTTCGACAGTGAGTTCTTCTCCCGCCACGGTCCATACGCCCTGTTCAAAGGCAACTTCGTATCCGGCCTTTTCCCAAAGGGTATCTTCCTTCAGCCGGAAGGACAGCGTCGCGGCATATTCGCCGGGAACCGTCTGTTTCCCGAAGGGCAGTTCAAAAGTCCCGGTCGTAAGCGGTGCCAGAGCGATGTCCATCTGTTTCCGGGCGATCTCTTTTCCGTCCCGTTCCAGGATCGCGACACATTCAAACGCGCTCAGATCCGTGAACATGTTCCGGTTGGTGATGACTGCCTTGTCCTCCGTGATCTCCGCCTTCACGTTCTGGTAATTGTACCGGATCTCCTGCAGTTTCGGCGTTTCCTTACCGTCTCCGAAGACGATCCCGTCGCCGCAGAAGATACCGTCATGCGGCCGGTCGTCCCAGTCGCCGCCGTACAGCAGAGTCTCCCTGCCGTTCCGGGCGCGGGCGACCAGGCTCTGGTCGATAAAGTCCCAGATGAATCCGCCCTGATACAGTTCCTCTTCGTATGCCAGCTCGGTATACTTATGCATCCCGCCGTTGGAATTTCCCATGCTGTGGGTATATTCGCACTGGATATAGGGCTTGTCCCGGTTTGTTTTCAGGTATTCCCGTACATCCTCGGCAGGCACATACATCGTGCTTTCCACGTCTGTGGTCTCCCGCAGCCGGAGCTCGGGTTCCATATGACTGTCGCCTTCGTAGTGCACGATCCGGGTCCCGTCCAGTTTCCGGAATTCATTGCTCATGGCCAGGATCACCGGTCCGCCCAGACTTTCGTTTCCGCAGGACCACATGATAATACAGGGATGATTCCGGTCCCGGCCCACCGTGGAACGGACCCGGTCCAGCAGCAGCTCCTGCCATTCCGGCCGGAAACCCGGGAAGATCTCCTCCCGGCTGATCTTCTTGCGCCAGTACATATCCCACATGCCGTGGGCTTCCATATTATTTTCATCAATGACGTACAGACCCAGCTCGTCGCACAGGCGGTACAGCGCGCTGTTGTTCGGATAATGGCTGGTGCGTACGGCATTGATGTTGTTTCTCTTCATCAGGACCAGATCCCGGCGGACCTTTTCCTCTGTCACCGCGCGTCCGGTTTCCGCGCAGTAGTCGTGACGGTTGGTTCCCTTGAACACGACCCGGACCCCGTTGACACGGATCACACTGTTTTCGATCCGGATCTCCCGGAATCCGACGCGTTCCCGGATCACCTCACCGGTTCCGTCCGGCGCGGTGACTTTGAGCAGCAGTGTATACAGATGCGGATCCTCGGAAGACCACAACCGGACGTTTTCCACCGTCCCGCCCAGGGTCACGGTCTCCCCTGTCACTGCCGCCTCTGTCTGCAGGACCGTGTCCTCTCCGTCCGCCAGCACAGCCGTCACACGGCTGCCTTCCGGCGCGGTCACCTTCAGTTCGGTCTTCCACAGGCCTTTGGTATAGTTCTCGGCCGGTTTTGCTTCCGTATGGATATCCCATACATGCGCCTCTCCGGCGGCATAGAGATACACATCCCGGTACAGTCCGGAGAAGCGAATGAAGTCCTGATCTTCGAGCCAGCTTCCCGCGCAGAAGCGGTATACCCGGCAGGCCAGTTTGTTCTCGCCTTCCGTCAGCGCGTCCGTCAGTTCAAACTCGGAGGGGGTGAAGCTGTCCCCGGCAAAGCCGATATATTTTCCATTCAGCCAGACCGCGACGCAGCTCTCCGCGCCCTGGAAGGAGATGAATACCCGTTTCCCCTTCATGGCGGCAGGCAGATAGAAATACTTCACATAGCAGGCCACAGGGTTGAACTTTTCCGGCAGCTGTCCGGGCAGCAGTTCCTCATGTCCGCTCCAGGGATACTGGACATTGGCATACTGCGGCATACCGTGTCCCTCCATCTGGATATGGGCAGGCACACGGATATCCTCCCAGGACCGGCAGTCGTAGTCCGCGGCTTCGAAGCCCTGGATCACCTGTTCCTCGTTCCGCGCGTGGAAAAATTTCCAGACCCCGTTCAGGTAAAACCGCAGGGAGCTCGCCCCGGCCTGCAATTCCTGTTCCGAGGCATACGCGATATGATCGGAATGCGCGTCCAGGCGGTTCTCGCGGAAATATCCGGGCTCCTTCAGTTTCAGATAATCAAATGCCATGGTCCCGCTCCTTTCACATGTCCGGCAGACAGTTCCCGCTCCGGAACCTCCTGCCCAGTTTCTGTTCCGCATATCCCTTCAGCACCGACATCGGCGCGTACATTTCTTCCGTATTCACCCAGGCGGCGGATCCGCTCCGGATCGCCATCCGCATCCACCGGACCTGAGCCGGTGTCAGCGGTTCCTGGATCCCCGCGGTCCGGCAGTCCCCGCAGCAGAGACCGCCTTCCTCCCGGTCAAAGAAGAACGGTCCTTCTTCCATTTTCTTTCCGCAGATCACGCAGTGTTCCAGCCTCGGCCGGAAGCCCTGGCAGGCCGCGAAGTGCAGCAAAAAACCTGCCAGAAGCGGCTTGGGTTCCTGATTATAAAAGGTCAGTCTGGACAGGGTATGCAAAAGGAGCATGAACAGTTCCTTCTGTTCCTGATCTGGTTCGGCAACCGCTTCCACCAGGTTCAGCAGATAGATTCCGTATGTCAGTTTGTCATAGTCCGAGCGCAGGGGGTAAAAGGTCTCGATCAGGTTCACCGAGGTCACGAGCATCTTTCCGCTTACATCCGTCAGCATAAAGTCACCCAGGGCAAACAGTTCCCCGGAGTTGAGGTTATGCGACTTCGGCTTGCGGCAGTTCCGGATGAGCGCGTCAATACGGCCCCGGGTCGGGCTCAGCAATGTCACCATTCTGTCGTTGTCCCGGTAATCCGCGTGCCGCAGAACGATAGCCGTATTCTCGGTCTGAACCATGGACGTCCTCCGTCAGGTTTCTTCTTCCTTCTTGCGCAGTTCAAAGCGTCTGATCTTGCCGGAGATGGTCTTCGGGAGTTCATCCACGAATTCGACCTTCCGGGGATATTTATAGGGGGCCGTGAGATGCTTCACGTGGTCCTGCAGTTCCTTCACCAGAGCATCCGAAGGAGTATAGCCGGGTTTCAGGACAATGGTCGCCTTGACGATCTGGCCGCGGATGGGATCCGGCGCGCCGGTGATGGCGCATTCCAGCACTGCCGGATGCTCCAGCAGCGCGCTTTCGACCTCAAACGGTCCGATCCTGTATCCGCTGGACTTGATCACGTCGTCCGCGCGGCCGACATACCAGTAATAGCCCCACTCATCCTTCCAGGCCAGGTCTTTGGTCCGGTACAGTCCGTTATCGAAGGCCTCCGCGGTCAGCTCCGGATTTTTGAAGTATCCGGCAAACATGCCGAAAGGTCTTCCGTGATGGACGCGGATCGCGATCTCGCCGGTCACGCCGGCGGGGCAGCTGTTTCCTTCGCCGTCCACGATATCGATGTCAAACAGCGGCGCGGGCTTACCCATGGATCCGGGGCATACTTTCATCCAGGGGAAGGTGGCCAGTGTCGCGACCAGTTCGGTCTGTCCGAAAGCTTCGTGCAGTTCGATCCCGGTACGTTCCTTCCAGTCCGAAGCGATCTCGGGGCTCAGTGGTTCACCGGCCACGGAGCAGTGCTTCAGGGAGGAAAGGTCGAACTTGCTGAAATCTTCCTGCAGGATCATGCGGTACATAGTCGGCGGGCAGCAATAGGTCGTGATCCTGTATTTTTCGATCATGCCGAGGATCTCAGTTCCCCGGAACTTGTCGAAGTCATATACAAACACGCAGCTTCCGCCCAGCCACTGTCCGTACAGTTTTCCCCAGACCGCCTTGCCCCAGCCGGTCTCGGAGACCGTCAGATGCAGTCCGCCGTCTTCCACCTGCTGCCAATAGGTCGCCGTAATGATATGTCCCAGAGGATAGAAGAAATTATGCGCCACCATCTTGGGATTTCCGGTGGTCCCGCTGGTGAAGTAGACCAGCATGATATCATTGTTACAGGGATAATCCTCTCCCTGCGGTTTCTCCCACACATCGGACGCGGCGGCAAAGCCCTCGTCGAAGTTCAGGAAGCCTTCCCGGTGCGAACGCGCCAGGATCTTGTGCTGCAGCGTGGGGCAGTCCGGAGCCGCTTCAGCCACCGAGTCCGCCACGCAGCTGCCCTGTTCGGTGCAGATGATGGCTTTCACGCCGGCAGCCTGCACGCGGTAACGGATATCCTTGGCGGTCAGCAGATGGGTCGCGGGGATCGTGACCGCGCCCAGCTTATGCAGTCCGATAATGACCGGCCAGAATTCAAAGTGCCGCTTCAGGATCACCAGCACCGGATCACCCTTCCGGATGCCCAGGCTCTTGAAATAGTTCGCGACCTTGTTGCTTTCCAGCATCATCCGGCGGAAATCGTAGCGTTCCTCGCGTCCGGTCGGATCGGTCCACAGCATGGCCGGACGTTCCGGATCCTCCATGCCGTAGCGGTCCACGACATCGTAAGCGAAATTGAACTGATCCACCTTTTTCAGGCGGAAGTTCTTATTAAAATCATCGTAGCTGAGGAAATCCCCCTCAACATCCAGATACTCACGGAATAACGGTTGCATATTCCCTACCGTCCTTATTCATTGACATCGTTCTTGATGACCACAGCGATGAACCGGCAGTCTTCCTCCGGCGCGTACATCACGTGCGGCAGAGCAGAGTCGTAATATACGCTGTCTCCGGGAGCCAGCAGCAGTTCGTTTCCGCCCAGCACGATCCGGAGATAGCCTTCCAGTACGTAGTCAAATTCCTGTCCTTCATGGCTGTGCGCCTGCTTCACGACACCGGGATCATCCTTTTCCACGGTGACGATGAAGGGCTCCGCCAGCTTATGGCTGAAATTGTATGCCAGATGCTGGTAATGATACTGTTTCCGGCGGTCAAAAGCGAGTCCCTTTCCGTTCCGGGTCAGCACGTATCCCTTCAGCTTCGGGCTTTCCCCGGTCAGCAGATCGGAGATATCGACGCCCAGCGTTTCGGCAATATTGAACAGGTGGGAGAAGGAGAAGTCCTTTTCTCCCTTTTCGTAGGCAATATAATCCTCCAGCGGGACCTGGGACTTTTCCGCCACGTACTCCGGCGAATACCCAAGGATCTCACGGAGGTCCGTAATTCGTATAGCAATCATCTGGATCTGTGTCATGATCCGTCCCTCCTTAATAGTAGAGTGACATTTTCAACAAATTATGTTATCATAGCACCGCTCGGAAATCAATGACCGAAACTGTATTTCATCGGTATCGTGCAATGCCTCGGCATTACGTATATACTATCTCCCGATACCGCATACCATCTATCACTCATCACCTATCACTTATCACTGCGGTGCTCGCAAGCACCGCCAAAGGAGGGATCCCATGGACAGACTGTTGCTTCAGCGCGCCCGTAACGGGGATCCTTCCGCCGTCGAGCAGCTTCTGACCCCCGTCGAAGGACTGGTCTGGCGGGTCTGCTGGCACTATACCGGCAACCGTACAGACGCCGAAGACTGTGCCCAGGAAGCCATGCTGAAGCTCTGGCGCTCTCTGAAAGATTACCGGGAAGCCTGCTCCTTCGAGAGCTGGTGCTACCGGATCGCCGCCAATGTCTGTCTGGATTTTCTCCGGAAACGGAAAAACGATAAAGCCGAATCGCTGGAACCGCTTCAGGAACAGGGATATGATCCGCCGGACCCCGGGCTGAGCCCGGAGGAAACAGTCGTTCAGTCGGAGCTCCGCTCCGAGATCCGGGAGGCGATCCTGGATCTCCCGCCGGATCAGCGGGACGCGCTCGTCCTGACCCAGCTCGAGAATAAGGA
The DNA here is from genome assembly GCA_045600165.1 of Clostridia bacterium. Lineage (GTDB taxonomy): Bacteria > Bacillota > Clostridia > Christensenellales > Aristaeellaceae > Aristaeella. Next base: position 6,840 of record JAZRXJ010000077.1, read on the forward strand.
TTACTCGGAAGCCGCCCGCATCCTCGGGGTATCGGAGGGCACGGTCAAAAGCCGCGTCAACCGTGCCCGGGAAAAACTGCGGAATAAACTGTCGGACCGTAATTCCGGACCGCCATCGGGCGGATGACCACGCTCCCGGAATAGAGCAGCAAAAACCGAAATGAATATTAACTTGAAATACACGGAACTTTTTCAGGGGACGTTCGTCAAACAGGATGAAAGGAGGGACCGCCTGTGAAAAAAGAACCGCGGAATGACCTCCTTATCCTGGAAGAAGAGCTCAACAGGATGTCGCAGGAGGTTCCGGAAATTCCCGAAGGCTTCCATGCTTCCTGGGTGAGAGCTATGGAGGACGAAATGAAAAACAACCCTGCCGCACCCGAAAACAAGAAGAAAGATACCGCCCCAAAGGCTTTCAACTGGAAGCGTTGGACCGCGATCGCCGCGGCAGCCGTGATCCTCATTGGTGGATCGATCGCCGCGTCCGGAAAACTGCTTAACCCGAAAAACATTAAGCATTCGGTTCAGTCCGCCGGCTCGTACTCAGCGACATATCAGGGTAAGGACTCATCACCGGCTTCGGCCTTTGAACCCACTTATTCCACTTCTGTCGCTTTCTCCATGGGCGACAGCGAGGCTCCTGCCGACTATGCCGAATCCGCCGCCTCTGCCGACTGTGAAGAAGCCGTCGAATCCGCTTCGGAGATCGCCACCTGGCAGATGACCCAGCCGACACAACGCCCGGATCAGATGATCATCCGGACCGTCAACCTGACACTGAAGACCAGGGACTATGATACCTGCAGCGAAGTGATCCCGGAAAACTGCAAGATCATTGGCGGCTGGGTCGAGAGTGCTTCCGAAAGCGGCTCTGCTGAATCCGGAAACCGCAAGCTGACTCTGACCCTCCGGATCCCCGCGGACATGCTGGATGCCTGGCTGGATTCGATCAGCAATGACGCGCTCATCGTGGAGAGCCGGAGCGAGACAGCGGTCGATGTCAGTGAAAACTATCAGGATACCGAGACCCGTCTGGCCACCCAGAAAGCGCTTCTGGAACGCCTGCAGAACATGGTCTCCGATACCGCGAGCATGACGGAACTGCTGAAGCTCGAGCAGGAGATCGCGGATACCCAGTATACGATCGACAAGCTCCAGAGCGAGCTGAACAGTACCGGCCGTCAGGTCCGCTACTCCACTGTGAATATCACCCTGAGCGAGATCCGCGAAGTCGAGAAAGTGGAAGTCAAAGAGCCGGGCTTCTTCGAGCGTCTCGGATCTGCCTTCAAATCCGGCTTTGAAGACTTCGTAGGCTTCCTCGAAGACGTCGTACTCTTCCTTGCCGAAGGAATGTGGGTCCTGCTTCTCATCGCCGTGATCATCATCGTGATCGTCAGACTCATCAAAAAGAAGTCCAAAGCCAGCAAAGCCAAAGCCGCCGCGGCGCAGGAACCCTCCGTTGAGAATCCTGCCGAAGAAACCAAAAAAGAATAATTCTCCGTAAAAAGAGCCTGTCTCAATCTCGAGACAGGCTCTTGTAAATACAATATGAAAATCCCAGTGTAGTGGCTGGTGTTCTCCTATTCACTATTCACTATCCACTGTGATCTTGAATAATTATCAATTATTCAAGATCACTCGCGCAATGAGCGCACTTCTTGGCTTCGATCGGGATTTCGCTGCAGCAGTAGGGGCACTTCTTGGTGGTGGGAGCAGCGGGAGCTTCTTCGGGCTTTTTCTTCATGTCATTGATCTTGTTCACAGCCTTGATGATGCAGAACAGCACGAAGGCGGTGATGATGAAGGTCACGATGGCGGTCAGGAAAGCAGCAATCGCTCCACCGAAGGTCCAGGCGGAATTGCCGCCGCCGAAGATCACGTTGAGCAGGGGCTGCAGGAAGTTTTCGGTCAGGCTGGTCACGATGGCAGTGAAAGCGCCGCCGACGATGATACCAACAGCCATGTCGAGAACATTACCGCGGGTGATGAAGTCTTTGAATTCCTTGAAAAACTTTTTCATGATTTTTTCCCTCCTGAAAGATTTGTGAGCATTATATCACAAAGGCTTCAGCCTTGCAATATCAATCATGGCAGCTGAAAGTCAGCAAACAGATGAAAAAAGTAACTATAATTCATCATTCATAACTTTTAACTCCGCAACGAAGTTGCGGCCTATCTGCTGGCGGCTTCGCCGCGCACAAAACGTCTGAATGTCAGGTATGACAACTACAATTTATCACTTATCACTCATCGCTTATCACTCCGCTTCGCCCTGCGAAGCGGTCCCTATCCATCCATCCGGCAGCAGCGGCTCATCATACTTTCTGACTTCCTTGCGTTCGAAGCCGCTGTCATCGTTTCCTTCCAGATGGGTATACTTGTTGAGCCGTTCACCGACGATCCCCGCGCAATAAGCCCGCCTGTCGCCGCGCAGACGTTCAAAGAACGTGATCCGGCCTTCCGCGGTGTTATTGTTGATATAGGAGATCTTGTTTTCCTTCGTCATCTTTTCCCATTGCCGGTGCATACCGATCAGACCGCCGCAGTGGGAATATCCGAAGATGGAAGCATATCCGTCGATCCTGACATGGTTGTTATAGCAGTTCATGAATCCGTCCGCGACCGCGGCGCCCATGAATTCCTCGGAGCGGATCTTCGTGTTCGTATCCACGTACACCAGCGTGACATCAGCCTCGCTGTCAATGATGTCTCCGGTCCCGAAGCCGACGATCCCGCCGACTCCGGCCATTCTGCCCGCGCACCACAGTCCCGCCGAGCCGGTCACATTGACATTCTCGAATGTCGAATGGACGGAACCGGCCGCGAGCAGCGCGATAAAGGTATGGTCATCGGATTCGCACCGCACCGTCGCGTCCTTCAGCGTGAGATTCCGGATCACGGCGTTTTCCGCGATAGAGAAGAATCCCATGAGCAGGGTGTCATATCTCTTGTTGTTTCCGTCGACCGTCATCATGGTCTCATCCGCGAGCGTCGTCACTCTCAGATTGCAGATCGCGTGACCGTTTCCGTCCAGCGTCCCGTAAAAATGGACAGGTTTCCATTCCACCCCGGTCATGTCGATATCGTTTTCCAGGATATAGGATGCCTCCGGAGCCTCTGCCATTTTCAGCAATCCTTCGGCATCCGTGATCCGGATCACGTCCTTTTCAGTGGGAACCTCGGCCGGAGCCGCGGCTGCTGCCATGCAAAGCAGAAGGCAGATCAGCCAGCAGATCCATTTTTTCATATGATCACTTCCCGTTGGATACATCATTCACTGATCATGACCGGTCAGCCCAGTTCATTCAGTTTCTTCGCGATCTCCTCAAGCTGCTTTCTGGAGATCCTGCCCTGCGTGATCGTATTCAGCAGATGCAGACCGTGATCCGTGTTCCAGCGGTTCAGGCGGTCGACGGTCTCCTTGCCGACTTCCTTTTCCAGCAGTTCGCGCGCGCCGGGGACCGCCAGGATGTCATCCATCAGCGTATCCATCGTCACATGAAGCTTCAGCGGGACATTCTCCGCGTTCACTTCGGCGCTGAGCCGGATGTCACGGCTGGAGGCAGCCGCTTCGATCACATACTTGCCGGCCTCGACAAACCAGTCATGGATCTCGTCGCTCCAGTAAGCAAAGGACCGGTCATTCAGTTCCACCGTCACGGTGCCGCTCTCTCCGGGCTGCAGCATGATTTTTCCGAAGCCTTTCAGTTCACGCACCGGGCGGTCTTTTCCGTCATGATCCGGACGGACATAGAACTGTACGATCTCCTTGGCCGCGAATTTACCGGTGTTGGTCACCTTCACGGAAGCAGTCAGCTTATCACCGGGACGGAACGTATCCGAGGATACCTTCAGATCGTCATACCGGAAGGTGGTATAGGTCAGTCCGTGACCGAACGGGAACAGGACATCCATCTTTTTGCGGTCATAATAGCGGTAGCCCACATAGATGCCTTCCGCATAGGTCACTTCATCCCGGAATCCGGGGAAGTTCAGGTAGGAAGGATTATCCTCGAGCTTCAGCGGGAAGGTCTCCGCCAGTTTGCCGCAGGGGCTCACGGCTCCGAAGAGCAGGTCCACGACGGCTCCACCGGTCGCCTGTCCGCCCAGGTAGGCTTCCAGGACCGCGGGGACACGGTCGATCCAGGGCATTTCGACAGGAGATCCGTTATGCAGCACGACCGCGATGTTCTTCTGCACATCCGCAACCGCGTTCAGCAGTTTTTCCTGAATGGCGGGCATTCTCATATGGCTCCGGTCATAGCCTTCGGATTCATACGCGTCCGGCAGACCCAGGAACAGGACAGCCACATCGGCTTCCCCGGCCGCCTTTACGGCTTCCGCCAGCTGTTCATCGCTCATGGTATCCGCGTCCGCGTCAAAGCCCTTCACATAGGTCACAGGGCATACGGAACGCACGGCATCCACGGCGCTCAGTTTCTCAGTCACATTGATATGGCTGGATCCGCCGCCCTGATAGCGCGGCTTCTCCGCGAATTCGCCGATAAACACGACTTTTTTGTTTCCGGTGATCGGCAGCAGGCCGCCGTCGTTTTTCAGCAGGACCATGGCTTCGCGGGCGATCTTCCGGGCGACATGATGCTGCTGGCCGGCGTCGTATTCCGCTTCGCGGGTCCGTCCGTCCAGACATTTTTCGGTCAGCTTCAGCAGACGTTCCACTTCACGGTCGAGCGTTTCTTCGCTCACGCGTCCGCTCTTCACGGCTTCCAGCAGGTATTCATCCTCGCAGTCGCCGAAGCGCGGCATTTCCAGACTCAGGCCGGCATTCACGCTGTCCGCGTGATCGTTCACGGCGCACCAGTCGCTCATGACCAGGCCTTCATAGCCCCATTCATCGCGAAGCACATCTGTCAGCAGCCATTTGTTCTCGCTGGAATAATAGCCGTTGATCTTGTTGTAGGAGCACATGATGGTCCAGGGCTTTCCGTCCTTCACCGCTTCTTCGAAAGCGGCCAGATAGATCTCACGCAGCGCGCGTTCGGAGATCTTCTCGTTCACGGTAAAACGCCGGGTCTCCTGTCCGTTGGCGGCAAAATGCTTCAGGCTGGTGCCGATCTTTTTGCTCTGCATGCCCTTGATATATCCCGCGCCGATCTTTCCGGCGAGGAACGGATCTTCGGACATATATTCAAAGTTACGTCCGCACAGGGGGCTGCGCTTGATATTTTCCGCCGGTCCCAGCACGACGTCCACGTCATGCGCGCGGGCACATTCGGCGATCGTCTCGCCGGTCTCGCCGGCCAGTTCGGGATCAAAGCAGGCGGCAATACCCGCCATAGCCGGGAAGCAGACAGCCTCCGCTGCTACCTCTTCCCCGTCCAGCGTCCAGGGCTTGACGACCTTCCGCAGGCCGATCGGTCCATCCGCGACCCACACAGTGGGAACACCCAGCCGTTCGACACCGACCGTCTCCCAGCCGTTCTTGCCCTGACAGAGCTTCACTTTTTCTTCCAGTGTCATTTCAGAAATGATCTTCTGAATATCCATATTTTACCTCCGAAAAAAAAGGAGAAGACGCCAGGTTCTTCTCCTTTTTTGTTCCTATTCCCCCCAAAGGACTCCTCTTGTTCTGCAAGAGAAGCTCCGCGAAGCGGTGAGGGGATAGCTTTTACAAACTCTAATTCATCATTTATAACTTATAATTTTTACCTCCGCGACTCCGTCGCGCCAACCGCCACTATTCACTATTCACTATCCACTATTCACTGCGGCGGTCGCAACCGCCGCTTACTTCTTCCCAAACAGTCCCTTGATCAGGCTGCCCAGGCTCTTGGTGATGGAGCGGGTCACTTCGCGGGTCGCGGTGCTGATCGCGGTATTCTTGATACGACCGGCAACGGAGTCATTCTTGCGGGCACGTTCGGCGGCTTCTTCACGAAGTTCGTCGCTGCGGGCGCGGCGTTCGGCGGCTTCCGCTTCCTTGGCGGCTTTGGCAGCTTCCTTGGCAGCCTTTTCAGCTTCCTTCTGGGCCTTTTCCAGTACGGCGGGATCGGTCACGGCGACATAATTGCCGGTGGCGGGATCCAGCTGCATGGTCATCATCTGCTGCACATACTGTCCGCTGGCGGCGTCAAACACCATCACGGGCATCTGCTGGATCTGGGGCTGCACCTGAATGGTGGGCACGGGCTGGGGAACGGCCACTGGCTGCGGAGCCACAACAGGCTGGGCCATAACGGGCTGAGCCATTACAGGCTGGGCAACAACAGGCTGCTGAATGGAAGCCTGGGGAGCCACAACGGGCTGGGCAACGGGCTGCTGTTCGGGAATGGGACTCATGGTAGTCAACTCCTTCTGTACATATTGACCGGTGGTGGGATCATAAACCATAAATGTCTGACTCATTTTCGTCTGTGCGGTGCTGACCTGCACCTGCCAAGGGGTCACAACAGGGGATGCGGATTGCTGTTTGAACTGAGGTGATAACTGTTCAAACGCACTCTCGCTGTCGACGCGGTCTTCATAATGACCGATTAATCTGCTCTGTGCGATCACCTGCGCACGTACTTCGGCGGAAATGGCTCCCATGTAACTTTGCGGGGGAAGGATCGTTGCCCGTTCCACCACGCCCGGTGCTCCGTTCTCGTCCAGGAAGGAGATCAGCGCCTCGCCTGTCTTCAGCGTTGTAATGGCTTCTTCTGTATCGAAGGACGGATTCGTCCGGAACGTCTGTGCCGCGACTTTAACGGCTTTCTGATCCAGGGGAGTATATGCCCGCAGGGCATGCTGGATCCGGTTGCCCAGCTGACCCAGGATCGTCATGGGGATGTCCGCGGGACTCTGGGTGATGAAGTAAACACCCACGCCCTTGGAACGGATCAGTCGCACGACCTGTTCGATCTTTTCAAGCAGCGCCCTCGTGGTGTTGTTGAAAAGCAGGTGTGCTTCATCAAAGAAGAATACGATCTTCGGCTTGTCGCTGTCGCCCTGTTCGGGAAGCAGATCGTAGAGTTCTGTCAGCATCCACAGCAGGAAGGTGGAATACATGGTGGGATTGTTGAACAGTCTGTCGGCGGAGAGGATATTGATCACGCCTCTGCCGTCCGCGTCAGTCTGCATCCAGTCGTTGATATTGATCTCCGGCTGGCCAAAAAACAGATTCCCGCCCTGATCCTCCAGCATGGCCACCGCGCGCTGGATGGCGCCGATGCTCGCCACGGACACATTCCCGTAGTTCAGGGTGTAGTCCTTGGCATGCTCGCCCATGTACGCCAGCATGGCTTTCAGATCTCTCAGGTCGATCAGATCGAATCCTTCGTCATTGGCTACCCGGTAGAGGATATTCACCACACCGGTCTGGGTCTCGTTCAGACCCAGCATACGGCTCAGGAGCAGCGGACCCATATCCTTGACGGTCGCTCTCACCGGATGTCCCTGGTGATCTTCTTCACCGTAAACATCCCAGAAGACCGTCGGATAATTCTTGAAGCCAAAGCCTTCAACGCCGCAGGCGTTCACCCGCTCGGCAATGTTGTCCGAAGGTTCTCCCTGCAGCACCATGCCGCTCAGATCGCTCTTGATATCACTCAGGAAAACCGGGACACCCATGTCGGAAAAACCTTCCGCCAGCACCTTCAGGGACACGGTCTTGCCTGTACCGGTAGCACCGGCGATCAGGCCGTGACGGTTCGCCATGCCGGGCAGAAGTTCCACCGGGCCGTTCACGCCTGTGCCGACCCAGATCTTACCTTCGTGCAGCATTCCTTATCCTCCTCGCTTAAGTACCATATATTGTACACGTGGAGCCCTTATAAGTCAAGGATTTGTGTTCAGTTCAACATAAACTTATTGCTGTTTCAATTTCCAAAGCACACTGCGTCAAAAAACTGCAACTCATCACCCATTACCGTGTGCCCGCAGGCGCCGCTCCACTATCCACTATCCACTATCCACTATCCCCTATCCACTGCGAAGCCCGCAGGCTTCGCTCCCCTATCCCCTATCCACTATCCACTATTCCCTGCGTGCCCGCAGGCACGCTTTCCTGCGGCGACCGTAGTCGCCGCTCACCTATCATCGCGTGTCAGCGCATCCATAATCTTCCGCATTTCCTCTCCGGCGCGGGCGCGGTGACTGATCGCGTTCTTTTCTTCCTGTGTGATTTCGGCGAAAGTCTTGTTCAGAGGCTCGTACAGGAACAGCGGATCATAGCCGAATCCACCGTTTCCGCGGCACTCATGCAGGATCGTTCCGGGGCAGGCGCCGCGGGCGATCAGTGTTTCTTTTCCGGGGAACTTGAGCGCCAGCACGCAGATGAACGAAGCGCTTCTCTGCTCCATATCCTTCATCTTCTCAAGCAGCAGATCATTATTGGCCTTGTCATTCCCGTGTTCTCCGGCATACCGGGCGGAATACACACCGGGTTCGCCGTCCAGGATGTCCACGCTCAGTCCGCTGTCATCGGCGATCGCCGGGAAACCGGTTGCCGCGGAGACGGCTTCCGCCTTGATGATGGCATTGCCTTCAAAGGTCGCGGCATTCTCGTCGATCTCGTCCGTAAACCCGGCATCCGTCATAGAGACCAGGGTATAGTAGTCCTTGAACATTTCCTGCAGTTCGCTGACCTTGTGGGCGTTTCCGGAAGCCACGATCAAGGTCGGCTTCGGTGCGATCCGCTCCGCCCGCTGGCCCAGCGCTTCGGTCTGCGCCGCCATCAGTTCGGTGGTGCCCTTCTTTCCGTAAGCCATCAGGGTCTCCAGTTCCGCCGGTGTAAAGGCGCGGCCTTCCCCGGTCCCCTGCAATTCGATGAACTCGCCCTTTTCATTCATGACAAAGTTCATGTCCACCTGTGCCCCGCTGTCTTCGTGATAGCACAGATCCAGGCACGGCACATCATCCACGATGCCGCAGGAAACAGCCGCCACCTGATGGATGATCGGGGAAGCAATCAGTTTCTTTTCTTTGATCAGACGGTCGATCGCGCAGGTCAGAGCAACCATGGCTCCGGTAATGGACGCTGTCCGGGTTCCGCCATCCGCTTCCAGCACATCGCAGTCCAGCGTGATTGTTCTTTCACCCAGCAGTTTCATATCCACCGCCTGACGCAGACTGCGTCCGATCAGCCGCTGGATCTCCACGCTGCGTCCGTCCTTTTTGACGCCGTCACGGGCTTTCCGGGTCCCGGTGGATGCGGGCAGCATGGCATATTCTGCCGTCACCCATCCCTGTCCTTTGCCGCGCAGGAACGGCGGTACGCTTTCCTCCACGCTCGCTGTACAGATCACCCGGGTATTCCCCGTCGCGATCAGGCAGCTCCCGTATGCCGTCCGCACAAAATCTGTCTGAATGCTCACCGGTCTCTTTTCATCCGGCTTTCTACCATCAATTCTGTTCATATCATTTACCTCCTGAAAGATTAATCTCAATATCTGCCTCCCTCTTGAGGGGGCGGAGATGAACGTTAGTCCAGTGGACTATTCGACGAAGTCGAAAGTGAATCGGAAGCCTGCTGAGTCAACGAGTATTGCAAACGTCAGTGCAGCAATACGACTATGACGAAGCTGACCGAGTACA
>JAZRXJ010000078.1:0-2502 GCA_045600165.1 Clostridia bacterium
GCTCTCGAAGATATGGCGGAGGAAGTCGTACGCGGAATTGACAGCCGGATCGGATCCCTGACCGTGACAGACTGCACGATTGAAGCCTATTCCCAAAGAATTGAACTATTTTCAGATGTGCCGGATGATGAAACCGCGGAGAAAGTCGCTCGGGAAGCGGATGAGATCTGCGGGATCGACGGAACCGCGTGGCTGAATGAAGTACAGCGACTGCACAACGCGAATGTCACAAGGCAGTCGGACGTGGTCGAAGTACAGTACTTCAGGATCGGGGATTGGTGCCTGTGCGGAGTGCCGTATGAGATCATGAACGAATTCGCCCTGCAGGCTTCGGAAAAACTGCAGGATGACTGTTTCTATCTGAACGGATATACCAATGGATGCATGACTTATTTTCCCATTGAAGAGGAGTTTGACCGGGGCGGTTACGAAGTGTACTGGTCGCTCCTGATCTATTTTGTTTACTTTGACCGGGTCTTTCCGTTTGAAAGAAATTCCGCCGGAAAGCTGATCGATTTCGCCGTACGGAATTATTCCGAATAAAGTGTAACATTGCGCTTTTGTCTGCGTATATATCAGTGAAAAAGGCAGGTGAGCAGATCGTGGAGGACAGGGAACTGATGTCCCGCCTGAAGGCGGATGATGTTTCGGCATTGGAGATCCTGGTGAACAAATACAGAAGATCCGCCGAAAACTATGCCTTCGGGATCCTGCACGATGCACAGCTGGCGGAAGACACAGTCATGGAAGCTTTTTCCAGAATATATGCTTCCAGAACGAAATACGATCCGCAGAACTCATTCTACACATGGCTGACGGTGATCATCCGAAGGATCTGCATCGACAGGCTCCGGAAAATGAAACACGATCCGGTCTTTACGGACCAGCTCCCGGATATCCCCGGAGATTCAGCCGAAACTGTTTTTCTGGAACAGCAGGAACAGGAAAACCGGATCCATCTGATCGCCGAACTGGATGAACAGGATCAGCGTCTGCTGATCGGGTTCGCTCTCGAGGGAAGGTCTGTTCATGAAATGGCCGGTGAGCTGGGAATGAGTGACGGACAGGCGCGCGTCCGACTGCACCGTATTCGGAAAAGACTGAAGAAAGGAGCATCAGCAAATGACGGACAATGAAGAGTACATGAAGAAGATCGTTCTTCGCGGAAATCAGCTGACCCTGCTGGAACAGGCTGCCGAAACCATACCGAAACGTCATCCTCTGATCCGGTTCGCACTGGCCCTCGCGGCCGGTTGTGCCACTTTACTGATGCCGACCCTCAGCGCTGCTCAGATGCTTTTGATGTAAAAGCAAAGGAGACGCAGCCATGAAGAAAGATAAGCTCCCAAAAGAAAAAAAGTCCACGGGACGGGAAATACTCGAATGGATCGTGACGATCCTGACAGCCATAGCAATCGCACTGGTCATCAGAACCTTTGTATTTGAACCGGTCCGGGTGGACGGACCTTCCATGAATCATACGCTGGCTGACGGAGAAATCATGCTCGCGTCCAAAGCATCATACAGCACGGTTTGGCTGACCCTGCCGTGGATGAGTGACGGACAGAAGGAACAAAGCACCAAATTCACTACAGGCGGAGATCCGGAACGGTTTGATGTGGTCATCTGCCGGTATCCAGGCCGGGGAGATACCAATTTTGTCAAACGGGTCGTCGGACTGCCGGGAGATACCGTGCGACTCGAAAAAGGGTATCTTTATATCAATGATGAACTATACCCTGAACCTTACATATCCGATGAATACCGTACCGGATACCTGGCAGACTTCGGACCGGTTACAGTGCCGGAAGGACACTTCTTCGTGATGGGTGATCACCGGAACGACTCCAATGACAGCCGGCAGAACGGAAGCCTGCCCAGGGAAAACCTCATCGGAAAAGTGGAATGCGTGCTGTTCCCGTTTGACAGGATCCGCGGGATCGACTGAGCAACGATCCTGTGATCTGACCGGAAATGGTGGGACTGGCCGGAAGAAAAGCTTCGGGAAAACATCGGGCATATACAGCATGGAGAAATCAACGCACTGAACCTGTAAACCATTCCGCCTGCCGAAAGGGCGGTGTCGATAAAACCGTAATACAATAAAATTACGATTTTGAGGTATCTGCCATAGCCGGGACAGCCGAAATCAAGCAGGTATATCAAGGGCTTTCGCCTTCTGATATGCCTGCTTTTTTCATATTCTGACGGAGTTTGTACTTGTTTGTCACTTTATTTCTCAGTCTGTACTTGTATTGCGTAAGCCCCTGTCCGCACAATTTCTTTTGCTTGTCATATTATTTTCGATAACGGTTTGCAGTTCCTTTTCAAGAGTAACTGTGCCACTCTGATATTCCTTACCCGATCCTTTTATGTTGAATAACTTGATATCTGCCATTTTCGTGCCCCCCTGTCTTTGATAATTCTGATGTTGTTATGGCTAATCCATAAGTTTGATGCCGATTACATTTTCAGCGCGGTAATCGGCACAACAAATACACC
>JAZRXJ010000079.1:0-4325 GCA_045600165.1 Clostridia bacterium
CTGGGCAACCTGAACTTTACATTTCTCGTTCCGACCGCGGACTACGATCTGGACCGGCAGCTGCAGGTCATCATCACGGCCTGCGGTAAGCTCGGGATCGACGCATACCGCAGCGGACGGAACGATGTGCTGACCGACGGCAGGAAGTTCTCCGGGAATGCCTTCTATCAGGCCGGCGCCAGATCTTACCATCACGGCACCCTGCTGGTCGATGTGAATACGGAACGGATGACCCGGTATCTGAATCCTTCGAAGGCGAAGCTGGCGGCGAAGGGCGTGGACTCGGTCCGTTCCCGTGTCGTGAATCTGAAGACCCTGTGTGAAGATCTGACGATCGGACGGCTGAAGACCTGTATGGAAGAAGCCTTCGCGGAGGTCTACGGATTCGAGCCGGCCTTGATCCGGCCGGAGGACCTCGATCCGGAGGCGATCGCGGCCATCGAGGCACGCAACCGCAGCTGGGAATGGAATTACGGACGGCAGCTGCCGTTCACCTTCTCCTGCGAAGGACGGTTCCCCTGGGGCGGTCTGCAGCTGCAGCTGCAGGTCGAAAGCGGGGTCATCCGGGCGGCGAAGCTGTATTCGGACGCGATGGACTGGACCGGGATCCCGGAGACGGAAGAAGCGCTGACAGGCTGCAGATTCGAATACGCGGCGATGCGTAACCGGATCATGCGTGCCGGAGGCGTGTTCGGGGAAGATCTCTGCGGACTGCTGGCGGAGCAGAATCTATAATCAGAGGAGATACGACAGAATGGATTATCAATTGATCGTGATCGGCGCGGGCCCCGGCGGCTATAATGCTGCGCTGAGAGCGGCGAAGCTCGGCCTGCATACGGCGGTCGTGGAGAATCGGGAAGCCGGCGGTACCTGTCTGAACCGCGGCTGCGTACCGACGAAGACCCTGCTGCATGCTTCCGAGATCTATAAAGAAGCGAAGGAAGGCGCCCATGCCGGCATCCATGCCGAAGGGATCCGCGTCGACCTGGAAGAGATGTTCGCCTATAAGAATCAGATCACTGCGAAGCTTTCCGCGGGGATCGAAGGGCTGCTGAAGTCTGCGAAGGCAGATCTGCTTCACGGTACCGGGAAGATCACGGCACCGGGTGTCGTACAGGTGACGGATCCTGCCGGCACCGTGACGGAATACACCGCGGAGAAGATCCTGATTGCGACCGGCTCTGTTCCGGTACATCTGCCGATCCCGGGCTTCGAGCTCCCGGGTGTCATGACCTCCGACGAGCTGCTGGAGGGCGCGGATCATCTGTATGATTCGATCGTGATCATCGGCGGCGGGGTGATCGGTATCGAGTTCGCGACCTTCTATCGGGAACTCGGCACGAAGGTCACCATCGTGGAGGGGCTGGACCGTCTGCTTCCGAACATGGATAAGGAGATCAGCCAGAATATCACGCAGATCCTGAAGAAGCAGGGCGTCACCGTCTATACCGGTTCCATGGTCAAGGGCGTGGAGCAGACAGAGAACGGTCTGAAGGTCCTCTTCACCTGCAAAGATGCGGAGCAGTCCGCAGAAGGTGAGGCAGTCCTCTGCTCGATCGGCCGCAAGCCTTACTGGGACGGCCTGTTCGCGGAAGATCTGCAGCCTGAGACAGTCAGACGCAGTCTGAAGGTCGACGACCGGTTCGAGACCAGCATCCCCGGCATCTACGCGATCGGCGATGTGTCCTCGAAGATCCAGCTCGCGCATGTCGCCGCGGCACAGGGTATCGCCTGTGTCGAGATGATCTGCGGAACAGAAGTGAAGACAGATCTGAATTTGGTCCCCAGCTGCATCTACTGCCATCCGGAGATCGCCTGCGTCGGCATGACCGAAGCAGAAGCGAAGGATGCGGGGATCCCGGTCAGGGTCGGCAAGGCGATCCTCGGCGGGAACGCGCGGACGATGATCGCGGATACGGGACGTGCCTTCATGAAGGTCGTCGCGCATGCCGAGACACAGAAGCTTCTGGGCGCACAGCTGATGTGCGAGCACAGCACGGACATGATCTCCGAGCTCGGAGAGGCGATCGCGAACGGCGCGGGTCCGGAGCAGCTGCTGGCTGCGATGCGGCCGCATCCGACATTCGAGGAAGCCCTGACCGACGCGCTGGAAGATCTGATCACAAAATTAAATAAATAAGGAGAGGTCTTCCGATGAAATACGACAGAGTCTATAATTTCTCCGCCGGCCCGGCGATGATGCCGGAAGAGGTCCTGGAAGAGATCCGCGATGAGATGCTGAACTATCAGGGCAGCGGCATGTGCGTCATGGAGATGAGCCACCGTTCGAAGGTGTTCCAGCAGATCGTTGACGAAGCAGAAGCCGATCTTCGCAAGCTGATGAACATTCCCGACAATTACAAGGTCCTGTTCATTCAGGGCGGCGGCACCGTACAGTTCGCGATGGTTCCCATGAACCTGCTGAAGGGCGGCGTGGCGTGCTATGTCGAGACCGGTACCTGGTCGAAGAAAGCGATTGCAGAAGCGAAGAAGTACGGCGAAGTAAAGGTCGTCGCTTCCTCCAAGGATGAGAATTTCAATTATATCCCGGACTGCAGCGATCTGGATATCCCCGAGAACTGTGATTATGTCTATATCTGCGAGAACGAGACGATCAACGGAACGACCTATCACAAGCTTCCGGATACGAAGGGCCATATCCTGGTATCCGACCAGTCCTCCATGTTCCTATCCCGTCCCTGCAACGTCAGTGATTACGGCCTGATCTGGGGCGGCGTACAGAAGAACGTAGGTCCCGCGGGCATGTCGATCGTGATCATCCGCGAGGACCTGATCCGTGACGATCTGCCCGACTTCGTACCGACCTACATGAGCTATAAGACCCATGCGGACAGCGGTTCCATGTACAACACCCCGAACTGCTGGGCGATCTACTGCTGCGGCAAGGTCTTCAAGTATCTGCTGAAGATCGGCGGACTGGAAGGCATGAACGCAATCAATGAGCATAAGGCTGCGATCCTGTATGATTTCCTGGATCAGAGCAAGTTCTTTACCTGCAACGTGAAGCCCGAAGACCGTTCTCTGATGAACGTCCGCTTCCAGGCTCCCGACGCGGACGCGGATGCGGCGGTCGTCGCAGCGACGAAGAAGGCCGGCTTCGATAATCTGAAAGGTCACAGAAGCACCGGCGGTCTGAGAGCTTCCATCTACAACGCGATGCCTGAGGAAGGTGTCGTCGCGCTGGTCGACTTCCTGAAGGATTACGAAGCGAAGCAGGCATAAGCAGGCAAAAACCGATTCAACAAGGCACACCATTCCTCTCCCAAGACAGAGTGTGCCTTTTGAAGGGGCGGCTCCGGATGATTCCGGAGCCGCCTTTATCCGGCTGCAAACGACCGGATGAAGCGCATGGCGGCTGCGGATCGGGCGTATCCGGAATATTTGCGTTCAAATACCCCAAAATGGAACTGCGGAACTGTGAAACAAAAGAAAAAATCGACAAAGCGCAGGAATAGAAAATAGCAGAGAATGTCCGCACGATGTTTCAAAAGGTCCCGAGGCAGGAGCTCCCGAAAATATGGGGTCCGCCGAGGGAATTTTTTGGCTCATCACGGAAAGTGGTGGGAAACAGAAGAGGCAGGAAGAGAAAGAAATCTGACCAGAAGGAAGAAATAGTCATCATCACGGTAGCCATAGCCAATACGCTTGGCTACTTTGATTTTGTTGTTAAAGCCTTCCAGCTTTGCTGTGCTGATCGGGAAAACAGCATGGGAGACAAGACCATCCAGGCGGCATTCTTTCAATTCCGCAAAACGTTTCAAAGCCGGAATTTCACTTTCTTTTCCTGCTTCAAACCAATGTTTCCAGCCTGCTTCGGCTAATCCCGGGGAATCGAGCTTGAACAGCTCCGTTAATTCTTCTTTCATTGCATAGCAGACCGCAAGGTCTGAATGTTCATTTAATATGCTTTTCAAGTGTTCAGCTTTTTTCCCGGACAGTGTTTCGCTTTTTCTGAGTAAGGACCAACGGAGCTTTTTCAGATCGCTGTACTCATTCATTTCTTTTCTTGCCAGAGCTTTGAGCTCTTTTCTTCGTGTTATATCAGGTTCAAACATGATATTTCTCTGTATTTCTTTACTGCGGTCGTTGTGCTGCTTTGCTTCTGCCAGACGCACGACGCCTAATACTTCCTTTCCAAACTGTGCCTGCATATGATACCTGTCATACACTATTTTTGCCTGCGGCAAATGCTCTTCTACAAGAAGATGGTATGAAGCGTTCATATCCATTGCCACGGCAGCAACTTCGGAAAGCATGTCAAAGGGAACATCGTCAAAGAATTTTTGAAAGTCTGCCTTTGAACG
>JAZRXJ010000080.1:0-11213 GCA_045600165.1 Clostridia bacterium
TTAGTCTGTTCCCACATCCAGCTTCCTTCAGATTCCATCTCACGATGGACACCCTTGCTTTCGGCTATCTCCTTCCCGCTACCGGGCGGATTCGGGACTTTCACCCTTTAGAAACGTGCGCCGCCGGGCGCACTTGTCAAAACGGGAGAAATGCAATTCAGGCATTTCTCCCGTTTTTTTATTTCTCTGCCATAAAAAACAGTCTCGGAAAGCGGAACAGGATCTCTCCGTTAGGCTGTTCCGGATAAGCTTTCCGGATCTCAGCCAGGACTTCCTGTTCATAAGCATCCGCTTCAGCCGCGTCAAGATGTGCCAGATACGGTCGCAATCCGGTCCCGCGGTACCATTCCAGAATGCTCTCATGAGTCGGCATCCGGTGATAATATGTCGTCACCCAGAGTTCATAGCTGTCCGTAACGTCAGAGAGCAGTCCGGCGTATTCCGGAATCTCCAGCGTATACTTTTGCCGCGCGCCTTTCAGTTTCTCGCGCCACGGCTTACGGTCCGCCACATTCCGGATGATCCGGTGGATCGGTTCATCATAGTTGTAGGGCAGCTGAACCGCCAGCACTCCGCCCGGTTTCAGGGCTCCCGCCATATCGCGGATCAGCTTGTGCTGATCAGGGATCCACTGAATACAGGCGTTTGAAAAAACAACATCAAACTTTTCAGATAACTTTTCAAAGTCGGTCACAGCATCAAACAGGACAAAATTCAGTTCCGGATACTGTTTTCCGGCCTGACGGATCATTTCTTCGGAACAGTCCGCGCCGGTCACCTGTGCTTCCGGGAACCGGTCCGCAATGACTTTGGTGCTGTTTCCCGGTCCGCAGCCGATATCAATGACCCGGTGCGCTGCCGTCAGCGGGATCCTGCGGGCCAGATCGATGGCCGGTTGCGTCCGTTCCGTCAGAAAGCGGCTGTAAAGGGTGGCATCCCAGTTGAACATTCCATTTCCCCTCTCTGTACTGCATCACTGTCCGTTCAGTTCGTCTTCCGTAAAATAGAATTCCTTCATATCATCAAGCCGCAGGAGCATCGGCGGCTTTCCTTCCGCTCCGCCCACGTCGATATCAAGCCAGGTATCCGTCCGGATCATCCGTCCGGCGCTGTCCGGATCGAGATATTTTGTCGGGGTATGCCCCATGATCACGGTCACATTGTCGAAATACCGGTCGGTCAGTTTCGGCCTGTTCCAGAGTAATTCATCATCGGTATACTCATCCGGTTCTTTATCCGGGCTGAAGTTTTCAAACCCGGAGTGAGTCATCAGAAAAACTCTGTCCCCGATTTTCAGGATCTCATACAGCGGTGTTTCCAGCAGATAATCCCAAAGAGCGTCAAACCTTACCCGGTCTTCTTCGCGGAGTTTTTTCAGCGATGCCATCGTGCATTTTGCTCCGTTCCGCAGCCAGTTCATATACAGCATCATCTGTTCCATATTCAGGCCGGTCAGACTTTCATCCGTGATTTCCTCAAACAGGAACCTGCAGGACAGCATCATAGCCTCATGATTACCGAGAAGCATCCGCACATTGGGCTGCTCCGTGATCCAAAGCAGCAGGTCGATCCCACCGTCCCCGTTCCGGTCGATCACATCGCCCAGGATATACAGTTCATCTTCTTCCCGGAAACCTGCTTTTTCCAGCAGCAGCCGGAATCTCTCCCGCGAACAGCCGTGAAGATCAGAAGTGACATAAATCAACGCAAATCGGCTCCTTATTTTTTTGTCCTTAAGATGTCCCATTCGACACAGACAACCCGTTTTCCTTCATCTTCAGCCGGATACCGGACACCGTTTTTTCCCCGGTGTAGCTTTTTTCTCCGGTATCCCGTATAATATAATGGTCGGCAAAGTTCCGGCCAAGTCAAAGGAAACTGAAGCGATTAATAAATAGGAGGGATCACCATGGAAGAAAAACTGAATGATATTGTACTGGAGGATGTAGTCGGCGGAGCAGGAACAACCACCAAATATGTCACAATTGTCAACTGCGATTTCGTGAATATCCGTGATGCTGCCGGCGGCGGGAAAGTTATCGGCAAGATCAAGTGCGGCAAAAAAGTCGTGTGCAACGAAAAGCAAGGCATGTGGGCCAATGTTACATACAACGGTTTGACCGGATGGATCTTCAAGGATTACTATAAAGATGTCTGACAGCCGTCATCGAAAGGCTTCCGCCGATATTCCGGCGGAAGTTTTTTGTTTAGTGCAGGAGCTTTCTGGATACCTGCTTTCATCAGCTCACACAGAACAAAAAAGGATTCACCGGTCATCCCGTCGTATATTATGCTCAACAGGCAGTAAGGCAGAGGACAGCTTATGGATGAAATCAGAAAGATCATCGGTCAGAAATTATGCATCGGCTTTGACGGTCCGGTAATCACCCCGGAATTCCGTGAACTGGTCAGAACTTACAAGATCGGAAATGTGATCCTCTTCCGTCGCAATGTCATTTCACCGGATCAGCTTCGCTGTCTCACCCGGGATCTGAAAGAACTGATCCTGACGGAAACCGGCATCCCCGCCATCATTGCCATTGATGAGGAATGCGGTAAGCTTTCCCGGCTTGATCATATCGGTCTGCAGACGCCGGATGCCATGGATATCGGTTCCTCCGGAGATCCGGGAAAAGCGTTCGAAATTGCCGCCGCGATCGGTGCGGAGCTGAAGGACTTCGGTATCAATATGAATCTGGCTCCGGTGCTGGATGTGAACAGCAATCCGAAAAACCCGGTAATTGGTGTGCGCAGTTTCGGTACAGACCCGGGGACCGTTTCCGATTTCGGCGCCGCGTATATGTTCGGTCTTCGCAGTCAGGGGATTCTGGCCTGCGGCAAACATTTTCCCGGTCACGGAGATACCGATACGGATTCACATATCGGACTTCCGGTCGTTAACAAGACCCGGGAGGAAATGGAAAAAACGGAACTGATTCCATTCCGCCGCGCCATTGCGGAAGGGATCGGGGCCATCATGTCCGCCCATGTCGTTTTTCCGGCGCTGGATCCGGAAAGGATCCCCTCCACGCTTTCCCGCCCGGTCATCACCGGGCTGCTCCGGCAGGAAATGAAATTCTCCGGTGTGATCATCTCGGACTGCATGGAAATGGATGCCGTCCGTGCGCTGTACGGCACCCCCGTTTCTGTCCTGAAGGGAATGCAGGCAGGCATTGATATCGCCCTGATCTGCCATACCCCGGAGCGTCAGCTCCGGTCGGCGGAATTGCTGGAGAGTTCATACCGTGACGGATCCCTGTCCCTGTCCGAAGCCCGGGAATCCCTGGACCGTATCCTCCGGATGAAAGCGGGCTTGTAGAAGCAAATGAGCTGTCTTTCAGACAGCTCATTTTGTTTACAGCATTTCTTTCGGGATCTCGATATTCTTTTCCTGACATTCCTTTTTGAACTCATCGATCTTGTCGGAGAAGAACCACTTGATGATCCGCAGATAGCCTCTGGCAGCCACGGGATCATTCCGGTACATGTCGATCAGTTCCTCGGCGCTGTACTGTCCAAGGGGTGCCTTCAGACCTGGTTCAATAAAGCTTTTCTGTTCGGGACTCAGTTCGATCTTGCTGAAATCAAAAATCATTTTCAGGTCCTCCTTGTATACTGTCATACCGGATAAAGACACAGTTCCTCCATGTCTCCGGATGGCTTTATTTCATATCTGTGCTATATTAGCACAGGAGCTTTGTCTGCGTCAATTCCTGTTGAGTTTTACATACGGATATGATACACTCGGTCTATGAAAAAACACACGATATATAGCCGATTATTCAAATATAGGAGGAACATATATGGACCGTTTTGAACCAACCTTTTTTTCTCTTCGTCAGTATCAGGCTCCGGAATGGTTCCGGGACGCCAAATTCGGCATCTGGAGTCACTGGGGTCCGCAGAGCGTCCCCATGTTTGGTGACTGGTATGCACGGAATATGTATGTCGAAGGGACTCCCCAGTATGAATACCATGTCCGTCACTACGGGCATCCGTCCAAATTCGGCTACAAGGATCTCTGCGAGCTCTGGAAAGCCGATAAATTCGATCCGGAAGGGCTCATGGCAAAGTATCATAAGGCCGGTGCCCGTTATTTCATGTCCCAGGGTACCCATCATGACCATTTCTTTAATTACGGTTCCGAAATCAATCGCATGAACAGTGTGAACGTCGGTCCCCACAAGGATATCCTGGCTCTCTGGAAAGCCGCCGCGGACCGTAACGGAATGCCTTTCGGCATCAGCGAGCATCTGGGCGCTTCCTTCTCCTGGTGGCGGGTCAACAAAGGCTGTGACAAATTCGGTCCGTACGCCGGTGTCCCGTATGACGGAAATGATCCGGCCTATGCGGATTTCTATCATGCCAATCAGGAACATGGTACAGACGATCCTGGCAACTTTGCGCCATGGTATACACCCAATAAGGATTTCCGTGCCTACTGGCTGCGCTGCATCAGTGAAATGATTGACAAATTTCAGCCGGATCTGCTGTATACCGATGGTGATCTTCCCTTCGGCGATCCGTGGCACGGAGAGCCGGGCGGTCCCGGACCGGATGAAGCCGATTATGCCGAGGGTCTGCAGGCCGTGTCGAAGCTTTACAATACCTCCATTGAAAAGCATGGTGATAACCGTGCTGTATATCTCCAGAAAGACCGTCACCCGGATATTTTCCACGTGGGCGTGCTGGATATCGAAAAAAGTCAGCTGCCCGGCATCATGCCGGATCCATGGCATACTGACACCTGTATCGGCAACTGGTTCTATGATGTGCATTCTCCCTATAAACGTCCCGAGCAGATCGTGGAAATGCTGGTGGACATCATTTCCAAGAACGGAAATATGCTCCTGAATATCCTTCAGCGTCCGGGCGGAACCATTGATGATGACGCGGAATATATTCTGGACCGTCTCGGAAAGTGGTTCGCGTTCTGCGGAGAAGCGGTCTACGGCACACGTCCGTGGCGTGTCTTCGGCGAAGGCGATACCCGCGTGAAGATCGAAGGCTTCACTGAAAACAAGACCGACTGGAATCGTAACGACTTCCGTTTCGTTCAGAAGGACGGCACGATCTACGCTTTCATGATGGGTGCGCAGGGCGGTGAGACCATGACGCTCCGCAGTTTTGCGGAGCAGCCGGTCACCTTCGTCGAGCTGTTGGGCTACGGACCGGTTTCCTTCACCAAAGAATTCGGTGTGCTCATCGTACGTCTGCCTGACCGTCTCCCGGCCATGTGTGCCAATGTCCTGAAGATCCGCTGACATAACGTTATTCAAAGGCTCTCGATTGCGGGAGTCTTTTTTTTGTATATGATGAACATCATCCTTTCCTTTGGTTGAACTTTATGCCATTTTGTGGCATAATGTAGGATATAAATTGCATCAGAATAACGGTTGGGAGTGTATCACGTGTTTACGATACGGCTGATGGGTCGTTTTGAGTTGTTGGAGGACGGTCGGGATATCACCCGGTCTGTCACTCGTTACAGCAAGGGACTTGGGATCATGCAATATCTGATCCTCAACCACGACACCCCTGTCAGCATTGACAGACTGAAGACGCTGTTCTGGGACGAAGGATCAGGGAATGCCGATGCCGCGTTGAAAACAACGGTCTTTCGGTTCAGGGAATTACTGAAGGACACGGATCCTTCCCTGTCTGCCTGTCTTGCCTCCCGTCATCAGTCATATGTCTGGTTATCATCCCCTAAAGTAGATATTGATCTGATTCGCATTGAAGAGCTGATCTCCGACTATGAGAAAGGAAAAATGGATGCCGAAAATGACAGCCGGATCTTCAGTGAACTGTCTGATCTTTACAGAGGACCGATGCTTTCCGGCTCACCGTACAGGCAACTGTTTGTGAATGAGATCCGCGCGCTGCACATCCGTTATCAGAAGATCATGCGGGACCGTATCCGGGTCCTGAAGGCAATGGATCATTATGCTGAAGTGATCGATCTGGCCCGGAAGGCAGTGCGCCTGTTCCCGGAAGATGAACTGTTCTATAAGGAATTGATCTGGTCCATAGACCGTATCGGCACCTCGCATGAAGCGGTCGAACACTATAAGTATTCCGCCCAGCTGCAGCATGACTACATGCATGTGGAACAAAATTCCGAACTGCAGAATGTCTATGATCGGCGAATGTCAGACAACGAACGGATAGATAGCCGGATGAATGAGATCACCAGCGAACTTCTGCAAAGTGACAGCCGTGGCGCGTTCTTCTGTGATTATGTGGTTTTTCAGGAGATCTACGACCTGCTGGCGCTCGAACTGACGCGCACCAAAAGCTCGATCTGGCTCGGCGTGATTGCCATTCAGCCGAGGGAAACCAACGCGAAATATGAAGACCTGGCGAAACATATTGAAATCGTCAAGGATCTGATCCGGTACAATCTTCGTAAAGGCGATGTCTTCTGTCTCTCTTCCCCGAACATTTTCGCGCTGCTGCTTCCCACGACCAACCAGATCACCGGCAATATGGTGATGGACCGTCTGAGCCGCGTCTATTATACCCATTTCCCGGAGCACGCCGGCACCTTTAACTACCGCGTCTATCCCCTGCTGGAAGCGCAGGAATGATCCGGGTTCCTCTGTAAAAACATGATTTCAATAAGGCAGTGACCATCCGTCCTGCCTTATTTTATATACTCCTGTATCCGAACCGGTATGCCGGATCGTTCATTTAATTTTCAGGCTCTTCAGATATGTTTTCTGTTCTTCTGTGACACGGTAGCTTTCAATGGCTTTCTGAATGGCTTTGTTGTGTGTCCATTTGTCCAGTCGTTTTCCTTCAATAAATGGAATCACCGCGTCCCATTGTTTTGCGAGAGCTTCCGCGAAAAGCCAGGCTGTCATCATATTGACATAGTATTCATCGGAACGGAGATCCGCGGGCTGTGAAAGCATGGATACGTCAAATTCCCCGTCCAGGAAATAGGTCATCAGCATGTGCAAACCAAACCGTCTGGTATATACCGCTTCAGAAGCGATCCATTCGGGTACCTTCTTTCTGAGCTCCGCAGTGTGCTTTTTGAAAACAGCCGGCTGCAGACCGTCACAGACAGCCCAGTTATCCACATAAGGCAGAAATGCTTCCACCTGGTTGAGACAGGTCGCGAAGTCTTTTGTTCTGCCAATCAGCACATTATGCAGAATATTTTCTTCATAGTACTCATGCGGCAGCGTACTGATGAATTCGCTGAAGATCTCCTCGCCCGGTAATTCTTTCACGATCTTTTTGTACTCCGGCGAGCGGACACCGATAAAGCATTCTTTCGGAAGCGTCGGTATCAGTTTCGCTACAAAATCTGCATACTTCGGATCCTGATGCGCATACAGGATCTCGCGGATCATCGTAACAGCGTTCTTTTCCATTTCCATCAGCCTCCTGTTTCTGTGTCTTTTTCAAATGATATTCATATCGACTGCGATACTGCAGCACACCTCACAGCGCAAGTATATTCAACAGTTTGAAAGGAGTCAAGAAAAACAGAAATCATCATGATCACTCCGTGCATATTGTTGAATATTCTATAAAAATATAGCAGATTGAAAAAAAAACAACTGGAAAATTCTCTACACGCTCTGTATCCAATAATCACATGAAAAAATAGGTTATTTCTTTGTTTTTTTCCCGTTTCTGTGCTGTTTTTGGTTATATTGTCCTTGCCTGTCGCTTTCGGATTTGTTACTATATAATAAAGAAAAATACAATGAGTGAGGAATGGTCAGAATATCGTGGGGTACCATCTGACCGATATTAGCGCTATCCGGTTCCATTGTATAATTCTGTACCCCCGCACACCGGTTTAGTTACATACACTCGTAAGCAAATAACAAAGACGGAGGGATAAACATGAAAAAGATCATCTCATTGTTACTCGTACTGGTACTTGCCTGCTGTCTGCTGACCGGCTGCGGCCCGAAAGCCAAGGAAAAGGTAAATCTGACGGTCAAACTGCCTGTACTGACGATGCCCAGCGTCAACGATCCGGAGTGCACGGATACAAGCTATTTCCTGCAGAAAGCCTTTGATATGTTCAAGGCAAAGTACGATAAGTATGATGTGTCCGCGAACATCCAGGTCTTTGAGCAGACGGATTATCAGTCGAACATCGTTGACTGCTATGGCAAGGAAAACGGAGCTGATCTGATGTTCGGCGGTTACTTTGCGATCTCCGGCTACATCTATGACGGTTATGCCATTCCGTTTGATGACATCATTACGGATGCCATCCGTGCCGACTTCAGCGAAAGCACCTGGACTCAGTCCATGGGCAATAATGGTAAGACCTACCTGATGCCTCTGTACGCGCTGCAGAACATCCTCTCCTACAACAAGGACATGTTCCGTGCCTGTGGGCTGGATGCCTATTGCTATGACGATCAGGAGATCCATAACTGGACAGCGGACGAATGGGAAACGATCCTTTCCACGCTGGCTGAAAAGCTGCCCGAAGGACAGTATCCCATGATGATGTTCGCCAAGAACAATCAGGGCGATACTCACACCATGGTCCAGCTCCGCTGCAAAGGCAGCAAGTTCTTCAATGATGACGGTCTGTTCAACCTGAATACTCCTGAAGGCATTGCGGCACTACAGTGGATCAAGGACAACTATGACAAGGGCTACTATCCGCCGGCATGCGAAAACATTGAAGTTGCGGACTGCGGCGAGATGTTCCCCAACGGTCAGCTGGCCATCTACGTTTACAACACTGCACTGGCATCCTATGCCACTTCCATGGATCTCGGCTTTGTCAATTTCCCCGGTGCGAATGATACCGGCGCCAACAGCAACTGGATCACCGGCTTTATGGGATTCGACAACGGAGACGCGAAAAAGGTCGAAGTCGTAAAAGACTTTGTGAAGTTCATCTATGAAACTCCCGAACTGCTGGATTATGCCACCGCCGGTGTCCCCTGCTCCAGGAGCGTCGCGGAGCGCTATGGTGACAAGATCAATATGTCCCGTCAGTTCCTCGCCAATGAAGCCTACTCCGTGGACTTCACCGCCAACAACCCCAACTGGGGCGGTGTACGTGCCGCCTTCTGGCCGCACATTCACGCGCTGCTGACAGGTGAAGAGACTGCCGAACAGGCTGCTGCAGGACTGGATGCCGACTGCAATGCCGCAATCACTTCCGTTGACAGAAAACTGCACGAATAAATTGATCACCATTGTCCCATATTTCCATGCGAGGTGATACTGTGAGCAAGAAAAAGCACCTGAGTATCAAAAGCATGCTGATCATACTGATCGCAGCTTTCCTGATCCTGACCACGCTGTTGTTTATCGGCGTATACCGTGTGATCACTCAGCAGGTCCTGCAGAACAATGTAGAGACCATGTCCGAGCTGACGCAGCATGACCGGAATTCCGTCCTGAACAGTATCGACCTTCGCTATGACAGCCTGTATGCCATCGTTGATTCGCTTAAGGCAGACAAACCGCAAACACTGGAGGAGACCCGTGAACTGCTTCAGAAGTATCTGCCGTTTGTATCAGGTGCGAAGAATCTTTGCCTGATGAGCGATGACGGCATACTATACAGAAACAACGGTCTGTATATGGAAGACGCCATCGCCCGTGAATTCTGTGACACACATGACGGGCCGTTTGTAGCCACCTACAATAAGGCCGGAATCATCATTGAAAACCAGCGTGAAATGCTGATTCAGGCTGTGCCTGTACAGTTTTCCTTTGACGGAAAAAACATCACCCATCTGATTGCGATCCTCGATCTGAGAGTGCTGCGGTCCGAACTGAAAGTGGACAGTTTTGACGGAGAAGGCTTCAGCTCGGTTATCGACAGCGACGGTTATTATATCGTCAATGTCAGTGCCACACACAGTTATCTGACCCGTGACAATTTCTACAAGGACCTTCAGGACGCAGAGTTCGAATCCTACAAAGATCCCGAAGATCTGCACAAGACCATCCAGACCCTGAAAGAGCCTCTTTCAGTACACTATATGCAAAACGACGAACACAACGTCATGGTCGTCACCCCGTTGGACCGTCACGGATGGTATTTCCTGTCCACTGTGCCGGAAAGTGTATTCGACGGTCAGAGCCGCGCCATTTACAGTATCGTGTTCACATTGGTCGGTGTCCTGGTGCTGGCTATGATCGGTGCCGCGATCATGTTGCTGTACAGACGCAAGCAGGCTATGCAGCTGGAATTCGCGGATGAACGCGCCGCTCACCTTGAAACCATCGAACAACAGCACAAACAGTTGGAAAAGGAGCATGCCGCACTGGAAGAGGCGCTGGACATGGCCAATGCCGCCAACCGTTCCAAGACCACTTTCCTGAACAACATGTCCCACGATATCCGCACCCCCATGAACGCGATCATCGGATACACGGGCATGGCAGCATCGCACATCGACAACAAGGAACAGGTGCAGGGATATCTGACCAAAATCGGTCAGTCCTCCAACCATTTGCTTTCGCTCATCAATGACGTGCTGGATATGAGCCGCATTGAATCCGGCAAGATGACCCTGAATGAAAAGCCGGAAAGCCTCGCCGAGATCCTGCATGCACTGCGCGACATCGTACAGGCGGATATCCATGCCAAAGAGCTGGACTTCTTCATGGATACCACCGATGTGCATGATGAAGAAGTCATCTGCGACAAACTGCGTCTGAATCAGATCCTGCTGAACGTTATTTCCAATTCCATTAAATACACGCCTGCGGGAGGAACAGTATCTGTCCGGCTGACTGAAAAGGCCGTAAAGGCAAACGGCTACGGTGTCTATGAATTCCGTATCAAGGATACCGGCATGGGCATGAGTGAGGAGTTCCTGAAGACGATCTACGATCCCTTCACCCGGGTGAACTCCTCCACTGTCAGCGGCATCCAGGGCACCGGTCTGGGCATGGCCATCACCAAGGAGCTGGTGGACCTGATGCACGGGCATATCCACATTCAGAGCCGTCTGGGCGTGGGCACCACGGTACAGATTCATCTGGATTTCCGCATCGCGGACGAGGCGGAAGCGGCGGAAGGCGACGCCATCACGGTGGACGCCAGCATCCTGAAGGGAAAGCGCATCCTGCTGGGGGAGGAAAACGAGCTGAACCGGGAGATCGCCGGGGATATACTGGAGGAGCTGGGCACCATCGTGGACACGGCGGTGAACGGCGCGGAGGCGGTGGAGCTGTGCCGCCGGTGCCGCGACGGAAGGGCC
>JAZRXJ010000081.1:0-91294 GCA_045600165.1 Clostridia bacterium
TGCTGTAGAGGCTGTCCGCGTTCAGCCTGTCGCTCACCCGGATCACGTTCTGGCTGACCAGCCCGTTTTCGGTGATCACCACGAGCAGGGCGGAGCTTTCCAGCATGGGCACCAGCTGCAGGCAGCGGATACGCGGCTCCTGCTGCTTTGGAAGCATGATCAGGGAGGTCATGTGCGTAAGGTCGCTCAGCACCTGGGCTGCGGCGGGAAGCAGATCCTCCATCTGGCTGCGGCGGGTGGAAAGGGTGTCGGCTGCGAAATGCTCATTGGGAAGAGGGGAAGGATCTCTGCGGATCAGCTCATCCACATAGAAGCGATAGGCCATGTCGGTCGGGATCCTGCCCGCACTCACGTGCGGCTGCTGCAGATATCCCAGCTCGGAAAGCTGGCTCATCTCGTTGCGGATGGTGGCGGATGAGAGATGGGGGAAATACCGGCGCTCCAGTGTCACACTGCCCACAGGCATGGCGGACACAATATAATCCTCTATAATGGCTCGCAGGATGTCCTGCTTGCGTCTGTCGATATCCGTCATTCCGCACATCCTTTCCGGGGCGTTAGCACTCACAGCATTAGAGTGCTAACCACGGGTATAATGTAACACGCTTCCCATGTGTTGTCAATAGTTTATTGAAAAAAGTTTGGATCAGCTGAACGGATCAGCACGATTTTCTTTTCAGGCAAAAATACAGAGCGGCAGCGGAACACATCAGCAATGACGCAGCAGCGGCAATCGGGCCTGCATCTCCGGTCGCGGGCGGGGGAGGAAGCGGCTCCACAGTCACCCTTGCATATTTCAGGGTGTTGTTCATCACATAAGCTTCATGGATGCTTCCTTTACTGTCAAACGCATTCAGAATCTCGAGTCCGATATCATAAACGCCGGGTTCTGTAAATGTATACAGGATCTCGGAGCCGTCGCGTCCGCGGCTGAGCGGGAGAAGACGTTTTCCTTCCAGTTTTACATCCTTTGTGACAGTATCGCAGAGCACCCCGTCTTTTTCGATCAGATAGCGGATCGTGACTGTGGCGGAGGGCTCTTCGGTCAAACGCACATAGCTTTGGTTGCTGATATCCGCGCAGATCCTGAGCGGGATTCCCACTGTGGCTTCATCCTGCCTGAAGTAATTCACTCCCAGCACGATCTCAGTGGAAACCAGGTCGGGCGAGGCATACACATCTCTTGTTCCCAGGTTTTCTTTCGGAAAAGAGTTGCTCCAGGGCTTTATGGACGAGATGTCTGAGATCATGGACAGGGTCTCCGGATGCATCCAGAAGCCGTCCACGGTCACCAGATCGGAATCCGCCACGTTTTTTACGGTGATGGGATACATTTCAAAGCTGTTCACCCGTTTTTCACGGGGACCGGCCTTTTTTTCGGCTTCCTGATCATCATAATCATAGGTGGCGGCGTCGTTGTCGGAATCGGCAAGGAAAACAGCCATGACGTCTCCGGGGCCGTTCAGGGTAAGCGAACGGATGACCCCGGTCATGCAAAGATCATGCCCGCCCAGCATATTGACGAATTCAATTCCCATCGATATGCCGTATCCCTTTTCAAGATCATCGGCAGCCTGATTCAGGCCCTTAATGGTTACATGGTGTCTTACTCCACTGCAGGCGATATCGTAATCCTGGCTGACAACGGAGGCGGCGCAGAGGTCTTTCATCAGTCCGCCGCTGCCTTTTTCCCAGAGCTGGGCGCCCAGCCAGCTGAAGCCGCCAAAGAGCACTTCTCCGGTTTCCCTGTCAACTTCTTCTTCGTAATGGATCCCGTTCAGGAACCACTTTTCACCTTCAATGGAACGGTTGCCGTAATCCATGTAGCTATTGGCAAAATAGGCAAAAAGATCGTCTTCATTTTTAAGATCCACCTTGCCGGGATTTTGCGCTGTCACCGCCCGGCCCCAGCCGGAAAGCTCCAGCGCATTGGAAGCGGAGGCGGCCCAGCACAGCTCGGTGTCGCTCATTATTTCAGGTGCTTCCCCGGTCTCACACTCAGGCGGTGAAAAAAGATTCTGCTTTTCAGCGTCCATCAGGTCGATGGCGGGCAAAATGTATTCCCCGGCTTTTCCCGTGCTTTTATTGGCAATGCGCAGTGTTTCCCCCCTGCCAAAGCTGTCTGCGATCTTCAGCGCCAGCGCATTGGCCCAAAGGGACGGGTCCTCTTCGCTGCGGATGCCGGAGATGAAAGCAGCATAGCGGCTCCCATTCGCGGTGAAATCAAAGGAAAGACACAGGTAACGGTCGTTGGCCGGATGAACGGTCACCTGCAGGTTCTCCACCTTTTGTGATGCGAAGGCCCCGGAAAAGGGCATCAGCAGCCAAAGCACCGAAAGCATTGCGGTCAGGAAAGCCGCCCCGCAGCGAGGCGATACTGCGTTTCCATTCTTCCGGCATCTCATGCGGTTCATCTCCTTTGGGATCGATTCGGATCTTTGTTCGAAACAAATTCTTCCAATTATAATTATATATCAGCATTGGGTACTTCTGCAATCGGTGTTTGCGGGTTCGTCATGGAGATCCATGCATATAATGATGGGAAAACAGTGGGAAAATGGGGGAAAATGCTGGATCTGATCAAAATATGCGAATATAAATCGCAAAATATATTGATATAATGTGAATTATGCGGTATACTACACCAGACAGGAGGTGCCTGATATGATTGATAGACCCTTATACGTAGATAAAATCATGGCGTATGCCGATACGCCTTTCGTAAAGATTCTGACCGGTATTCGTCGCTGCGGTAAGTCTACCATTCTGAAAATGATTATGGAAAAGCTCCGCACCGAACGTAATATTCCGGAAGATCAGATTATCAGTTATCGCTTCGATTCCATGGAATACGAAGATATGACTGCAAAGCAGATGTATCAGGAGCTGAAAAGCAGGATCGTACCCAGCAAAAAAACCTATTTCTTCCTGGATGAAATGCAGGAAATCAAAGGCTGGGAAAAGGTCGTGAATTCCCTTGCCTCGGATTATGATGTAGATCTCTATGTGACGGGCTCCAATTCCCGGATGATGTCATCCGAAATAGCCACCTATCTGACCGGTCGGTATGTGGCTTTCCGTATTTATACCCTGTCCTTCCGGGAGTATCTGACATTCATACAGCAGTACGCTGTGCTGGACGATATACACAAGGAGTTTGCGACCTATGTTCGTCTGGGCGGCTTCCCTGCGACACATTTGCAGGCATATGGCCAGGATGAAATTTATACGATCGTCCGGGATATCTACAACTCCACCATCTATTCTGATATTGTTAAGAGAAACCAGGTGCGCAAGATCGACCAGCTTGAGCGGGTTGTCCATTATACCTTCAACAATGTCGGCAATACATTCTCCGCAAAAACCATTTCTGACTATTTGAAAGCAGAACACCGGTCTTTGGACAATGAGACCGTATACAGCTATCTGGAAAAGCTGGAGAAGGCCTACCTGCTCCATCGGTGCTCCCGCTACGATCTTCAGGGCAAGGAGATTCTGAAAACTCAGGAAAAGTTCTATCTTGCGGACACTTCTCTGCGGTACAGTGTGCTTGGTTATAATGATGATACGGTGGCAAGCAGCCTGGAAAATGTGGTCTACCTTGAATTGTGCCGCCGTGGATACACTGTTTATATTGGAAAGATTGGAGACGGTGAAGTGGACTTTGTTGCCACCCGGCAAAACGAGAAGATTTATGTGCAGGTGACCCAGCGCATTGAGTCCGAGAAAACCGAGAAGCGCGAGTACGAACGGCTGTTGCAGATCCGCGATAACTATCCGAAATATGTGCTGCGCACAGACGAGTTCGCCGGAGGCAATTACGAAGGAATTATCACCATGCATGTTGCAGATTTCCTGTTGAGCGATGCGTATTGATGATAGATAAGGATGCGATTTCATACAATGGCACACATTCTTCTTGTCGAAGATGACTCTTTCCTTCGCAAGGGCCTAACCGAGCTATTCGAGCGCGAAGGCTACCAGGTTACCGCCGCAGCATCCGTCAGCGAAGCGAACAGCCAGATTCATCACTCTGCTCCTGATCTGGTTGTGCTGGACGTAACCCTCCCCGATGGTAATGGCGTTGAGCTATGCCAGCGCTGGCGTGCAGAAGGTATCACCCTACCCATTCTGTTCCTGACAGCCCGTGATGAGGAATACGAAATAGTGCAGGGGTTGGATGCCGGTGGCAATGATTATGTGACCAAGCCCTTCCGCATGCAGGAGCTGCTCAGTCGTCTGCGCGTGCTGCTGCGTGGCGTGAACAACGGTGCTGCTACCCATCGTAATGGCCTTGACATTGACGAAACCAAGATGGCCGTCACCATGGATGGCAAGCCTCTCACCCTGACACCCACCGAGTACAAAATGCTGATCCTGCTGGCGAAAAAGAGCAGCGTCATTACGCGCGATATGCTGCTGGAGGTTCTGTGGGATGATGGCGGCAAGTATGTGGATGACAACACCCTGTCCGTCCACATGAGCCGCCTGCGCGAGAAGGTCGGTGCGCAGCATATCAAAACCATCCGAGGAGTTGGCTACCAATGGCAGGATTGATCGTAGCTGTCGTGGCACTGGGGATCGGCGTCGTTGTACTGACGTCACTGCTGATCTCGTGCCGTCTGCGCACCCGCAAGCTGACAGACCAAATCGAAGCATTCATTGCTGGAAAAGACAAGGTGCTGCCCGTTTCTGTACGTGAGGATTCTCTGGCACCGCTGCATAACGCTGTTGCCGAGCTGGAGAACACGATTCTTGTAGCACGTGACCTGCAAAACCAGGAGTGCCGTCGCACAGGCGACCTGATGGCAGACATTTCCCATCAACTCAAAACACCGCTGGCCTCGCTGCGTCTGTTCTGTGAGATGGACAACGGCGCACATATCGACGATGAAATCAAGCTGGTGGAGAAGATGGAGCGCCTGGTGTATGCGCTACTCCGCTTGGAACGTCTGTGTGCCGATGGCTATTCCTTTGACTTTGCCGAGCATGATGTGCCCGGTCTGGTTCACGACGCCTGGCAGAGCCTTGCACCGCAGTATGCTGATAAGCAACTGACTATTACTGGCAGTGAAAAACTGCATTGCGATGAAAAATGGTTGGGTGAAGCGTTCCTCAACATTCTGAAAAACGCATGTGAGCACACAGCAGAGGATGGCCGTATCGCTGTCAGCATCGAAAGCACGGACAAAGCTTGCTTTATCACCTTTGAGGACAATGGCGGCGGTGCATCCGCGAAGGATCTGCCGCACTTGTTTGAGCGCTTTTACCGCGCCGAGGGCAGCAAGGCAGAGGGCAGCGGTATCGGCCTGAGCATGGCCCGCGAGATCGTGCGCCATCATCAGGGCACCATTTCCGCTGAAAATGCAGCGGATGGTCTGCGCATCGTCATCTGCATCCCGCTGCTGCAAAATATGCTGGTGAAATCGTAAGTTTGGGGCGGCATCTGTGCGGTGCTGCCCATTTTCTTTCTGAACCTTACGAAATCGTAAGGTAAACGTCACCCAAAAGTAAGGTTGGACTGGTAGCATGGTAATCGAAGGGAGGATTTCTGCTATGGAAATCATGAAATGCGAGAATCTGAGCAAGGTCTATCAGTCCGGCGAAAACAAGGTTTATGCTCTCGATCATGTGACGCTGGCAATTCGTCAGGGAGAGTTTACTGCTATCACCGGCAAGAGCGGCTCTGGCAAGTCCACCATGCTGCACCTGCTGGGTGGCCTGGACAAGCCCACAGAGGGCAAGGTGCTGTATCAGGGCGAAGACCTGTATAACTATCGTGATAATCAGCTTTCTGTGTTGCGCCGCCGTCGTTTCGGCTTTGTGTTCCAGAGCTACAACCTGGTGAAGGAGCTGACCGGCTATGAAAACATCCTGCTGCCGGTAATGTTGGATGGCCGCAAGCCTGACGAAGCCTACATTCAGCGCCTGATCGACATGTTGGGCATCGCTGACCGCGTGAATCATCTGCCCGGCGCCATGTCCGGCGGTCAGCAACAGCGCGTTTCCATCGCCCGTGCTTTGGCGAACAAGCCTGCGATCCTTTTTGCCGACGAACCCACCGGCAACCTGGACGGCAAAACGGGCCGCGAGGTACTGGCACTGATGCGCGAGGTCAGCCGCGAACTGGGCGTAACACTGGTGCTGGTGACGCACGATCTGACCGTAGCAGAGCAAGCGGACCGTCTCATTCGCCTTGAAGACGGGCAGGTCGTGTATGACAGCGGCGTCCGGGAGGAGGCTGCCGAATGAAACGCTTGACGATCAGCCGCGTTGCTGCCGCCAACCTGCGGAATAACCGGCGCAGCTATCTTTCTATGGCGCTGGGCATTGTGCTGGCCGTGATGATGATCACCAGCATGTGCCTGCTTGCCCAGGGTATCGTGCTCAAAATGCAGGCGGATGTGCAGGACAAAGTCGGTGAAGAAAACGGCATGCTGCTGGCTGCTGATGGCATAACTGACGACGCTCTGATGACCACCGGCATGTTCACCAATCTGGCCCATGTGACGAACTATGCCAGCGTTGCAGACACCAATCTGTACATCGGCTGCTATGACGATGCCGCCTGGACGATGCTGCATCGCCGTTTTCTGTCTGGCCGCGCTCCACAATCCGAGGGCGAGATCGCCATGGAGCAGATGGCATTGTATCGCCTTGGATTGGATGATACGCAGGTTGGCGATACCGTAACACTGGCTATGGCAGACGCTGAGGGCAACCCCACCGGTGAAACGTGTACCTACACGCTTTGCGGTATCCTGATTAACCAAAGCGATAACCTTAACGCAGAATATTACACCAGCATGTACAAGGGCAAGGGCTACTGCACGTTCCCAGCGCTTATCACGGTACCGCAGAACCAATACAGTGGTACCACTTTCCAGCATATCCTGTTTCAGCGGAGTAGGTTTGTTTCTGAACGCACGATTGACGAATATGTTACAGCGCACTTTGGCCGATCCTACTGTGTATTTGTGAAGAGCAATGGTCAGTTACAGATTGGGAACATGTTTGTTTATGGCAATGATTTTGGCTTGACCTATGAGGCCTCGCAGCTGATCATCATTCTGCTGATCCTCGGTCTGTCCATTGTGCTGGCTGCTGGCATCGGCATTGCCACAGCCATGGAGAGCCAGCTTGCACGCAAGACCGAGGAGATCGGCATGCTGCGTGCCGTCGGTGCAACTCGTCGGCAGATCCGCCGCATCTTTGGCCGTGAAGCCTGGATTTTGGTCCTGGTGCTATCCCCGATCTCGGTGGGTTTTGGCATGCTGGCTGCCTGGATCGTGGCGAGATTTATCCCGGATAAGATCATCTTTTCGCCCACACCTGCCATCCTGCTGCCTGTTCTGTTGTTCACAGCGATCATGATGCTGGCGTCCTCCTATCTGCCGCTGCGCAGGGTGTCAGCTATTGCGCCCATGCAGGTACTCAAGGATGCAGCTACCATGCGTAAGGCACGTCGATTCAAGGCAAAGAAGCAATTCAAGGCTGCATCGCTGCTTTCGTGGCGGCAGATCAGGCTGCATCCCACCCGCCAGCTTGGTGCTGCGGTCATGGTGGCCATCATGCTGCTTTTCGTGTTTGGTATGACAGTTTCGTATTACGCCATTAGCGGGGAAAACCCGTTGGCTTATGCCCTGCAGCCAAAGAGCCACGACGGATATGGCTCCTTTACCCAGATCCGGTATGCTGATGCTCTTTCCGGACAGTCTTTGCAGGAATTGGCGCACCTGCCCCAGGTGAGCGCGGTACAGGAGCAGCGCACACTGCAGGTTCAATCAACCAGCAACCATATGGGAGAATACATTCTGGGATCCAATGGGTACCCCTTCTCATGGTATGTGAAGGATGATGTGCAGCAGAGCCAGGAAGCGAAGGATATCCGGGCGCTGCTGGGTTTGGAGCAGAATGAGTTCATCCTGACGCATGACCTGGTTGTCTGTACGGATGTTGACGCACTGTGCAGCTGCATTGCTGAGGGTCAGATCGACATCGCTGCTCTGGATGAAGGGCGAGAGGTCCTGATCTACATGCCGGAAATTTGGGTCGAAGAAGTGCGGATCAGTGCTTATGAGTGGACAGGCCAGGTCTCCCACAAGCCGCTGCGTCGTTATTCCGACCATTACGTCAATGATCAGTATCACCCTGGTGATGCAATGCCGATATTCCAGTTAATTTCCGATTCACTCGAGGATTGCATGCTCGGTGAGGCTAACGTGGCCGATATGGAGCTGCGTCAGGCAAATGTGAGGATCGGCGCGGTGCTGACAGGTCCCGAACTACCGGGTATCAAAGGCGATATCAACGAAGGTACGATCATCACCACACCGAAGGGCTTGCAGGCGCTGGGCTTCTGGAACGGCAATCAGAATTGTGTGGTGGTGGAGCTTTCTGGTGAGCTCGATGCCGATACCGAAGCGTTTGTAACGCAGGAAGTCAACCGCATTGCCATGCGCGGCGATATGACCGTGTATAACT
The DNA here is from genome assembly GCA_045600165.1 of Clostridia bacterium. Classification (GTDB taxonomy): domain Bacteria; phylum Bacillota; class Clostridia; order Christensenellales; family Aristaeellaceae; genus Aristaeella. The sequence continues at coordinate 8,485 of JAZRXJ010000081.1, forward strand.
ACATAGAAAGTAATCGTGAAGACCACGAAAGCAGAGTGCGCGGGCGAATCACACTTGCAGCGGTGATCCTGCTGTTCTTTGCCGTGTCGGTCAGCATGATCGTGACTGGTGCGACTCGCCGTCTGCAAAGCGACCGCCGCGCCATTGGCACGCTGCGCGCGGTCGGCGCAGATGCAGGCGTCATCTTCCGCTGCTATGCGGGACAGGCGCTGCTGGGCGTTGGAATCGGCGCGGTGTTAGGCGTTGCCTCCGGCTACCTGCTGACCACCACGAATGTGTATTACTATTACAGCATGACGATCTGGCCTGTCTATTTGATGCAGTTGTGCATTGCGGCCCTGTGCGGTGCGTGCTGCCTGGCTATTCTGTGGCTGCGCGTGAAGCGAATGGTGCTCAATCAGCCCATCGTCGAAATGATCAAGGAGCTGTGATGATATGAAAAAGTGCATAAGGCTTTGTTTGCTGCTGTCTTTTTTGCTCCTATCGGCGGCTTCCATGGCAGAAAGTGCCTTTACGCTGGATTCCACCGCTGTGGTGAACAGCATGAGTCGCAGCTATGAGCAGGGCTATGCGCCTACGATCAGCAGCAATGTGATGACGCTGATCGTGCCGGTGCTGGCCCCGCAGGCTGATGGAAAAATCACCGCCACATTGCAAATGCAGCACCCGGCGCAATCGCCATTCAAGGGAAATCTGTCTCCGGTCACGACCTATTCAGGCAACAGCTTGTATGGTGTCAAGCTGGAATTGCCGCTGCTGCGTGACCGCATGAATGGCGATTATCCAGCCACGCTGCATCTGACCGGAACGACTGCCAAGGGTAATAGCCTATCTGGTGATATTTCGCTGATGATCCATATCCGTGATGGTCAGCCCAACACCGAGATTCCTGCGCCGCGCCTGGAAAATGTGCAGGCAGCGCTGGTTGTTGGTGAGCAAGGCACCATCACCGCAACGTTGAAGAATGGCAATGCGACTTTGTGCATGACTGATGTATGGTTCACCATGCAGGACAGCCGCGGCGATGTGCTGCCGTTAGGCTCCAATCTGCTGCGATTGCCGGACTTGAAGCCTGGCGAAAGCGCAGAAGTTGATTTTCCTGTGATGGTGCAGCCTACAGCCTCCGTAGCGTCGCATCCCATTACCATGACGATCAATTATCGCACACTGAATGGACCGCAAACATGGAGTGAGCAATTCACCATGCCTGTAACGCAGACCATGCGGCTTGATAATGGCGGTGTGCAACTGACTCCTTCGGTACTGCAAGGCGATGTTGTGAGCCTGACCCTGCCGCTGATGAACATGGGTAAGGGCGAGCTGCGGAATGTGATGGTCACGTTGAATCTGCCGCCCATCACGGAAAAGCAGAGTGTGTTGGTTGGTACGATTGCCCCCGGCGAGACCAAGCAGGGCAAAATCAGCTTCACCCCAAGCAGAAATGTGCTGGGTGATGTGCAAGGTTCCGTGACGGTGACATATGAGGATGCGTTTGGCAATGCGGAGAGCTTTGTGTTGCCGGTATCTACGACCGTTGAGGAACCAAAGACATATACACCTTCAGTGGACACCGAGCAGGAAGAAACACTGATGATCTTGGGCATGGAGTGGAAGCTGGCGGCGGCGCTGGGCGGATGTGTGCTGCTGGGGTGTCTGCTGGTGTTGCAAGGTGTGCTGCTTCGTGGCAAGATAAGAAAAATGGAAGAAGAAAAACTTTAACCACTAATAATGGGCTGCTCCATTTATGTTGTATCACTGATACAAATGGATGCAGCCTTGTTTATATAAACAAATTGCAATACTCATCAATCAAGCTATGTATTGGGTTGACACAAATGCAAATATGGGTTAAACTATTCACGTAGGAACGTATTATACCAGGAGGACATTTAGCATGGAACTTGGAAAGCGGATGAAGGCTTTGCGTGAAATGCTGGGCATCTCCCAACAGACCATTGCCGATCAGCTTGGCTCCACGCAGTCCAGTATCAATCGCTATGAGAATGACCAGACTTTACCGCCGGCTGATCTGCTGCTGCGTTATGCAGATTATTTCGATGTGTCGCTGGACTACCTATTTGGAAGGACTGAGCAGCCCCAGGGTAAACAGTATGCCTTCAAACCTGTCCATAAGCCAGAACGGGACGAGATGTGTCGATTTATCGAAATGTGCTTTGATCCAGGATCACCAGCCAATCTGAAACTAAAAGAGACCATGCTTCGTGTGATGGAAGGAGAAGAGGAATGAAAGCTGTTATCTATGCTCGCTATTCCTCTGACAACCAGCGTGAGGAAAGCATCGAAGGCCAGATCCGTGAATGCACGGCGTTTGCCGAGAAAAACGGCATGACTGTTCTGAAGCATTATATCGACAGGGCATATTCCGCAAAAACTGATGATCGCCCGCAATTCCAACAGATGATCAAGGACAGCGACAAGCACCTGTTCGATGTTATCCTCGTATGGAAGTTGGACCGTTTTGCCAGAAACCGTTATGATAGCGCACGGTATAAGAACCAGCTGAAAAAGAACGGTGTCAAGGTCGTATCGGCAACAGAGTTGATCTCCGAGGGCTCAGAGGGTGTGCTGCTGGAGTCCATCTTGGAAGGTATGGCGGAATATTACTCTGCTGACCTGTCTGAAAAGGTCTCTCGCGGATTGACTGAAAATGCCCTGAAGTGCAAGCACAATGGCGGCCCTGCTCCAACCGGTTATATCATCGATGCCGATCATTTTTTGCAGATTGACCCGATCAAGGCTCCGTTTGTTCTGGAAGCCTTTCAGCGTTATGCGGAAGGCGCGACCATGACCGATATCCGGGATTGGCTGAACGAAAAGGGTGTGACCAATTCAGTCGGCAAGCCCATGAACTATAACACGGTCCAGCTGATGCTGCGTAATCGGCGTTATATCGGTGAATACAGCTTCCGCGACATTGTGATTCCAGATGGCATCCCTGCCATTGTGCCGCAGGAACTGTTTGAACGGGTGCAGGACAAGATGGAGAAGAACAAGAAAGCCCCTGCCCGGCATAAGGCAGAGGATGATTATCTCCTGACGACCAAGCTGTATTGTGGATATTGCGGTGCGTATCTCTGTGGTGAGAGCGGCACCAGCCATACAGGAGAGGTCCATCATTATTACAAGTGCGTGTCCGTGAAGAAGCATCGGAAGATTTGCCATAAAAAGGCGGTCAAGAAGGAATGGATCGAGAACATGGTCGTCGAACAGACGATGAAGATGGTCATGGATGACAAAGCAATCGAGGCCATCGTATCCATGTTGATGGAATTGCAGGATCGTGAGAACGTCGACCTGCCACTGTATGAACAGCAGCTGCATGAGACCAAGCGCGGTATTGACAATCTGCTCAATGCGATCCAGCAGGGCGTGTTGACCCGATCGACCAAAGAACGCCTGGACCAGTTGGAAGCCACCCGCGATGAGCTGGAAATCAAAATCGAGAAGGAAAAGTTGGAAAAGCCGCGCATCAGTCCGGAATTCATGACCTTCTGGCTGCATAAGTTCCGCAAGCTGGATGTGAAGCGCCAGTCGCATCGTCAAATGCTGATCGATACTTTCGTCAATGCCATCTTCCTCTACGATGACAAGCTGGTGCTGACTTACAATTTCAAAGAAGGCACGGAAACCATCACCTTAGAAACGCTTCACAAGGATTGTCCGAAATCGAAGGAAAAGAGTTCGGATATGGATTGTATTGGTGCACCAAAGGAAGCAGGATGTTAATCCTGCTTCTTTTTTCCGCACCATTTTTCCTCCAACTTTATAATTGTTCGCCTTTTTAACGTTCTTTGCATCATAAAATCATGAAAAATACGATTTTTCTCTTGTAATCCGTTTCTGTACGTTGTATTCTATATCTTGTGGTTTTGGGGACCACACTATGCATTCCATTCTGAAATTGAAAGGAAAATGCTTTATGGAAAACAATGTCCGCAGAATTGGTACTGTATCACGCGGGATCCGCTGCCCCATCATTCGTGAAGGCGATGATCTTTCCGTCATCGTGACCGAAAGCGTTCTGGAAGCGGCGAAATCCGAAGGTTTTGAACTTCGTGACCGTGACGTCATTTCCATTACGGAATCCATCGTCGCCCGTGCTCAGGGTAACTATGCTTCCGTCAGTGATATCGCGACTGATGTCAAAGCCAGGTTTGGCGATAATACAGTCGGTGTCATCTTCCCGATCCTTTCCCGTAATCGTTTTGCAATCTGTCTGAAGGGTATTGCCGCAGGAGCGAAAAAGATTGTTCTGATGCTCTCCTATCCTTCCGACGAAGTTGGCAACGAGCTGGTCAGCCTGGATAAGATCGATGCCGCCGGTATCAATCCGTATTCGGACATTCTGACTTTGGAACAGTACCGCGCGCTGTTCGGTGAAAACAAGCATGAATTCACCGGAGTCGACTATGTGCAGTACTACGGCGATCTGATCCGCGAAGCCGGTTGTGAAGTTGAAATCATCTTTGCCAATCAGGCTAAAGCGATCCTGAACTATACTGACTGTGTCCTGAATTGCGATATCCATACCCGTGCCCGCACCAAGCGCATCCTGAAAGCCGCCGGAGCCCGTATTGTTTTCGGTCTTGACGAAATCATGAACGCTCCTGTCAACGGCAGCGGCTGCAATGAACGCTACGGTCTGCTGGGATCCAACAAGAGCACCGAAGAAAGCGTCAAGCTTTTCCCCCGTGAGTGCACCGATCTGGTTCTGGATATTCAGAAGAAAGTCCTGGATGCCACCGGCAAGCATGTTGAAGTGATGGTCTATGGCGACGGTGCCTTTAAAGATCCCCAGGGGAAGATCTGGGAACTGGCTGACCCGGTCGTTTCCCCTGCTTTCACTTCCGGTCTGGTAGGTACCCCCAATGAATTGAAATTGAAATACCTGGCAGATAACGACTTCGCTTCCCTCAAAGGTGACGAGTTGAAGGCTGCTATCGAAGCCAGTATCCGTGCCAAAGATGGTAATCTGAAAGGTCAGATGGCCTCTGAAGGCACAACTCCCCGTCAGCTGACTGACCTCATCGGTTCCCTGTGTGACCTCACCAGCGGTTCCGGGGATAAAGGAACTCCCGTTGTTCTGGTACAGGGATATTTCGATAATTACACCAACGCGTAATATCCGCTTCACTTTAAACAAACAACATATTATCAGGAGGAATAACTCATGAAGAAACTGTTTGCCCTGTTACTCGTCCTTGCTCTGTTGCTTCCCTGCATCGCCCTGGGCGAGACCCTGACTTCTGATGACGGAGTCTGTGTTGTCACTCTTCCCGATGGCTACTATTTGGACGGTAATGCAGCCATGGCTCCCGACAAAATGGGTAATCTGAATATTCAGGATACCTCATTTGGAATGCCTATGAAAACGGTTGCCCTGATGAAAGACACTCTGGATGAAACGTTCAGCAAGCAGTACGCCAGTATGTTTGATATCGCGGAAGATGCTGTCAGCACCTATGATATCGAAACCATCGGTAATTATCAGTGGTATCATATTGATGTCGCCATGTCTCTGATGGGGGTCGATGTAGTTATCAGGCAGTACATTACCGTTGTCGGCGCCGAAAATAATGCCTATATCGTGACTTTCACCGGCATTGACGAAGCAGAAGTCCTGTATATGCTCGAAAACATCGCTTTTGCCGAATAATCGTTGAAACCTTTAAAGGCTTGTCCATTATGGGCAAGCCTTTTTTGTACATAAAAAAACCCCGGTTCAGGCAAACCGGGGCTCTGGTTATTATAATCAGGCTTCTTCGGTAGCAGTGGCAATGCCTTCGGCAACACCCTCTGCAGCGGCTTCTGCGATCTGTTCGACAGCTTCATCAGCATCGGAAGCTACGATTTCAGCTTCGTCTGTATCGGCAGCGCCTTCGTAGTCGAAAGCTTCATCTTCGAGCACCTGACGGATGCTCAGGCTGATGCGCTTCTTTTCGGGATCCACATTCAGGACCTTGACGCGGACGATCTCGCCGACCTTCACGGCATCTTCAACCTTGGCAACGCGATTCAGACCGCACTGGCTGATATGAACCAGTCCATCCAGACCCTGTTCCAGTTCAACGAAAGCGCCGAATTCGGTCAGGCGGACAACCTTGCCTTCAACCACGGAGCCTTCAGGATACTTTTCAGGGGCATTGTCCCAGGGACGGGGCTGCAGCTGTTTGTAACCCAGCTGAATGCGTTCACGTTCGGTATCCAGGCTCAGAACCTTAACGTCAATTTCCTGTCCGGGCTTGACCACTTCACTGGGATGCTTGACGCGGCCCCAGCTCAGGTCGGTCACATGGATCAGACCATCCACTCCGCCCAGATCAACAAAAGCACCGAAGTCGGTCAGGCGACGGACGATACCGTGGATCACGATACCTTCTTCCAGCTTTTCCCAGGCTTCCTTCTTCTTGGCAGCAGCTTCTTCGGCAGCAACCGTTTTACGGCTGGCTACGATGCGCTTCTTCTGCTTGTCCACTTCGATGATCTTCAGCTTCATTTCCTTGCCGACGAATTCGCCGATCTTCTCGACGTAGCGCTGGCTCAGCTGGCTGGCGGGAACAAAGGCACGCACGCCGCCGCAATCGGCAATCAGACCGCCCTTGACAGCTTCCTTACCGACGGCTTCAACATACTCGCCGGCTTCGTACTTTTCCATGAGGGCATCCCATGCCTTGCGATTGACGATATTACGCTGACTCAGCAGTACATTTCCGTCTCCGTCGTTGACTTTAACGACTTCAACTTCGATTTCGTCGCCCAGTTTCACATCCTGGTCGACCAGGTCAGTGCGTTTGATCAATCCGTCGGACTTATATCCGATATTGACGCAAACTTCGTCCTCAGTAATCTGCACCACAGTGCCGGTTACGTTCTGTCCGGGCCGGATCCGCACCATGGTGGCTTCGACTGCGGCCATTGTTAATTCTTCCGTGGTAGGGTTCAGGTCCATGTTTTCCATCTCGCTCATGCGTGTGACAACCTCCTTAAGTGAATCCGTCGGTGTTGATGCGCCGGCGGTAATTCCTACAATTTCATGAGAGATATTTGCAAAGGCGTGCGGGATCTCCGCCGCGCTCTCCACCAGGATAGTACGTCCGCATCTCTGTTTGCAGACATTATAGAGTTTCTTTGTATTTGCACTGTTCCGTCCACCCACCACGATCATGGCGTCAGCCTTTTCAGCCAGTGCGGCGGCTTCTTTCTGCCGGATCTCCGTGGCGGAACAAATGGTGTTGTGAGCCTTGAGATTCGTGACCTTCTTTTCCAGAACGGCAAGGATTTCTTTCCATTGTTCCGGAGGAAAAGTGGTCTGAACAACAGCCAGAGCTTTTTCCATTTCCGGGATGGCTTCTGCTTCCCGCAGATCAGCCGCGAAGATGACCTTCCCGGCAGCCCAACCTGCTGTACCGCGTACTTCCGGGTGTTCTTTCTCCCCGATCAGGATCACCGGTGTACCGTCCTGACTTTCTTCAGCCACGATCTTGTGGAGCTTATCCACAAACGGACATGTCAGGTCAAGAACTTCGTTACCGGCATCTTTCAGAGTCTGCAGTACATCCGGTGCAACTCCGTGACTGCGGATCAGTACCCGTCTGCCTTTCGCCTCATCAACGCTCCGTACGACCGGGAGCCCTTGTCCGGAGAGTTTGGCAACCACTTCCGGATTATGGATCAGTTCTCCCAGAGTGCAGGATGGAACGCCATCCCGAGTAACGGCATCAGCGGTCTCAACCGCTCTGCGTACACCCATGCAAAAGCCGGCATGGGACGCTATTTCCACAGGCATATAAGCATCCTTTCGACAAAAATGCTCTATTAGATTAAAATTCTTCCTTCTCTTTCGAATTCCTTCTAATTTTAAGGAAAAATTTTATTTTTTTTGAAAAGGATGTTCCGTCTGATATCCGCGGTATGTTTCACGGATCCTCTCGTTGAGTTTCTCACATGTTTCCGCGTTGATTCCTTCTGCCAGCAGATCATCATACCGGATCGGTTCGCCGATATAGCAGTGGGTCCGGTGAAGCAAGCGGATCTTCCGGTCATAATACATAGGGACAAGCGGCACTCTGGCACGCATGGTCAGAAGAGCAGTACCCGCCTCGATTTGTTCCATTTGTCCTTCATGATACCGGGTTCCTTCCGGGAAGATTCCCAGAATGTATCCTTCTCTCAGCACCCGTGTACTGTTCCTCATGGCTTCCATATCGCTCTTATGCCGGTCCACGAGGATGCAGTGCAGTTTGATCAGAAAACGTTCCGCCAGTTTGTTCTTTGCCAGTTCCTTCTTGGCCATAAAGCAGACCTGGGCATCTTTGATGGTCACAGCCATAAACACAGGATCCAGGGCCATATTATGATTACCCATCAGCACATACGGCGCGCTTTCCGGCAGGTTTTCCTTCCCGTGATAGGTGATCGGGATCAGGGTATGGCTGAGTACTGTCCCGATTACGCGCACAGCACTGTAGAATCGGTTCTTCTCGATGCTGACTTTTCCTTCGCTCATATTCTCGCTTCCTTCACAATATTCAGGATAGCCTCCACGACCTCGTCAAAGTCCATATGGGTTGTGTCCAGTCTGACCGCGTCCTCCGCGCAGCGCAGCGGATCGACTTTGCGGTTCATGTCCTGATCATCCCGGCGTTTCAGATCCTCCAGCACCTGTTCATAGGTATCCTGTGTTCCTTTCTTCTGCAGCTCGCGGAACCTTCTCATGGCCCTTTCCTCGGCAGTTGCTGTCAGAAAGATCTTGGCAGTTGCTTTCGGAAGGACCACAGTACCGATATCACGTCCGTCCACCAGCATGTCTGTTTCGGACGCCAGTTTCTGCTGGATCGCAACCATGGCTTTCCGAACCCCGGCATATCTGGATACCGTGGATGCTGCCATGCTCACGTCTTCAGTCCGAAGCATACCGGTCACATCTTCTCCGTCCACCATCGTGATCTGACCATTTCCTCCGTACTGAACCTTCAGATCGATTTTCCCGCACAAAGCGGTTACCGTTTCCTCATCCTGCAGATCGATCCCTTTGCGGATCGCGGTCAGTCCGATGGCACGGTACATGGCGCCGGTATCCAGATGCAGGATCCCGAGCGCGTCGGCAACCGCGTTGGCAATCGTTGATTTTCCGGCTCCGACCGGACCATCAATGGCAATATTCAGTGGCATAGTATTTTCCTCCGTATCAGATGTCTGTTAGCGAACAGGAGTCAGCAAATCAGGATCATGAATATCGTTCAGATTTTTCAGCGTTACGTGTCGTTTTGCCTTTCATGTTCCTCTCCCGAATGTTTTCATTTATGATGCTTCATTTATACCAAAAAATGGCTTATAATTCAAGTATGGATTGCTTCACGGAATCCTTTCCCGCCATATTATTTCCTTGTTTTTCATAATAGCAGGAGTGAAACGATGCTGTATCTGTCTTCTTTTGATTTTCCGGGCGAAAAAGCCGAATATGACTTCCGTGCCTTTTCAAATCGCGGCCGGATGACGTGTTACCAGTCCCTGTATCCTTTCGGTATTTTGCCGGAACGGGACCTGGAAAGCATCATCTTCCGTCCGGTCACGATCCTCTACGGAGGAAATGGCAGCGGGAAAAGCACTGTATTGAATATTATTGCCCAGTGTCTTGGTCTTCAGCGCGACAGTGCCTATAACCGTTCGGATTTCTATGATGACTTCCTGTCTCTGTGCCGTTGGCGGACGGAAAACCCAATTCCTGCAGGCAGCAGGATCATTACCAGCGACGATGTTTTCGATTTTATGCTGGATATCCGCGCCATGAACGACGGAGTTGAACAGAACCGCCGGCAGTTGGCGGACGATTACTGGAATCTGCAGCATTCCGACTTCAGGCTGCGTTCCATGGATGATTATGACCAGCTGAAGAAGATGAACGACGCCCGCCGCCAGACGCCCAGTCGCTTTATCAGTTCCCGTTCACAGGAGTCTCTTCGCGAGCAGTCTAACGGTGAGAGTGCTCTGCAGTATTTCCGTCAGCGGATCGAATCCGATACGCTCTGCCTTCTGGACGAGCCTGAGAACAGCCTCAGTGCGGAAAACCAGGTTATTCTGGCTGATTTCCTGGCCGAGTCTGCACGTTATTGCGGCTGCCAGCTGGTCATCAGCACCCATTCTCCTTTCCTGCTGGCTCTCCCCGGGGCAAAGATCATCGATCTGGATCACGGTTCCCGTGTCGTGGATTCCTGGACAGAACTGAAAAACATGCAGGTCTGGCACAACTTCTTTGCTTCTCATTCAAAAGAATTCAAAAATGACTGAACATTCGTTGCTATTGAATCCGTGAAGGACAAAATCACCTGTTGACTATCACAAAAAAACAGATATAATTTTCGATTGGCACCCTATTGTTACTTGTTTTGATCAGAGGTATTTCATGTCAAGATCTGTTAATGAACGTCTTTATAAGCTGACTTTATCAGCCATGTTCCTGGCCCTTGCGCTGGTTCTTCCTTTTCTGACCGGACAGATCCAGCCTCTTTCCAAGAAGCTCTGTCCGATGCATATCCCGATCCTGCTCTGCGGCTTCTTCTGCGGTCCGTGGCATGCTTTCCTGATCGGTCTGATCGCGCCCATGCTCCGTTTTCTGATGTTCGGCATGCCGCCGATCATGCCCACGGGTCTGGCAATGAGTTTCGAGCTCGCGTCCTACGGTTTTCTTTCCGGCTGGCTGTATGCCGTACTGCCGAAGAAAAAGACCAGCATTTACATTTCCCTCCTGGTTGCGATGCTGGGAGGAAGAATCGTCTGGGGCATTGTCAGTCTGCTGTTGTATGGCACCACGGAATCAGCCTTCACCTGGCAGCTTTTCCTGACCGGAGCCTTTACCGACGCGATTCCCGGAATCATCCTGCAGATCGTACTCGTCCCGGTTCTGGTCATGGCGATCAACCGGATCCTGCGCGATTCCTCCGGAAGCCGATCCTGATCAGCCGTTTATTCACAGCCGTCATATGGACGGCTGTTTTTGTATGGAAAAACGGCGGCCGTTTCCGGTCGCCGTCTGATATTATTCAATTGCAAGGGAGCTATACTCAGTCTTCATTATCAAGACCGGCTTCTGCTTCCGCCTGGATTTCTTCAAAAGCGGACAGCATGGGCTTCTCATTGCTGCCCTTCACCTTCCGGTTCAGGTAGTTCTTCGTGATCTTCACCACAGTACCGGAGAGGAAGATCACGCCGATCAGGTTCGGCAGGGACATAAGTCCGTTGAAGGTATCGCTCAGGTCAACCGCCAGGGATGTATCCATTACGGAGCTGGCCAGGATTGCCAGAATGAAGATGACTTTGTAGATCATTGTGGACTTGGTGCCAAACAGGAATTCCCAGGATTTGGTTCCGTAGAAGGACCAGCCCAGCACCGTGGAGAAAGCGAACAGCGTCACAGCAAGGGCTACAAAGATGCCGCCGAAGGACCCGAAGTTCTTGGTAAAAGCTTCTGTAGCCAGTCCGAGTTTTGTGGTTCCGGAAATAGATGCGCCGGTCTGCAGATCGACTACACCGGAGGTCAGAATAACCAGAGCAGTCAGGGTACATACAATAATAGTATCCATGAACACTTCAAAGATACCCCACATACCCTGAACAACAGGTTCCTTAACGTTGGAAGTGGAGTGAACCATGACGGAGGAACCGAGACCGGCTTCATTGGAGAACACACCTCGTTTGAAGCCCCATGTCATTGCCTGAGCAATCACATATCCGCCAGCACCGCCGGCGACAGCCTTAAAGCTGAAGGCACCGGCAAAGATTGAAGCAAAAGCCGGACCGATATTGCTGATGTTCATGAACACGATAACCAGGCTGCCGATGATATAGAATGCTGCCATGAAAGGCACAATGCGTTCATTGATCTTGGCGATGCGCTTCAGGCCGCCGATTACGACCAGCCCTGCAACGAGCATCAGGATAACACCGATCAGAATCTCGCTGATCTGGATTCCAGCCACATCCTGCGCCACGGTCACAACACTTTCACGAATGGAAGAGACCTGACCCATATTACCGATACCGAAGGAGGCAAGAACAGCGAAGATAGAGAAAAGGATAGCCAGCACCTTGCCCAGGCTCTTCAGCTTCTTTTTTCCGCCGAGACCATCCTGCAGGTAGTACATGGCACCGCCGCTCCATTCGCCCTTGGGATTGCGGCGGCGATAGTATATACCCAGTACGTTTTCGCTGTAGTTGGTCATCATACCGACAATAGCCGCGACCCACATCCAGAAAACAGCACCGGGACCGGCCGTAGTGATAGCCAGCGCCACACCGGTGATGTTACCCGTTCCGATGGTAGCGGACAGCGCCGTGCACAGTGCCTGGAACTGGGAGATAGAGTTTTTGTCGGTGTTTTCACGAACACCTTTTTTCTTGAACAGTTTCCCGATGGTTTCCCGCCACCAGAGCTTGATCTTTCCAAACTGGAAGAACTTGGTCAGGATCGTCATCAGGATACCGGTACCGATGAGCAGTGTCAGTGCCGGTACACCCCATACGACATCATTGATGGCAGAGTTGACGCTGGTAAGTCCTTGCATAAAACCTTCCATGACTGTAGACCCCTTTCAGAATGATTCTGAATACGAGAGAAAGAAAAACAGGGGGATCGACCGGCGTTCCCCCTGCAAAAACAACATGATTTTACGCATAGCGCGTTCAACCATTCCGTCCTTTTGCCTGAGAGATTTCAGAGACAAAGTGTTCTCTGTTGCACCTTCGGCACCGCTTTCACGGATTCTCCGGAACGCCATCCATATGCAGTCTGCTTTACCTGAGAGTGTTGCTCCTTCGGCGACCGTGACCGGTCTTTTCCTGCATACTTCAATCGGCTCGTATTCAATTAACACGAATGTTACACATTCCCTGCCACGATGTCAATGCATTCAAGCTTATTTTTATGCACTTTTTTAGTATTTTATACATTAATGTTCGTTTTTCTGTTTCGTTTGTAAATGAACCATGTTTTCTTCTTTTTGAGCACTCATTCTCTTTTGTTCCCCGCGTTTTTATGTTATGATGGCAACAATGAAAGCCGTTCATACAATACCCGATTTCGGAGGTTATACAGCATGAAAACTTACGGAACATATTTTCAGAACGACCCGGAGCATCCTCTGGTCTACGGTGAAGTGGAACTCATCAATCCTCCGCGGCAGCGTCTGCATGGAGAACCCTGTGTCCCCGGCAAGCTGGTCAAACCGGTCTTGATTGGGTTTTGCGGCACGGATTTTGAGCTGATGCACATGGGTCAGCGCGGTGAGCTGGGGCCTAAGTTCCCGGCCGGTCAATCACGGCTGATCAACGGTCATGAAGGCATTGTCTGGGTCCCCGATGAAAAACGTTTTGCTATCGTACTCATCCGCGGTGGCGACTGTGTGGATCCCACCCGTTACACTGAGGAAGAGCGCTATTTTGAATACGGTTGTGATCAGGCTGACGGCCTTTTCTGCGATGATATGTATGTCAATCCGGATATGCTGCTCCGGATCCCGGACGGATATGTACATAACGGAAAGCTGGATCTGTCCTTCGCCAAGCGTATGGTCTTCCCGGATCCGTATTCCTGCATGCTGTTCCAGCTTGAACGCATGGAGGATCTCGGCGGCGCGCACAATTTCCGTCAGGTCATGCGGCGCGAAAAAGTGGATGCGGAAACGGCCCGGACGATTGCTTCCGATCAGATTTTTGATCGTACAGTGATCTTTGGACTGGGTACGACCGGTATGTTTGTCGGTGATGTGATCCGCCAGGCACATCCGAACGCTAAAATCGTCTTTGTGGCCAGGAGCCCCGAAGACAGTGCAAAAGTCCGTTACGCGGTCAAAAAGGCGGACGCGGTCTATGTCCGCAGTAATTTCGATACCAACGAAGAACTGGCTGCAGCGATATGTTCTGCCCTCGGTGGACGCGCAACCACATTCATCGGCGTCAGCGGCGCCGGTATCGAAAGCGATATTGCTTTCAAATACAAGGTCCTTGGATGCAACGGGATTTACAATAGCTTCTCGCTGGGACCGAAAGTCAGTTATGATACCATGCCCTTCGGTTTCGAAAACCACCTGATCTTCGGCAGCATCAACTTCCGTCAGGACCACATGGAAAAAGCCATTCAGATGCTGGCTGTCAGCACCTATGATGAAATCGTGGAACTCATTGACCGCGATGAGTTTACCGCAAACCCCATCAAAGCCTATAACGAAAAGATCTACAGCAAGGCGGCACCCATGAAGACTGCCGTGATCTGGAATAAGGATTATGTGGATATCACAAGATAAGGAGATCCTGAACATGAAAGCTATAGCCATCAAAGAACCGTATCAGATCGGTCTCATCGATATTGAAAAACCGGTGCCCGGTCCCGGCGAAGCACTCCTGAGGATCCTGTACTGCGGTATTTGCGGCGCTGATGTCGCCAGCTTTACCGGCAATCAGCCCTTCACCACCTATCCCCGCATTCCCGGACATGAGTTTTCCGCGCAGATCGTTACTGTTCCCGACAATGAAGCCGGTCTCAAACCCGGTGATGTGGTAACCTGCAATCCTTATTTTAACTGCGGCACCTGCTACTCCTGCCGTCGCGGGATCGTAAACGCCTGCGTGGATAATCAGACAATGGGTGTCCAGCGCGACGGTGCGTTCTGTGAATACATCACCATGCCTGTGGAGCGGATCATTCCCGGGAAAGGACTGACTGCGCGGCAGCTGGCTCTGATCGAGCCGTTTTCCATCAGTCAGCACGCACTCAGCCGTTGTGAGATCCGTCCCGGAGATAACCTGCTCATCGTTGGTGCCGGGCCGATCGGTCTGTTCGCGCTTCTGGCCGCGAAGGCCAAGGGTGCCATCGTCACCGTCTGCGACATGCTGGACGGACGTCTGGAAAAGGCGGAAAAACTCGGTGCCGATCATATCGTCAATGTCTCTGCGGCAGACAGCCATGATCAGCTCACCGCCTGCGCTGACAAACAGGGTTTTGATGTCTGCGTGGAAGCCTGTGGACGATCCGAAACCTTCCTGAACTGTATCGACCTGGCTGCAACCGGAGCCCGGATCATTCTGATCGGTAACGGAAAAACAGAAACCACTTTCCTGCATTCCATTCTTCTGAAGAAAGAACTGAATGTTTTCGGCAGCCGTAACGCCATGACAAGCGACTTCAAAGCTCTGATCGATCTGGTTGCCTCCGGAAAGGCCGATGTCACGGAATTGGTCAGCGCTGTCTATCCCGCCGAAAATGCCGCTGAAGCTTTTAATGCACTCACCCACAACGACGGCAGGCTGACAAAAGTCCTCCTCCGCTTCTCCGACCCAGAATAATCCTCATCCCTTCACCCTTCACCCATCACCCTTCACCCATCACCCTTCACCCATCACCCTTCTCCCATCACCCTTCTCCCATCACCCTTCTCCCATCACCCTTCTCCCTTCACCCATCACCCATCACCCTTCTCCCATCACCCTTCACCCTCTGTCCTTGGCCCTGCTCCTTTCTGCAGGGCAGAAAGGAGCACTTATGATCGACGCTCATCTTCATCTCTGGGAAACCCAGCATGGTCGTGTGAACGGCAAGCCTGTCTTTTCCGTCGGCAACGGGAAAAGCAACTTTGGCGGAGAGATCGTGCAGATGATACCGGCTTATATGACAGATGGTGCCAATACTGCTGAACGGCTTCTCTCCAGCATGGATTTTGCCCAGGTGGCAGCCGCTGTGGTAACTCAGGAATATATCGACGGCAGTCAGGACGACTATCTGAAAAAGGTCCGCCAGACCTGGCCGGATCGTTTCCGTGTCACGGTGCTTTACGAGGAAAACGGGATTCCGGATCTGACCGGAGCCGATGGGATCAAGATCTGTGGCGGCCGTCTTGACGATCAGGATCTGACCCGCCACGCGGAAGTATTTGCTGCTGCAGCCGCAGCTGATAAGTTTGTTGCTATCGATATGGCGGATGGAGATACACAGGTTGCTTCACTCCGGGAGATGATTGCGCAGTATCCGGATCTCCGGATTGCCATCGGGCATTTTGGTATGGTTACCGTCCCCGGCTGGGAGGAACAGATCATGCTGGCCCGTAACCCCAACGTCCGGATCGAAAGTGGCGGGATCACCTGGCTCTTTAACAGTGAATACTATCCCTACCCATCCGCGGTCAGAGCAATCCTGCAGGCACGGGATCTTTGCGGAATGGATAAACTCATGTGGGGGTCAGACTATCCCCGGACCATGACCGCCATTACCTACCGGATGAGCTGGGACTTCGTGGACAAATCTCCGCTCCTTGATTCGGAAGAAAAACAGCTTTTCTTCCATGCTAACGCCTGCGCATTCTATCGTTTCGGGAATCTGCCCGAAATGCCCTATATCCATCACATGGCGGAATAACCGCCGGAAAGGAATTTATATGCTGAAAGGTATCCCTGCTATTATTTCTCCGGAGCTGTTGAAAGTGCTCTCGGAAATGGGTCATGGAGATGAAATCGTCCTGGCGGACGCTCATTTCCCTGCCATGACTCTCGGCCCGCATGTCATCCGTGCCGATGGTCTCGGCGCGACCGAACTCCTGATAGCGATTCTCCAGCTGATCCCTCTCGATCAGTATGATCCGGACCATTTCGGACTTATGGAAGTCTGTGAAGGAGATACAGTCGTTCCGGCCATCTGGGAGAACTATAAGGCCGAGCTGAAAAAAGCGGAGCCTGATACCGTTCCAACCATGATCGAACGTTTTGCCTTCTATGAACGTGCAAAAAAAGCATACTGTATCGTCGCCACCGGCGAACGGGCACAATATGCCAATATCATTCTGAAAAAAGGGGTTGTCCGGTAATACGGATGTGACTCTCCCAAATGAAACAACGGCTCCGGGCTGCCGGAGCCATTGTTCTGTCTGCATTTTGCTTATACGATTTTCAGGAATTCGGAGAAGCCTGTGATTTCAAATACTTCCATGATTTCAGCACAGACATTCCTGATTTCCATCGTTCCCTGTTTATCCATCGCTTTCTGGGAGGAAAGCAATACACGCAGTCCGGCTGAAGAGATATATTCGAGCTTCGCGAAATCAAACTTCAGTTCTGTCATACCGGCCAGTTCATCATTCAGCACCGCTTCCAGCTGAGGAGAAGTCATTGTATCCAGGCGCCCTTCCAGTGCGATATCCAGTGTGGTTCCGTTTTTCTGCTGATTGATTACCATACTCGGTCCATCCTTTCAAATGTATAGCGATTCTTCTTTGATCATGATTGATCCGTCAACTGCATTTTACAATGTTTTTTAGCTTTTCGTCAATAGCGGTTTCTCCGCGGGTGTACATGGACAATACGTTTTTCCCGGCTATACTGAATGTATCAATGTGAAAGGAATTTGTGCCATGAAATGGGTCAATAAAGATTTCTGCGATCAATGTGGAGAACCAAATGACATGGACTCTGATTTCTGTATGCACTGTGGTGCGGATCTGACTCCGGATAAGAAACCGGAGCAGACAAAAACGTCACATCAATCCAATGCTCCGCGCCATGCGCCCGGCTCAACGCCGGACAAGTCAAAACGTCTTCTTCTGTGGTTTTTCATGGTCATCTTGATTGTGATTCTGATGTGTCTGAAGAAATAACTTTGTTGTTTCTTCAGACAACGCCGTCTTACCTGCGTTGATCAAGACAGACAGTTGTGCACCGATTATGTTGTGCAAAAAGTGAGTCCCGGTAATCAGTGAGATCTGGCGGTTTCTTCAAACAAGTCTCTTACCAGTTCAAAACAATGAAGAAGCTTCGGGTTGAACGTCCCGCATTTTCCTTCCTGGATCATCGTATACGCTTCATCCAGATGGAAAGGTTTCTTGTAGCAGCGTTCACTGACCAATGCGTCATAAACATCGGCTACAGAAACAATTTGTGCGCTGATGGGAATATTGTCTCCTGCCAGGCCGTCCGGATAACCACGTCCGTCAAACCGTTCGTGATGATAACGGCAGATGTCGTAGCATATCTGCTCATAGTTATCTTCCCAGATGCCTTCAACATTATCCAGCACTTCACAGCCGCGGATGGTATGGGTCTTCATGCAGGAAAACTCTTCATCCGTCAGCCTGCCCGGTTTCAGCAAAATATTGTCCGGAATGGAGATCTTGCCGACATCATGCAGGGAACTCACAGCATACATGATTTGGATTATTTCGGGAGTCAGTCCATACTCAGGATATTCCCTCATCACGCTCTCAGCCAGGATCTTTGTGTAAGTCTTGACCCGCTGGATATGCAGACCGCTTTCAAGACTGCGGGATTCAACCACAGTACCAAGGATATCAATAACGCGTAATTTACTTTCTTTCAGTTGTTCTGCCTGCCGGATCAGTTCCTGGTTCTGGGCGCGCAGTTTTTCCGTCTGTTCCGCCACAGTATCTTCAAGGCGGTTTCTGTATTTGTACAGGGCGATCATGTTTTCCACCCTGCGGGTGACAAGTGCTCTTTCAAACGGTTTATGGATGAAATCATTCACACCGTAATCAAAACAGCGTTGTTCACTTTCAGACGATGAATCTCCGGTAATGATCAGGATCGGGATCCTGTCAGCATTTTTGGTTTGCTGCAACCATTCCAGCACACCGAAGCCATCCATTTCGGGCATGACAAGATCAAGCAGGATCACGACCAGATCCTCCTTGCTTTCCTGAATGTACCGAATGGCTTCTTTCCCATTTCCGGCTTCAAGAATATCGTATTGTTCAGCTTCCAGGATATCGGCAAGGATCTCCCGGTTCATAGGAACATCATCAACGATCAGGATCTTGTTTCTCATGTGCTGCACCTCGCAGAGCCATCAGTATATGTTTATGACAATTGGCTGAAAATACCGGTAATCAGATCCCATGCATCTTCCACTTCCTTCAGTAAAGGTGCGGGATCTTCAGCAGGTTTGCCATGGCGGAGCGCTTCACACAACTCGTGGGAAGTCTGATGGAGTGGTGTCAATGCAAGATTCAGGCTGACACCTTTCAGATTGTGCACAGCACGGAACGCGTCGTCATATCGCTCTTCACGCAAGGCACAGTGAAGCAATTCATAGTCATTTCCCGCTGATGCAGAAAACATCTTTGCGTATTTTGCAACCCGTTCTTCCTTCAGAAGTCGTTTCATGACATCGTCAAAATCTCCGCCAAACATTTCATAACATTCACGGATATTCACACGATCACCTTCACTTCTGCTTCTCACGATCCGAAGTTGATACGGTCTTGAGAAAAGATTGCCTTTTTATCATTGGCCGGATTCTGTTTCGCATCGCTTTGATTTGTGATGTACATAGCTGAAAAGTATACATCCAATTGATATGATATAATTTTATCAGATTGATAAAAAAAACGCAATACTTATCATGGAACTAAATCAAAAAACGAAGTAACTGTATGCAAACAGACGGTC
Source organism: Clostridia bacterium (assembly GCA_045600165.1). Taxonomy (GTDB): domain Bacteria; phylum Bacillota; class Clostridia; order Christensenellales; family Aristaeellaceae; genus Aristaeella. The sequence continues at coordinate 27,946 of JAZRXJ010000081.1, forward strand.
ACTTCTTATTCCGGCTGCATCAGCTGCTGTGTCGTAGGCTGTCAGCATTCATTCCTATGCTTTGCACGATCTCATCAGCATGATTCTGACGACTTCTGGCAGTCACATATCTGGCAGATTGCAACAAGTCGTGATTATGCTTCATGTAACTCATTTGTAATCAGTTTCGGTCCGGCAACGCTTCGCCGCCTGTTTCGAACGCGCTCACGCATTCACGAAGCTGTGCCCATGTATTACAGGTGACGATCGGCACAGTGGGAACCGGTGCGTTTTCAAAGTATCGCAGGCTGTACCTGGTGACTTCAGCCGCGTTGTCGAATGCCCGTATTTTCTCAAATATCCGGTCGTTTTCTTCATTCTGGTATGCAGCGAGTATGTCTTTGTTCAGTTCGTCCTGTCTCCATCGTTTGGTAAAGTATCCTTTGGCAAGTGATGTATATGCCATGATTCCCATCCGGCTTGCTTCTGAAAATTGCATGGTAGCCTCATCCATCAGGATATAATCTGATGGAATCCCGCTGCGATTGATTGTCGCCATGCTCCACATCAGTTGATTCACTGTAAAGCGTGCTTTACGGTTCTGCATGGAATATGCCGTTGCCTCTTTCACTCTGGGCAGAGTCCAGTTGGAGCAGCCGATCGCCCGGATCCGGCCATTCCGGACTTGTTCATCCAGGCAGTCGATCAGTTCCGGTACCGGAACCTCCGGATTATCCCGATGCAGAAAATATAGATCGACGTAATCTGTCTCCAGATGATCCAGGCTTTCTGTCAGGTCTTTTACAATGTTTTCCGGCGTCACCCGGCTGATATCCGGGCAGGCGAAATCAAAATGAGCGCCCTTGGTGGAAATGATCCACCGACTCCGGTCATATGCCTTCAGCGCTTTCCCAAGCATCTTTTCCGATCGGCTGGATGGTCCGGGAAGCCAGTTGCTGTACACATGCGCTGTATCGACAAAATTTCCGCCCATACTCTGAAATTCTTCCAGACGGTCACAGACAGCGTCCTGATCCAGGGTGACGCCGAAATTGACGGTTCCCAGACACATCCGGGACACTTCCCGTTCAATTCCAGGCAAACTTACCTTTCTCATTTCGATCCTCCGGCTTGAATAATCGGTTCTATATATAATTGTACCTCACTGTATGCCGCGAGGTTTTCGTACCCACCCGTCAATTCCTGTTCAAAGTCAAAATAGTCAGAGACAAGAACATATCTGTCCTTCAGTATGATCCTCGCGATTTCCTTTTCGCCGAGATAAACAGTACAGGGGGTAACTGGACCGAAGCCGTATTCGCATTCTGTGAGCAGATGTTTCTGACACTTCGGGCAATAGAGGATCATATTCGCGACTGTCTCATAAGCTAATGCTTCTCCGCAGTATCTGCACTTGACTTCCTGCTTCATCATTTCATCCCATTCTGATTTCGTTATGCTGAAGATATCATTTCGACACTTCGCACCTTTTTCCTCTGCCTTCTCCCCATCTCCCGCTTCTTGAGCCTGTACAGCCGTCATGATATAATATTCCGGCATCATACAGAAATGAGGTTTCATCATGAAAAGCATTCTCATCAGGGACACCACCCGCGAGGAGCGAATCCGGATTGTGGCTGAAGCCATCGGTAATACCGAAGGTGCCTGCGACGGATGTGCTCCGGGGATCGAGCGGATGTATGACGACTATATCGACGGGATCCGTGAACTCCGGGAAGTGAATATGGATTTCCGGGCAAGGTATGTTTCCGGTGCCGAAGGCCCGGGGCGGACCGGTTGCGGAATGGGGTTTTGATTCAGACATGAGCAGTTATACGGAAGACATAATCAGAAAACGGCTTCGCTTTTATGGGCAGGTACAAGGAGTTGGCTTCCGCTACCGTGCGGAACACGCTGCCAGGATACTCAGTGTGACCGGCTGGGTCCGGAACGATCCCGACGGTGCTGTCACCATGGAGATTCAGGGAACTGAAGCACAGATCGATCAGGTCATTCAAAGCCTCGAACGCGGTATGTTCATCCGTATCGAAGCCATGGACGCGAAAACTCTGCCGCTTGTTACAGATGAAAGCATATTTGGTACTGATGAGTGAAGATTGAAAGCACGAAAATATCTGCTATAATGAATCCGGATATTGGCAGATCTGCATTAATATTCATTTCAGGCATCAGCCAATATAGCTTATCCTGCACGTTGTAATACAGTGTACATGAATTTCATATTCCTGTATCGTATAACAGGTCTTTGTGCATCCGCGTCCGAAACTGTAATGCAGGGCGAACCTTGTTGTATATCATTTGATTGATACATGTGTTTATGCTTCTTCTCGGTTCAGGTCGTCTCACTTTACAAATTTTTCAGTATATGACTGTTGATATTGCTGTCATTGAAATCTGTACCACACATCCATTTCATCTGGCTTGGGGATTTCAAACATAGAAAGTAATTTGTTCATTAATCCTTCATCTACGAAGAAATCAGAACCGCCGTTCCCTTCTTTGATTCTTTTATTTCGTTCGCATATGTTAAGATTCCAGACTTCATCAGAAACATCCATATAATGCCACTCATAACCGATCCCATTTGAAGAAAAGTATTCTGTAACATCCGCCCTGTTTTTTGCGGTCCAAAACCCCCAGTCCAATATGACATTGGCTCCGGCCTTACAGATTTCCACTGTCTTCTTCATAAGATATCGGTTTACTCTCGCGGCAAATATATTATAGAACTCGCCTTGCTCATTGTTAATCAAATCATACGTTACTTCATCTGTTGACAGAATGACGGCGTTATATTTTTCTTTGAGTGATTTGGCATAACACGACTTGCCGCTGCAAATCTTCCCACAAATCAAGTACACTTTACTCATGTTCAAATTCACCTTAACTACTACTGTCCGGTTGTTGTTTCATTTTTGATCTTTCCATGGTTGCCATGGTTATCCTGGTTCATTTTAGCATTCACAAAGTCATGATTCAATATTACTTTTCCTTTGCTGATTATTCCGCAAGCACAAGAAGGGACTGCCTCAAATGAGGCAGTCCCGCGGTGATCACCTGTTATTATTTTCCATTGGCAACATCATAGCCATCCTGATAAATCTGGATGTATTCTGCCAGTCCCATAGTTTCCATCTGGGCCACGTAGGCATCCCATTCTTCTTCAACGCCGCCATAAGCCAGCCAGGCAGCGCGTTTTTCCTTAGCAAGACCTTTGATGTCTTCGCCGATGAGGTTCAGACGTTCGGTAGTTTCTTCAGAGAAGAGCAGGTTGGGGACAGAAACGGTGGTGGCGTAGGGCAGATACAGTTCGTTGTTGATCTTGTCCTTGGCCTGAGCGCTTTCCGGGATAGGCAGCATGGTGGCATAGAAGTCATCGGTCAGGGCCAGGCAGGAATCCGGATAGGTGCTTCCGAAGACGAATTCGTCATAGGTCTGTCCTTCGGGAGTGGGGGCATAGGAGTACGTGCCGTCGCCATTATCGATCAGAGTCTCGCCGATGCAGCCATATTCAAGCTGCATGCCATAGTAGAAGTCATAGCACAGATCAGCCCACTGCAGCAGGTGCTCCGGATTCTTGCAGGCGTTGGTGATAACCAGGCCGACGGGTTCAATACCGTAGGTCTGATTGTAGTACCAGCTGCATTTTCCGTCGGGACCTGTCATAGGAGCGATGGCTTCATATTCATCCATATGCACCTGTCCCAGATCGAACACATTCCAAGCGAAGAAGGCTCCGATGTTGGCCACTTCACCCTGATTCTGGGCATTGTAAGTAGCCTTGTCCATGGTGAAACCTTCAAGGTCGATCAGTCCATTGGCGAAGAAGTGTTCATACAGGTATTTGCAGGCTTCCTTGTAACCCTCGGTGGTCGGAACATAAATGACCTTGCCGTCATCCACAATCAGATGGGTGTCATCATAAAGGGAATCGGCATAGCCGAACATACCAAACAGACTGCCCAGATCGCGCTGGGATCCCAGGAATTTAAAGGTCATGGGAATCTCATCGGCTTCACCGTTGCCATTGCAGTCGTTTTCTTTGAAAGCGGTCAGTACGGTTTCGAGTTCTTCGATGGTGGTCGGTACCTTCAGGTTGAGCTTTTCCAGCCAGGTCTTGTTCATGAACAGGTTTCCGGGGATCTTGCCGGTCAGTCCGTCATAGCGGACAAAGGGCAGAGAATAGATGCTTCCGTCAGGAGCGGTGATGGCCGCCTTAACTTCAGGGTGTTCATCCAGCATCTTTTTGAAGTTGGGCATATATTCGTCGATGTAGTCGTTCAGGGGAATCAGTATTCCCTGGCTGCCATACTTGACGAGGTTGGCGGAATCCATGGAATAACCGGAGTACAGAGCATCAGGCAGATCCACGCCGGCACCCAGCAGCAGGCTGATCTTGTCATCCCATTCAGCCTGGGGGATCTGTTCAAAGTTGATATGAACATTGGTCTTTTCTTCCATCTGTGTGAAGATGTTCATCTGGTCCGCGTCGCCGTTCATGGGGCGCATACGGATCATTACGTCGTAGGAGACATTATCCTCTTTTGCAGGATAATCGGCCGCGGATGCGCAGACAAATGTCAGCATGAGAGCCAGGGCCAGGAGCATGGAAACGATTTTCTTCATGGGGGTTCCTCCTTTTAACATATATTTAACGGGTTCATTTCCCGTCAAAATCACAGGATGGAAATCGTTGGTTCAGCCTTTGATGGCGCCGATCATGACGCCCTGAACGAAATATTTCTGCAGGAATGGGTACAGAATCATCAGCGGCAAGGAAGAAACGATGATCATGCCATACTTGATCAGATCGCCCATGCGTTGCTGGGCCGCCTGTGTCGCTACGTCGTTGACCATGTCGTCCATGGTGTTGACTATCAGGATGTTTCTGAGGACCAGCTGTAGCGGATACTTGCTCTGGCTGGACATGTAGATCAGTGCGTTGTAATAGCTGTTCCAGTGACCGACTGCATAGAAGAGCACCATGACCGCAATAATGGAACCGCTCAGGGGTAACACCACGCGGAAAAAGAAACCGGCATCTGTACAGCCGTCCAGTTCCGCTGCCTCGCGGAGCTCATCCGGTATGTTCTGCTGAAAGAAAGTACGTGCCACAATCAGATTGTAGGAACTGACAGCACCGGGAAGGATCAGGGCCCACATGGTATTATAGATACCCAGATTACGGACCAGCAGATAGTTCGGGATCTGACCGCCGGAGAAGATCATGGTAATCATGACTCCCATCATCACGACATTGCGTCCGACGAGTTCTTTCCTTGACAAAGCATAGGCGGCGGTAATGGTCAGAACCACATTGATCGTGGTTCCAACGCTGGTGTAGATCAATGTATTCTTGTATCCGGTGAACAGGCTGGAATAGCTGAAGATCCGTTCGTATCCTTCAAAGGTGGGACTCACCGGGAAAAAGATAACTTTTCCTTCGTAGATGGCAATGGGATCCGAAATCGAAGCGATGATAACAAAATACAGGGGATAAGCCACTGCCAGGAAAGCCAGACCCATCAGGATATAGTCGATCACGTCAAAAGCCTTGTCTGCACGGCTGCGGCGGATCGGGGAAGTATTTACTTTCGTTTTCATCCTGCCGCCCCCTCTCAGAACAGACTGGAGTCGCTGACTTTTCTGGAGACCCAGTTCATTGTCAGGACCAGGATCATGTTGATGACCGATTCAAACAGACCTACAGCGGTAGCCAGGCTGAATTGCCCCTTCAGTACGCCTCGTTTATATACATAAGTGGAGACGATCTCTGATGCAGTGATGTTTAAAGATGTCTGCATCAGGTATGCTTTTTCGAATCCGACATTCATGATCTTGCCACTGTTGATAATCAACATGATGACGATAGTGGGCATGATGCCGGGGATATCAACGTGCCAGACTCGCTGCAGCTTGTTTGCGCCATCGACCATGGCGGCTTCGTGCAGTTCCGGGTTTATTCCGGACAATGCCGCCAGATACAGGATACTGCCCCAGCCGGTCGTTTGCCAGATTTCTGAAATAACATATAGAGGAACAAACCATTCCGGCCTTGCTGTATAATGGATGGTTTCCCCACCCAGCGACTCTGAGATTTTATTGATCAGTCCGGAGGACGGTGAAGTAAACAGAAATATCATACCCACCATCACCACGGTAGAGATAAAGTGCGGAGCATAGACCGTAGTCTGCACAATCCTTTTGAATCGAAGAGAAGGCAGCTGATTCAGCAACAGTGCAAGAATGATCGGAAGTGGAAAGCAAAGCAGCAATGTCACAACACTCACAGACAGCGTGTTCTTCATGAGACGACCGAAGTCGGCAGTTGCGAAGAAATGATTGAAGTTGTCCCATCCGACCCATTTGCTGCCGGTTATTCCGTCCACGGCACGATAGTTACGGAACGCGATCTGTAATCCGTACATAGGATAAAAACGGAAAATGAGAAAATAGGCTACTGTCGGCAGCAGAAACAGATACAGCTGCCAATGTCGGGAGATGGCGCGCGTGAGACTTCTTCGTGGTGAACGTAATGATCCTGCCGAATTCATGTCTGGATATCCTTTCTCATGTTCTGTAAACCGGAAGACCGATGAAACAGTATATGATTACTTTCTCTGCTTTATGCTTACAGAGTAGCAGAATCGGCAATGTTTTTGCAATTTGCAATTACGAGGAAGATATGCCCGTATTGAAATGACAACGTTTGCAAGGGTTGCAAATTTGTTGTTAACATGCCATACTTGTATACGGATGATAAATAATAACTTGAATATGAAAGAATAAAAGAACGGAGAAACCTCATGCAGCATGCCGGGAAAAGTTTTTATAGTAATCTGATCCCTGTCCTGTCGCTGCTGATCACTGTGATGCTGATCGTCTTCATCGCGTTTTCCGGATATCTCACAAACATCTACGGATTGGAGATCACCGAAAAGAGCTATGAGGCGCTGAAACAGGCGGGAAACCGTTTCGATGACCGCTTCAGGGATATTTACAACATCAGTTATCTGGTACAGCAGGATTCAAAAATCAAAAAGATCGGTCCGGATATCAAGGTGACGGACCGTCAGAATGCCTCGAGGCAGTTGGCGTATTATGGCGCTGTTTCCACTTTTGCTGACCTCATATTTTATTGTACGGCTAATCAAGATCTCGTGTATCTTCCTTCCGGCTCCATGAAAAAAGAGATCTTTGCAAATCAGCAGCATATCTATGAAAACCATACACTGGAAGATCTGCAGACGGTCATCGATTCCGACCAATGGATCATCGTCTGGCCGCAGGATAATGTCAGTACCATAAGCAACCGGACAAAGGAATATGTGACGGTCTTTGTCCGTCCAAATCAGTTTCTGGTGTCCACCAGGTCCAGACTGGGTTTCCTGATCCCGGCATCCGGTCTGCGGGAAATTCTTTCGGCTGTTACCATCGGTGAAGGTTGTTTTGCCATGGTATGTGATGCTGACATGAATCCGTTCCTGACGGTTGGCGATCCCGGGGAAACAGCCAGCATGCTCTCCGGTACAGATCTGCCGGAAGACGGAGTAACGAGCCGGGTTAGTTTGAAGGACACTGAGTATTATCTCCAGAGTTGCACTTCCGCCATCAGCGGATGGCGGATCCTGACAGCCACGCCTGTGTCGATAGCTGAAAGCGCGCTTCAGCGTACCCGCCTTAACGCGGCACTTCAGGCGGCAATGTTACTGCTGATCTGCAGTGTGATTGCTTTTCTGATCCTTCGACACAATTACAGACCCATCCTTCAGCTGGTCCGGACCGCCGCGCCGGATGTCAATATGACCAGCCACGACAGCGAAGTGGATGTTGTTAAGGACGAACTTCAGCGTCTGAACATGGTGAGTGACGAACTGCACGGGCAACTGGACCGCAATCGTGCCGCAACACTCCATCGGTTGTACAGCCGATTGCTCCATGGGTATGGAGACCGGGACTCACTGCTGCAAAGAGCCGGGGAGAACGGTATCAGCCTGAACGGACCTTTCCGCGTGGCTGCTGTCTGGCTTCACTGCTCACGCGAAAATCTGCCGCTCGAAGAGGAGATCCGCCACTTTATGGAGTCTTTCTTTGATGCAGAACCCATGATCTACCATAATGAATCTGATATCCGCCGTATCACAGTGATCCTTCCGGTCCCAGATTGCTCTGAACCGATCGAGACCATCTTCTGCCCCTTTCATGAGAAACTGGAGGACGTCTTCCACTTGGAAGCGGCTGTGGGTGTCAGTGACACCTGTCCGGATTTTGAAAGCCTGCCCAAAGCCTATCATCAGGCATGTCAGGCATTGGATCTGCGCATGCTCCGGGGAAACAGTTGTATTTGCTTCTGGGAGGAACAAAAGCAGCTAGATAATGTGCTGTATATCTATCCTTCCCGTGAGATAGAGCGGCTGCAACAGTGTCTGCTGCGACTTGATCCCGAAAACACCACAGCGGTCATCCGGGAGATCATTGAGCTCATGAAATCCGAGAATATGCAGGTGACTACGGTTCGTATGGTCTGCTATGATATTGTGAACACGGTCGTGAAAACTCTCGGAAGTTTGTCCAATGAGCCCATTCTGCCCGACATCCTGCTTGAAGAGATCGTATCCTTTGATACGGTAAGCGAACTGATGAACACACTGAATCAACTGATCAATGATCTGTGTGAATCAATCCGTGCTCTGCGGGAAAAAGCTCTGGATGACCGTTTTACCATGATGCTGGACTTTATCCAACAGAATGCCTTTCGGCCTGATTTTAATGTGGATACCATGGCAGAGAATTTTAATATTTCAGTATCAAACCTGTCTCACTATTTCCGTTCTCATCAGGGTCAAAGTCTTTCGGATTATGTGCAAAATCTGCGTTTTGAGGAAAGCTGTCGTCTCCTGCGTGAAACAAACGACTCCATCCAGACGGTATGCAACCGGACCGGTATGCTGAATGTATCCAGCTTTATCCGTCGGTTCAAACAGCTCTACGGTGTAACTCCCGGTGCCTATCGGGAAAATTGCCGGACTTCGGATACTCAGTAACGGGATTGGCTGAAATTGGGTTTTTCATCAATTGGACTTATCTGAGTTTATCCCCAAATGCTTACATGGCAGATACGAAAATGAAGCATCCTGTGTCTTCCCTGTTCCTCGACAGTTTTCTGCTCCGTTCTCGTCCGGATATGCTATGATCCGGCTACATAAAAGCAAAGGGACTGAATAACAATGACTCCAACGATTGCTGAAGTATTCAGGCGCTATCCCCAGGTTGGATTGCCGGTTCGCCAGGGAATCCGTCAGACCGAGCAGTACAAGAATGCTGTCCTGCGCGGTATACCCTTGACTGAACCGGTGGAAAACTTCATCGGAGACGAGCGGGATTCATTTGTCACTCTCGCGACTCCCGCCGGCCCGGCCGAGATCCTCAGTCTGTACCGGCGCGCGGATTTTGAGACCGCGATCCGCTGTCTGAGCGCGTACTGCGAGCCGGTCGATATTCCGGCATCCATGGGGGCCCAGACGATCAGCGGACTGATCAACTGGAAAAAGATCAATGATCATCTCACGGCATACCAGACTGCCGGAGGGACGGACTGTGATGCTGAAATGGAACGCTTTACCGCGGTCCGTGAGAATTTTCGGGATTATCTGATCATCCTCAGTGCGGGTCCCTACAGCGCGGTCAGCGCGTGGGAAGCCGGGGCGATTGCCGGACGTATGTTCACAGAGGATGAATGGTGCCGGCTTTCCGTCACGATCCGGAAATACCATGAACTGACTCATTTTATCGCGCGTAAGCTGTTTCCGGAGAACAAAGAAGCGATCCGTGATGAGATCATTGCCGACGCGATCGGGCTGACAGCAGCTTTCGGGAAATATGACCCCGGGCTGGCTAAGCTGTTTCTGGGGTTGGAAGAGAACGGTTACCGGGAAGGCGGCCGCCTGCAGATCTACTACGGGGAGGAAGAACGGTCTTCCGTACAGTCCCGCGCCCGGAAACTGATCGACCTGCTGGCTGCGTATCTGAGCACTGAATACAGTCAGGAACCGGAAGACATACTACAGATGGTCTGTGAGATCGAAAAAAACCGGATCGCGCTCTGACGATCCGGTTCACGCGAACATTCCTGCATACTGATACGGACAACGATCTGACTTCCGGTCACAAAGCTGGTTCAGACCGGAACTTAGCTGAAGTCTGAAATCAAGACGTATACCGGTATTGATGTAAGCGGTCTGGATTGATGGAAATTCTTCCCATCCAATGTTATCACTGACTGAACAGAGACTCGTATGCCGGGCCAGTGCAAAAGCCTGTGCTTACGAGTCTACCTTTTTTCACCATAAAGCATATTACCCATAGAGTTGACCTCCCGGCATATCCGTGCGATGGATGAAACTGTTCATCCATCTTTTTCATATCGGATATTTGGAAATAAAGATGTATACGCTTTTCCTGCGCGGAAAGCTGCTCTCATCCGGAATGCTCATTCAGGATGATTCTCTGGCCTGACAGCTGTTTATGTAAACCAAAAGGAGTCGCGAAAACTTGAAGAAATGCAGCAATGATGTGATCATGGTCTTCAGAGAGTCCGTCTTTTGAAATATTGAAAATTACAGATGTGAAATCAGGCAGTCTGAGTATCCGATAAGCTGACAAAGACAGCTATTTTGCTGTCTTGCCGAATGTCGTCAGCGTTTCTTTCAGCTTCCGGATATCCACGGGCTTGGCCAGATGCGCGTTCATACCCGCATCCAACGCGTTTTTTCGGTCCTCGTCAAAGGCGTTGGCTGTCATGGCGATAATGGGGATCCCGGCGAGTTCCCTGTTCTCCAGCGCACGAATCCGGCGGGTAGCCTCGTAACCATCCATGATCGGCATCTGGACATCCATGAGGATCAGATCGAAATCTCCGGGAGCGGACATGCGGACCTTGCCAAGCGCGTCAGCGCCGTTTTCAGCGATATCCGCCACGATACAACCTTCGTCCTCCAGGATTTCCCGGGCGATCTCGCGATTGAGTTCATTGTCATCGACCAGGAGGATCCGGAGTCCCTTCAGATCCGCAGTATCTGTGACAGTCATCCGTACGCTCTCAACGCGTCGCTTTTCTTCCTCACTCGCGATCTTCAGGTCCAGGGTAACAGTGATGATGGTCCCCTGACCGGGTTCGCTTTCGATCCGGATGGTTCCGTTCATGAGGTCCACCAGTTTTTTGACGATAGCCATACCCAGACCGGTGCCCTGGGTTTCCCTCGTAATGGAATCATCGCTACGGGAAAATTGCTCATAAATATGTTCCACAAACTCCCGGGACATACCGATACCGTTGTCTTCCACGATGATCTCATATCTGCCGTAGCCGGGGACTTCACAGGACAGCTGTCGCACGATGTGGGTGATTGTCCCGCCTTCCGGCGTATATTTGACAGCGTTTGAAATGAGATTAAGCATGATCTGCCTGAGCTTCAGACTGTCATACCAGACCACGGTATCCTGTATTTCATCAAAGTTGACCCGGAAAGTCTGATTCTTCTGTTGCGCGCTGACTTCAAACACATCACAGAGGACGCGAATCCTCTCACTGAGGTCATAAACATCCTCTTCCAGCGTGACCCGGTCTGATTCGATCCGGGCCATATCCAGCACATCATTGATCAGGGAAAGCAGATATTCCCCGGAGGACTTGATCTTCCGGGCGCTCTCGGAAACGACTTCAGGTTCATCCAGATGCCTGACCAGCCGGTCGGAATAGCCAAGGATCGCGTTCATGGGTGTCCGGATATCATGGGACATATTGAACAGAAAGGTGGATTTGGCCTTGCTGGCCGCGTTGGCGGCTTCCTTTGCGGCAATCAGTTCTGTTTCGTTCGCTTCGATGATCTCTTTCTGGCGGGTGATTTCGGCCAGATGTTTCTGCAGCTTGCGGGAAGTGCCGGTTCTTTCCAGCGCGATCAGGACCAACAGGAGCAGGACAGCCGACAGTGCCGCCGACAGATACCAGTTTTCACGGAGAAACTCCCAGATATTGAATTCATTGGTCGGTGTATGCCGTATCTCGATCGCCTGAAATTCGCTGTCGGTGATCAGGTGCAGTCCGCGGTTGATGATGCAGATCAGTGTCCCATTGCCCTCGGCCGCGCCGAAACAAACGGGACAGCCGTTTACAAGGATATTAAGTCTGAAAGGATTCGCGCCTTTCATGGCAGGACTCGCCTGCAGGGCGCTCACATGGGCGATGAGCGCATCCACCCTGCCGGAAGTGACTTCATCAATGGCTTCCTGCATGGTCCGGCAGGAGATGATCCCGACATCGGGATAGTTTTCCATGACATAATTGGCACAGATCATACTGTCCGGGATCGCGATGTTCCGGAGCTCATTGTCCTGGACCTTGTCTCGGTATACCATGGCCATGTTGACATCGTGGAGCTTCTCGGAGATGATCGTGTTATTGGCTTCGGCGTGATAGTGGCTGTGATAGGTCGGACAGATCAGGTCCACCTCGCCACTTTGCAGCGCTCGGTACATTTCTTCATCGCTGTCGTACAGGAACCACTCGAGCCGGATGTCGATCCCAAGCTTTTCAAACATGCTCTTCACGACATCGGGGTTCACGCCGGCAACCGAGCCGTCCTCCAAAAAATAGGTATAGGGAATGTTGTCACTGTAGCCGGCAAGGCGGAGGACTTCCCTGCCATTCAGCCATTCACGCTCGGTCTCTGACAGTTTATAGGAAGACAGGGTATGAGTCAGGTACCGTTCCTTCAGATGCGCTATGGAAAACGGGTTGATCTCATAGATGGTCCGAATGGCGTTATTCAGTTCGTCCAGAATATCTTTCCGTCCGGGAGCGACGGCAAAACGTGAACTGCCCGAACCGATATTGAACAGGGACGTGTAGCCGGAATCCGCGGCAGCGCTGTCAATATTCAGCAGATAATCGGCTCTCCCGTCTTTCAGCTGGTTCCAGCAGTCATCAAAGGAATCGCTACAAACGAGTTCCATGGAGATACCCTGTTTCTCCGCCCAGGCTTCGAACACGATATTCTGGTTGCAGTCCGAGACTGAGCTGATTCGCTTACCATCCAGATCCTGTATGGTGATATCTCCGTTCTTGTTTTCATTCAGCACGGTAATATAGTATTCCTCGGTGTAGATCTCCTCATTGGCAAAATAATGCCGTGCCGCTCGTTCTTCGGTATATACCAGACATGGCAGAATGTCGATTTCATCATTCAGCAGCATCACATACAATTCGTTGAAATTGCCGTAGACAAACTCATACTTCCAGTTGTTGATCACTGCGGCATCACAGAGCAGATCATACGCGTAGCCGGATTTCGGCGCGCCTTCTTCAGCTCCGGACATATAGTTCTGAAAGTCAAAATAACCAAGCCGGACCGTTTTAAGCGTGGGAGAAATGACCGCATTTCCAGCATACGCGGTGAAGCCGGTCAGCAACAACAGAACGGCGATCATGCAGGATACAATGCGCCTGACTTTATCCACAATTTGATCTGACATAGCTATTCTCCTATCTGAGATTAACAAAGTGAACCGGGATATATCCGGGAATGCTGGAGAACTTGCAAGGTTGAGACATTACACGACAGAACGTTACTTTATAATTATAATATGATTTTCATATGAATGTGTCAACTATATGTATGTGAAAACCAATTTCTCGTGTCACGATTTGCCTCGTTCGCTCAATTGTTGTACAGAACCTTATTGGGGGTTGTTGTCTATACCGAACGGATTCGAATTGAAGCCGATGGCACCGAGACTGAAATCACAAGATTGATTTCCGCGCGACTGGCAACAAACTTTGAAAGGGGGTTGTATTATGGTAAATATTAAGAACCTTACAAGTGAACAGATGAAGGATCTTGCTTTCACTAAAGAAGAACTGGCAGCGCTTGAAAAAGCGCGGACTATGCCAATCACCTTTGACGAAGATTGCCCTGAAACGACACCTGAGAAAGCAGTCATGTTCCGGAGAATCAATCCTCGCAGGAATGTACGCGCTGAATAACTTATATGGAATGACCTCGCCTGTTGTCTTTGTTGGTAATGAGCGAGGTCGTTTTCAATTGTTGTAGCTGATGTCTGTAACAATCTCAGCACGTCCGAACGATATTTTCCAGTGTCCGAAACGCTGGTATGGGAAGACCAGAGAGCACAAGAAAATGATTACTGAAGGTTGGCAGGTACCACCCTGACGATCCGCTGTCATGACTTCCGTGTCGACTTCTGTACTTGCAACTACGAAGCCGGCATATTGATCAAAACCCTACAAAGTGGATGGGCCATGCGGATGCCACAATGGGAGTTCTTTTGTCAAGGAGAAATTACACAAGAATAACCGACGAAATGATGGACGAAATGATGTTGGAGACAAGGGACGGTTTTCTCTCTGTCGCAAGACAGGAGAACCGTGTCCGTCTTCCGAAGGAAAAGAAAAAAAGGACACTCCCCGCAAGGAAGGCCGCGCGCGGATGTTGAAATGTATTATACACGTTTCAAAGCAATATGCAATGAGAGGAAAATAGTATGATGATGATCTTTGAAACGAAACGGCTGTATCTTCGGGAAATGACGGATGACGATTATGACGCGTTGTACGCGGTGCTCGCGGACAGTGATATCATGCGGCACTATCCCTATACCTTTGATGAGGCCAGGGTCAGGAACTGGATCTCCCGAAACCGTGAACGGTATGTCCGGGACGGATTTGGCCTGTGGGCTGTCTGCCTTAAGAACAGCGGTGAAATGATTGGCGACTGTGGGCTTACCCTCCAAATGATCGACGGTCAGCAGCTGCCGGAGATCGGTTATCACATCCGCGGGGACAGACAACGCTGCGGTTATGCCGGAGAAGCCGCGGCCGCGGTTCGCGACTGGGCGTTTACGCACACCGCGTATCCGGCACTTTATTCGTACTGCAAGTATACCAATGAACCTTCATGGCGAACGGCTGAAGCGATTGGTATGCGATTTTTGAAGGAATATCCGGACGAAGTCAACGGGATCACCCATGTTTCCGTAATGACCCGCCAGGAGTACCTGCAGATGACGGCGGATTGAAGGAAGACAGAGGGATAATATGGCATCAATTATTACCACAACGGTCTAAAAATGGCCAAATCCACAAAAAAAGAAGCAACCTTTCGATTGCTTCTTCTGGTGAGCCCGGCTGGATTCAAAGTCCGTTCGCTCAATAGTCGTGCAAGCTCCTTGGAGCGGGGCTTGCACTCCTTTTCTAACGGGCTCACCTTCCTTCGCCTATGGCGACAGCCCACTGGGCTGCCGGTCGGATCGCCCGCCACGACCTTTTGATTCGTAGCCGATAAGGCATGGGACTGGGAACGCCCGATTCTGCTGGGCTTGAAGGCTATGACCGACAATCTGTAACTGTGTTATAACTGTTTTCACAATTTTGTCTCGGTTGAGGATGGATGAGGCAGTCGATGCCACGAACCGAAATCAATTTCGCCTAAATAAATTTCGGTAACCGTGAGGCAAAGACAATCGAGGAGTCATACTTTATCCCTCAACAACGACGTCCGCCATTTTTCCGCTGAAAGCCACACCGTACTTCATGATCCGGGTGATGCCCCGATTTCGCATCTCCATCTCATAACGGTTTTCATTGATCTGCTGCAACGCAGTTTCAGCAAGTGCATGCAGTTCTTGTTCAGAACATGACTTCGCTGCCTTCAGTTCAAACAGGAATCCTGTTTGTTCCGTATTTTTAGGCATGATCTGAATATCATACCGTCCGTCACCGGACTCGCGGTTGGATGTCACGTAATAATCACCGCCAAAGGTTGCGCACAGGCCAAGGATCAGACCGTGATAGAAAGTCTCCTTGGCAGTGTCATAGAAGCTGACAGACTCGCGCAGCAGTTTTTCCAACAGAGATTTCAGTTTCGCGCTGTTGTGGGTATACACGGCTTCCTGAATGGAGACCGCTAGTGATTGGGGAACGATCTGATCCAATTTCGCAAGAATTTCCTTGTTGTAAACCAACGCGACTTCCTTGTTAGGAAGAGACACGTTGCACATCAGATCCCCGGAAGGCGAAATGCCAATTTCTTCAGCTTTTAGGTATCCCGCGACCAGAAGGAAACTGTAGATCGACGAAGGATTCTGCCTGATCTGAGGATAAATGACACTGGTATCAATGGAGGACAGGAACGATTTGCCCAGCATGAGTTCATGCAGATGTTCATATACATCATTATCGGCAACCGTCAGCATCTCACCGATAATGTCATTGCTTCCTGTCGACAGCCAAAACGCGCGCGGGAGACAATTATTGCTGAAGTAGTTGATCACTGACCATGGATTGAATATCTCCGCCTTACCAAAGCGATAACCGTCATACCAGTCGCAGATCTCCTCATATTTTTCAGGGACAGCATAGTATTCAGCCATCTCACGGACTTCAGCAGGCGTAAAGCCGAAGTATTCACTGAACTTGTTGTCCAGAATGGAGTAAATCTTTAAATTGTTCAGTCCGCTGAAAATACTCTCTTTACCGACACGCAGGATCCCCGTGAGAAAACCCCATTTCAGATGACTGTTATCCTTGAAAGCGCCGGAGAAGAGATTTCGGATAAACAGGATCGCTTCATCATAGAAACCGCTGCTGTGTCCCTGTTGAATAGGCGTATCGTATTCGTCAATGATGACAATCGGTTCGATGCCATGATAATCATGCAGCATCTTGGTCAGCATCATCAGAGAAACCATCAGATCATTTTCTGTCGCTTTGCCCTGGATGATCTGACAGTAGAAATCGGCATCCGTATTATGTTTCGCGTCCATCAGTTCCGGATGCCGCTTATACTCCAGTACGATCTGTTTTGCCAGCATATCGTAGGTCTCAGCCCAGGTAGAGCATTTTACATCCTTGAAAGAGATGAAAACAACAGGATACTTCCCTTGCTCTGCCTTATACGCGGTACCGCATTTCCAGATCTTCTTGTCCCTGAAATAGACAGACGTATCTTCCTCGGTTTTTTCAAAGAAGGTCCGAAGCATATCCATATTCAGTGTCTTGCCAAAACGACGGGGCCTTGTAAAAAGAGACACCATCGGTACTTCATCCAGGAAGTCGCGAATCATCAGCGTCTTGTCTACATAATAATAGCTGCTTGACGCCTTACGATAATCGGATACACCAATAGGCAGCGGGAGCATCTCCCGCCGCTTCTTTTTTATACTGGTAGCGGCAGAACGGTCAGGTTTGATACGAGCAGGTTTCTTCGCATCCGCCGGTATAAGCCATTTTCCATTGATTTTCTGCGCCTGGGGGATTTTCCCTTCGCGACACATACGGGACACCAGAGAACCGGAAATATTCCACTTCGCTGCTGCTTTGCTGATCGTCATTGAATTGCTCATACCATATGCCTCCCTGCCTTTGGTGCATATAGTATAGCAGACAGCTTGAACAAAATCAATAATTTGAACTCTTGTAACAACGGTTTGAACTTTTTGTGTTGTTCAAGATACGTTTTGTTCAAATTGATTGTTCGATTTGCAGACAATAAGATTTCTTGAACTTATTGAAAAAACGCATCCAAAACGATATAATAAACCGAAATCAATTTCGCCCAAATGAATTTCGGCTAAATCCATTTCGGTAAATTTCAAGTATGAGGTAATCACAATGAAAGAATTCAAGGGACGGCGTTCTGAATTATCTGCCCTTCAAAAGAAATATGATCACAACGAGTTCCAGATGGTTGTTTTATATGGTCGCAGGAGAATCGGCAAAACCAAATTGATGAATGAGTTTATTCAGAGGCAGAATTGTAAATATGTCTCTTATACCGCTGTCGAACAAAGTGAGAAAGCCCAGCTATCAATCATGACCGAAACGGTTTTGACCGCTTTAGCCCCTGAACTGATCGGCATGATAGAATTCGCAAGCTTTGAGAAGCTTTTTGAATTTATTGGCAGTAAAGCACAGAATGAAAGAATCATTTTCTTCATCGACGAATATCCGTATCTGGCCAAGCAATGCCCCTATATTCATTCCGTTCTGCAAAAGATCATAGATACAGCATGGAATACGACAAAACTGTATTTTGTCATTTGTGGCTCGCTGATTTCTTTCATGAAAGATGAAGTACTGGCGGAATCGGCTCCATTACATGGCAGAGCTACTCTGGAGATGAAGCTTCAGCCATTTAATTACCTGGATACAGCAGCATTTGTACCGAATTTCTCAGCGAAAGAGAAAGCGATCGCGTATGGCTTGACGAACGGCGTAGCAAAATATATCGAACAGTTTGATGACGGTAAGTCCCTTGAACAAAACATCATTGATGAGTTTTTCGGGTTCGGTGGATATTTCACAGAAGAGCAAGTCAAAACAGTATTGACCAGCGAAAGGCAAAATCCGGCACTGTATAATTCGATCATCTCAGCCATTGCCACCGGTCATACAAAAAACAGTGAAATCGCAAGCTGCGTGGGAATGGATGATATCACCTACCCGCTAAAAATGCTGCAGAAGGCGGAAATCATCGAAAAGCGAACGGCAAAAAGTCCTTATTATGTTCTTCTTGATAGTATGCTGGTGTTCTGGTTCAGGTATGTCAACAAGGCAATCAGTATCATCAGCATGGAAAAAGGAGAAACGTATTATCGGACTTTTGTCGCAAACCAACTTCATGACTATATGGGCGGCGTATTTGAAAAGATCTGCAAGGAATATCTGATGATGAAAGCCGGTGAAGGTCCTTATCCTGTTATCACAGAAATCAGTGATTTCCAGAAAACGATCCTCGACGATGAAGGAAAGCAAAGGCAGATTGAAATCGATCTGCTCGGAAAAAACGGAAAAGATATTCTGTTGATCGGTGAATGTAAATTCAGGAATGAAAAAGTCGATATGGCAACATTTGAGGAATTCCTGGAAAAAGTACGTTTCATCAGAACTTCAAAACCGCTTGTGTGTATGTTCTCATTATCCGGCTATACAGAGCATGTCAAAGAAAACGCGGGAGATGTACTCTTGCTGACGATTGATGATCTGTTCCTTTGATATTTGATTATGTTTCGGCAATTTTTCCTTTTGGCAAATACATACAGAGAAAAAGCAGAACTAAACATTTCAAAAGCCGCCCAAGAAGAGTAATGCCGCATACTTAATCAAGGTATATAACCTGTTCCCTGTTCCGCAACATCCAGCATTTCAGATTCCGCTTGAATATCCGAATAGTCCAATTCAGGTTCTTCCACGAAACTGCCATTGGCAACGCCGAAGAACTTGGAGAAGAAACCTTTCAGCTTATCAACGACTGTCTGTTTCTTCTCGGCTCTCTTGCCACCGCCAAAGCGAGATACAGGCGGCATCAGGGTATCAATATCCGTTCCGATCGTTCTGATTTCTCCATCACGGAAGGCATCTTCAAGGAATTTGCGGGTTTCGGCTTCCTTCAGGTTTTCTTCCATGATAATCCGTTTCAGTTCTTCTTCGCGCTCATGGATGACATAATCGTGCCATTCCTGCATAACATCGTCAATATCATTGATATTGGCAATGAAGCCTTCGATCAGGTCCTTCTTGTTACGCAGTTCCGGACTGCTGTCAATGGCCTTACGGACATTGATCAAAACTTCCTTGTCATCGCCGTGGCTGTCATGGTATTTTTTCACCAGCATCAGGATATAGTCGATGTTGATGTCGATCTGCTTCAGCAGCTCGATTTCAAAAACAATATCATCCGTGATATCGGTCTTCTCGCCAGGCTTCGGCTTGTTTTCCTCCCACCATGCGCGGAGTTCGATATACAGGCTCTTGTAATCCTGCAATTCACGTTCTGTCAGTAATTCCTTACCGGCAAACTCGTCAAAGGAAGCCAGCAGGTTCTGCATCCGGAGGAACGCGCCAAACAAAGCGATAAACTGTTTCTTTTCCTCGGTGCTCATGGTTTGCAGATCACCGGAACCGTAGATCGCGATCAGTTTATTGACGATATCGGTGTAGCCCTCATGGGTCTTGCCGTCATCATCGGTGAATCCGTTGTAATAATCATCGAATTTCCGCAGCAAAACGATTCCCCCGGCATCCTTGTCACCGAACAGAGCAATAGCGGCATCCACACGCTTTTGCAGATTCCGAAAACATACGATATTGCCGAAGGTTTTGATACTGTTCAGGATACGGTTGGTCCGGCTGAATGCCTGGATCAGACCGTGCATCTTCAGATTTTTGTCCACCCACAGGGTATTCAGTGTGGTCGCGTCAAAGCCGGTCAGGAACATATTGACGACGATCAGCATATCCAGTTCCTTGTTCTTCATCCGCAGGGAGACATCTTTGTAGTAATTTTGGAACTTGTCCCCGTCTGTGGAATAGTTTGTATGGAACATGGCATTGTAGTCCTGAATCGCTTCGTCCAGGAAGTCACGGGAAGTCTTGTCCAGTTGGCTGGTGTCCTCACTGTTTTCCTCGTCCAGAATCCCATCTGCTTCCGCCTCGTTGGCCCCATAACTGAAGATGGTGGCGATCCGCAGCGCCTTAGCTGGGTCGGCTTCCATCTGTTTTTTGAGTTCATAGTAGTATTTCTGTGCCATAGGAACCGAAGTCACACAGAAAATGGAATTGAAGCCGCTGATGCGGGTTGGTGTTTTTTCTGCTTTGATCTCCTTCGTGCTGCTGGCAGATTCGCTGATGTTGATCTGCTTGGAGAACATATAGCTCTTATCCGCCTGACGGTGGTAGGTTTTCTGATCAAAGTGATCCAGGATATAGCCAGTGACCTGTTTCACACGTTCCGGCGCTTCCAACGCCTTTTTCCGGTCAATGTCCCATACCTGTTCATCATCTACATCCGCGTCAATGTCCATGGTCTTGATATAATCCACATGGAAAGGCAGAACATTCTTGTCATTGATCGCGTCTACAATGGTATAGGTATGCAGTTGGTCACCAAAGGTCTGTTCCGTGGTGAAGAATGTATTCCCGCTCTGGGCAGTGGCGTTCACCGCGAAAATAGGTGTTCCGGTAAAGCCGAACAGATGATACTTTTTGAAGTTTTTGACAATAGCCGTATGCATATCACCGAACTGGCTGCGGTGGCACTCATCAAAGATAATGACCACATGCTTCTGATAAGCCGGATGTCCCGGATTCTTTTTGATGAATGTTGCCAGTTTTTGGATCGTGGTGATAATGATCTTCGCGTTATCATCCTCCATCTGCCGTTTCAATACGGCAGTAGAAGAATTGCTGTTCGCCGCGCCCTTTTCAAACCGGTCGTATTCCTTCATGGTCTGGTAGTCCAGATCCTTACGGTCAACGACAAAGAGCACCTTGTCAATGTATGGCAGTCTGCTGGCCTGACGGGCCGTCTTGAAGGAAGTCAGCGTCTTTCCGGAACCGGTGGTATGCCAGATGTATCCTCCGCCTTCGATGCTTCCGTATTTTTTGTAATTGTTGGCGATCTCAACCCGGTTCAGTATACGCTCTGTTGCTGTAATCTGATACGGTCTCATGACCATGAGCATATTTTCTGCCGTAAAGATACAATACTTGGTCAGGATATTCAGCAGTGTATGTTTTGCAAAGAAAGTCCTGGTAAAGTCTTCAAGATCCGTAATAACCTTGTTGTTACTGTCAGACCAGAAGGAAGTAAATTCAAAACTATTGCTGGTCTTGGTCTTTTTCTGACTGTTTCCGTGCTCCTTTACCGCGTTCCAGCGGGTAGTATTACTGTAATACTTGGTATAGGTCCCATTGGAAATCACAAAGATCTGCACAAATTGATACAATCCGCACCCGGACCAGAAGCTGTCCCGCTGATACCGTTCAATCTGATTGAACGCTTCCCGGATATCCACACCGCGCCGTTTCAGTTCGATATGAACCAGCGGAAATCCGTTCACCAATACTGTCACATCATATCGGTTATCATGCTTTGCACCAGAGTCTTTGCTGACTGTATATTGATTCAAGACCTGTACGCTGTTGTTATGAATATTCTTTTTATCGATCAGGGTAATGTTTTTGCTGGTTCCATCGTCCCGTTTCAGCACCTGCACATTGTCTTCCTGGATCAGACGAGTCTTGTCCTCGATTCCCATTGTCTGATTCGCAAGGCAGTTGGAGAAGAACTGCTGCCATTCACTGTCCGAAAAGGCATAGTTATTCAGCCGCTCCAGTTCCCGGCGCAGATTGGCGATCAGTTCATCCTCTGTGTGAATGTTCAGGCGGGTGTATCCCTGCTCACACAGATCGCTGATGAACTTACTTTCCAGTTCCGCTTCACTCTGGTAACCGGTGGCAGACTTCGGCAGCGGTATATATTCGGTGACAACCGTGTTTTCATTGGTTTCGGCAACGATGTTAAAGTAAGGCATGTTCTTCCTCCAATGCAGGCTTAGGGTTCTTCATAATAGTATGAATAATCGATTCCTTTCATAAAAACTTCCCGATCATCCGTGGCATCCGTCAGGGCTCCTTTGATCAGTGCTTGAATCTGATCAGCATTTGCAACGCTTTCCCGCATCGCGTCCAGATAAGCCTGTTTATCGATCTTGCTCCAATCCACGCATCGTCCCAGATTCTTTTTAAGAATCAGATCAAGCCAGATGCGCGTGCTTCTTCCGTTTCCTTCCATAAAAGGATGAGCGATATTCATTTCAACGTATTTCGCAACGATCTCATGCACTGTACTTTCGGGCATCTTCTCGATCGTCTTCAGGGTATCATCCAGAAATTCAACCGGGGCGAACAAAAAGCCACCTTTGCTGATATTCAGCTTGCGAATCTGTCCGGCAAAATCATAAAGCCCGCCGAACAAAAAACCATGGATCTGCTGCAAGCCTTTGACAGTTCCCACCTCAATACTGTCAATAAATGTACTGCCAAAAAGAGAATAAGCCTTTTGTTTGCTCTTTCCGTCAATCGTATCATCCGCACGTGTGAACCAGGAGATGAATTCAGCTTTGATCTTTCCGGGGAATTCAGCAGCAAGCAGCAACACCCCATCCGCGTCCAGCGCGTCCGAACGGTATTTTTTCCCGTCTGCGGCTGTTATTTTCAGTTGGGTAGTGGCACTAACCAACTGACTGTTTTCTCTCCGGAGCTTGCTTTTCAAATACTTCCAGTAATTACGGCATTTCTCGTAATTATCTTCACCGCGTAGCACGCCGATGATATCCAGTACGCTGAAATACCATTTGGAATCATTATCATTCCAAATGGCTCGTACCTCCCGATCATTGAAAAAACGAATGGAAATCTTCGGCATGGATAACGCTCCTTGTTATGCAAGTGGTTTGAAAGTCAGCAGTTTATCGCGATAGTATTCGTATTGCTTCTGACGGGCGGCGATTTCGGCAGGGAGGCCAGAAGAAAGGTCGTTGCAAAGGCAGTCGAAGCGGTCAAGGATTGATACTATACGTTTTTGCTCTTCACTTGAAGGAACATCAATTGGCATATTTTCTATAACGCTATGCGAAATACGAGGGACACTGGATTTACGCACTTGATTCTTTATCAGTAAACTGTTCTTTTGCAACCAATAGAATAGGTAACGATTGAACACGGGTGTTTCGCCCATAAAGCAAAAACAATCATCTGCTGCCCAAAAATCTTCGTTAGAATAACCGATATCGCCAGCTGCACCAGCACCAATAATAAACGGGACATTAGCCGGCATGTTATATTCATTAAAGTATCCGAGAGGTACCAAACCATTTTGATATACAGGATACTGTCCGCCCTCTGCCAATTGCTCGCGGACAACACGTTTCCCTCTGATGAAAGAAGCTACATCAGATACTTTACAATGACAAATGTCACTTCTGGTTACGCCCCCCCATTATCCACAAATGTCAAAAGTTGATCCCGATAATACTCGTATTGTTTTTGGCGAGCTGTAAGCTCCGCTGTAAGCTCCGCTGTAAGCTCCGCTGTAAGCAGCGTGAAATTGTCCAGTATCCTGGCAATTTCACGCTGCACTTCGATAGGTGGTACTGGGAGAATAATATCGGCTAATCTATCAGGCGTAACCTCAATAACCTTTGTTCCATGAGCCAACTTCCGTTTTTGCTCAAAGAATTGGTCGGTATGAAGATAATATACAAGGTACTTCGGATCAAGCATATGATGAATAATGGCAGCATGACCACTAACAGCAACTTCACCTTCTCCCAGCCAAGCAACACACTTGCACACATCTTCAACATTTTCGCTTGTTACAGCCATAACTATATCGCCAGTTGAGGCAAACTTCTGTTTTGTTGCCAATTCTTCACTGATAAAGCTGATGACTTCATTTACGAACAAACCAAAACGAGTATAAATTTGACCGTAATGAATACAGGGAACACCTGTTTCCACATAGTCTTTTTTTTGAAAGTTACCACCGCGAATAATAGTGGCTACTTCACCCAGCTTTTTGAATGGTACCCCATCCGGGCAAAGTTCCTTCATCAATTCATCCAGTCTGCTCATATGCTCACCGTCTTTCCGTGTTACTTAATCGCGTTTTCCAGTTCTTCCAAATAGACGTCATAATCGCTCTTAAACAATCGATCCTGCACGATTCGGTATTTCTCAAACTCCGTTTCGGCGTGGAGCTTCGCCTGCTCCGCACTGATCTTGCCGGGACCCATCAGCAACTCCCGACCATTGAATTCCAAGAATCCATCCAGCCGCGTTGCCCAATCCTGCATAGTCATGGGAATATGTCTTTCTGCCTGTTCCTCGGCATAATCCAAATACATGGTTACCAGCCGATCCAGATGGCGCAGTTCTTCCTCAGTCAGATAGTTCTTGGCTACCGTCACATCGGTGCGCACGATTTTTCCTTCCGGCGCTGCAGACCAGGTAGTCAGGCCCATGTGTTCTTTCTCCGCGTCAGCGCGTTCCACAATCAATTCCGCGGCTGTATGACGGTGAACGGCGTAGTGCATTTTGTTCTGTACAGTTTGGAAAAAGCGCTTGGTGGTAGCGGAATCGCGGTCGTAATCCACAGAAGTAGCGTAAATATCCGTTACCTTTTGATAGAACAACCGTTCACTGGCACGAATATCACGGATGCGTTCCAGTTGTTCTTCAAAGTATTTGTCTGTCAGGTAGGTGCCGCGCTTGATACGCTCGTCATCCATCACCCAACCTTTGATAGTGTATTCCTTCGCGATACCGTTCACCCATTTGCGGAACTGCACTGCCCGCTCGGAATTCACTTTGAAGCCCACGGCAATGATCATCTGCAGGTTATAGTGATTCGTAGCGTAGTTTTTTCCATCAGTGGCAGTTATTAAGTATTTCTTAATAACTGAAGCCTCTTCCAATTCGCTGTCCGTGAAGACCTTTTTGATATGCTGATTGATGGCAGAAACAGAAACATCATACAACTGTGCCATCATCTTCTGTGTGAGCCAGATGTTTTCATCCTCATAGCGCATTTCCATGCTGCTGTCCTGTTCTCCGGTCGATGCCACATAGGTCAGGTATTCAGCGGCAGAAGATCGGATGATGGAAACATTCTCTTTCTTTTTCGCCATGACTTATCCCTCAATCTCCCGGATGATCGCATCTATTTCATTGCGAAGGGTTGCTTCGCGTGCAACGATCTCCGCGATCTCGGCGTTCAGCTTTGTGATATCTACCTTTTCACGGGTATCTTCGGCTTCCACATAGGTGCTGACGGAAAGATTATAATCGTTACCTGCCACTTCGTCATAATCCGCAAGGTGACTGAAATGAGCATCCTCTGCACGATTGGCGAAGGTCTCCACGATTCGATCCATGTTATCCGGTGTCAGTTTATTGTTGTTTGTTACCTTAATGCATTCATTGGTAGCATCAATAAACAGGATCCTGTTATCTGCTTTATTCTTCTTCAATACCATGATGCAAGTCGCGATACTGGTGCCAAAGAACAGATTACTGGGCAGTTGGATCACACAATCCACATAGTTGTTATCGATCAGATACTTTCGGATCTTCTGTTCCGCTCCACCACGGTACATGATGCCGGGGAAGCAAACAATAGCAGCGGTACCGTTACTGGCGAGCCAGGATAGCGAATGCATGATAAATGCCAGGTCAGCTTTGCTCTTGGGAGCCAGCACACCGGCAGGGGCAAAACGCGGATCATTGATCAGCAGCGGATTTTCATCTCCCGCCCATTTGATGGAATATGGCGGATTGGAAACGATCAATTCAAAGGGTTCATCATCCCAATGCGCCGGACTGATCAGTGTATCTTCACAGGCAATATTGAACTTGTCAAATCCCACATCATGCAGGAACATATTGATTCGGCAAAGGTTATAGGTCGTGATGTTGATTTCCTGACCAAAGAAACCATTGCGAACCTTATCATGACCCAGTACCTTTTCTGCTTTCAGTAGCAGCGAGCCGGAACCGCAGGCCGGGTCATAGACCTTATTCACTTCGGTCTTGCCAACGGTACCCAGTCGGGTCAGCAGTTCAGATACGTCGGAAGGCGTAAAGAATTCGCCACCACTCTTGCCGGCGTTGCTGGCATACATGGTCATCAAATACTCATAGGCGTCACCGAAAGCATCAATGTCATGATCCTTCACATCGCCCAAATTCATATCACGGACGCCCCAGAGCAGCTTGGTCAGCTTTTCATTTCGTTTGGCTACTGTGGCCCCCAGTTTGTTACTGTTCACATCGAAGTCATCAAACAGACCGGCAAAATCACTTTCGGAAGCGCTGCCCTGCGCGGAGCCTTCAATAGCATTGAAGATAGCTTCCAGCGTTTCGTTCAGATTCTCATCATGCGGTGCAGCTTTGCAGACATTAACAAACAATTGGCTCGGCAGGATAAAGAACCCCTTTTCTTCCACCAAGCCTTCACGGGCTTCTTCTGCGTCTTCGTCCGACATTTGTGCATAGTCAAAATCGGTATTGCCCGCTTCGTGCTCCCCGGCATTGATATAGTACGTTAAATTTTCCGAGATATAGCGATAGAACATGGTGCCAAGCACATAGTTCTTGAAATCCCATCCGTCCACGGCTCCGCGCAATTCATCCGCGATTGCCCAAATGGCCCGATGCAGTTCTTCTCGTTCTTGTTCCTTTTTGATATCCGGCATGCTCATCGCTCCTTGACAACTTTTAGATGCAGATCTGAAAAAAAGTCTATTTCACTTTGACTATTTCGAGAAAAATCAACAACTATAGTATATAATGAAGGAAGGAATCAATCAAGCCTGTTACGACTTTGGATCGTGTCAAGTAGTTACGGAGTTTTGCTCAAGAGACAAGATTGAAGAAGTCGATGAACAGGCAAACGAACAACTTGAACAGATGATCCCGAAAATGGCCCTTGCTGAAGGCGTGACCGAAGGACTTAAAGCACTGGATCCGATCCGCTGGGTCGGGCTGATGAATAACCTGAAAGCCTGTGCTGAAGAAAGCATCCTGTCTGACCTGATATACGAATGAAGGTGAAGAGTATGCAACTTCTGAAATGCATCAGTTCCTTCCTGTTGTTCCTGCTCCGCGCAGCCTTGTCTCTGGCAGGTCTGGTGATGAACATCATGCTGACTCTGTTCGGATTGCTGTTCTCCGCCTACGTTAAGTCTTGACTGATGTACCTCCCGGTAAGCATATTGATGTGCTTGCCGGGGGGCTTTTTTTTATCAAGGTGGTATCATAGAAAACAGAAAGAACTTGAAATGCCATAAACGCCTTTGGTAGAATACAGTTGTAGAGTGATCTGCAAAGATCTATGTATAGAGTATGTATACTTAAGTCAGATTAAGAGAAGTAAGCGACAAACAGGAATTTAACCAGGAGGGAAAGTTTTTGGTAAATCCATGGAAAAAAATACATCTGTCAGACTATGAGAATCATATGAGTTTAGATTCCGTCAAGCAACTTCAGTCATTAAATCTTATTATGAAAGATCAGCTTAGTGACTATGATGTACATACAGTAATGATAATGGGCATTGCGGGTGGTAATGGCCTTGAGCATATCACTAATGAGAAATATCAGAAAGTATACGGAATCGATATAAATGAAGAATTCTTGAGATCAACTTCAGAACGGTATAAAAGCCTTGCGGATATATTAGTGTGCTTAAACATAGATATTGTTACAGAAACAGATAAACTTCCGGAAGCAGAATTATTAATTGCAAACTTATTGGTTGAGTATGTAGGATATGAGGCATTTACAAAGGCACTGGAGAAAGTAAAACCTCAATATGTGTCCTGCGTTGTTCAGATTAATGGAGATACGACACAGTGGGTATCTGATTCACCATATATTCATGCATTTGATGAATTAGACTCTGTTCATCATCAGATGGAAGAAAATGAATTAACGCTTGCAATGAAAGATGTGGGTTACAAATTGATAAGCAAAACAAAAGAATCCTTACCAAATGGAAAGAGTTTTGTAAGGCTGGATTATAAAATCTAGGAATTCTGATTTAGTTAATTGAGAGGGATGCTTCTTGCCCGAAGAGCAAGAAGATGTTTTGAGAACTCGACAAAATTCAGTTTGTCTGGGTCTTGACGCATCAATATCCTTATTAAGCAAACATAAGTCAATTATTACAATATGAACTTGAATATCTGAAACAGAGCCCTGCCTAAGCACAAGCACAAAAGAACAATAGATATCTGATCTCTCTTCCCCAAAATGCATTTTTTATTGTTTTTGGGGAATGTGTTTGTTATACTATGGCTTGTAAAGGAAGGTAATGCTTTATGAAGATAGTTGAACGAACGGCTTATATAAATGAGATCCAGGACCTGCTGCAAACGCCGGATATCAAGGTCATTACAGGAGTTCGTCGTTCCGGAAAATCCAAACTGCTGGAGAGCCTTGTAAATTATCTGCAAAGCCATGACCAACAAGCCAGTATCATCCATATCAATTTCAATTTGACCGAATATGAAGTTCTATTGGAATATCATACATTGGAGCGTTATGTGGAAGAACACTATCGTTCTGGAGTCAATAATTATCTCCTGATTGATGAAATTCAGATGTGCCCGTCTTTTGAAAAAGCAATAAATAGTCTTCATTCCAAGGAAAAATACGACATATATATTACCGGTTCAAATGCATTCCTTCAAAGCAGTGATTTGGCCACGTTATTTGTTGGAAGGACCTATGAACTTCACGTTTTTCCTTTCTCCTTTAAAGAATACACCGACTATTTCCCGACCGGTAACCTGTATGGAAGCTTTTCTGACTATATAAAGGAAGGCGGAATGGCTGGCTCTTACTTGTATAAAAACGAACTTCAGAAATATCGCTATATCAATAATGAAGTATTGAACGCACTGATTATCCGGGATATTCTGAACAAGTACCATTTTAAAAATGAAACTCTTCTTCACGAGCTGATTGATTATTTAATGGATAATATCGGAAACGTCACATCAATACGGTCGATTACCGATACGTTATCTTCACATCGCGCAAAAGCGGATCACAAGACGGTCAGTAAATATGTTGATGCTCTTTGCAAAGCATTTGCTTTTTACAGAGTCCGCCGTTTTGACATCAGAGGAAAACGATATTTACATTCCAAAGACAAATTCTATCTCGTAGATCAGAGTTTCCGATTTGCCCGACTCGGAACAAAAGACATGGATCTGGGGCGTGTTCTGGAAAATATTGTTGCTATTGAACTTCTACGCAGAGGATATGAGCTTTATGTCGGTGTTCTTTATAAAAAAGAAATCGATTTTGTTGCCATCAAACAAGGTGAGCGGCTTTATATTCAGGTTGCGAACGATATAACAGATGAGAAAACATTTCAAAGAGAGATTTCTTCTCTCCTCGCCATTAAAGACGCATATCCCAAATTGCTGATTGCACGGACCTGGCAACCGGAATATCAACATGAAGGAATCCGGATTGTGGACGCAGCCGACTGGTTGATGAACTAATTCCCCAAAAATAAAATACTATTAGTTTTGGGGAATGCCTGGTATGTCAAAAGATTCTGCTTAGTACGCTTAAGTCAGACTAAGAGAAGTAAATGGCAAATAGGGCTTGATAAGCAACCGGTTTTAGTAGCTTGTTGAAATGAAAGAATGGAGGGCGTCATGCAGAACGACAATACAAATTACAGTCAGAGTGTGACAGGAGTTGTCATTTATGAAGGCCAAGTTTTGCTGGCTCGTCATACATATGGAGGCGGTGCCGGAAAACTCATTGTTCCCGGCGGTTATGTGGAATACAATGAATCGCCTCAAGAGGCATTGGTGAGAGAGTATCTGGAGGAAACAGGTGTAACAATAGCGCCTCGAAGCATTATCGGAATTCGTTTTAATACACATGATTGGTATGTGGCGTTCAGAGCGGATTATATTGCGGGAATCCCGCATTCTGATGGAGATGAAAATAGTGAAGTTTTATGGGTGGCTGTAGAAGAGGCTTTGTTGAGGGATGATGTTCCGGATCTTACGAAAAAACTAATACAATCAGCTATTTCGAAAAAAGAAGGTCTGGAAAAAACTGAGTATACCAGTGCAAAATATTCCCCATTTTCATTTTATGGCTTGAAATAAATAGAGTACCAAGTATTTATGCCTAATGCACCAATCTCCTTATTAAGAAACATTAATACTTAAAAAAGGGACCCCGCAGGGATCCCTCCGGTCATGGGCTTCGCAAGTTTCCACAACGCGATCACTAGAGTTATTCTACATGAGTGTCACGAAAATGTCAATACGCTTTCAACTTGATAGTCAATGGCTGGTCAGCTTGATAGTCAATGGCTGGTGATGATTTATGCAAATACTTAAGCACAAAGATGTTTGTTTATAACTGATAATGAACGTCTACGCCAAGATAACAGAAGAAAAGGAAACGGCAGACGCTCTGAGCATGAATGCTTATATCAACGCAACAAGGAAGCAGCCGGACAAAGTCATACCAATGAATCGAAAAGTCGGTAATTTATAGTCAGGAAAAGTCAAAATGGTTTACCACCCCCATCAAAACTGACCGTTTTTGCAGAGGCATTGAAAACACTACATCAGCGGCCAGTTTTCTCACCCCCGTTACCACCCCTTCAGGTATGTAAAAATGGGTAAAAATGCGTAAAACCATGTCTAATCTGGTCATTTTTAGAAGTCCAAAAACGAGCAAAGAAAAACCCCGGAAGCCTTTGTTTTCAAGGCTTCCAGGGCAGTGAGCCCGGCGGGATTCGAACCCACGACCTTTTGATTCGTAGTCAAACACTCTATCCAGCTGAGCTACGAGCCCACACACTGTCGTTCTGACAGCTAAAATAATATATCATAAGAAACAAATGATGTCAATATCAATTTTACAGTTATGTCCAATATGTCCGATTATTCTGTAAACAGGACCTCTGTCTTGATACTTTAAGTTCTGTTTGTTATACTTTCCTTGACAGACATGGTCTGACATGCCTGTCAGTAAGGAGTTTGAGGATGATGTTCCGAATTAATTGCCCGGTGCGGTCATAAGTCTGGCAGCAGACGCATCGGGAAAAGATCATGTTGTCAGCAGACTGCACCGTTCCTTATTGGATTTTCTGATGAGTGAAAGGAGCAAAAAAACATGAATTCAAATGAATTGCATCAACTTTGGAAAGAAGAAGAGAGCATTGCCCATATTCATGGCTGGGATTTCTCACATATTCACGGCCGGTATGAAGTGGAAGAGGATCTTCCGTGGGACTACGCCTCGGTGATCCGTGAATACCTGACAGATAACATGAAGTTGCTGGACTATGATACCGGCGGCGGCGAGTTTCTTCTTTCCCTTGGTCATCCCCATACCAACACTGCAGCGACAGAAGGTTATCCGCCCAATGTCGAACTGTGTCGAAAGACTTTTGAACCTCTGGGCATCGATTTCCGTCCCTGTGCGGATCCGGCAGCCATTCCCTTTCCGGATACTTCCATGGATATGATGATTAACCGTCACGGCGAAGTAAACCCCATCGAAGTCAAACGGCTGCTGAAAGAGAATGGAATTTTCATCACCCAGCAAGTTGGGGAAATGAATGACCGTGATCTTGTTCTTCAGGTCCTTCCGGACACACCGGTTCCCTTCCCCGGCTGGAATCTTTCTGCCGTTCGCCAGTCTTTTGAGGCGGCAGGCATGAAGATCCTCCGTGCCGAAGAAACCTTCCAGCCCATCCGTTTCTTTGATGTAGGCGCTTTCGTCTGGTTTGCGAGGATCATTGAATGGGAATTTCCGGGATTCTCCGTGGATGCCTGTTTTGATCGTCTGTTGGAACTGCAGAAGGTTATTGACAGTAAAGGCGTGTTTGAAGGTACGATCCATCGATTCTTACTGGTAGCGCAAAAATAAAAGGAGCCGGGCAGTTCACTGCCCGGTTTTCATATGGAGTACAGAATCGCTCCCATTCCTGCCGAAAATACGATCAGCAGGATCGGTGAGATCTTTTTCTGATATCTGTGCTTGTACAGATAAGAAGCCAGCACGATCATCACGAAGATCACAATTGCTTTCAGGTCCGGAGCGAAAACATCGCCAATGTGACTGAAACCGCTCAGCACTGACAGCATCATCGTCAGACCGGTCGCCAGGATCAGTCCAACCACACAAGGGCGAATTCCCTGCAAAATTCCTTGCACTGTCGGATATTTGAGCAGGTTCCGGATCAGTGCGACAATGATCAGGATGATCATAAACGCCGGCAGGACGACACCCAACGTTGCCACGACAGCGCCGGGGATCCCTGCCTGCGATGAGCCCACAAAAGTGGCCATATTCACCGCGATAGGTCCCGGCGTGGACTCAGCCACCGCGATGAAGTTCAGCAGTTCTCCTTCCGTCAACCAGCCGTGTGCCAGCGTCAGTTCACGGATCAGCGCGATCATTCCGTATCCTCCGCCGAAGGAAACAGCACCGACCTCCAAAAAAGTCAGAAAAAGCGACAGGATCATTTTTTTCCCGCCTCCCTTCCGTGTTTACGGAGCAGAAGTGCCGTCAGTCCGGCAAGACCGGCTATAAGGATAAAAAAGATGGTGGAGAAGTTCACAGAAAAGATACTGAATATGATCATAAGCAGAATGGTCATTGAAAGGATCGCGATGCTCAATGGATCCTTATGAATTCCCTTCAGCATTCTCCAGCCTGCTGACAGGATCATGAAAACCACACATACACGGATTCCCCTGAAGGCATTGGCAACGATCTCCAACTGCAGAAAAGCATCAAAGAAGAGAGAAATCAGATATATGATCACAAAGGACGGAATGCACATGGCAATCGTGGAAACGACTGCGCCAATGAAACCTCCCATCCGGTAACCGATATAGGTGGATGAATTGATGGCAATCGGTCCGGGTGTGGATTCGGCAATGGCAACCAGATCCAGGAATTCATCCTTATCGATCCATTTTTTCTTTTCGACAAATTCGTCCTGCAGCAATGCGATCATCGCGTAGCCTCCGCCAAAGGTAAAGGCTCCGATGCGAAGCATGGTCAGGAACAGTGTCAGCAGAATGCTTCTCTTCTTCATATCTGTCCCCGTCAGATCAGAATACCGTTGCAATGGTCTGTTTCATGCTGAATGATCTCGGCGATCCAGCCGGTATACTTGTTTTGGCGTGTTCTGAATTCCTCATCCAGATAAATGACCTCGATCTCCTCATACCGTTTGGTTTCCCTTTCTCCCGCAAGGGACAGACAACCTTCAGTTGCCGTATACTCTTTCTTCTTTGATATAATTCTGGGATTGATCATCACCATCTGATTCCAGCCCGTATGGACCACAATGATGTTCTTCCGCACACCGATCATGTTCGCTGACATACCCACGCAGCGGTCCAGATTGGCTCTCAGCGTATCCAGCAGATCCGTAATGACCTGACGGTCATTTTCATCCGCGTTCTCCGATTTAAGAGCCAGAAACATAGGGTCATGTATGATCTCGCGTACCATGAATGATCAACTCCTCTTGTTCGTGTTGCCGGAAGGATCTGTTTCCCCTCCGTCATTCACTAAACGAATCCGGTGTGTTTTTTCTTGCATCCTGGTTTACTCACGCATTCCCCTGTCGGATGCGTTCAAGCAGACCGCGGCAGCCTTCATTCACATCCTGCCAGGTCTTCTCAAAATCACCGGTATACCATGGATCAGCCACCGGACCCGGATGATCGGTATAATCCATCAGCATCCGGATCTTTCGTTCCGGATCTCCCGTATAGAAGCGTTTCAGGTTCCGGTCATTCTCTGTATCCATTCCGATAATCAGGTCATAGTTCTCATAATCCTCCGCTCGGATCTTCCGGGCAGTCTTGCCGGAACATCCGAGACCGTGCTCCGCCAGTTTTCTTCTGGCCGGCGGATATACCGGATTCCCGATTTCCTCGGTGCTTGTAGCCGCCGAAGCCACTTCCACCTGACCCCGCAGTTCGCTGTGATACACCATATCCTTCATCACGAATTCCGCCATTGGGCTCCGGCAGATATTGCCATGACAAACAAACAAGATCCTGAACATTTTCATTCAAACACTCCTGACTCATTCCGAAAACACCATAACAGTATATCACGTTTTTCCCTTAACATCTATTGTCCCCGGGATTGACAAACAGCCGTGAATCAAGGACAATGGTTTGCGTTCCCCCGGATTATTTCGTTGAACGGAGACAGATATGCCAAACCGTAAAAAGTCCCGCAAGACAACTTTATATACCATGTCCATGATCACCAGTATCTACGGTGTCAAGGCTTCCATGATCAAAAAGCTGCTGCCTCCGCCGGTCAAAGTGGTGAATCATCACGACGGACGTACCGCGTTCTGGACCCACGAACAGGTTTCGGATCTGCTGAACATCCCGACTGTTCAGGAATACCGTCATGAGCAGAAGCTGCTGAAGAGTGATGACGCGGTCGTGAATTACCTTCGTTCCTTCGATCTGGAAGAACTGTATGCCCGTTCCGCCCTGCTGGAAAGGCGTTTCGTCCTGCATATCGGTCCGACCAACAGCGGGAAGACTTATCAGTCCATTCAGGTATTAAAGGAAGCGCCAGCAGGAGCATATCTGGCTCCGCTGCGTCTGCTTGCTCTGGAGATCTTTGACAGTCTGAACACCGATAACGTTCCCTGCGACCTGCTCACAGGAGAGGAAAAGATCGAGGTCCCCTTTGCCCGGGTCGTCTCCTCCACCATTGAGATGGCTGATTATGAAAAGCACTATGATGTTGCTGTGATCGACGAAGCACAGATGATAGCCGATCCCAGCCGCGGCGATCGCTGGCTGAAGGCCATTCTGGCACTGGATGCGTCGGAAATGCATCTGTGTTTTGCTCCCGAAGCCCGTGATATCATTCTCAGTCTGCTCGACCGGATCCATGCGGCATACACGATTGTCAGCCATGAACGCATGGCTCCGCTGAAATACGCGGGGCATCTGGAATCCCTGAATGAAGTGGAACCCGGTGACGCGCTGATCGTTTTTTCACGCCGGAGCGCGCTGGCAATGGCCGGTGAACTGAAGTTACGGAATATTGACCCCAGCGTGATCTACGGTGCGCTGCCTCCGGTCAGCCGGCGGGAGGAGGTCCATCGTTTCACATCAGGAAAGACGCGGGTCGTGGTAGCCACAGATGCTATCGGAATGGGGGTTTCACTGCCGATCCGCAGGATCATCTTCTGCGAGGATACCAAGTTTGATGGTCAGAAACGCCGCCCGCTGGAATTCGGAGAGATCCGCCAGATTGCCGGACGTGCCGGACGTTACGGAATGTATGACCTGGGACTGGTGATGACGCTCACGGACGGAGACCTGATCCGGAATGCCATGCGCCCCAATTCAGAGCCTGAGCAGCTGACACGGATGACCATTCCCTTTCCGGAAGCAGCATTGAATTCCGAATATCCGTTGAATGTCCTCTTCGCCGCATGGGAGCGTATCCCGCCCGTCCGTGGGATTGCCCGTGCGTCCATGAAAGATCCGCTGCTGCTGTATGATCTGATCAAGCCCTGGAAGAAGCAATTTGGCAGAAGCACGCTGTACAAACTACTCTGCTGTCCGGTGGATACTTCTTCCTTCGCTCTCATGGTCTACTGGCGGGATTGCTGTCTGTCGATCCTGAAGAAACGTCTCCTGCCCGAACCTCCGTTCGATATGGAATCGCTGGAACAGTGTGAACAGCTGTACAAAGCACTCGATATCCGGCATCAGCTGCAGCAGCGGATGGGACTTGAAACAGACGATATGTCCTATAAGGATGAAGTCGCCGCCCGGATCAACGAGCTGCTGCTGGAAAATCTGAAAGGTTATGCCGGAACCTTCTGCCGGATTTGCGGAAAGAAGATCTCACCCTGTCTCGGATCATCCATCTGTGACAGCTGCTATGCCCTGTCCGACCGCTATGCCTCACGTTCTCCCAAAGGCCGACCCCGCAGGCGGTAAGTATATTGCCCGCAATTTTGAATCATAAGGAGTGTTCTGATATGCTGCATCATATTCTTGTCAAATGGAATGAAAAAGCTGAATCCCGCGAAATCATGCTGGCAAAAGCAGCCGAAGCCTTTTCCGCTGCGACAGATATTCCCGGTGTTTCCGTCTGTGAATTGATCCCGTCCTGCTCCGACCGTGCAAACCGTTATGATCTGATGATCCGGATGGAAATGACTCCCGAGGGACTGGAAGCCTATGACGTTTCAGCCATGCATAAGGCATGGAAGGAGAATTTTTCCCGTTTCATGACCGCCAAAGCCATCTTCGACTGCGAGAATCAATAAAGTATGAGTAGCCAGCTCATAACAAATTCAATTTACAACTCATCATTTATCATTCATCACTCCGCGGCATAGCCGCGGATACAAAAGCCGCTTGTCATCCAAGCGGCTTTTCTTTAGGTGTTCCCGCTTTCCGCGGATACTTGCCCGGTGTCGGTGCAACCTTATGCACTGTGAGCAGATTATGTTCCCAATCTCTTCCCGGAATCGGGCAGGGGATCTTCTCTCCGACTTTCCCGCCGAGGATCGAGGCGGCTTTTTCTCCTTGCAGGATTTCATCCGTCAGTGCCGGTCCCTTCCAGCAGACGGCTTTCCCGCCGACTTTGACATATGGCAGCAGATACTCACAAAGGACATTCAGCGGAGCGACGGCTCTGGCAACCGCCAGATCAAACCGTTCCCGCAATTCCGGTTTCCGGGCGCCATCCTCGGCCCGGTCATGTAGGATACGGACATTGGTCACGTGAAGCTGCTCCACAACTGCTTCCAGGAACTTCAGCCGCTTCATCTGCGAGTCCATCAGCGTGACTTTGATTCCCGGACAGGCCAGTGCGATCACCAGTCCCGGAAAGCCCGCACCGGTTCCGACATCGATCATGGTTTTGACGTTTTCTGTCAGGCCGGTTTTCAGGATCGTCAGGCTGTCGATGAAATGTTTATCAAGCGTTTCGTCCTCATCCAGTACGGCAGTCAGATCCATTTTGGCATTCCACTCTGTCAGAAGTTCCATATAGACCCGTAGCTTTTCCGGCAGATCCGGAGTAAACGGGATTTCATTTTCCATTAACCTGTTTCTGATACTTTCGTTTGTCATAACCTTTACTCCAACGGGATCTTCAGATACTTCACCGCCCAGTACTTGCACCAGGCCAACGCTTCCCTGAAATGATTCTTGATCCAGAATTCCGGTTTGCACGGGCTGCCCATACCAACCGCTTCCAGTTCCATATCCGACGCGAGCGCCAATGCCCTTGGCACATGGTAATCACTGGTAACGATCAGGATTTTCTCCGTCTTCAGCTCTTTCAGGATCTTCCCGGCATTGGTCAGGTTCTGGTTGGTATTGAAGGATGAATCATCCGTATACACATCTGTTTCCGGTACTCCGTGCGCGATCAGGTATTCTTTCATGACAGTCGCTTCCGGAGCCGGTTCATCCTTTCCCTGTGCGCCGCATACCACGATTGGGACCGATTTGTTCTCCCATGCCTTCAGTGCCGTGTCCAGCCGCCATTGCAGCTGTACAGAGGGTTCCCGGTCCGGCTTCACCTGTGCGCCGAGCACCACGATCGCGTCATACTGTTCAGCCCGCGGTGCTTCAGTGTTCACGGTCTTTTCACGAATCACCACGAACGCAACGATTCCGAGATAAACAATGATCCCGAGAAGGATCAGAAAAAAGATCGTTTTCAAGACTGTTTTCCTGCCTCGTCTTCCTGCCATATCAGTTCAGCTTCCTTCATTTTCAGCTTATAATCGATATCCCCGTGCTGGATCATACTGTAAGTGACGTCATTAGCCACAATGATATGGTCCAGGACAATGATTCCCAGCCCGCCCAGC
The DNA here is from genome assembly GCA_045600165.1 of Clostridia bacterium. GTDB lineage: Bacteria > Bacillota > Clostridia > Christensenellales > Aristaeellaceae > Aristaeella. The sequence continues at coordinate 66,252 of JAZRXJ010000081.1, forward strand.
AGTTTCTGCAGCTGCAGTGTGGAGGAGATATCCTCCGGTGACGGTGTGGGAGTACCGCCGGGATGATTATGCGTCAGGATCACACTGTGAGCATTATAGTTGAGTGCGGTCTCCACCACGATCCTCGGATAGGCCGCCACTTCACTCAGAGATCCGTCTGTGATCTTCCTGTTTCCGATCACCTTGCATTGGGCATCCAGACAGATGACGCGGAACTGTTCCGTACGCTGTCCGGCCATCAGTGCCTTACAGTAATCCTGCGCAACAGAACGGTTGGCGATCTTCTGCTTTTCCTTTTCCATGGCCAGGCACTTGTTATAGCGATGGAACAGACCCAGCATCATGTTTACCAGGATCGCGGACTCCTTGCCCACGCCTTCGACCTTGACCAGCTGTTCCGTTCTGGCTTCGAACACACCTTTCAGGGAACCGAAAGCATCCAGCAAACGGTGTGCCGTTTCATTGGTATCCTTGACTTTATTGGTGTAATACAGCAGGAGTTCCAGGACCTGCACATCACTGAAGCCGTCCATACCGTCCCGGAGATATTGCTCCCGGATCCGTTCGCGATGTCCCGCGTGAATATTGGGATTCTCCGCAAGTATATTTTCTTCCGTCATGAAAGTCCCTCCTCCTTCTCTGATCCTTCACCCTTCACCCTGAATCCTGTATCCTACTTCCCGTAATACTCCCAGATATCCTCACATGCCTGCCGTTCCATTTCTGGCTTTTTTGTGAAGGCTCTGCGGTAAATATTCTTCAGCTGCCGCTGTTCCAGCGTCATCGGATGATTACTCAGCCGTTCGGCATTCACGGAACCCGCCAGTTCATCCAGCGTCGTCTCATCGGGCATCTCACGCGCGTCCATTTCAAGCTCGTACAGAATGCCCCACAGGAGCTTCGGTCCCATGAGTGGATCACCCAGTCTCATGACTTCGGCTAGTCCGTTCAGTACAGGCTTCATATCTTCGTTTTCCAGCATTTCTTCCCAGAGTACCGGCAGAGTAAGCATACATGCATGCCCATGTGCATATCCGAGTTTCTTGGTCAGCTGATAGCTCATGGCGTGGGCCGCTGTTGTCCGGGTGATCTGGATCGCCTGTCCGCTCTGGAACGCGGCATCCAGCATTTCGTCCGCCGCGTGCGGATCTCCCGCCAGATAAGCCTTCAGATTGTCCAGTACACCCCGGATCGCCAGATAGGCATGGACCTTGCTGTCCTCCGTGCTGCCCCTGGACCAGTAGCTTTCGATTCCTTGGGCAAGCGCGTCCAGCGCACAGGATTTCTTATGGTATTCCGGCAGCCCGTCTGTCAGTTCGCTGTCCAGGATCACTCCCGCTGCCAGCAGTCCGGGATGATTCAGGCTCAGCTTCTTTCCGTCCCGGTAAACCACCGCGATCTGCGTGGCTTCCGCTCCTGTTCCGGCTGTTCCCGGAATGGCAATCACAGGATAAACATCCTCACCGGTAAGGTTCCCGGCAATCACGTCTTCAGTACTGTCCGCCAGCAGCATGGCTTTGATTCCCTTCGCGGTGTCCATACTGCTTCCGCCGCCGATGGAGATTAATCCGTCACAATGATTCTCCCGAAACAGGGTAACTCCCTGTTCACAGTCCTTCAGATCCGGATTCGGATGAAATTCCGAAAACACGGTCATCTCCCGCATGGAAGGCACCTTTTTCATCAAATATGAAGTCAATGGTTCCATCGCGATGATCATTGGCTGATGCATACCCAGCTTCTCCGTCAGTTCCGGCAGTTTACCCAGACTTCCCCTGCCCCGTATTGTTTTTCTGACCATGAATATCTCGTCCTTTGCTTTATTTCCCGACACAGAAAGTGGAAAAAACCGTATCCAGCAGCTTTTCATCCACCTGGTCTCCCGTGATCTCGCCCAAAGCCGCCTGAGCCGCCTGCAGATCCGTTGCGGCCATGTCCACGGTGGAATAGCGAACGGTTTCCAGAGCGTCCTTCAGATGCCCTATAGCCCGTCTGACGGCGTCAAGATGCCGCGGTTGGGTCACTGCCAGCTGATCCGTCACTTCGCCAAAGCTCCGCAGCCATTCCTTAAAAGGTTTCAGTGTTTCCGGTTCCAGAGCGGAACATTCAAAGATTTTCCTTTCCGGAGCATTGATGCGCAGCTCATCTGCTGTGATTTTCTGTTCGAGATCCGTTTTGTTGATCAGGATCACGCCATTGTCCGGCAGCCGTTCCAGCAGTTCGTAGTCTTCCGCGTCAGGGATACGGGATCCGTCGAGGATCAATACTGCCGTATCCGATACTGTCAGTGCTTTTTCAGAACGCTCCACACCCAGTTTTTCCACTGGATCGGCGGTTGCCCGCAATCCGGCTGTATCCGTCAGCCGGATGTTCACTCCGCCCAGCTGAAGTTCTCCGGTGACCGTATCGCGTGTTGTTCCCGGTATATTGGTCACGATAGCCCGTTCCTCGCCCAGGAGAGCGTTCAGCAGGCTGCTTTTTCCAACATTGGGCTTACCAAACAGCGCCACCTGCAATCCGTCCCGGATCAGTCTGGATGCTCTTTCGTCACAGGCTTCCTCCAGTGTACGGATCAACTCTTCTGTCCGCGGTACCATATCCGCTGTTGCTTCTTCTTCGGAAATCTCCTCCGGATAATCCACACAGGCAGCAATTCCTGCCTGGATCAGATACAGCTGATCCGCGGCCTGACGGACAAAATCGGCAGTCCCGCCTTCGAGCTGGCGGATCGCTGCCTGATGAGCCTGCTCTCCCCGGGCGGAGATCAGGTTCATAACAGCCTCCGCGCGGCTCAGATCGATTCGTCCGTTCATAAACGCGCGCCGTGTGAATTCACCCGGATCAGCCAGTCGTGCTCCGGCTTTCAGGCAAAGCTGCAGCACTTTATTTACATGATAGCTTCCGCCGTGCAGCTGCAGTTCGGCCACATTCTCCCGTGTATAGCTTCTGGGGGCACGCATGAGCACCGCCATGCATTCGTCCACCCGTTCTTCACCGTCTGTCACATAGCCGTATGTCAGCAGATGGGAGGTAAGCGGAAGTACATTCTTTCCCGCCGGTTGAAAAACCTTCTGCAGGATATCCTCCGCGTTTTCCCCGCTGATTCTGACAATGCTGACACCACCGTTTCCCGGAGGAGTAGCGATTGCCGCGATCGTATCCGTCATACTGTTTCCTCCATGCGGATCCGGTGCAGGCGGGTGATCATTTCCGCAGGTTCCGGACTGCGAAACACCGCCGTTCCCATGACTGCCACATCCAATCCGGCATTCACCAGTTCCTGCAAATTCTGTTCGTTGATCCCGCCATCGGCCTCGATCAGGCCCTGATAGCCGGCTTTTCGCAATTCGCTGATCTTGCTGATGACGCTCGGATCAAGCTTCTGACCGCCGAACCCGGGTTCGACCGTCATGGTCAGCACCATGTCCGCCGCGTCCAGATATTCAGCGAACTGAGATAGCGGTGTGCCGGGCTTCACCGCGAGTCCTGCTTTCGCTCCGCGCCCACGGATATGGTTCAGCAGTGCCCGGACATCCCCTTTGATCTCGCTGTGGATCGTCAGCACATCCGCGCCAGCGTCCAGAAATTCATCCGCGTATTTTTCCGGTTCATCCATCATCAGATGAACATCCAGAGGTGTATCAAACTTCGCGTTTAGCGCTTTCACAACCGCAACCGTATAGGCCATGTTCGGCACGAAATGCGCGTCCATCACGTCCACATGGATCCAATCGCATCCTGCCTCTGTGATCCGTTTCACACTGTTTTCCAGATTCAGCACATCTGCCGCCAGGATCGAAGGCGCGATCTTAATCATAGCGTTCCCTCCATGTCTGTCTGACTTCCTCCAGCAAACTTCTGTAACGTGAGATCCTTTCCGGATCCAGTTTGCCTTCCCTGCAGGCGACTGTCACCGCGCAGCCCGGTTCCCGGTCATGACAGCATACGTCAAACTTGCATAATCCCTCGTATGGATAAAACTCAGGATACCAGTCCTTCAGAGTCACGGGATCCATGTCCCGTTCCATTTCCAACAGACTGAAGCCGGCTGTATCCAGAACTTTCATTCCATCCTTGACCAGCAGCTCCGCGTGACGGGTGGTGTTCTTGCCCCGCTGGATCTTCCGGCTGATTTCTCCGGTTTCCAGATCCAGTCCCATCAGCGCGTTCAGCAGTGTGCTTTTCCCGACACCGCTCTGACCGGTCATACAGCAGACACGGCCGCGCATCCTGTCCTTCAGGGTTTCAAGTCCGATGCCTTTCAGCGCGCTGACTTCGCAGACTTCCACATCCGCTTCCGCGTATTCCCGTTTCAGACGTTCCGCCAGAGAAGGATCCATCTCGCATTTGTTTACTGCCAGAACAGCATCCATTTTCTGCCGCATGGCGCGTACCAGCATTTTGTCAACGAGAAGCAGGTCCGGTTCTGGAAAAGGCGCGGTCACAATGATCAGCCGCTCCGCGTTGGCCACAGGCGGACGGAGGCATTCACTCTTCCGCGGGAGGATCTCTTCCAGCCAGCCGTGTTCTTCTCCTTCTCCCGGGCTGAACAGGACTTCGTCACCTACCATGGGTGTAATATGTTCATGCCGGAATTTCTTTTTACAGCGCAAGGTGAACTCATTTCCGTCCGGATCCATGGCGGTATAGAATCCGCCGAGTCCCCGGATCAGAGTTCCCCTGAAAAAACCATTTTCTTCCAATCTTGGTCTGCTCCCGTCATTGATTCGTTAATGGCAGCTGATACTTGAACACATCGTCCACATAGACGCTGTACTGGTATTCCCGTCCGTCCGGAGGCACCAGCTCCACCTGAACGGTCCGTTCCGCTTCCGGTGTACTCACGAAATTCAGCACCGTCAGCTGAACATTACTGTCTCTGGCCTGCAGAGTGATCTTTACATTCTGATCATTTTCACTTTCGGGAATATCAATGTTCACAACGGATTTTGCAATCAGTTCGGGTACGCGTCCGACCGTCAGCATTACATTGCTGTTCATAACGACCAGGGTATCCGGTTCAATGCTCTGGGCGGTGATCAGTCCGTGGGCATTGTCATCCTGCACATCTGCGTACTGAAGCGTTCCGCTCATGATCAGGTTATTCTCCTGCAATTTGGCTTCTGCTTCCGCCAGCGTCAACCCTTTCAGGTTCGGTACTGTCGCGGAACCGCCGGAAACGATCAGGGTGACCGTCATTGTTTTGTTGACACCTTCACCGGGCGCCGGGAACTGTTCGATCACACTGTCCGGAACCGTATCCGTGGAAACCCGTTTTTCGACCTCGATCTGGTTGATTCCCATACCGTTCATAATTGTCCGCGCTTCTGCCACATTGTTGCCAACCAGTACAGGCATGATCTGGCTGGCCGGACCTTTGGAGACGGTCAACAGCATGGTATCGCCCTTATGTCCGGTCGGAGCTTCCCGTCCGTCCCTCGGATATTCCGGGACCTGCGCGATGACTTCTCCCTCCGGATACTCATCATTGTAAACTTCAATATACTCTACCTTCAGCCCTTCATTCCGGACCTGCGTGGTCGCCATATTCAGATCCATACCGATCACATCCGGAATCGTGCACGTGTTCATGATATTGTTGTAGATCAGGAAAAATCCGAGAACCAGTCCTGCCACCACCAGCACGGCAAACACAATGGAAAAGATGATCCATTTCCTTTCACGCGCGGAACGTTTCTTTCCGGTTGTTTTCCGGTCGTCCTTCTTTGTTTTCGTAACCTGAGGTTTGGGGAGCGGAACATCCTCATTGGATTTCACCGGAATCAGAGGTGTTTCCCCGCGTTCCATCAGCGCTGTCTGAAGATCCGCGGCCATATCTCTCGCGCTCTGATAGCGCATGGCCGGATCCTTGGCCATCGCTTTCATGCACACCTGGATCACGGTAGGCGGAACATCCGGTGCGATCTCGTTGATTGGTACCGGTTGATTGTGCAGATGCTGCATGGCAACAGCTACAGGGCTGTCTCCGTCAAACGGGACGCGTCCGGTCAGCATTTCATACAGAACAACACCGACAGAATAAATATCGCTGGTCACATTGGCGGATTCCCCGCGAGCCTGTTCGGGACTGAAGTAATGGACGGAACCCATTACATTGTCCCCTCTGGAAAGGGTGGAACTGTTGGCGATCCGGGCGATACCGAAATCCGCCACCTTCACATGTCCGTCCGCATGGACCAGAATATTCTGAGGTTTGATGTCCCGGTGAATGATTCCGTTCCGGTGTGCGTGTTCCAGTGCGCTCAGGATCCGGATCGCGATCTGGCTGGCCAGAGGTCCGCTCAGCTTTCCGCGTTCCTGAATGACTTCCTTCAGCGTCTTCCCTTCCACATACTCCATGACCAGGTAGCGGTTTTCGCCGTCCATACCAACGTCCAGGAGGTTGACGATATTATGGTGGGTCATCTTGCTGGCGGCTTCAGCCTCCCGCTGAAAACGGCTCACAAATTCCATATCCTTGTTGAATTCGGGCCGCAGGACCTTGATGGCGACATTATGCCCGGTCCGCATATCCACCGCTTTATAGACGATAGCCATACCGCCCATACCGATCTGTTCTGTCAGGCGGTAGCGTTCGGCGAGGATCTTTTCACTCATAATGTCACCTCCTCATCACAGAAGATGACAAGGCTGACATTATCCCGTCCGCCGTTTTCAAGCGCTTCCTGCAGCAGCAGGTCCGCCGCCTCATTCACATCCTCAAGCGCCATCAGTTCCTGAATGCGTTCCGCTGAAACCAGGCCATGGAGACCGTCTGAACAAACCAGCCAGCGATCGCCCGCCCGACGTTTCACATTCAGCATCTGTGCTTCTATGGTCACTTCGGTACCGACAGCACGTGTGATATAATTTCGCATCGGGTGCGTCGCAGCCTGTTCTTCCGTCAGTAGTCCGTCCCTGACCATTTCGGCAACCATGCTGTGGTCCATTGTCTGCTGTTCCAGTTTGCCATCCCGGAACAGATATGCACGGCTGTCCCCGACATGACCGATCAGCATATCCTCACCTGCAGGCCAGAGAACCGTCAGTGTCGTACCCATGCCGTCCAGACTGCTGTCATTGGAGGACTGTTCAAACAGAAGAAGATTAGCAGTGGTGATGGCCTGCTCCAGAGCGTGCAGATCAGGTTCCTTGCCCTGCAATGCCCTGAGCAGTTCACGGCGCGCGCCGGTGGAGGCGATCTCGCCGCCGTTATGGCCGCCCATGCCATCAGCAACGCCAAAGATGCCGTTCTGATTGATCACGGTATCCTGATTGCTGCTCCGTACCCGGCCGACATCCGTCCTGGTCACTGTCTTCTCATTCACCGGATGGACCGATGCAGTCTCTTCTTCCTTCTCATCCGCAAGAACGGGCGGTTTTTCTTTCTGCCAGTCCTGCAGATGCTTTGCGATCTTATCATTGATCCTGAAATTCTTACGCATCCGTTTTCTCTCCCTGTGATGCCATCATGGTTTTCCGGCGCAGCTGTCCGCACGCGCCGTCTATATCATCACCCATCTCCCGGCGTCTGGTCACGGAGATGTGACGTTTTTCCAGTGCTTCCAGAAAGCGCTTCACTTGGGCTTCACTGACACCCTTCAGCCCGCGCTCTTTCACTTCATTCAGCGGGATCAGGTTCACATGGCACTGCATCCCACGCAGCCGTGAAGCCAGTTCCTCGGCATGACGGTCCTCGCAGTTCAGCCCGTTCACGAGCGCGTATTCGAAGATCACGCGCCGTCCGGTCTTTTCGATATAGTTTCTGCAGGCTCCGAGGATCTCCTCTATGGAATAAGTCCTGGCGATCGGCATGGTTTGCCGTCTGATTTCATCGTTGGGCGCGTGCAGGGAAACGCTCAGTGTGACCGGCAGGTTTTCCTCCGCAAGACGGTACATGTTCGGCACAAGTCCGCAGGTGGAAAGGCTCACGTTACGGATGGAGAGCTGGATCCCGCCTTCTTCTTTCAGCAGCCGCAGGAACTTCATGACATTGTCGTAATTGTCCAGCGGTTCGCCGCTGCCCATCAGCACAACATGGCTGATCCGATTTCCTTCCGGTTCCAGATACCGGTTCGCGCACAGGATCTCGCCCAGCATTTCACCCGGCGTCAGGGAGCGTACGCAGCCTTCCAGCGTACTGGCGCAGAAAGTGCATCCCATACGGCAGCCGACCTGAGTGGAAATACACAGCGTACAGCCGTACTTGTAGCGCATCAGTACCCCTTCCACACAGTTGCCGTCCTTCATTCCGAAGAGAAACTTGACCGTGCCGTCCAGTTTGCTGATCTTCTCCGTCAGGATGGATACCGGCTGCGCCACTGCGGTCTCCTTCAGAGTTTCCCGCATGGCCTTTGGCAGATTGCTCATTCCGTCAAAGTCCACTCCGCGATGGATCCATTCAAATATCTGTTTTCCCCTGAAAGCCGGCCAGCTGTGGGCTTTAACATACTCTGTCAGTTCCTGCGGGTTCATACCCGTCAGTTCGATCATATCCTCATGCCTTTCTCTTCATCCTGCAGATATAGAATCCTTCCACTCCGTCCCGGTGCGGCAGCAGCTGCAGTCCGGTCCCTTCATACTGCCGGAACTGTTCCGGAATAGCATCGGGCAGTTTCTGCAGTTCAAAGTCCGGATGGGTCTCCAGAAACGCCTTGATCTGATACTCATTCTCGTCTTTCAGGACCGAGCAGGTGGAGTACACAAAGGTCCCGCCTTTTTTGACATACCTGCTCACGGTATCCAGCAGCGTCTTCTGCAGTGCAGTCAGTTCCGCAATGTTTTCCGGCTTTACACGGTTCTTGATATCCGGCTTTTCCGCCATGACTCCCAGTCCACTGCAGGGAGCATCCAGCAGAACAGCGTCCATGCTCTGGTCCATTTCAGGGCGGTACTTCGTGGCGTCTCTGACCATGGGGCGTACATTTTCCAGCTTCAGCCGCGTTGTCTGCGCCTCGATCAGCTTCACCCGGTGTTCATGGACATCCCAGGCCTGCACACGACCGGTGCCGCCCATCAGCTCGGCCAGGAAACAGGTTTTCCCGCCGGGGGCCGCACAGGCATCCAAAACCTGCTTTCCGCGTTTCACATCCACAGCCAGGCAGGCCATCATACTGCTCTCACTCTGAATCGAGAAGTTGCCGGAAAGGAAATCGGTATCACGGGCCACATCCGCCATTCCGCTGATCTTTCTGGAGCATGGCAGTACACCGGCTTGCTTTTCCCAGACCTTTTTGTCCAGCAGTCTGTCCAGTTCCTCCGTTCCACCCGTCAGCAGGTTTCCGCGAACGGTGACAGTAGCCTCCGTATTACGGTAGGCCAGCAGCTTTTCGGCTTCATCGCCCCAATCATCCAGGAGCTTTTCCGCCAGCCATTCCGGTACGGAATATTTCAGACTCATTGCCCTGATCGGTTCAGTTTCCGGATCCGGCCACTCAAGTTCATCCTTTTTCCGGATCAGGTTCCGCAGAATCCCGTTGCATACCCCTTTGAGACCGGCCATACCGGCTTCCGTGCACAGCTGTACGGAGGTATTGGTGGCGGCACTTTCCGGGATCCTGTCTTCCAGCAGGATCTGGCAGGCGCCCAGCCGCAGGATATTCATCAGTTTGATGTCGGTATCCGGTCTGGCCATGACCTGGTTCAGCGCGTGATCCAGATACATGATCCGGTCCAGTGTGTCATAAACCAGTCTGGTTACCAGTCTGCGGTCCTGCGGATTCAGCCCGCAGCCGGTCAGGACCTTATTCAGGGACAGAGAAGCGTAAGCATCATTCTCTATGACATCCCGAATGACTTTCAGTGCCAGACGGCGGGCCTCCATGCCCTCCATTCCTTCCGCCGGTTTCTGTTCGGTCCGTACGCTCCTGTCCGTTCCGGATGTGTTGCCGCCATGTCCGCGATCGTTACGGCGGAAGCGGTCGTGTGCCGTGTCCCCGCGTGCATTGTTCCACGCCTTATTCCCACTTTTGTGTTGATATCCGCTTGATTTGCCATTATTAGTTCCACTTTTATGTGAATATCCGGATGCGTTTTTTGTTTTTGCGCCACTGTAAGGCTTTTTTTCATCCATGGCTTACTCTCCCAGCACTGTTCCGACAGGGATACTGTGTCCCCGCAGATAATCCGACGCCTTCATCTGTTTTCCACCCGGCGCCTGCAATTCCAGAATACTGACCGCGCCATTCCCGCACGCGATTACAAGTCCGGTCTTCGGATCCGCCTTCAGGACTTCACCGGGTTTTCCGGTTCCCTCTGCAAGCGCGGCCCGCAGCAGTTTCAGACGTCCTTCTTCCATTTCCACGGCTACACAAGGCCACGGATTCAGTCCGTTGATCTGTCCGCGGACTTTGTTCGCATCCATCGTCCAGTCCGGGATCCCGAACTGCTTCTCCAGCATGGGATCATAGGTCATATGCTCATGATCCTGCGGGACCCGTTGCAGTGAACCGTCTTCCATTTTCTTCACTGTTTCCAGCAGCAGCTCCGCGCCGATCCTGCTCAGCCGTTCCGTCAGCTCACCACAGGTCTCGGTCTCTGAAATCTCCGTTTCTGCGGTCAGCAGCATATCACCTGTATCGATACCCTTATCCATCATCATGGTCGTGACACCGGCTTTCGGGTCGCACTGCATGATTGCCCAGGCAATGGGTGCGCTCCCGCGGTGTCTGGGCAGCAGTGACGCATGCACATTGATGTTACCCATATGTGGGATATCCAGTATCTCCTGACTCAGGATCTGACCGAAGGCGGCTGTCACACACAGGTCCGGCTGCAGGGACCGCAGATCCTCCACGCCAGTCTTCCGGATCTTTTCCGGCTGAAAAACAGGAATGCCGTATTTCTGCGCGGTTACTTTGACAGGAGAAGGAGTCAGTTTGTTTCCGCGTCCCTTGGGACGGTCAGGCTGAGTAAACACACCGACCACTTCATAGCCGTTTTCCATTAATATTTCCAGGCTGGGAACAGCAAACTCCGGCGTTCCCATGAACACGATCCTCATTGTTCATCATCCTCCGGGATATGGCCTCTGATTTCTTCTTCTGTCAGTTCTCTGTCCATCTTATCCACATACATGACTCCATCCAGATGGTCCAGTTCGTGGCAGATTGCGCGTGCGGCAAAGCCTTCGGCCTCCACTTCGATCTCGTTTCCCTTCCGGTCCTGTGCCCGGACTTTCACCTTCATGGGACGGGTCACCACACCCTGACGGCCGGGTACACTCAGGCAGCCCTCACGACCGCACTGTGTTCCTTCCCGTTCAATGATTTCGGGGTTGATCAGTTCCAGCAGTTCGTCCTGGTCCTCGGATACATCCACTACCACGACACGCCTCAGGATCCCAACCTGCGGTGCGGCAAGGCCGACGCCCTCCGCTTTGTACATAGTGTCTGCCAGATCCTTCAGCAGGATTGCCAGCCGCAGATCGAATTTTTCCTGTTTTTTGCATACTTTTCTGAGCGACTCGTCACCCAGGGTCAGGATTTTTCTGGTTCCCATATCATTCGTCTCCTGTTCTCACATCATGGTGGTGGGATTATATTCAAAATGCACTTCCGTGTTTCCGTGATCCTCGCGGGTCATTTCCGTCAGTGCGGCGGAAAACTCCTCTGTTGCCGGACTTACAAGTAGTTTCATCAGGATATGCCAGCGCGTTTTCCCGCGAAGGACCTTCACGGACGGCTGATCAAGGCGGATCAGCAGCGTCTTTCTCTTCCATAGCGGATGCTCTTCCAGTAAGGCTTCTGTCCGGCTCATCAGATCCGCCGCGATCTGTTCCGCGTCTTCCGGCGCGTCTGATTCAACCAGGAGCCGAGCCATAACCGTAAAGGGCGGATATAAGCCGGTCCGTCTCCGGTCAAACTCCGCTTCAAAGAACTGACGGTAGTCCTGTTCCGCGGCCATCCGGATCACCGGATCCTCGGGCTTATAGGTCTGAATGATGACCTGTCCCGGTTCGGTGCCCCGACCGGCTCTACCGGCGACCTGCGTCAGTAGCTGGAACGTTCTTTCCCTGCTCCGGTAATCCGGCAGATTCAGAGTCATATCAGCCGCCACCACGCCGACCAGCGTGACCTTTGGAAAATCAAGTCCCTTGGCGATCATCTGGGTCCCGATCAGGATCCGGGCACGACCGGACCGGAATTCATCCAGGATCAGACGGTGACCGTCTTTTCCCCCGGTCGTATCGATATCCATTCTCGCGGTCGTCACACCGGGGAGCAGTTTGCGTACTTCTTCCTCGACTTTCTGGGTGCCGGCTCCGAAGTAGCGGATGTATCTTCCCCCGCATTGCGGGCATACGGAAGGCACATCCCGTGCGGCCCCGCAGTAGTGACAATGTAGTTTCCCGTCATTCTGGGTCATGTGATAGGTCATCGCCACATCACAATTGTCACACTTTACAACATACCCGCAGCTGCGGCAGCTCACAAAGGAATGATATCCGCGATGATTCATGAGCAGCATAGCCTGATGTCCGTCCCGGATGCACTGTATCAATGCCTGTTGCATCGCGCGCGAGAAAACAGACCGGTTCCCTGTTTCCAGTTCCTTGCGCATATCAACGACCTGAACCTCCGGCAGCGGCCGGTTTGCCACCCGTTCCGGCATTTCCAGCAGCATATAGTCACCACGTCGTGCTTTGGCAAAGCTCAGGATACTGGGTGTCGCGCTCGCCAGAACCAGCGTCGCATCCTCTCGTCTGCATCGGCTGTCTGCCACATCCCGCGCGTCATATCTCGGATGATGATCGCTCTGATAAGTGCTTTCGTGCTCCTCATCGACTACGATCAGCCCCAGATCACTGACAGGCGCGAATACCGCGCTTCGCGCGCCGATGACCACTTTCGCGTCCCCGCGGCGGATCCGGCGCCATTCATCATACCGTTCTCCGGGGCTCAGCCGTGAATGCAGGACCGCCGCTACAGGCCCGAATCTCGCTCTGAACCAGGAAACCATCTGGGGAGTCAATGCGATTTCAGGGACCAGGATGATCGCCGATCGGCCAATCTCAAGCACTTTCCGTACCGCGGTGATGAAAACTTCCGTCTTTCCGCTGCCTGTCACCCCGTGCAGCAGGAACTTTCCCGGTCTTCCCTGCAGAGTCGGCAGGATTTCCTCCAGCACTTCTCCCTGCGTCGGAGTCAGGATCTTGTCTTCTTCGGGCGTCTCATAGGAGACCGGAACGCGGAGGATCTCTTCGTCCTCCAGGATTACGAGCCCGTCTTCCGCCAGTTTTTTGATCGATTCACGCGGATCTTTCACCCGCATGGCGATCGTTTTCAGGCTCCTGGTTTCTCCGTTCCGCAGGATTTCAAGGATCTTCTTCCGTTTCTCCGAACGTTTCTGGGCCGCGATAGCTGCATCCACTGCTTCGGGCGGTATCGCCAGGCGCACGGTTGGTTCAGTCTTGACGTTGACCCGCCCACCCCGCATCTGTGCGGGAAGCATCAGTCTCAACGTTTCTGCCAGCGGGCAGTGGGACTGTGTTGCCATTTCCTTCGCCAGCTCAATCAGTGGAGGAAGGATCGCAGGATAATCCTCCAGCACCCTTTTCACCGGTTTCAGCTTTTCCGCCGGAACGTCAGTATCTTCAGTCAGTGAAAGAACGATTCCTTCCTTTTCCCGCGGACCGAAAGGAACCGCTACCCTCTGTCCGGGACAAAGGGCAATGTCATCAGGAACAGTGTAAGTGAATGTGTGCGCCACGTTTTCATGAACGATATCGATGATCACCTGGCAATACATTCCCTCACCTCCCCCAAGACAATAAAAACCCATGATTATTATACTGTTTTCGCCTGTTAAATACAAGTCTCAAAGGCTTTCTCCAACATCGGTACGGAGCAGACATTTTCGGTATTATTCATACTTCGTTGTTGTTCAGGTTTTCAATGCCGCACTGGCTGAGACGGCTGTTGTTGCCGTACAAAAAGGGACGCGGTACTTTCGTACCGCGCCCTCAGTGAGTGAATCAATCGATTCGTAGAACTTCCTCAGGGATTATTTGTTTCCCGGGAAGGTTCCGCGCCAGTTACCAGCCTGGTAAGCAGCACGCTGTTCTTCGATGATCTCGGCAGCGCCGGCGATCTTGATTTCTTCGATGTACTGATCATACACAGCATCGAATTCTTCGGGAGCAGCAGTGATGACAGCAGCCAGGAATTCGCCCTGCTTGGACTTAACGTTTCCGCTGTAGTCGGTAGCGGCAGCGATTTCCACGGTGAAGCTGATCTGTGTCCAGGCATCGGTCTGGGCATCCAGATAAGAGTCAACAACTTCCTGTTCGTAGCCGGCAAAGGGAGCAGCCAGAGCGGCAGCATTCTTCGCGTCGTCATTGTAGAACAGACCGTTGGAGATGAAGCACACGTCGCCGGCATGCATCTTGTTTTCATCCGGGACCTGGTCAGCACTCTTGGTGCCGTAGGGGATACCCATGTCATTGATGCCTTCGTAGTTGATGCCTTCGATACCGTTCTGCATCATGAACATGTTCTCGGGGATGCACATCCAGTCAAGATACTTGACGGCGGCAATGGCCTTTTCTTCGGAGGCGGTCAGGGGGATGATGATGCTCAGGCCGTTGGCGGCATAAACGTCATGCAGATACTTGCCCAGGGATTCATTGTAGAAGGGATTGACAGTGGTCCAGCTGGCGCCTTCAACAGCCTTTTCGAGTTCGATTTCGTAGTTCTTGTCGGTACGCCAGGGCTGATCGGGCTGCTGGGAGAAGAATCCGTTGTAGCCCTGGATCAGGGAAGTATCGGTGGCGGCATCGTCGTTGGCGGCGAAACCTTCGGGGATCAGGCCTTCATGATACAGGGTGTTCATCCAGCGATAGCCTTCCTTGGAGCCGGGCAGCATTTCGTAGTTTCCGGAATAAGCAACCCAGTCTTCTTCGGTGACCTGAGAGAAATCGATCCAGGCATCAGTGAAGCGATGGACGTTGAACAGAGGATCGGGAGCATACAGACCGAAGGAGAAGGGCATGGTCAGTTCGCCGCCCAGGTTGGCTTCCTTGGCCTTGAGGAAATAATCATGCAGCTGATCCATGTTGGTGGGCTTTTCCATACCCAGCTTTTCGAGCCAGTCTTTACGGATGAAGTTACCAACGTTGGCAACGGAGATACGGCGGGCAGGGATGTACCACTGTTCCTGAGTGCCGTCACCATCGGTGTCGGTCTTGCCGAAGGCCAGCAGGTCTTCGCCCAGGAAGGTAACGATGTTGGAGCCATACTGAGCGATCAGATCGTCCAGCTGCCAGATACCGCCATCGTTGATGCACTGGTTAACGAGAGCGCCGTCGTAGGTCATGCACAGGTCGGGAGCGGTGCCGCCGGCCAGGGCAGTGCCCAGCAGGTCGCCTTCGGTCCAACGGGCGTAGGACACGAATTCGAGTTTGATGTGGTTGGGATCACCAAAGTTTTCCTGGGCATATTTCAGCTGCCAGCAATTGGTGACATCGAAGCCGGTCACTTCACGGTCGTAGCATTCCACAACCAGAGTGGTCCAGTCATCTTCGGCCATGGCGAAGCTGCACACGGACAGCACCATAACCAGAGCCAGAATCAGGGATACGATTTTCTTCATGGTAGTCTCTCCTTTTTTTATTTTTACCGCGACCACGCGGTTGGTAACATTTTAACCCTTCACGGCACCGATGGTCACACCGGAAACGAAGTACCGCTGTACGAAGGGATATACCACCAGAATCGGCAGTGTCGCGAAAATGATACATGCCGGTTCAATGGATTCCGAAACACTGCTCGCCATGGCGGATGACCCGCCTTCCATGGCTGCGACATCAACCGCCTGACTGCCTTTGATGATGTTGTACAGCTTCAGCTGCAAAGGCTGTAGAGCCTTGTCCTGAATATAGTACATGGCATCCTGGAAGCTGTTCCACTTGCCGACCGCGTAAAACAGGGTCAGCGTGGCCAGCGAAGCCAGGGACAGGGGCAGGTAGACCCGGATCAGGACCTGGAAGTCATTCGCGCCGTCAATGATGGCCGCTTCTTCCAGTTCATTGGGCAAAGCGGTGAAGAAGCTCCTCAGGATGATCATGTTATAAGTGCTGAGAGCACCCGGGATGATCAGGGACCAAACACTGTTCAGCAGACCAAGTTCCTTGATATTCAGATAGATCGGGATGGTACCGCCGCTGAAATACATCGTGAACAAAGCCAGGAAATTGAAGAACTTGCGTCCTCTCAGTCTTTTCTTGCTCAGTGGGTAAGCCATCAGGATCGTCAAAGCCATCGCGATGGCGGTGTAAACAACAGTGATGAATACTGTCAGACCCATACTGCGGATCATGGCAGGGTCCGCGAAAATCGCCTTGTAGGCGTTGGTTTCAAATTCTACCGGCCAGAAGGTGACCCGACCGCTCAGAATGGCGGATTTGGAACTGAAAGAGGTTGCGATCACATTGACAAATGGCAGCAGGCAGCTGGCGCTGAAAACAAGGATCACAATCACCAGAATGATCTGCGGGGTTGTCCAGACTTTATCCTTCCGGGCGGGAACGATGTGTTCCTTTCCGTCTGTAGTGAAGGCGAGAACCGCTTCTTCCCTGACTTTACTCATTCTCTCCGCCTCCTTACCAGATACCGTCTTCGCCGAGACGCTTCGTAATCAGGTTGGCGCCGGTGATCATGATCAGACCGACCACGGACTGGAACAGACCGATGGCGGTGGCGCGGTCATACTTGTGGTTTGTGATTCCTGTCCGATAGGTGAAGGTACTCAGCACATCGCAGAATTTCTGAACCTGACTGTTACCCATGATGTAGGGACGGTCGAAGGAGATATTCATCATCTGACCGATGTTCAGGATCAGCAGGATGACGATGGTGGAGCGGATGCCGGGCAAAGTTACATGCCAGATCTGCTGGAGCTTGTTGGCGCCATCGATCTTGGCAGCTTCAAACAGTTCGGTATTGATGCCGGTGATGGCACTCAAGTAGAGGATAGTTCCCCATCCCATATTCTGCCATACACCAACCAGAGTATAAACAGTGACCCAGTGATTGCCTTCGGTCATGAATGGGATATTCTTGTCGATCCAGCCCCAGCGGAGCAGCGTGGCATTCACCACACCGGTGGTGGGCGCGAAGATCTGCAGTACCATACCGCCGATAATGATCCAGCTCAGGAAGTGAGGCAGATAAAGCAGTGTCTGTGATACTTTCTTGACCTTCACCGCACGCACTTCGTTCAGCATGATGGCCAGGATGATCGGAACCGGGAAACCGGCAACCAGACCCAGAACGTTCAGCCAGAGCGTGTTCTTCAGGGCGACGGTGAAGTCAGGCATCTTCATGATAAACTTGAAGTTATCCAGTCCGACCCATGGACTTCCCCACATGCCCTTGAACATGTTATATTTCTGGAAAGCGATAATGATGCCTGCCATGGGCTTATAACAGAAGAGCAGATAGAAAGCCAGCGGCAGGATCATCATGACGTAAAGACGCCAGTCACGGGCAAGTGAAATACGCAGAGGCTGATGGACCTTACGTTCTGCAACCTTCGTGGTCATTTCCACATTCCCCTTCCCTCAGTTTTTTGATGTCTGAAAAGCCATTCGGACATGTGAACGAATCATGTAAGCCTTTTCAAATAAATTTTAACAACCGCCGCAAACGGTGTCTATGCATTTTTTGCCCAAAAGCATGCAAATGTTGCGTGATAATTGTGCCAAAATAAACAAATTTTGTCCGTACAAAAAAAAGCAAAAAGTCCGGAAGTGTTGATTTTACTTGGTTCATTCACTTTTTCCATTGCAACAGGATTTTCATTGCCTGCCCTTTTTTCTGTTCTTATCTGCATACATATTCCTGTCAGCCTGGGTCAGGAAACCGTCCAGCATGTCAATTCCGGAAGGCACAGCCGCGTATACGCCCATGCTCGCGGAAATATCGCAAAGCCACGGATCACTCTCGTTCATGCGCTGAAGTTCCCGCTCCACAATGGTAATGATTCCTCCGGCACTTTCGGCATTCTGGCACAAACCGTAAACCAGGAATTCGTCTCCGCTGATATGGACGCAATGATATCCTTTGGTCTCGAGCTTGATCAGCACGCGTCCCAACCGGCAGATAGCCTCATCTCCAGCCTGATGTCCGTAGCGGTCATTGACATATTTCATTTTATCCATGTCTACACTGAGGAGCGCGAAGCAACATGTATTTTCTTTGGCTTCCCGGAAAAGTTCGGAAGCATACTTTTCATATCCGCGCCGGTTCAGCATCCCGGTCATGCTGTCATGCAGCGCCATGTGTTCGACCAGTGCCGCGCTCTTTTTCAGGTTCATCTGAAGATTTAAACTGGTTAATGCGCCGTTCATCAGCATCAGACTGGGATACAGCCCATAGCTGGTAATCGCTGAGTAGCCGATGGCTGTGTACCCGAAAAAATGCTCACGTGAATACAGCGGGCAGAAGATCATGCATCGCGGATCACGGTCTCCCTGCTTCAGTACAGGCAGCAGATCCTCCGTTTTAAACAGACCGGTTTCTGTTTTGAATCCGTGTCGGAGTCCGCTCAACAGAAGCATATTATCCGGATAAATTCCATTGTGTTTGTTGAGTGTATCCATCCGGATCACACCGGGATCAACGCAGAGGTACATTTCGTTCAGACCGGTTTTATATGCGAAATCCGCTATAAGCTCGCCCGCTTCCGTTTCATCCCCCACTCCCGCGAGCATACTGCTGTAAGTGCTGAATACAGTCAGGAATTTCTGCATGCTCCACTGAGTCTTGACCGAAACGGTCAGATCTTCCCATTCATTGGGTTCGTGAGATTCTCCGCCGGTGATTCCGTGAACAACTTCGGTTGGTAATATATATACACTCTTTTCCTGTTTTTTCCCGTTCAGCTGTTCAAAAAGGAGTTTTACCGCCAGCCGTGCCGCATCGCTGATAGGTCTTTTCACGGTGGTAAGTCCCGTTACTTTTGCTCCGTTCAGAGCATCAAAACCGGTCACCCTGACATCTTCCGGAACCTTCAGTCTCGCGTTTCTCAAGGTATCCATAACCCCGAATGCGCTGTAGTCATTGGAACAGAAAATCACTTCCGGTCTGCCATACTGCAGGATCTGTCTGGCGGCTTCCGCGCCTCCATCATGGGTCCATTTTCCTTCACGGATCATCTCCGGATTCATATGAATGCCATATTCTGCAAGTGTTTTTTCGATCGCGTGGAATCTTTTTTGTGAGATGGGATTCGTACCCGGCCCGGTCACACATGCAAACCGAGTCAACTTTTGTTCTTCAACCATATAGCGGGTCAGTTTTTCCAGGCTGACAGCATCGTCAAACAGGATACCGGTCCCGTTTTCTGTTGTAACATCAATGGAAATGACAGGCTTTTCAGGCACAGACGCCAGAATACCCCTGATCTTCTTCAGTATAGTCTGGCTGGCCATGGTTGCCGGTAACACAATAAAGCCGTCAAACTGAGTTGGTGACGGAAGATCAAATATTGTCGCTTCGCCCTGAGTGTCTTTGGTTACATTGGAGTCCGAGAAGCCCTGACAATTAAATATACAGATGTCGGTATCAAACTCTTTGGCAACATCCGTCATCGTCATCGAAAAAATCTGTTGATATTCGCGATCAATACTGGCCATGAAGACAGCGATCCGTTTTCTTGTCATTCCGTTGTATCGTCTCCTTGTTTCGAGTCAGTCATAAAATGTTCGTATTTCTGCTTACATATTATCACGGTTTCTGGTTTATTGCAAGTAACTCGTTTAAAAAGCAAGGTACTATTTTATGCACAGGCGGGTCATTTTTATCACTGTTTACTTCTCCTCAGAACGACATTTTCAGGCAAAACAACACAACATCCGGTTACTGTTATTCGATCTACCGGTCAAAAAAGGCATACTCAATGGCTGTATTATATTTGAGAAAAAAGCACTCCAAAAACAGAAAAAGCACGACCGAAGTCGTGCTGTGAAGTTCTTGGTGTTCACTCTTCATCGTCATCGAAAAAAACCATCCCCGGTGAAATGAGTGATTTACGGTACGCGTTGGGTGACATTCCTTCCAGCATCTGGAAAGCTCTCCGGAATGTCCGGACATCCTCGAAACCGCATGCATAGCTGATATCCATCAGTGAGCGTGTCGGATCCTCACGGATGAGTCTCGTTGCCAGTCCGATCCTGAACATGTTGATGTATTGCCGGAAGTTGATCTTCAGCTGCTGGGAGAAGATATGGCTCAGATGTGAGCGGCTCATTCCAA
The DNA here is from genome assembly GCA_045600165.1 of Clostridia bacterium. GTDB lineage: Bacteria > Bacillota > Clostridia > Christensenellales > Aristaeellaceae > Aristaeella. The sequence goes on from JAZRXJ010000081.1 coordinate 86,507, forward strand.
GCGCGTGACTGACAGAATCCAGCGTAAGGTCCTCACAATAATGTGTGGAGAGGTACATTGTCACTTTGTGGATCGTTTCGCTTTCCGGTTTATACGTCAGCGGTTCCATCTGCATCAGCGGCAGTATCTTTGTCAGAAGCAGACACATGTATCCTTCCGCCATTGCTTCGTCTTCTTCATTGGTGAATTCGGTCAGTGCCTGCAGGAAGGATTTTGTTTTGTCATCAATGGCGTCTTTCAGAAGCCACGGTATAGCTGGTCTGTTCCCGTTGAACACGGAAGCATAACGGCTGACAAGTTCCGGTGAGAAGAAGAAGGCATAACCGTCCACATCATCGGAAACATTGTCATAGCTATGAAAGATCAACGGAAACGCGACAGCCAGATCTCCTTCATGAAGAGTGATCTGGTGATCGGCAATCGTGACCGTCAGAGAACCGTGGCTGACATACATCATTTCCACAACATAGTGGACATGTGGCGGATACGGGTGATCGCACAATGGGTAAATCTTGAAGCTTTCTCTTTTATCTTCATAAACGGGGCTCATTGTGTGTCACCTCTTCTCTTTGTCGTTTGTGCAACTTTATCAGCCCTTTACACTGCCCAGTGCCATACCGGTAACAAAGTATCTCTGCAGGAAGGGATACACGATCAGGATGGGAGCTGCGGAAACAACGGTGATGGCGCAGCGGATGGTAACGGGAGTAGTCTGGGTAGTGGATGCCAGAGCGTCCGCGGTGGACTTGGCAGCGTTCGCACTCGCCTGGGTCGTCGCCAGTTTCATCTTGAGCAGATACTGCAGCGTGTACAGATTCTTTTTACTTCCGTTATACAGATATGTATCGAACCAGGAATTCCAGCTGCCGACAGCCACGAACAATGCCACGGTGGCAAGCACAGGTGTGCACAGAGGCAGGATAATCTGGAAGAAGGCACGAATATCCCCGGCGCCGTCGATATGGGCGGATTCAACCAGCGCGTCCGGCAGACCTGCAATGTAGGTCCGGATAACGATCATGTTGAAGCAGGAGAAACAGGACGGAATGATATATACCCAGTAGGTCTTCTGCAGATGCAGGGTCTGAGTGACCAGCAGATAGTTCGGAATCAGACCGGCATTCACGTACATCGTAAGCACCATGAAGGTCGTGATAAACCCGCGGAGTTTGTATTCCTTACGGCTGAGAGCAAAGGAAAGCATACTCGTCAGGAAAAGGTTCAGGAGTGTAATAATGACTGTCTTGCTGATGGAGATCCATGCAGCCTGATAAGTCAGCGGATCGCTCAGCAATGAATCATAAGCTTTGGTACTGAAGACGCGGGGCCATACGGTGATTCCGCCGCGCAACGCGTCCGTACCTTCGTTGAAGGAAATTGCAACTGTATTGATGACCGGGTAAAGAGTAATAATCATCAGCAGGATCAGAAAGATCGTGTTACAGATCGGGAATACGATATCCCGTCTGGGCGCTTTTCTTTTGACTTTGACAGCAGCAGTCGTCACAGGATATCCCTCCCTTAAATCAATGTATCTTCGTCTAACGCTTTTGCAATGCCGTTAGCACCGAACAGCAGAATAATGGCAACCACGCTCTTGAACATACCTGCGGCAGTGGCGTAGCTGTATTTCTGCTTGGAAATTCCATATCTCATAACGAAAACGTCGATCGTTTCCGAATAGGCTTCCACCAGGCTGTTGCCCATCAGATACTGCATCTCGAAGCCGGCTTCCATCAAATGGCCGATATTCATGATGAGCAGAATCATAAAGGTGGATTTAATACCGGGTAAGGTGACATGGACGATACGCTGGAAACGTCCCGCGCCGTCGATGGCCGCCGCCTCGTACAGGCAGGGGTCAATGGATGTCATGGCGGAAATGTAGATGATAGTGCCCCAGCCGACTTCTTTCCAGACATTGATTACGCCGGCAAGCCACCAGAAACGTTTTTCTTCACCCAGCCAGAACACAGGTTCTTTGATCAGGCCGAGTGACATCAATACATCGTTGACAGTACCATTGCTGGCGAAGATGTTCTGCGCCATACCTACAACGATAACCATGCTCAGGAAGTGAGGCAGATACGTGACGGTCTGCACCGTCCGTTTGAAGGCTTTGTTACGTACTTCGTTCAGCAGCACCGCCAGAAGAACAGCAGCCACTGTGCTGAACACCAGATTAATGACACTCATGGCCAGAGTGTTACGGATGCTGCGTACAAAATCCGCACGGCTGAACAGCCACTGGAAATTTCCCAGTCCGACCCATGGGCTGCCACTGAGTCCTTTCTTGGGAGTATAGTCCTGGAACGCGGTCAGCCAGCCCCACATGGGAGCGTAATTGAACAGCAGCACATACAGAAACATAGGGATCGACATGACCATTAACTGCCACTGTCCCCCCAATGTTTTGAAGAAACCCTTCTTTTTTTTCGGAATCAGGTTTGATCCCTGTGTGTTGATTACCTGACCGGTCATGACTGATTCTCCTCTCCGAAAAAATCAGGGGGAGAGGATACCTCTCCCCCTGTGGTGCTTAGAAATTATTCGCCCAGAGCCTGTTTGACGAGCTTCAGGACTTCTTCCTGCATGAAGTTGGTGTAAACTTCGCAGGAAGGATTGATTTCTTCAACGAAAGCATCCCACATAGCATCGAATTCGGCGGGATCAGCCATGATCAGTTCAGGCAGTCTCTTGTCCTGAATGTGGTTGAAGTCTTCGTACTCGATGTTGATGGGGGTCTTGTCGATCTGCCAGGCTTCTCCGTAGGGAGCCAGTTCCAGAGTCTTGTCGAACACGTCGCCGGGGACGCGCAGACCGCACTTCGCGAAGAAGTCGATGTCATATTCGCTCATGTTGCCGAAGTAAATTTCAGCCTGGTTGCCGGGAGCCCAAGCGTTGCCATCATCCATGAGGCCTTCCTTCTTGGGGGCGGACTGCCAGATAGCCAGAGCGCGGTTGGCGCGCTGCCAGGTAACATCCTGGGTGTTGGCATACTGTTCAGCAGTCATCAGCATACGGCCGTCTTCAACGTAGTAATCTTCACCTTCGATACCCCACTGGAGAATCTTCTGCCAACGATCGGACAGCAGATTTTCGAAGAGGTTGATCATGCGTTCCGGATACTGGCAGTTGACGGAGATACCGAAGCCACGGTCCTTGTTCATAACGGTACCGTTGACATAGTGTTCGTCGATCTTGCCGTAGCCGTAGGATTCATCATAAACCAGGGGCAGGCCCAGGTAAGTGTTTTCATACATCTTGGCAGTGTTCAGAGCGGCAGTGGCAGGATCGAAGTCCCAGCCCTGGTCGAACATGCCCAGGATGGTTCCGTTGGACAGAGCTTCGATATACTGGTCATAGTTCATGACGAAGGTATCTCTGCTGATCAGGCCCTTCTGGAATTCTTCGTTCAGCTTCTTGTAGTAGTCCTTGGCATAGGGCTGATTGATGAAGGTCGTGGTTTCCCAGTTGCCGGTGGTGATGTCAATGATGACTTCACCGTCGTTGGGACGGCCCATCAGATGCTGCACGGGGTTGATCAGGCAGAAGTGACGCCAGTCTTCACACAGAATGGCGAAACCGGTGTAGGCAACGCCGTCCTTGTTGGTGGGATTTTCAGCCAGGAAGCGTTCGATCAGGTCGAAGTATTCATTCAGGGTTGTCGGAATGACGTAGTTATTGTAAGCAATAACCTGCTTCTGAATGAAGAACATGGGACCATTGGGAGCGTTCTGGATCTGACCGTTGTAGTTGATGCCGTAGTTGGGGATGATGAAGAGTTCGCCATCATCGTTCACCAGCTGCTTAATGCGGTCATTGGTGTAGATGTGCTTGTACAGGTTGGGGGTGCCTTCTTCGGTGATGTAAGGCAGCATGTCGATCAGAGCACCGGCGTTTTCGATCAGTTCAGCAGAGTTGCCGCCGTCGAACAGGTCCGGATAGTCTTCGTTAGCAATCTTGAGGCCCAGGGTCTCGTCCAGATCGCCGGCGAGGAATTCGATTTCAAACTTGATACCGAATTCGTCTTCGATCATCTTGTAGATCTTGTTGTCATCGGTGGGCTGATCGCCGGGATCGCCGCGGAACACGGTGACGGTGATGGGTTCGAGAGCTTCGTCAGCCAGGACTGCGGGGACGCAGGCCAGCAGCATAGCGATAGCCAGAACCAGAGCTACGACTTTACGCATGTTGGGGTTCCTCCTTTTATTTTGTCATTTGTGGGCATATATCTCCCACTGACTGCATTTATTTTATGACCTGCGGACAAAACATGCGATACAGTTTGTGCTTGCGCACCGGACAATTTTAGCTTTCAACTAACAAATACCGATATTTTATCCCTGTTGTTATACACAAAAATCTCCAAAAACGCCATTTTTTGCAGGATATGCATATTATTAAGCAGATTATCCCGATAATTTGCATATTGTAAACCTTGTTAAGCATTGTCACCCACTGCAAACGTTTTCACGGTTTTAAGGTCAAAAGTAGCCGAAAACGTTTTTCTACTGTGTTTCAGAGTGAATAATAAGCTGGCATCACGCTCGGATAGTCATGTAACCGGGCTATTGGGGCACCTTTTTATTTTCTTATTATATATCCCTGTATATTCGATCGATATGGTTGATTGCGTTTTCTTACAATCGAGTAGGAGGGGGTGACTAACCCCCGTCCTCTCACCGCACCGTGCGTACCGTTCGGTACACGGCGCGTCCAAGACAAGCAGATTGAATAGACTCGTATGCCGGGGAGAGTTCAAAGAACCCTGCGCGTACGAGTCTT
>JAZRXJ010000082.1:0-9755 GCA_045600165.1 Clostridia bacterium
CTAATCCCTAATCCCTAATCCCTAATCCCTAATCCCTAATCCCTAATCCCTAATCCCTAATCCCTAATCCCTAATCCCTAATCCCTAATCCCTAATCCCTAATCCCTAATCCCTAATCCCTAATCCCTAATCCCTATCCACTACAGAAATAATAAAATGTGTCCCATAACGGGACACATTTTATTATTTCTGCTTACCCAGGTACGCTTCCTGGATCGCTTCGGAGGCCATCAGCTCGGCGCCGGTGCCCTGGGTTGTGATGTTGCCGGTTTCCAGAACGTAGGCGTAATCGCAGGTCTTCAGGGCGGCGTTGGCGTTCTGCTCGATCAGCAGGACGGTCATGCCGCGTTCCTTCAGGGTCTGGATGATCTTGAAGATATCCTTGACGACCAGAGGAGCCAGACCCAGACTGGGCTCGTCCATCATGATCAGCTTGGGGCGGGTCATCATGGCGCGGGCCACCGCCAGCATCTGCTGTTCACCGCCGGACAGCGTGCCAGCCAGCTGCCAGGAACGTTCCTTCAGCCGGGGGAAGAGTTCGTAAACATATTCGATATCTGTTTCGATGACTTCCTTGTCATTCCGGAGGTAAGCGCCGATCTTCAGATTCTCCAGCACGGTCAGATTGGCAAATACGCGGCGTCCTTCGGGCACCAGCGCGATGCCGTTCTGCACGATCTTCTGGGTTCCGTCATCGGTAATATCCCGGCCTTCGAAATACACCCGGCCTTCCTTGGGATGGACCAGACCGGAGATCGTACGCAGGGTGGTGGATTTTCCGGCGCCGTTGGCACCGATCAGGGTCACGATCTGTCCCTGTTCCACATCAAAGGAGATGCCCTTCAGGGCTTCGATCCCGCCGTAGCTGACGACAAGATCCGTAACTTTCAGCAAGCTCATTCGTCATCCTCCCCCAGATAAGCCGTAATGACTTCCGGATTCCTCTGAATTTCTTCCGGAGTACCTTCGGCGATCTGTTTTCCGAAGTTCAGGACATAGATCCGGTCGGAAATATCCATGACCAGGTTCATATGATGTTCAATGAGCAGGACGGTCAGATCAAACTTGTTCTTGATATCGATAATGAACTGTCCCAGTTCTTCCGTCTCCTGCGGATTCATACCGGCCGCCGGTTCATCCAGGAGCAGCAAGGTAGGATCTGTCGCCAGCGCGCGGGCGATCTCCAGACGGCGCTGTTTTCCGTAAGGCAGGGAAGTCGCCAGTTCGTTGGCGGAATCCGCCAGACCGACCAGTTCCAGAAGATCCATGGTCTTCTTTCTCATGGCCAGTTCTTCCTTCATGTTCAGACGGAAAGTCGCGGTCAGGAAATTGCTGGTCCGGCGCAGATGCGTGGCGATCAGCACGTTCTCGAAAGCAGTCTGGCTCTTGAACAGACGGATGTTCTGGAAGGTACGGGCAATACCCATTTTCGTGATCTTGTCGGGGGAGTTGACCACCTGCTGTTTCAGGTACTGATCCCCGTTGATCCCGGCGTACTGCTTGACCATTTTACCGGTCGGATGGTTGACGGCGATGGGTTTGTTATGGAAATAGACCGCGCCGTTGGTGGGTTCGTACACACCGGTGATACAGTTGAAGGCAGTGGTCTTTCCAGCGCCGTTGGGGCCGATCAGAGCCACGATTTCACCCTTGTTCACTTCCATGCTCAGGTTATTGATGGCAACCACACCGCCAAACTGCATGGTGATGTTTTCCAGGCGAAGTACATTGTTATCGTTATTCTGAACGTTACTCACTGCTTTTTGCCTCCCTTCGCGCGACGGCGGTTACCGAGTTCCCAGAGCTCACGGTCGCCCATGATGCCCTTACGGAAGAACAGGACCACCACCATGATCACGACAGAGAAGACCACCATACGGAAACCGGGGCTGAGCAGCGGCACCTGGAACTCTCCGATGAAAGTCGCGGAATCCAGGAAACGCAGCCACCATTCACTGCAGGCAATGAACAGGAAGCTGGCAATCACGCTGCCGGAGACACTGCCCATACCGCCGATCACGACGATCAGCAGGATCTCATAGGTCATGGCGCTCTTGAAGCTGTTCGCCTGCAGGGAACCCTGATACATCGCCAGCAGCGCACCGCCGACACCGGCAAAGAAGCTCGAGATGATGAACGCCATCTGCTTATGCCGGAACAGGCTGATACCCATTGCCTCGGCAGCGATCTCATCATCACGGATCGCCTTGAAGGCGCGTCCGTAAGTGGAATTGATCAGAAGCAGAATGAGTCCGATACAGACACCGACCACAATGAAGGTGAAGAGCACGGTATTCCCGGGCATAGCCGTCTTCAGGGTGGGATAAGTCTTCAGCAGGTTGGAACCGTTGGTCAGGGGACCGATGGTATCCCACTGCACGATAGCGCGGATGATCTCGGCAAAGCCCAGCGTGGCAATCGCCAGATAGTCGCCCTTCAGACGAAGGACCGGCAGACCGATCAGGAACGCGAAGAACGCGGCCACCAGACCGGCAATGATCAGCGCGGGCAGGATCCCGATCGTGAACTGTACCCAGCCGCCGTCATAATACTGATAAACCGCGGCACGCTTGGCCATGGGGATGGTCAGGATCGCGTAGGAGTAAGCGCCAACCAGCATGAAACCGGCCTGACCCAGCGAGAACAGTCCGGTAAAGCCGTTCAGCAGATTCATGGAGACAGCGATCAGCGCGTAAACGGCGCCCTTCTGGAGCACGGTCACGGCCATGCTCTTGCTGCCGCCGAAGTGCTCGACCGCCCAGGCACCGAAGTAAAGGGCGGCAACCACGATCAGGGAAAGGATCAGACGTGTATTTTTCTTCTTCATGGTCATCACCTCACACCTTCTCGCTGGTCTTCTCACCGAACAGGCCCGTCGGGCGGAAGATCAGCACAACGATCAGCAGAGCAAAAGTGAACGCGTCGGAGAAGGCCGTCAGACCGGCAGCCTTGATCAGGTTCTCGCAGATACCGATGATCAGCGCGCCGATCATGGCGCCGGGGATCGATCCGATCCCGCCGAACACGGCCGCGACGAAAGCCTTCAGACCCGGCATGGCGCCGACCGTCGGAGTAACAGCCGTATAGTTGGTGAAATACAGCATGGAACCGATGGCCGCCATGGCGGAACCAATAATGAACGTGACGGAAATCACGTTGTTGATCTTGATTCCCATCAACTGTGAAGTTTCGAAATCAACAGACACCGCGCGCATAGCCATACCGATCTTGGTATGGTTGATGAGCATGACCAGACCGATGACCAGAGCCACGGTCAGGATCGGCGTCACAATGGTAACGACCTTGGTGCTGGCGACGCCCAGATGGATCGTATCGCTCAGCCAGGGCAGCACGGGATACTGCTTTGCAAGACCGCCGGTCAGATACCACATCAGATTCTGCAGCAGGTAGCTGACACCGATCGCAGAGATCATGATGGACATACGGGGCGCGGAACGCAGGGGCTTATAAGCCACACGCTCCACGGCAAACCCGAGGATCACCGTCAGGATGATCGTCAGCGGGATCGCGATCGCCAGCGGCAGAGAGGCGCACAGATAAACCATGAAGAAGCCCGCCGCGGTGAAGATATCGCCATGCGCGAAGTTGATCAGCCGCAGGATACCGTAAACCATGGTATAACCCACAGCGATCAGGGCATACTGTCCGCCGACCGAGATCCCGGCCAGCAGATAGGGCAACAATGTGTTAAACATACTGGTCTTCCTTCCGTTCCGGAATTAAAAAGGGAAAAGGGGGCCACTGCATATTGCAACAGCCCCCTGCTTTTCATCGGAATTACTCGGCAACAGACTGGGTCTTCACGAAGTCGAAGGCGCCGGTCTCGGGATTGGCGAACTTGATGTAAGCCATATCCTTGTTGGCATCGCCATTCTCATCGAAGGTGATCTGTCCGGTCACACCGGTGTAGGCCACGCCGGGCAGAGCTTCGGCGATCGCGGCGGCATCAGCGCTGTCGGCAGCGATGATCGCTTCGATGGCAACGTTGTAGGCATCAAAGCCCAGAGCGGAAACCGCGGCGACGATGTCGTTACCGCCGTTGTTGGTCAGGTTGCTGCTGTCGGCATTCAGCCAGGCCTTGAATCCGGTTACAAATTCGGCGGCGGCGGCAGCATCGTCATTCTCATCAAAGAAGGTGGAGCAGTAGACCTTGATGTCCTTGCCCTTGGCAGCTTCCAGGATCGCGGAGTTTTCCCAGGTGTCGCCGGCCAGGATCGGGAAGGTGGCATTCATAGAAGCAGCCTGATCGATGATCAGAGCGGCATAGGTGGTGCTGGAGGGAGCGAACACAACATCGCATCCGTTGGAAACGGCGTTGTTCAGGTAAGCGGTGAAATCGCTGGTACCTTCGGTGAAGTTTTCTTCAACCACTTCGCCGCCCAGAGCCTTGAAAGCATCCACGAAGTACTTGCCCAGGCCCACGCCGTAGTCTTCGCCCAGCATGGTCAGGACATAAGCCTTGGTGGCGCCCAGTTCCTTGGCGTAGTTCGCCATGACGGTGCCCTGGAAGGGATCCAGGAAGCAAATGCGCCAGTAGTAGTCGCACAGCAGGGTTACGTTGGGGTTGGTGCAGCTGACGCCGATGGCGGGCACTTCGGCAGCGGCAAAGATATCGCCGCCGGCCATGGAAACGCCGGAGCCGTAGGAACCCAGCACAACGCTGACGTCCTTGCTGACCAGGGACTGAGCGGCGGAAACCGCTTTGTCGGTCACGGACTGGTTATCTTCGATGACCAGTTCGACCTTGTATTCTTCACCGCCCAGGGTCACAGTGGGGCGAATGCTGTTGGCATACTGGATGCCCAGGATCTCCTGCTTTCCGCCGGCACCGTTATCACCGGTGGAGGGCTCGAAAACACCAATACGGATCACATTTTCGGCAGCCGCGCTCGCGCAGACGGAGATGCCGAGTACCAGCACCAGCAGCAGTGCCAGGACGGACTTGAAGCTCTTCTTCATAAACAGTTCCTCCTTAATGATCGGAAATATATGTCCCATTGTTAGGAATGGGTTGATTATAGCCTATTCGGTCCGTATTTGCAACCGGTTTGTAATTTCACGAACGTTCGGAAAACAATAAAAAAACAATTTACCGGACCTTTTCGGTCTTCCGCTCCGCTTTTGTAACCAATCACGTTCATTCACCATCCGGTTAAAAAATGCGGCGTTACTACGCCGCAAAGAATGATCACTTGGCTTCCGCCCAGTTCGTTCCCGTATGCACTTCCGCCACGAGCGGGACCTTCAGTTCGATCACTTCTTCCATGCACCGCTTCAGGAGCTCCGCGTCATGCTCCAGCTCTTCCGGCGGGCATTCAAGGATCAGTTCGTCATGGACCTGCAGCACCAGGCGTGCCTGCAGGCCTTCTTTTTTCAGCGCCTCGTCCACCCGGACCATCGCCAGCTTGATAATATCCGCCGCGGTCCCCTGTACCGGCGTATTCATCGCCGCGCGTTTTCCGAATTCGCGGATCTGCGCCTTGGGACTGGCCAGTTCCGGCAGATATCTGCGGCGGCCCAGCATCGTCACGGCATACCCTTTACGGGCACCGTCCTCCGCGGAGCGCTCCATGAAATCCTTCACTCCCGGGTACTTGTCAAAGTAGCGGGCGATAAAGTCTCCGGCTTCCCGGACACTGACACCGGTATTCTTGCTCAGACCGAAACCGCTGATGCCGTAGATCAGACCGAAATTGACCGCCTTGGCGCGGGAACGCAGCTCCGGAGTCACTTCCTCCGGCGGGACTTCGAAGATCTCTCCGGCTGTACGGGCATGAATGTCCTGTCCTTTCCGGAACGCGTCCAGCATGGCTTCGTCTCCGGAGAAATGCGCCATGAGCCGAAGCTCGATCTGGCTGTAGTCCGCGTCCAGGAGCACCCAGCCTTCCTTCGGCAGGAACGCCCGGCGGATCTCCTTTCCTTCCTCGGTCCGTACAGGAATATTCTGCAGGTTCGGTTCGGAGGAGGAGAGGCGGCCGGTTGCCGTCGCCGCCTGATCAAAGCTGGTATGGAGCCGGCCTTCCCGGTCCACCAGGGGCAGCATGCCCTCGACATAGGTCCCGTTCAGTTTGGTCAGCTGACGGTAACGAAGCAGCGGTTCGATCACCTCGGGAGCGATGTCCCGCAGGTCTTCCAGCACTTCCACCGCCGTGGAATATCCGCGCGCGGTCTTTTTGCCGTGCGGCAGGCGCAGTTTTTCAAACAGGACCTCGCTCAGCTGGACAGGACTGTTCAGGTTGAACGGTCCCGCGCCGCAGGCGTCATACACCTGCTGCTTCAGCGCGGCGATCTCCTCGGTATATTTTGCTCCCAGCTCCTTCAGGAATGGAACATCCACGGCAAAACCGGTCTCTTCCATCCGGAAAAGCACGAAAGCCAGTTTCATCTCCACATCCCGCATCAGGGACATCATTCCGGCCTTTTCAATGACCTTCTTCTGCCACAGATACAGGTCGCACAGCGCGCCGGCGTCTTCGGGCAGGGCAGGCAGGAGAGCACCCAGACGGTAACTCTTTTCCTGAGGTTCGATCAGATAGGCGCCCAGCAGGGTATCCCACTCAAAGCGTTCCGGAAGGTCCAGCCGGAAGCGGGTCAGCGTCTTCAGCATCTTCTTGCTGTCATGCACGACCGTGTTTCCCCGCTTCATATAAGGCACAAGAGTCTGCAGGACCGACAGGGGATCCATCCCGGGGTTCAGCAGGTCTCCGCCGAGGGACATGACCGCCTTCTCCTCCCCGGGGACCGCCATGGAGATCACTGTATCATCCATATACACGCAAAGCGGCAGTTCTCCGGAAGCATGATCCTTCAGCCAGGAAGCCAGTTCGTCTTCGGTATACAGCGTCATCACGGGAAAATCGAAAAGCTCCATAGGCTCAGCCAGCAGTCCGTTTTCCGTCGGATTTTCCGGTGTTTCGGCCGCTCCGCTGCCCTGCTCCGCGTTTTCCGCCGGTTCCAGACGCCGGACGATACTGTTCAGGCCTAACTTCTTTAACGCCGGAATGCCCTTCCGGAGATCCGGCAGGACACAGTCGGACAGGGCAAAAGCCACCGGCGCGTCACGGCGGATCGTGGCCAGTTCCCTGCAGAACCTTGCCTGATCCTGTCCGGCCGCCAGTTTTTCACCCAGTTTTCCTTTGACCTCGCCGGCATGCGCGAGGATATTTTCCAGCGTTCCGTATTCCTGCAGCAGCTTCACGGCAGTCTTGTCGCCAATCCCGGGAATGCCTGGGATATTGTCGCTGCTGTCTCCCGCCAGACCCTTCCAGTCCGTGACCTGCGCGGGCGTAAAGCCGTATTCCTCGTAGACCTTACCCGGTGTGAACCGGACCGTTTCCGTGATCCCCTTACGGGTGAACATCAGTTCCGTCGTTCCGTCCACCAGCTGCAGCGCGTCACGGTCGCCGGTCAGCAGCAGCGGCAGGACGCCCTGTTCGCCGGCCTTCAGGCTCAATGTGCCCAGCAGATCATCCGCTTCCCAGCCGGAAAGGGAATAATACCGGATCCCCATTTCATCCAGCAAAGGTTTGACCGTCACAAACTGCTGTCTCAGCTCATCCGGGGTCTCCTTCCGTCCAGCCTTGTAATCCGCGTAGATCGTATGGCGGAAGGTAGGCGCGTGTTCGTCAAAGCAGACCGCCAGATACTGCACGTTTTCCTCCCGGATCACCTTCAGCAGCATACTGAGAAAACCGTAGATCGAATTGGTGTATGTCCCGCCCGCGTCCATCAGCGGCAGCGCGTGAAAAGCCCGGTACATCAGGCTGTTTCCGTCGACGATCAGAAATGTATCTTTCATGAGAATATCTCCTTGTATCCTTTCATCCGGCTCACGCGAAGCGTTTGCACTGAATATATTTTATCAGATTCAGCGTTGAAAAAGCTATTCCTTTTTTCTCCGGATTCATCTATAATTTTCAAAGAAGGAAGCAATAAAGAAATCAGAGCAGATGCTCACGGGCAGTAAGTCCAGCAAGCCATAAGCCCTTGGTAAAGTTTGTTTATTCAACTGGCATAATACTATCAAAATGATCAGGCTAAAACGCCTCAAAAAGAAAGAAGGCATACACTTTGAAAATACAGGTCTTCAATCCCTATCTGCCCAGTTATGAATATATTCCGGACGGCGAACCCAGAGTTTTCGGAGACCGTCTGTACATTTACGGCAGTCACGACCGTTTCAACGGCGATGTCTACTGTCAGAACGACTATGTATGCTGGTCCGCACCGGTCACAGATCTCAGCGACTGGCGGTACGAAGGCGTGATCTTCAAAAAAACGCAGGATCCGAGAAACCCGGACGGCGCGCACGCGTTATGGGCACCTGATGTCTGCCGCGGCAATGACGGTAAGTACTATCTGTATTACTGTCTGGATTTTCTCAAAGAGATCGGTGTCGCAGTTGCGGATGATCCGGTCGGACCCTATGAATTTCTTGATTTCGTCCGTTACCCCAACGGGGATATCCTGGGTTCCCGTCCGGATGAGATCCGTCAGTTTGACCCCGGTATCTTCATTGATGACGACCAGAGGATCTATCTCTTTTCCGGAAACAGTCCCCGTTACAAGACCACTCCGGTGGATAAGGACAGCCTGAAAATGGAACTGGAACAGGACATGATCCACGTGAAAAACGGTCCTTTCCATAATCTGCCCATCATCAACGATGCCGACGGTACGGAATATGAAGCGCATCCTTTCTTCGAAGCCAGTTCCGTACGGAAGATCAACGGAAAGTACTATTTCATCTATTCTTCCTGCTGGATGCATGAACTGTGCTGGGCCGTGGCGGACAGTCCGCTGGGGGATTATCACTTCGGCGGTGTGCTGGTCTCCAACGCGGATATCGGCGTGAACGGTAACAGGGAAGCCATGAATTACCGCGGAAATACACACGGCAGCGTCGCTTTTGTGAACGGAAAATGGTATGTCTTCTATCACCGTCAGACCAACCGGCATTTCTTCTCCCGTCAGGCCTGCGCCGAAGAGATCGAATTCGACGGCACCGCCTTCCATCAGGCGGAGATCACTTCCTGCGGTCTGAACGGAGGACCGCTGAAAGATGAAGGCACCTATGAAGCAAGGATCGCGTGCCATCTGTTCAGCAAAAACGGAACGACCGAAAGCCTCGCGAAACAGCAGAATGAAGACCATCCCGCCTTTACCCAGGAAGGTGAAGACCGGATGGAGAATCCGAACCAGTACATCAGCAATATGCGCGACGGCGCTACCGCAGGATACCGTTACTTCCTGTTTGAAAATGCGAATACCGTCTCCGTCCGTGTCCGCGGGACCGCCGAAGGTGAAATGGTCCTCCATGACGGTCTGAACGGTCCCGTGATCAGCCGGATCCCCGTCTGTGCCGGCAAAGACTGGCAGGACTTTTCCGCGCCGCTGAATGTGGAAAAGGGGAAGAGGGCAGTATACTTCACCTATGAGGGTGATGGGTACGTTGATTTCATATCCTTTACTATGGGGTAAATGAGGGATTAGGGATTAGGGATTAGGGATTAGGGATTAGGGATTAGGGATTAGGAATAGTGTTGTTTCCATATTGTCTGGCGAAATCAGTTGTTGCGAAGCGACCACTAACTAAGGGGCTGTCTCAAAATGATCTGAGCAGATCATAAGAGGCAGCTCCTCTTTATTTTGGTAAACATAAAGAAAAATCAAAGAAACAATGGTATAGGAAATACAAAGACGGGCTTTCAGAGTGTTTTTTTGGGGAAAGAAAT
>JAZRXJ010000083.1:0-5586 GCA_045600165.1 Clostridia bacterium
TCCAAAATTCCTTGAAAAATCAAGCTTTTTTAGAATTTATGCTGTCCCCGTTTTTTAGGGGACAGCTTGAATATAATAGCATTACTGATTTGCTTTGTCAATTACTTTTTTAAACTTTTTTTAAAAAAGTTTAAAAAAATATCTGCCCTTAAATTTTTCATTTTTGGGCAGAATTTATACCTTACTTTCGTCATAAGTGTCGGCATATACTTTAGCAATTTCTTCGTTGGTCATAAAGTTTTCTTTGTAAAATTTCCTTTATAAACTTGGAAACGGAGAAGATGGGATTTGAACCCATGCACGGCTATTAACCGCCTACTCCCTTTCCAGGGGAGCCCCTTCAACCTCTTGGGTACTTCTCCAGGCTGAAAGAATGATGATATGTACTGTGGAGGCTTCTTTCAAAGGAAGCGGAGAGGATGGGATTCGAACCCATGTGGGGTTGCCCCCAAACGGTTTTCAAGACCGCCTCGTTATGACCACTTCGATACCTCTCCACAGCGTTAAATAGATTAACACACAGGAAACAAAAAGTCAACAGAAAAATCAAAAGAAGAGGCTGCAGCACGAACGTGCGGCAGCCCCCTGTTAACAAAAAATTATTCTGTACGAAGAGCCTCCACCGGATCTTTATTGGCTGCGATCCGTGAGGGGATCAGGCCGCCGATCAGGGTCAGGAGCATGCTGATGATCACCAGCGCTGCGGCCGCGGCGGGAGACAGGTACATGATGTTTTCGATATCAAATGCCCGGTACATGATCACATTGACAATGGTGCTGATGCCGTAGGGGATCACCACGCCGATAATGCCGGCCACGAAGCCGATGATCAGCGTCTCCGCATTAAAGACCCGTGAAATGTCCTTCTTTGAGGCGCCGATGGAACGGAGAATACCGATCTCGCGGGTCCGCTCCAAAACAGAAATGTAAGTGATGATGCCGATCATGATGCTGGAAACAATGAGAGACACGGACACAAAGCCGACCAGCACGTAGGTGATGGCATTTATAATAGTGGTGACGGAGGACATGAGAATACCCACGTAGTCCGTGTATTTCAGCTCGCCGCCTTCCCCCAGAGAGTCGCTGTAGCGGTTCAGGATCTCCACTACTTTTTCTTTTGCCTCAAAATCAACGGGGTACAGCCGGACTTCCGAAGGATCCTCAAGATCCGCAACGCCTAAGATCGACAGATTGCCCCGGCAGGTCGCGTCAGTCGTCTTCACCGAGTACTCAGCGAAGCGCTCGAGGACCTGCTCGTCCGTCATGCCCTGCTGCTTCATAGCCATGATCATGGCCCCAGCCGTCTGCTGCTCTTCCTCGGGAAGCGTCGCAATGTACGCCTGAAGTTCTTCCATGGTCTTCGGGCCTTCCTGCTCCTCGTCCTGCTCGAATTTGATGCCGGTAAATACGTCCGTATCCTCGTTTTCCTTCTGCAGCCTGACGATCTCGCTGTCATTTACCCGATTCACCAGAGTCTCCGTAAGCGACGGCAGGTAGAGCACGCCGCCGGTAGCGGAAACAGAACCGCCGCCTTCGGTATTGCTTCTCACGACGCCGACCACCTTCAGGGGAATACCGGCCTTCGGAAGCAGCTCCTTCATGTAATCCGCGTCACTGGAACGGTCTTTCCAGGTACCGTCCTCCTGCTTTTCGAAGAAGTCCGGATTTGCCAACGCGTAAAGGGAAAGATCCTTCAGCTCCTCAAAGGAAAACTCCGCGGTCTCCTTCTTCTCTGCCTCTTTTCCGGCCATGACATCCGAGAGCAGAGATTTCAGCTCCGCCTGGTCAAACAGTCCCAGTGCATATAAAGTGTAGTCCGCGATCCTGCCCCGCTGGGAGACCGCAATGACCACCTCGTCATAATTTTCGGGCATTCTGCCGTCAATGACCTCGTACATGCTTTCCCGCATCTCCTGCTTGCCGGGAAGGGGCGAGAAAACATCGTAGCCGTTCGCCATCATGGAAGAGCCTGAACCGGTGCTGTCCGCGCCCATACTGCTCATCACATTGGAGGGATTGGCCTTCACCAGACCGGACTCGCAGTTCGCGTTTGTATTAAAAACATTCAATGTGGTGGAATAAGAATACTCCGCCGTCCTTAAATATTCCTTCAGTTCCTCGTCCGTTTCCACGAAGTGTTTGAAGGCCGCCATGTCGTTTTCCGTCCGCTCATTGGCCAGAGAAATAATAAAATTCGTCATCAGGTCATTAGAACGGATCGCGGTAATGGGGGCGTCTTTATCCTCGTCCCCGGCTTCGCGGCTCATCATGGATTCCATCATTTCGGACATGTTCACCGTTTCCCGGACGATCTGAAGCGGGTAGGTGCCTAAAGTGTCCGACTCCACCTTGTCAATATAGTTCTGTACGCCGGTGGAAGCCGCCAGAATCAGCGCAATGCCGATGATGCCGATGGCACCTGCAAAGGATGTAAGGAAGGTCCTGCCCTTCTTCGTCAGGAGGTTATTGAAGGAAAGGGAAAGTGCCGTAAAGAAGGACATGTTCTGCTTCTTTTTCTGTTCCTTTTTCGCGCGGCCCGTTTTTTCTCCCGAGGGCTCCTCTTCCTTATTCTGGATCAGTTCCACCACGGGAGATGTGCCTGATACGGTATTCTCGCTGTTACTCACCACCATACCGTCGGAAAGCCGGACAATACGGGTCGCATACTTTTCAGCAAGCTCCGGGTTGTGCGTGACCATGATCACCAGATGATCCCGGGCAACCTCCTTTAAAATATCCATGATCTGGACACTGGTCTCCGTATCCAGCGCGCCAGTGGGCTCATCTGCCAGAATGATATCCGGGTCATTAACCAGAGCACGGGCGATGGCCGCGCGCTGCATCTGTCCGCCGGACATCTGATTAGGCTTTTTATGAATCTGATCACCGAGGCCCACTTTCGTCAGGGCATCAATGGCCTTTTTCCGCCGCTCGGCTTTGGAAATGCCGGACAGCGTCATGGTGAGCTCCACATTGGCCAGCACAGACTGATGAGGGACCAGCTGATAGCTCTGAAACACGAAGCCGATGGAGCGGTTCCTGTACTGGTCCCAGTCTGATGATTTGTAGGTCTTCGTGGACACGCCGTTAATGATCAGGTCGCCGCTGGTGTATTGATCCAGACCACCGATGATGTTTAAAAGCGTCGTTTTTCCGCAGCCGGACTGGCCCAGGATCGCCACAAACTCCCGGTCACCGAATTCCACATTGACGCCGCGGAGCGCCTGAACGCTGTTCTCCGCCAGATCATAGGTTTTTTTAATATCTACTAACTGAAGCATGATTTCCTTTCATAAAAAGGCTCAGACGCCCTCGTAATCAAAGGCGGGAATAAAGCTTTCCTCAGCTGTTTTTCCCTCCTGAATGAATGCGTTTTTCACACCCAGAGAAAGCGCGAAATCGATTAGTTTTTCGTACTCTCTCTTCGTCACTTTTCTGGAGAGTTCCGGGTGCCCAGGGCATTCCGCCACCGGAGTGTACTGGTTCATGAGACTCTGCCACACCCGGTCTCCGTAGGTTCTGTATATGTATTCGACCGTTTTTTCCGTATTCTTCACATGGCCGGGAAGCAGCAGCTCCCGGACAATGATCCCGCTCTTCATCATGCCGTTTTCGTCAAAAGCCGCGGGCTTTGAGACTTCCGTCATGGCCCGAAGGGCCTTCGCCGCCACCTCCGGATAGTCATAGGCGCCGGACAGATCCTTTGCCAGATCATTTTCCATGTATTTAAAATCGGTCAGATAAATGTCAATATATTCCGCCATTTCGTAAATGGCTTCCTCGGTCTCATATCCCCCGGTGTTGTAGACCGTGGGGACCTTAAGACCGTTTCTTCGCGCGATCTTAAGGGCTTCGGCGATCTCCCGCGCATAATGAGTGGGAGTCACCAGATTGATATTGTGCGCGCCTTTTTCCTGAAGTTCCAGAAAGATCCCGGAAAGCCTCTCAATGCTCACTTCCTTTCCGATCTTTCCGCCGGAGATCTCCCGGTTCTGACAATATACGCAGTGCAGGCTGCAGCCGCTGAAAAATACTGTGCCGGAGCCTCTTTCACCGGAAATACAGGGCTCCTCCCAGAAATGCAGCGCGGCTCTGGCAAGCAGGACGCCTTCTCCTGAGACACCGCAGTAACCCTTCTTTTCTATTCGGTTGATATTGCACCGTCTGGGACAGCGCGTACAGAGAAGTTCCATATTTCCGATACAAGGCAAAGATCACGGCGGACTTTTTTGCTGCATCAGAACGCAGACCGCCTGTGTTTTCTGATTTAAAAGAGGAAGGCGCAGCATGAAGCTGCCCCCTCCCGTATTCTTAGGGAAGAATGCTCTTCCTTCAGTGAGTGCCGGCGCATTCCGGGCGCGTCCGCCCTTCCCGTGCCTGCTTTATGTGTCATTATTTTGCCTTGGGGCCTGCGTTTACGATATCCTTGGGCATGTTGGGGTACTTCGCTGCGAAGTTCTCTTCGTACATCTTCGCCAGCTTGTTCGCCTGCTCGTCGTAAGCAGCCTTGTCTGCCCAGAGGCCTCTTGCATCCAGCTGTTCTGCGGGAACATTGGGGCAGGAAACCGGATAATCAACGTTGAATACATCATGATGCTTGAACTCGATGTTATCGAAGGAGCCGTCAAGCGCTGCGGAGACCATTGCACGGGTGTAAGCCAGTTTCATGCGCTTTGCGCCGGAAGCTGCGGAGCCGCCTGCCCAGCCGGTGTTGACCATGTAGACCTTGGTGTTGTACTTGTCAAGCTTGTCACCCAGCATTTCAGCATAAACTGAAGGATCCATGGGCATGAAGGGCTCGCCGAACAGCGTGGAGAAGGTGGGCTGAGGCTCGGTAACGCCGCGCTCGGTGCCGGCAAGTTTAGAGGTGAAGCCGGTTACGAAATGGTACATTGCTGCGTTTTTGTCCAGACGGCTGATGGGAGGCAGTACGCCGAATGCATCTGCGGTCAGGAAGATCACGACCTTGGGAATGCCGCCCACACCGGGGATCTGAGCATTGTTGATGTAGTCAATGGGATAACCCACACGGGTATTCTCAGTCAGAGAACCGTCATTGAAATCGAACTCTCTGGTATCGGGATCAATGATCACGTTCTCAACCAGGGAACCGAAGCGGATCGCATTGTAGATATCAGGCTCATTCTCAGCGGACAGGTTGATGCACTTCGCATAGCAGCCGCCTTCGAAGTTGAACACGCCTTCAGAAGACCAGCCGTGCTCGTCATCGCCGATCAGCTTTCTTGCGGGATCTGCGGAAAGGGTGGTCTTGCCGGTGCCGGAAAGTCCGAAGAATACCGCGGTCTCGCCGGTCTCGGGATCCATATTGGCTGAGCAGTGCATAGGAAGAACGTTCATCTTCGTCATGACATAGTTCATGGTGGAGAATACGGACTTCTTGATCTCGCCGGCATACTGAGAACCGGCAATGATGATCTTTTTCGCTTCGTAGTCAATCATGATGGCTGCTTCGGAATTCGTTCCGTCAACAGCGGGATCGCACTTGAAGCCGGGTGCTGCGATCAGGGTATAATCAGCATCGCCGAAGTTAGCAAGCTCTTCGTCGTTGGGACGGATCAGCAG
>JAZRXJ010000084.1:0-2133 GCA_045600165.1 Clostridia bacterium
CATGGTGGATTTGCCGCAGCCGGAAGCCCCGACGATGGCTACGCTTTTTCCCGGAGTTACCGTCATGTTGAAATTCCTGATCAGCGGCTCGGCAAGGGGAGAATACCCGAATACAATGTCTTTTAGTTCAATGTTTCCGGAGAGTTTTTTCATCTCACCGGTACTTTCGCTGTCAGCAAAGACCACATCGTCAGGGTATTCCATGACATCGTCTACCTGCTCCATCTGCGTCCGCATTTCCTGCAAGGTCTGCCCGGCAGATACCAGCGTCATGGCAGGCGACATGAACGAAGAAAGGAAGCCTTGGAACGCCATGATCATACCCACGGTGAACTCACCCTGCATGGTCAGCCAAACGCCGAGGAACAGCACGGCATTATTCGCAAGCGTGGAAACGAACTGCGGAATCATGCCGAGGTACTGGTTCAGCTTCAGAAATTTCACCTGCTGCGTGTTGACGCTTGCCTGATACCCCGACCATTTCCTGAAATATCCGTTTTCCGCACCGGATGCTTTGATGGTCTCGATCATTTCGATCCCGGCGACTGTCGCTGCGGAAAGTTTTGCGCTGTCCCGCATGGATACGCGGGTAATATTGATGCGCTTTTTGGATATGTACTGCGACACAACGGCATTGATTGCAAGGGAAGCCAGCCCGATCACGGTGAGAATGACGCTGTATCGCAGCATGACGACGAAATAGAACACCATCATGACCGCATTGAGAAGAAGCGGTGCAAATGTGCCGATCAGCGTATTGGCGATGGACGCGTTGGAGCCCTGCCGTCCCTGAATATCTCCCGCCATGCGCTGGGTGAAAAACTTCATCGGCATCTTGAGAACCTTCCACATATAGGACGCGCTGCTGACTGCCGCCATTTTACCGTTGATACGCAGTGAGTACACTGCCTGCAGCGCAGAAATAATGATCTGAATCAGGTTGAATGCCCCGAGAAAGAGAAGGAATCCCTTCGTCCATGAAAGGTCATTGCCGGTAAGCAGATGATCGAGAAAAACGCGGGAAAATGCGGGCTGAACAAGGCCCATCAGCGCCGCGATCAGGCCGGTCAGCACGGTAAATGCGATCGCCGTGCCGGTGCCCTTGAGCCTTTTGGCGGCAAAAGACAGCATACTTTTCGGCTTGCCGGAAGGGACAAAGGCATCCGTCGGTTCGAATTGCAGGCAGATACCGGTAAAAGATTCGTCGAAGGTCTCCATGGATACGCTGTATGAACCTTTAGCGGGGTCGCTCAGATAGGCTTTTCCACCCTTGAAGCCGTCCAGAACCACAAAGTGATTGAAATTCCAGTGGATGATGCAGGGAAAACTGCCGTGCTCCTTCAGCGCTTCCGGCTCGTAGCGGTAGCCTTTTGCGTCCAGGCCGTAAAAGCGTGCAGCCTTCAGCATGTTCCGCGCATTGGAGCCGTCACGCGACACACCGCAGTCCTCACGAACCTGCTCCAGCGGTATCCATTTATTGTAATAGGCCAGAATCATGCAGAGGCATGCCGCGCCGCATTCCAGTGCCTCCAGCTGCATAACAACAGGTACTTTTGCAACACCCTTCATGACTGGCTTTTTTATTCTCTCTGCCATGTCAGAAACCTCAATTCAAAATGAAAGATAGTGGTTTGATGCTCTTTGTTACGATTTTGCCCTCGTAAAATCCATCCGGAATCGTTTGGGCTGATTTGAGGACACAAACGTATCCCATATCTTCTTTTTGCCCGATTTCCATGATGACGGCTTCAAAACCGTTAAACTTTACGGTCATTCCTTCCTGAACGGAAGAAATAACTTCATTCGCTATGTAACAGACAACGGTTTCGTTTTCTGCACGAATGCTGGTTTCCACGGTGCTGTCTATGTGACCGAAAATGCCCCAGACACAGGCTCCGGCAAGCAGAACGATCACGCTGATGAGCAGCAGCCACACGCCCGGATTGGATACCTGTATGTAATCGTCGAGGTTTTCGGGCGATTTCACCTTTTCCAGACTTTTCTTTCTGAATAATTCTTCACTCATTTTTTCATTCTCCCTGCTGAATCGTTCCATTCCCGCTGAGGTTCATTGCGATTGCTTTTTCGCGGATCGCATGGTTTTTCGGCGTCAGCAGGAATTACCCACGATCT
>JAZRXJ010000085.1:0-107978 GCA_045600165.1 Clostridia bacterium
GCTGCGAAAAGGACGGAATGGATCAGGCGGTACTGGACGCGTTTGGTTGACAGAATTGATTTACAGGGAGAGTGCGGCAGCGCATTCTCCTTTTCTTTTGCGCAAAAAAAGCTTTTCATATGGCGCGGAATATGGTAAAATTGCAAACGGATATGTCTGCCGTCAGACAGACGGATCCGGAAAGGCAGGGAAAGGTATGACCGCAGCGGATAAGCTGGTCGAAATGCTGCACATGACGACCGGTGTTGCTGCCGTGATCCATAAGCCCTCCAACATGTTCTATCTGACGGAAGGATATACCGGTGAAGGTGTTGTGTTCATCTCGGACAAGCGCCGGGTCATCATCACGGACTTCCGTTATACAGAACAGGCTGAAAGGCAAGCGCCTTCATTCGAAGTCGTCATGGTTGATAAAAACATCAACCATAATCAATGGATCCGGAAGATCGTGGAAGAAGAAACAATCAATGAACTGCGCTTTGAAGCCGACGAGCTGTCCGTGGATAACTTTGAACGGCTCAGAAGCGCGGTTGGTGAAGACTTGAATTATGTGCCTCTGAAGGGCGCGCCGGAGATCATCCGACAGATCAAGACCGCGACAGAAGTCGTGATCATGCGGAAGGCCGGCGCCATTACCACAGAAGCATTTGAGGCAGTCCTCCCGAAGATCCGGGAAGGGATGACGGAAAAGGAACTGCAGATCGAGCTTGATTTCACGATGCTGAAACTGGGCGCTGATACCGTGGCCTTTGATACCATCATCGCTTCCGGAGAAAACGGCAGTCTCTGCCACGCCATTCCGGGAAGCCGCAGGCTTCGCAGGGGCGATATGATCACCATGGACTTCGGTGCCAAGGTGGGCGGCTATTGTTCCGATATGACCCGCACTGTGGCCCTGGGCACACCTTCCGAAGAAATGCGCAAAGTGTACGATACCGTACTGAGAGCACAGAAA
This sequence comes from Clostridia bacterium, assembly GCA_045600165.1. Lineage (GTDB taxonomy): Bacteria > Bacillota > Clostridia > Christensenellales > Aristaeellaceae > Aristaeella. The sequence continues at coordinate 956 of JAZRXJ010000085.1, forward strand.
ATGTGCGAAGAAGCACTGGAAGCCGGAAAGAACTGTGCTGACATCGACAAGATCGCCCGCGACTATATTGACAGCCGCGGATACGCGGGCCGCTTCGGACATGGACTGGGCCATTCCGTTGGGATCGACATTCATGAGGAACCCAGACTCAGCTACGCCTGTCACGATATTCTGAAAGCGGGTGTGGTCATCACTGTGGAACCGGGTGTTTACCTGCCGGGAATCGGCGGGGTCCGGATTGAAAATACATGCCTTGTCAAAGAAAACGGCTGCGAGCCTTTGACCACAGCGGACAAGGAACTGCTGATTCTGTAAAACCGACAAACAAAACAGGAGGAAAGAAAAAATGATTACTGCCGGAGATTTTAAAAAGGGAATTACTGTAGAGTGGGATGGCGGAGTATGGAACATCGTTGACTTCCAGCATGTCAAGCCCGGCAAGGGAGCTGCCTTTGTCCGCACCAAGATCAAGAACGTTATGACCGGTGCCGTGATCGAACACACCTTCAACCCCACCGACAAGATGCCCAAGGCCATCATCGAGACCAAGGACATGCAGTATGTTTACAATGACGGCGATCTGTACTACTTCATGGACGTCGAAAGCTACGAACAGCTGCCCCTGAGCAAGGACCAGGTGGAAGACGCCATCCCCTTCGTGAAGGAAGGCACCAACGTGACTGTTCGCTTCTTCAAGGGCAGCGCTTTCTCCGTTGAAGCTCCCAACTTCGTGGTTCTGGAAGTGACCGATACCGAACCCGGATTTGCCGGCGACACCGCTTCCAACACCTACAAGCCCGCCACGCTGGAAACCGGTTTCTCCCTGCAGGTCCCGCTGTTCATCAACACCGGTGACAAGATTCAGATCGACACCCGTTCCGGTGAATATCTGAAGAGAGCCTGATGTACGGATCCCCGTGCGGGATCTTTAACAGGAGGACAATATGAGTAAGATCAGTGATCGCATCAGTTATCTGCAGGGCCTTGCGGACGGCATGAAACTGGATCCCGATGAGAATACCAACCGGTTGATCCTCGGCATTCTGGATATCCTGTCCGACGTGAGCGAGAATCTGGATGAGATTTCCGCCGCCCATACTGAACTGAGTGATTATGTGGACAGCATCGATGAGGATCTTGCCGATCTGGAAGCGGAACTCTACGATGATGAAGACGATGAACTCTATGATGAGGACGAAGAGGAATACGACGAGGATGACGAAGAAGTCTCCGAAGGCGATGTGCTTCTCTATGAATGCCCTCATTGCGGAACGCAGGTAGAGATCGATGCCGAAGATGTGGATTTTGACGAAAACGCCAAATGCCCCTCCTGCGGTAAGGAACTCTTCCCCGAACTGCCTGAAGAGTAAGTGAAAAAAACGGATCCTGAAAAGGATCCGTTCTTTTTTGAAGCAAGGGCAGCGGCGCTTGCGGGCGCTGCGAGGCCTTAGTGAAGAAAATTAATGGGCAGAGAGTTTATCCCATCCAGATGTTCGGGTGTAGTAACAGTTATGGGAGCAGCCTTCGGGGAAACAGGCTTCCCGGAGAGCATCGGGAGACACGGCGCCTGATTCGACCAGACCGACGGCGGTCCTGAGTGTACGGATATCCCGACACATCTCCTCTGTACCGGCACCGCGGCCGACTACCTTGAGGACCCCGATCCCTGACAGACAGAGGGCAGGAATGGCACAAATACCGCAGCCACTGTGTCCGGCGACATCGGCTTCGCAGGCGGATAAGGGATCCGGAGAGGTCACGGCGGGAACGGAGGTTCCTCCCGAAACCGGAAGGATCTTCCATGGAAGATGACAAAGATGCGCGAATTCGTCACAATGAAGACCGCTGCAGAAAGCTCCGTTGAAATGGCAGTTCTCGTTCATGGCAAATGCTTCATATTCCAGGGGACTGTCCGGATGGGCCGTACGATCAGAAATAATCAGCTGCTGAATATTGGTAAGGCCGGTCTTTCGATGAAAAATGATCCGGGAGGGCTGAAAACTGCGCCAGAACTCCATTACCTCATGGTTGATCTCTCCGGCTTCTCCGCTGATCTGCAGGTGCAGGCAGGGGAGAAGCCCTTTTTCTTTCAGCAGGTTTATCAGTGCGGGATCGGCGACGATGAAGGTGTCAAAACCTTCTTCCAGACACTGCTCCATGACGTTGACGACTTCCGGGAGTGCTTCCGGCGTGTAGAACGGAGAGTTGAACGTGAGCGAAACCGGGATCTCGAGATCGTCTGACATGGTACGCAGGATCCGCAATTCATTTCGTCCTCCGATCTGAACCGGGCAGTAGGATACTTCCCGGCGGTTGAGCGGGACATTCCTTCCGAAACGGCTGATCCAGCTTTCGGGAACATAACCGCAGAACACTTCATCCGTTCCGGCGGAAGCATACAAAAGCAACTGATCCGGGTCAGCAATCCCGGCTGTGATCTTCATGAGCTGTCACCTCCCTTATTCCAGCAGATCCAGGATCATCAATCCGGGACCCGCGGAGAGGATGCTATCCGCATAAACGGAATCTGTCAGGAAACGTGTGTCGAACGCGAAAAGACAATTGCCGCGCCCGATCATATTCAGCGCGTGACTGTAGCCGAAACAGGCGCGTTCACATTCATACGCGCAGTTGTCTCCCTCCGGCTGCAGACCGCGTGAACCGAAACGGCAGGCGGAACGAAGCGTACAGCGCGTCGCGGCGCTCAGATGATAAAAAGGGAAGGACAGCCAGTCATTGACTTTGAAATCAGAATGAGGGCTGTCAGATTCGCGGAGAATGCCGGTGATGCCAAGCTCATTCAGAAGAGAACGGAATGCCGGACTAGCCGAGGAAGACAGGCTGTTGATCCAACCGTTCTGCTCCCGGTAAATCTGGCGGGGATCTTTCCCGGTTCGGGCCAACAACGGTCCGGCCATGAGTCGTACTCCGGCAGGGCAACATGATGCGACAAGCCTTGCCATGCCCCAGTCGTTAACGATGATCCCGGTCAATCCGGAATGATCTTCGGAAACAAGATACCGGAGGAGGACGGAGAACACGTCCAGCCGTTCTTCAGGTACCGGCGGGAAATGAACGGTGTAGGTCAGCCCCTGTCTGGCACAATGACGGATCATTGATGAAAGCTTTGCCGGATCGGGAAAGAGCCGGTGACATCCGGCAGTTCCGATACATACTCCGGCCGGGCGGATACGGGATACGGGATAACGGATGAATCCGGAGGCAGAGAACATGTCATTCACGAAATCAGGGAACGGTTCGCGGAGAAAGCGCTCCTGCGCCGCGGGAAAGGAAATGGCCAACTGCAGCGCAGGAAGATGTTCAGGAAGATCATCCCACGCGGGATCCGGAGTGACTGAAGTCAGGATCTCTGACCGCCAGGAATCAAAACTGTTTGGGAAATCTGTTTCACGGTCAGCCGGATAGGTTGTATAAAATGCGGATAAAGCGGCATCACTGCCGTTGTTCTTCAGTTTGGTATAGGTGCTCAGATCCTTCATGACAGAACGCATGAACGGAATGACAGCTGGATCATCGGAAACAAGACGATACAGAATGAAATAATGACTTGTTTCTTCCACGGACAGGGAAAAATCCGTGAGAGCCAACTCTCCGGAGCCCTTCAGACCGCGATGACGGCAGACCGCGCGCAACGGCTGCCCCAGACGCGCGGAGTCGGAAGGAGACAGACGGAAAGTGAAACCGTCCGCGCACAGGTCACGGACGCCGATTTCGAGGGGCTCCCGAGCACTTGTATACAGAAGAACAGAAAAGAATGAGGATGAAATCATAAGATGCTCCTGGTTGGGAATGAAATTAATATCGGTCACTTCGTGAGAGCTGGCCTCAATCCCCTCAGTCAGCACTTCGTGCTGACAGCTCCCCCAAAGGACCGCCTTCGGCGGAGGTGTGAATTATGAATTATGAATTATGAATTATAGTTAGTTTCTCTTATCAATAGCGCGACCAGAGTGCTGAGGCAGAGGACCGCTTCGACGGTATGCGTCGCTAAGTAAAAAGATAGAAAAACGGTTGTTCTTCCGGAATGGAAAGAACAACCGTGTGATGAGTCATCAGAGGGCCTGAATGGCTTTGATCAGAGCGTCCACGCTTTCTTCGGGTGTGGCCCAGGAAGTGCAGATGCGGACGGCTGTGTGTGCTTCATCGACCCGTTCCCAGTTGGAGAAGGCGAAGTCATCTTCCATGGCATCAAGCTGTTCATCCGAGAAGATCGGGAACAGTTGGTTGGTGGGCGCGTCCACATACAGAGGAATATTCTTCTCAAGCAGGACTGTACGGATCTTCATGGCACGGTCCACCGCCTGCTTTGCCAGTGTGAAATACAGGCCATCCTTCATGAGCTCAATGAACTGGATACCCAGCAGGCGTCCCTTGGCCAGCATACCACCCTGACGCTTGATCATATAGCGGAAATCTTTTTTCAGATCCGGATTGTTGATCACAATCGCTTCTCCGAACAGGGCTCCCTGCTTGGTACCGCCAACTGTGAACACGTCACAGCAGGAGGCGATATCCGAAATGTTCAGGTCATTTACGGGAGAGGAAAGCGCGTAACCCAGACGGGCACCGTCAATAAAGAGATACAGACCGTTCTGACGGCAGGTCATATAGATGTCTTTCAGTTCCGTCAGGTTATAGACGGTACCGAGTTCCGTGGACATGGAAATATAGACCATGCCGGGCTTGACGATATGTTCGTCATCTCCCTGAAGGGCGACAGCCACATTGATCTGGGCGGAAGTGATCTTGCCGTCTTTTGCTTCCAGTCCCAGGACCTTATGCCCCGTACCTTCGATGGCGCCGGTTTCATGAACATTGATGTGACCGGTCTGCGCGCAGAGCACCCCTTCATAGGGACGAAGGATGGACGAGATCACGATGGTGTTCGCCTGAGTGCCGCCGACCGCGAAATGCACATCGGCTTCCGGACAGGCAAAAGTCTTCCGGATCATGTCCGCAGCCTCGGTACAATACGGATCAAGACCGTAACCGGAGGTCTGCTCCAGATTGGTCTGTTCCATCGCTTTCAGAATGGACGGATGGCAGCCTTCCAGATAATCAGAATTGAAGTCGATCATATAAACCTCCTGTTATCCCAGACGGGAGAGACCGTCGTTCAGACGGCGCATCGTTTCTTCCTTTCCAAGCAGCCAGGCGATCTCCACGGCTCCGCCGGGGGTGTTGGCCTGTCCGCTGATGGCAATACGCAGGGGCCAGAGTACTGCACCGTTCTTCAGACCGGCTTCGGCAATAGCGCCCATGAGGGTATCATGGATCACGGGCTCGGTCCATTCAGTGATCCCTTCCATGACGGGTTTGATGAATTCCAGATTGGCTTTCGCAATCTCGGGATTGGTCTTCATCTTTTTATGGGTATACAGTTCGGTATCGTAATCCGGGAGGGCACCAAGGAAAGCGACCATATCCGGAACCCGGCAGAACACTTCGGTCCGCTCCTGCATCAGCTGAGCCAGACGGGGATAATCGATGCCCTTGCCGGCCAGAACTTTGTCAAACCAGGGCGTGACCATTTCCAGATACTTTTCCGGATCCATGCGGCGGATGTATTCCGCGTTGAACCAGGTCAGTTTATCGATATCGAAGATACCGGGCGCCTTGTTGATGCGGTTGATATCAAAGGCTTCGATCAGCTCCTGCAGGGAGAAGAATTCACGGTCATCACCGGGATTCCAGCCGACCAGCGCCAGATAGTTGATGATGGCCTCAGGCAGATAGCCTTTCGCGGTGAAGTCTGAATAGAAGGCATCCCCGTCGCGTTTGGACAGTTTATGCTGCGCGTCGCGCATCACGGGAGGCATATGGATATACTGCGGGATCTCCCAGCCGAAAGCATCGTACAGCAGATTGTACTTCGGGGTGGAAGAGAGGTATTCCATACCGCGCATCACATGAGTGATGCCCATGAGATGATCGTCAATGACATTGGCGAAGTTATAGGTCGGCATGCCGTCCTGCTTGATCAGGACCATGTCGTCCAGTACTTCATTCTGGAAGGTCATATCGCCGAAAACAAGGTCATGATAAGAGGATTCACCTTCTGTGGGCGCGTTCAGACGGATGACATAGGGTATACCGGCATCCAGCTTGGCCTGTACTTCATCCTTGCTGAGAGAAAGACAGTGCTTATCGTACTTGAAGACTTCACCACGGGCTTCGGCAGCCTGACGGCGTTCTTCCAGTTCTTCCTTGGTACAGAAGCAGTAGTAGGCATGCCCGCTTTCCACCAGCTGTTTTGCGTAGGGGAGATACAGTGCCTTCCGTTCACTCTGAATGTAGGGTCCGTAATCACCGCCGACATCGGGACCTTCGTCCCAGTTCATACCGCAATCCTTCAGCGTGTCATAGATCACTTCGGTGGCACCCTCGACGAAACGCTCCTGATCGGTATCTTCAATACGCAGAATGAATGAACCGTCATTCTGCTTGGCAAACAGATATCCGTAAAGAGCTGCCCGAAGACCGCCCAGATGCAGGAAACCAGTGGGCGATGGAGCAAAACGAGTACGTACTTTCATATTCAATCGACCTTTCGTTTATTTGGCTTGTTTGGCAAAGGTATCCTTCAGCCCGACAGCGCGGTTGAAGACAGGCAGCGCGTCGGTACTGTCAGGATCCTTACAGAAATATCCGGTGCGCAGGAACTGATAAGTCGTTCCGACGGGAGCTTCGGCCACACAGTGTTCCGCATAGCCTTTCACCACGGTCAGACTGTCCGGATTGAGACGGGCAATGAAATCCTTTTTATCTACAGATTCACCGTCTTCATCTTCAGGCAGTTCTTCGGCCAGCAGGGGTTCGTACAGGCGGCCTTCGAAGGGGACACAGTCATCCGCGGAGACCCAGTGCAGGGTCTTGCCCTTGATCTTGCGGTCGGCTCCTTCGCTGCCGGAGAAGGAGTCAAAGTCCACGGTGCAGTATACTTCCGTCACGTTGCCGTTCTCATCCTTGGCGCAGCCGGTGCACATGACGATATAGGCACCTTTGAGACGGACTTCATTGCCGGGGAACATGCGCTGATACTTCTTCGCCGGAACTTCCATGAAGTCTTCCTGCTCGATGTACAGCTCGCGGCCCAGCCGGATCGTGCGGGTCCCCATTTCCGGATGATCCGGATGGTTTTCCAGAGTAACTTCTTTGGTTTCGCCTTCGGGCCAGTTGGTCAGAACAACCTTCAGAGGATTCAGGACCGCCATGGCTCTGGGCGCGCGCTGACCAAGATCGTCCCGGACACAATGCTCCAGAACGGCAAAGTCCACGATGGAATCAGCCTTGCTCATGCCGATCTCGCTGACAAAGTTGCGGATGGATTCGGGAGTATAGCCTCTGCGGCGCAGACCGCTCAGAGTGGGCATCCGGGGATCATCCCATCCGGCTACGTAGCCGCCTTCCACCAGCTGACGGAGATACCGCTTGCTCATGACCGTGCGGGTCATGTTCAGACGGGCGAATTCGATCTGACGGGGCTTCGCGGGGAGCATGTTCTGGCTCTTTTCCACCACCCAGTCATACAGAGGACGGTGAATCTCATATTCCAGGGAACACATGGAGTGGCTGATGCCCTCCAGAGCGTCACCGATCGGATGGGCAAAGTCGTACATGGGATAGATGCACCACTTGCTGCCGGTGCGCCAGTGTTCCTTGTACAGAATGCGGTACATAGCCGGATCGCGGAGGTTGATGTTGGGGGAGGACATATCGATCTTCGCACGCAGGGTCTTGGAACCTTCCGGGAATTCACCGGCCTTCATGCGGCGGAAAAGGTCGAGACTTTCCTCCCACGGACGGTCGCGCCAGGGGCTGTTCTTGCCGGGTTCAGTCAGGGTGCCGCGGTATTCACGCATCTCATCCTTGCTGAGTTCATCCACATAGGCCAGTCCGCGACGGATCCAGTCTTCGGCGATCTCGTAGCATTTATCGTAATAATCGGAGGCATAGTACAGCCCGCCGGTCCAGTGGAAACCCAGCCAGTGAATGTCGCGCTTGATGGCTTCGACATACTCGGTATCTTCCTTGGCGGGATTGGTATCGTCAAAGCGCAGGTTACACTTGCCGCCGTATTTTTCGGCAGTCAGGAAGTCCATGATCAATGCCTTGCAGTGACCGATATGCATATATCCATTGGGTTCGGGAGGAAAACGGGTATGGATCTCCGTATAGCGTTTGTCCTCCAGATCCTTACTGATCGCGTCCCATATAAAGTTGCTTCTTTCAGTACTTTCTTCCACGGGTAAAACTCCCTTCCACGGCTTAAATAAGCGCATATCCATGCAATTTATCATTATAATGGAAAGGCACCGCCGGCGCAAGGGAAAAAAAGCCCGGAACTGCGGTCTTTGAATTGTACGGGGACAGCGGAGAAAGCTGCCGGCGGGATACCGGACGCGGAAAAACGGTCCTGAGTGACATGCTGCGGTGCAAATCCTGACAGGGCATGTATTTTTTCAGTGATATGGATGTAAAAAATGGTTCTTTGGACAAATAATCAAAAAACATTGTCACAATTGCGAATTTCATTGCAGTTTTTGCGTTTGAAGGCTTTTCATGAAGCAAAAAACAGAGTATAATAAAATATGATTTTGTGACGGGAGGGGTCTGCATGTCCGAACCTTTTGAAACCATGAAGCTGAAACCTATTGCGGAGTCCGGCAATGAGGCTCAGGATATCCTTCTGTATGTTTACAGGGCACTTCAGGCCAAGGGTTATGATCCGCTGACTCAGATCGTGGGATATATCATTTCCGGAGATCCGACCTATATCACCAGTTATAATTCCGCAAGAAGCATGATCTGCCATCTGGAGCGGGATGAGATCCTGGAGGAACTGGTCCGGTTCTATCTGGAAAAGCATGAGTGATTCATGACCGGTACCGGTACAGGTATCGGTTTTATTTTTTCGCGGGAAGAATTATCAGACAGATTTCGTTGAAGATACAGCAAGACTGAATATTGAAACGGCAAGACAGCCGATAAACAAACGGAGGGAATAAGTAATGAAAAAGATGATCAGAGTCCTGTGCCTGGTACTGCTGATGCTCTGCATCGCGGCGGTTGCTTCCGCGGCAGACAAGTTCGCTTTTGAAAGCAAAAACCTCACGGTTTTTGAAGGCGACGCGATCAATCTGTCTTCCATGCTTGTGGAAGAGGGCATCTACGCCGAAGGCGGGAGCTATACATGGAAGTCCGATACGCCGAAGGTGGTGGAGGTCGCTTCCGACGGAACCATTACCGCACTGAAACGCGGTACTGTCCAGGTTACCTGTACGATCGAACTCGGTAACGGACAAAAAAGAAGAGCGTCCATGGAAGTAAAAGTAGCCAGACGCGTGACTTCCGTAACATTGAAAAGAACAAGGAATCTCAATTTCTTCGAACCGACTGACGGAACTGTGGCTGAGATCATGCAGGAAACCACGGAGTACCCGGTGATCGTGATCCCGGTGGGCAAAGTGTTCGACCTGTCCGCCACTGCCGAGCCGGAAGACGCTACCAACCGGAAAGTGCTTTATTCCACTTCGGACCCCGGCATCGCGGTCATTCAGAGTGAAAATGTGCTGAAAGGCACCAAAGCCGGTGAATGTGATCTGACCGTTTACAGCAAGCAGAATCCGGAAGTTGTGGATATGTATCACCTGCTGGTGGTTCAGCCCATCACTAAAGTGACGGTGACCGGAGACAAACAGGTCAATGTGGGTTCCACTCTGCAGCTGGATGTGAGCTATGAACCTGCCAACGCCACTTTCCAGGCGGTCAAATGGGCCTGTGATCCCGCCTCTGTCGCTTCCGTGGATGAATACGGACTGCTGACCGCCCTGAAGAAGGGCAGCGTGACCGTGACCGCTACCGCGGCGGATGGCTCCGGAAGATCCGCCACGTACAGAGTGACCGTAGCGCAGCCGCCGGAGAGCGTGACCGTGAAAAACAACAGCGTTACCGTGAATGTCGGAAAGACCGCGCAGCTGAGCGCTTCCGTCAAACCGGACAACGCCAATGACCGCAATATCGTCTGGACTTCCTCCGATCCTTCCGTGGCGACGGTGACCAAAAACGGGACCATCAAGGGGATCGCGATCGGCGATTGCGATATCTATGCCACAGCTCAGGCCGATGAATCCGTCTTCGCGGTGATCAATGTCCAGGTGCAGCAGCCGGTCACGAAGATCACCTTTACCGAAAACAAGGTCAATGTGAACGCGGGCGAGGGCGCCTATATCACCTGGAATGTTGAACCTGCCACCGCGACTAATCCCGCGGTGACACTGAAGAGCAGCAATGAAAAGGTCGCGACCGTGGATGAAAACGGTTATGTGACCGCTCTGAAGCGCGGCACGGCGAAAATCACCGCCACCTCCACCGACGGATCCAGAAGGACCGCGGAAATGACCATTAAGGTCATCCAGCCTGTCGAAGGCGTCTATTTCCGTCAGGATATCTATCATGTACCGCTTCGCGGGGTGCTGAGCCTGCATAGCTGGACCACGCCGAAAGACGCGGATATCCAGTCCATGACCTGGGTGACTGACAATGACTATGTGGCGTCTCTCAGGAACAACCATACCAACAGCAATTCGGCGACCCTGAAAGGCAATAATCTGGGAACCACCACCCTGTACTGCACGACGGATGACGGCGGATATACCGCGAGCGCGCTCGCAGTGGTCGATCATTATGACGATCCCGTGGTGATCAGGGATTTCTACCTGAACGGAAATGACATCAAGATCACCTTCGAGAATCAGACCAATATGACCCTGACCCGTGTGAACTTCAAGATCGAACTGTATGACCAGTACGGACTGCCGCTGCCCTGCATGAATGACGGATCGAATGTGTTTGAAGCATACACGCTGGATCCGCTGGTTTCCGGCGATCTCACCCAGCACGGCCGGTTCAGATTCAAATGGGATTACGCGCCTGCCCAGCAGATCGGCGGTATGATCCTGAAAGTGACGAAATATGATACCGATGATACCTATACGAATGACGGTAAGGTATATAACTATTCCAGAGAAATCCAGACCGAAGAGATCCGGCCTGTGATGAGCTATCCCACTTATTTCCAGCCCACTCCCACTGTTGATCCCATCGCACCGGTGGATCCCGTAGGCTGATCAGAAAGGTTATGAAATTATGCCGGATCTGGTAGTGATCGGCGCGGGGCATGCGGGCTGCGAAGCGGCACTGGCAGCAGCCCGCATGGGTATCGACACTTTACTGCTGACGTTAAATATGGACGGAGTGGCTCTGATGGCCTGCAACCCGGTCATCGGAGGCTCCGCCAAGGGTCATCTGGTCCGTGAACTGGACGCGCTGGGCGGAGAGATGGGCCGGGCAATTGATGACACTTTTCTCCAGAGCCGGATGCTGAATACCAGTAAAGGACCTGCGGTCCATTCCCTGAGAGCGCAGGCAGACAAACAGGCTTATCAGAACCGGATGCGGCAGGCATTGATGTCGCAGGATCACCTGACATTACGTCAGGGTGAGGTCATGTCCATTGAAACCGAAAATGATCATATCTGCGCGGTGACCACCGCCACGGGCAGCAGGATCCCCTGCCGGGCCGTGGTGGTGGCCACCGGCGTTTATCTGCAGAGCAGTATCATCATCGGGGAACACAGCCATCCGGGCGGACCGCAGGGGCTCATGAACGCCACCGGCCTTTCCGGAAGTCTGACGGAACTGGGTTTTGAACTGAGAAGGTTCAAGACAGGAACCCCGGCCAGGATCGATCAGCGGTCCATTGATTTCGACGAAATGGAACCGCAGGAAGGCGATGATCCCGTCACACCGTTCTCTTTCCTGACAGACAGGAAACTGACCAATACCTATAAGTGCTATCTGACCTACACCAATGAAGAGACCCACAAAATCATCCGTGACAACCTGCACAGAGCGCCGCTGTATACCGGGCTGATCTCCGGGATCGGGCCGAGATATTGTCCAAGCATCGAGACGAAGGTCGTTCGCTTTGCCGAAAAGAACCGCCATCAGATCTTTATGGAACCGGAAGGAAAAGCCAGTCTGGAATGGTACGCGCAGGGCATGTCCTCCTCCATGCCGGAAGATGTGCAGTGGGCCATGTACCGTACGATTCCAGGGCTCAGACACTGCGAGTTCACGAGGCTGGCCTACGCAATCGAATATGACTGCATCGACAGCCGTGAATTACGTCCGACACTGGAAAGTCTCCGGATCGGCGGGCTGTTCTTTGCCGGTCAGATCAACGGAACCAGCGGATATGAGGAAGCCGCGTGCCAGGGCTTGCTGGCCGGCATGAACGCGGCCCTGACCCTTCAGGGAAAGAAGAATATCATTCTGACCAGAGACATGGCGTATATCGGCGTCCTGACAGACGATCTGACCACCAAGGGAACGGATGAACCCTATCGCATGATGACCTCACGGGCAGAACACAGACTGGCCCTGAGGCAGGATAACGCCGATCTGCGTCTGACAGCCATCGGATATGAAGCCGGACTGGCTTCGGAAGAGAGAATGGAACGGACGATCTGCAAGGAGCGGGAGACCGCGGAAATGACGGACAAACTGCAGCACACACGTTTCGCACCAAGCGTATTCAGAAGCGCGTGGCTTGAAAAGCACGGACAGCTGGAGACGCCGTCATCGCTCAGCGCTGCCGAACTGCTGAGAAGACCGGGAATCACCATGACCGATTTGAAGGAACTCGCGCCGGAACTGGGAGAGTATTCGAAAGATGCCTCCGAACAAAGCGAGATCCGACTGAAATATGAGGGCTATCTCGGTAAACAGGACGCGCTGATCCGGAAAGCCAGACAGATGGAGGAAACACTGCTCGATCCGGATATCCCATACGAACAGATCGAAACGCTTCGACTGGAAGCCCGGCAGAAACTGGATAAGCAGAAGCCGGTTTCACTGGCGGCCGCCAGCCGGATCCCCGGAGTGACTCCGGCGGATATCGCGGTGCTGATGGTCTGGCTGGAAGCGCGCCGGCGCGACAGCAGCCGTGCAGTCTGTGAACACGAGTAAATGAATTATGTCAGAAAAACGGAGTTGGCCGAAAGCCAACCCCGTTTTGAGTATTACTTTGAAATCAATCATCGTAGTCCCGTCTGGGAAGTGTGATATTGAAATCTTTCGCCGTTTGTTCCAGAATGTCCAGCGCGCGCTCGATCTGTTCGGGCTTGTGTTCGCTGATCACGCAGAAACGCAGGCGGGCCTTGCCTTTCGGCACGGCCGGATACATTGCCGGAGGCACGCTGACACCGCGCTTCTTGAGCTCATTGGACAGCAACCAGGCATCTTCATCCTTACCGACCAGAACCGGCAGAACGGCGGTTTCACCGGCCAGACAGATATCCAGACGGCGCTTTTTGGCTCCGTCCGCAAAGGCTTTGATGGCGGTACGCAGGTTTTCCATGATCTCGGGATGAGAACGCAGCGTACGGATGGCTTCCAGAGAACCGGCAGCCAGAGCGGGGCTCATGCCGACGCTGAAGACGAAACCGGGCATGTTGTAGCGCAGATAATCGATCAGGCACTTCTTGCCGGCCAGATAGCCGCCGCAGGTGCCGAGACCCTTGGAAAGCGTGCCGTACTTGATATCGATATCATCTCCGTCGAGACCGAAGTACTCGTCCACACCGCCGCCGGTTTTGCCGATGACGCAGGCACTGTGGGCTTCATCCACCATCAGGAAGCAGCCGTACTGCTTCTTCAGTCGCACAAAGTCCGGTACGGGAGCAATATCGCCGTCCATGCTGTAGGCACCCTCGATGACGATCAGGACCTTCTCATAATAAGGACGCTGTGCCTTGAGGATGGTTTCCAGCGCGGCAATGTCGCTGTGGGGGAAGGGACGGGAAGTGGCATCGCTGAGCTTGCAGCCCTGCTCGATCGAGTTATGAGCCAGAGCGTCGTACAGGATCAGGTCGTTCTTGCCGCAGAAATTGCCCACGAAGGTCACATTGGTGCTGTGACCGCCGACGCAGACGATCGCGTCTTCCGTATGCTTCCAGGCAGCCAGTTCTTTTTCCAGTTCCTTATGGACCAGCTTTTCGCCCGCGAGAAGACGGCTGCCGCTGGCACTGGTGCCATACTTGTCGATGGCGGCCTTGGCGGCTTCCTTGACTTCCTGACGGCCGCTCATGCCGACATAGTTATAGCTGCCGAATTCCAGGATCTCCCTGCCGTCCACGATACCGGTATCCAGCAGGGGAGATTCGTGACAGACAAAATAGGGATTATCCCCGTTCCCGATCAGGGCTTCCTGACGTTTCACGAATCCGGTATATTCGGGGGTATCCTCGAAACGGGTGATGGGGCGGACCGGGACGCGTTCGGCAGGCGCGGTCTGCGTGGCATCGGAACCCTTGAGCAGGGATTCAACCACATGGGCCATATCCCGGACGGTGGCACACTGACCGTATTCTTCAGCCGGAATGGTAATGCCCCATTCCTCTTCCGCTTTCAGCGCCATGGACAGGACCTGGAGGCTGTCTCCCTGAAGGTCCTCGATGAAATTGGCGGTATCGGAGATCTCGTTTTCAGGCATATCCAGCGCTTCCGCATAGAGCGCGCGGACCTTATTCATGATCTCACGGTCATTCACGATCGTTTTTCCGGCATCATCGCGGACGGCAGCAATCTCCTGCATCACTTCGATGGAGTGAAGATCGAGTTCACGGTAGTTCAGCTGCTTTTCAGCCAGCATCTCTTTCAGCACGAGACGTTTGACCTTGATGCCGTTGACGACCGGGAGGGAAGCGTCGGTGACCAGCACGCGGTTCAATTGGGTATACAGGGGAAGCTTCGCGTTGATCTTCGCGACTTCGGCAGTGAGCTTTTTCAGCTTTTCAGAGTCTGAATATGCTGTGCCGACGTTCATGACCAGAGCGACATCTTCATTCTGATCCCGCTTGCTGCGCTTCAGACCCAGGACGGAGAATTCCTCCACGCCGGAGAGATTGCTGAAACGGTCTTCCAGATCGTCTGGATAGATGTTTTCACCGGACTCGTTGATAATGACATCTTTCAGGCGGCCCTGAATGAAGATCCGTCCGCTGTCTTCCATGCGGACCACGTCTCCGGTGGGATACCAGCCTTCCGCGTCCGTATCGGGCGGCAGCAGCTGTCCCTGAGAGAGACGACCGGAATGGATGCTCTTGCCGCGGATCTGCATTTCGCCGACTTTGGCATCATCCTGCTGACCGACGACACGGTAGTCAATACTGTCCAAAGGCTTGCCTACGGAACCGCTGAGACGCTTCTTCAGATTCATGGACATCTCGAAGCTGGTAATGGCGGTTTCCGTCATGCCGAAGCCGCAGATGGTATAGTAACCCAGCGCGTTCAGGGTACGCAGCGTTTCGGCGGGTGCGTGGCTGCCGCCCAGAATAATGGCTTTCAGCTCCGTGCCCAGCAGGGATTCATTGACAGAACAGAAGAGCTTCTTTTCGGCAAACTGCAGTCCTTTTTCGGGGGCGACAGTCTGCAGGACCAGACTCAGTCCGCTCATGAGCTTAAAGGCAAAACGCTTGCCGGCGCTCTGCTTTTTCAGATTACGGTTCAGTCCCTTGACCAAATTGTTACCGACCAGCGGGACCACGACCACCAGCTGGGGTCTGAAGTGCCTGCAGGCATTCATGATGCTGGCGGGGGTCCTGTCCGCCAGGAAGATGTTGGTCATGCCGAGGAAACCGCCCCAGATCACGTTGGCGATGAAGCCGAGCACGTGATGGAAGGGAAGGAATGCCAGGAAACGGTGACAGTCATCTTCAATCAGACGGTGATTGGCGTTATAGACCAGTTCGCTGTTCAGTGCCTGTTCACACAGGGCGGCACCGTCATAGGTGAAGATCCGGCTGCGGCCGGTGGTTCCGCTGGTGCACATGGCGACCATTTCGCCCCAGACAGGTCTGAAGTCCGTTACAGCGGGGGACGCGACCAGCGTCATGAAATCCAGCTGACGGTATTCCGGAGCCAGATTCCGCTTCTTTTTCGTGATCAGAACGCGGCAGCCGGCTTCATCCAACAAAGCCTGCACCTGCTCATCGGACGCGCCGGAATCCAGCAGGAGCACGTTGTGACCGGACCGGATGGCACCCCAGAAAACGCCTGTCCATTCGGGACAGGTATCCACGGCAATGGCGATCCAGCTGGTTTCGGACACTCTGGAATACAGCGCGGCACCGCAGCGGTCAGCCAGGGCACCCATTTCGGCGAAGGTCATGAACTTTTCTTCGTCGTTTTCCAGCCAGCAGGCGATGACGGAGTCGTCATAGCTCATGGTGATCCGGTACAGGGTCTCGAGAGTTTTGTCTGCAGCCAGTTCGGCACTGTGAGCCGGGACATTGTATTTCTCCATTTTTGCCCTCCTCAGTTATTCAATTTTTGGTTTGGAAGGGGATCGGAGAAAAAATAATGTCGTATAAAAAATAATAGATCACCCCGGTCCGCAACAAACCATCTTTCATTATAGCACAATCAAATCTGCATTGTGAAAAAATAAACGAAAAAAAGACGAAGAAAACACCGCCGGATCCGATCGGAATCCGGCGGTAAAGGTCATATTTTGCTTATTCTTCTTCAGAATGTTCGGTTTCTTCGGGGATTTCGGCATTGCCCAGCTCATCGAATGCATCGCCTGCTTCTTCATCGGCAGCGGGTTCATCCGCAGGCTCGGTGTTGTCGCCCTCTTCCATCTCGGTTTCAGGCTTCACGAGCTCTTCTTCGGAATCTTCTTCGCGTTCGGCACGGCAGACGCCGACGACTTTGGCGTCACCAATCAGACGCATGATGCGCACACCCTGGGTATAGCGGCCGCAAAGACGGATGTCTTCGGCTCTGGCGCGGATGATGGTTCCGTCATCCGTGATCAGCAGGATATCTTCACCTTCACGGACGAAGAAGAGCGCGGCCAGATCGCCGGTCTTTTCGGTCAGGTTCATGGCACGGATACCCTTGCCGTTACGTCCCTGCTCGCGATATTCATCCGGGCAGGTCCGCTTACCGTAACCGTTGGAGGTGATCGCCAGGACATCCGTATCGGGTTCGATGACGGCGATATCGATGATCTCATCGCCTTCACGCAGTCTCATGGAGCGTACACCCATGCTGTTGCGGCCCATGGTGCGGACATGCTTTTCGTTGAAGCGGATGGACATACCCTTACGGGAGGAGATCATCATTTCATCCTCGCCGGTGGAGAGGCGGACACCGATCAGTTCATCATCCTCGCGGAGCGCGATGGCAATCAGGCCGTTCTTGCGCAGGTTGCGGAATTCGTTCAGTTCGGTCTTCTTGATGATACCGTTACGGGTGGCCATGACCAGATTGAAGTCACGTCCTTCACGCGGCATGGGCAGCATGGTCGAGATCTTTTCTCCGGCCGCGATCTGCAGCAGGTTGATGATCGCGGTACCGCGGGCCTGTCTGCCGGCTTCGGGGATCTGATAGCACTTCAACATATACACCCGGCCGGTGTTGGTGAAGAACATGATGGGCTGATGGGTGTTGACCACGCTCATCTGGACGGTATAGTCGGAATCCTTGATGTTCATTCCGGAAACACCGCGGCCGCCGCGATGCTGCGTGCGGTAGGTGGAGGCGGAAACACGCTTCACATAGCCTTCATGGGTCAGCGTAACGACCATGTCTTCTTCCTGGATCAGGTCTTCCACATCGATCTCGTCATCGATGATGGTGAGCTCACTGCGGCGTTCGTCGCCGAACTTGTCCCGGATCTCGGAAATCTCGGTCTTGATGACATCCATGAGCAGCGCTTCATCAGCCAGAATGGCGGTCAGGCGCGCGATGGTCTTTTCCAGTTCCTGATATTCTTCCAGCAGGCGCTCGCGTTCCAGTCCGGTCAGACGGGCAAGACGCATGTCAAGGATTGCCTGAGCCTGTTTTTCACTGAATTCAAAGCGCTCGATCAGGGCATCCTTGGCGGTGGCAGTGTCCTTGCTGGCGCGGATGATGGCCACGATCTCATCGATATGATCCAGCGCTTTCAGGAGACCTTCCAAAATGTGGGCCCGGGCCTGAGCCTTGTTCAGCTCGAAGCGGGTACGGCGGGTGACCACGTCTTTCTGGTGTTCCAGATAATAGTAGATCATTTCACGCAGGTTCAGGATACGGGGCTTGCCGTTCACCAGAGCCAGCATATTGGCACCGAAATTCTCCTGAAGACTCGTGTGCTTATACAGGGTGTTCAGCACGACCTGGGGCTGGACATCCTTCTTCAGTTCGATGACCACGCGCATGCCCTGACGGTCGTTGGACTCATCACGGATGTCGCTGATGCCTTCGACCTTCTTATCCCGGACAAGCTCGGCGATCTTCTGGACCAGCACGGCTTTGTTGACCTGATAGGGGATCTCTTTGACGATGATGCGGGCACGGTTGCCGGGCATATCCTCGATTTCGGACTTCGCACGGACCGTGATGCGGCCGTGACCGGTATAGTAGGCTTCACGGATGCCTGCACGACCCAGGATCAGACCGCCGGTGGGAAAGTCGGGTCCCTTGATATGTTCCATCAGATCGTCGATGGAACAGTCAGGCTTGTCGATCATGCAGATGACGCCGTTAATGACTTCCGTCAGATTGTGCGGCGGGATATTGGTGGCCATACCGACCGCGATACCGCTGCTGCCGTTGACCAGCAGGTTGGGGAAACGGGCGGGCAGCACCGTGGGCTGCTGCAGGGTCTCATCGAAGTTGGGATAGAAATCAACAGTATCCTTGTCAATACCATCCATCAGGTGCATGGTCAGCTTCTGCAGACGGGCTTCCGTATAACGCATGGCGGCCGCGCCGTCACCATCCACGGAACCGAAGTTACCCTGACCTTCCACCAGGGGATAACGGATGTTGAAGGGCTGTGCCAGACGCACCATGGCGTCGTAGACGGAAGAATCGCCGTGGGGGTGGAATTTACCCAGAACGTCGCCGACCACACGCGCACTCTTACGGGTGGGTTTATCGGGGGTCATGCCCAGTTCTTCGCTCATATCGTACAGGATACGGCGGTGAACCGGCTTCAGACCGTCGCGGACATCAGGAAGCGCACGGTCCACGATGACGGCCATGGCATAGGAGATGAAGCTCTTCTTCATTTCCTGTTCCAGATTGACGGGTATCAGTTTATCCTGAATCATTTCTTTATCCTCTATCTTCAGTCGTTAAACGTCCAGATCCTTGACCAGATCGCTGTTTTCCTGAATAAACTGCTTACGCGGTTCCACCTGATCGCCCATGAGAAGGGTGAAGAGACGGTCGGCTTCCATGGCGTCCTCGGGAGTGATCTGCATCATCATACGGGTCTCGGGATTCATGGTGGTGTCCCAGAGCTGCTGGGCACTCATTTCACCCAGACCTTTGTAGCGCTGGATATCGGGCTTGGGATCACGACCAATCTCATTCAGCAAACGTTCCAGTTCATCGTCATCATAGACGTAAGTGGAGAATTTACCCTTGGTGACCTTATAGAGAGGCGGCATGGCCGCGTAGATATATCCCTTGTCCACCAGAGGCCGCATGAAGCGGTAGAAGAAGGTGAGCAGCAGGATACGGATATGGGCACCGTCCACATCAGCATCGGTCATACAGACGATACGGTGATAACGGAGCTTACTCTCATCAAACTGATCGCCGAAGCCGCAGCCGAAAGCAGTGATCATGGCGCGGATCTCGGCATTTTCGAGCGCACGGTCCAGACGGACCTTTTCGACATTCAGGATCTTGCCGCGGAGGGGCAGGATGGCCTGGGTCTTGCTGTCACGGCCGCCCTTGGCGCTGCCGCCTGCGGAGTCACCCTCGACCATGAAGATCTCACACTTGGAGGGATCACGTTCGCTGCAGTCGGCCAGTTTGCCGGGCAGAGAGGCGGATTCCAGCACCGTCTTGCGGCGGGTGGCTTCTCTGGCCTTGCGGGCTGCTTCACGGGCACGCTGGGCATCCACGCAGCGGCCCACGATGGCTTTGGCCACATTGGGATTCTCTTCCAGATAGGTGCTCAGCGCATCGCTGACCACAGCGTCCACGACGCCGCGGACCTGACCGGAACCCAGCTTGCTCTTGGTCTGGCTTTCGAACTGGGGATCCTCCATCTTGATGGAGATGATGGCGGTCAGACTTTCACGGACATCATCGCCCTTCAGGGAAGGCTCATTTTCCTTCAGAAGCTTGTATTTGAAAGCATAGTTGTTGATGGCGCGCGTCACGGCTGTATTGAAGCCCACCAGGTGGGTGCCGCCGTCGGGCGTGGCGATGTTGTTGGCGAAGGAATAAACGTTCTCGGCATAGCTGTCGTTGTACTGCATGGCCATTTCCACGAGAATGTTGTCCTTGATGCCTTCGGCATAGATCGGTTCTTCAAACAGGACCTGCTTGTTCTGATTGAGGAACTTGACGAATTCCTTCAGACCGCCTTCATAGCAGAAATCCTTTTCCTTGGGCTCTTCGGGACGCTCGTCGCGGAAGATGATCCGGATGCCCTTGTTCAGGAAAGCCATTTCACGCAGACGGTTCCGCAGCGTGTCGTATTCGAAATCACCGGTCTCGAAGATCCCTTCGGGATTGTCTTCGCTCTTGACGTCCGGCCAGAACTGAATGGTGGTACCGGTGCGGTCGGTGGTACCGATGATCTTCAGGTCATACAGATACTTGCCGCGTTCGTATTCCTGCTGATAGATATTCCCGTTCTGATAGACAGTGACGGTGAAATGGCGGCTCAGGGCGTTGACCACGGAGGCGCCGACGCCGTGCAGACCGCCGGCCATCTTGTATCCTCCGCCGCCGAACTTGCCGCCGGCGTGCAGGACAGTCAGACAGACTTCCACGGCGGGACGGCCCATTTTGGGATGAATGCCCACGGGGAAGCCGCGGCCGTCATCCACGACGGACAGACTTCCGTCTTTATGGATCGTGACGATGATCTTTTTGCAGTAGCCCGCAAGGGCTTCATCGACCGCGTTGTCCACGATCTCGTATACCAGGTGATGCAGACCGCGGACGTCCGTGGAACCGATATACATACCGGGACGCTTACGGACGGCTTCCAGGCCTTCCAGCACCTGAATCTGTTCTTCACCGTATTCGGATGTTACGTTCGTTACTTTGTCCAGATCCTGTTCAAATTCTTCAGCCATATCGCACCTCAGCATTCTCTCTTCTGGGAAAGGGGAACACGTTTTTTTCGGTAGGGTTCCGATGACCCTTTTCGGGGACCGCAAAGTCCTTAAAATTCAACACTTTGCAACATATCATATTATACCAAAAAAGTGCAAAAAATAAAAGCTTTTTCTACTTATTTATATAGAAAAAATGTCCACTTTTTTGAATGGAAAAGTGGACAAAAAAAGACCGGTCCGAGGACCGGCCGAAAAAACGGTTTACCGTACGGAAGCGGCGCCTGCTTCCATGGCCTGACGGTTTACAGGCAGCAGATGCTCTTTCTTTGGGCCGAAAGTCATCTTCAGGGCCTCCATGGCGCTGTCGATGGAGACGACCTTCGTCTTTTCGATGATCGCGCCCAACATGACCATATTGGCCGTTCTGGAGTTACCCACCTGTTCGGCGATGGCATTGCAGTCCACGGGGATCGCGATGATATCATCACGGTCGGGGGTGATATCGATCAGGGAGGAGTTATACAGCATGATGCCGCCCTTTTCCATCGCGGGAGTGAACTTGATCATACTGGGTTTGTTCATGATCACGGCGATCGGGATCTCAGTCACCAGGGGGCTGCCGATGGGTTCATCGGAGATGACCACGGCGCAGTTGGCTTCGCCGCCGCGCATTTCGGGGCCGTAGGAGGGCATCCAGGAGACGTTCATGCCGTCATGCATGGCTGCTTTGGCCAGCAGCTGACCGATGAGCAGGACACCCTGTCCGCCGAATCCGGCAATCAGGAATTGAGCTTCCATGGATCACTCGACCTCCTTTTTCACGCCCAGAGGATAGTAGGGGATCATCTTTTCTTCCACCCACTTCAGGGCTTCCTGGGGAGTCATGCCCCAGTTGGTGGGGCATGCGGACAGCACTTCGACCATGGCGAAGCCCTTTCCGTTGATCTGCATCTCAAAGGCTTTCTTGATGGCCTTCTTGGCTTCCATGATGTGCTTCACGTCATGGACGGAGACACGGGCGATATAGGCGGGACCGTCCAGCGTGGCCAGCATTTCGCTGACGCGGATGGGATAGCCGCACAGGGCGGGATCACGTCCGTAGGGGCTGGTGGTGGTTACCTGACCGGGCAGGGTGGTGGGAGCCATCTGACCGCCGGTCATGCCGTAAATGGCATTGTTGACGAAGATCACGGTGATGTTTTCACCGCGGGTGGCGGCATGGGTGATCTCGGCGGCACCGATGGAGGCCAGATCGCCGTCTCCCTGATAGGTGAAGACAACATTCTTCGGATTGACGCGCTTGCAGCCGGTGGCGACAGCGGGAGCACGGCCGTGGGCCGCTTCCATCATGTCACAGTTGAAATAGTCATAGGCGAACACGGCGCATCCGACGGGAGCGATACCGATGGTATGATCCTGCACGCCCAGTTCATCCAGAGCTTCGGCCACCAGACGGTGAATAATGCCGTGGGTGCAGCCGGGGCAGTAATGGAGGGGTTTGTCTGTCAGGAGCTTTGTTTTCTCGTATACAACAGCCATGATTATTTGCCCTCCTTTGCCAGATTTTCAATTTCGGTGATGATCTCACGGACGGTGGGTACGATACCGCCGGTCCGGCCGAAGAAATAAACGGGTTTCTTGCCTTCCACAGCCAGTTTCACATCATCCACCATCTGTCCCATGCTCATTTCCACGGACAGGAAAGCCTTCGCGTGTTCGGCGGCTTTGGCGATCGCGGCAGAGGGGAAGGGCCACAGGGTGATGGGACGGATCAGACCGGCTTTGATGCCTTCTTCGCGCAGTTTGCGCATGGCGCTGCGGGCGATACGGGCAGTGGTGCCGTAGGCGACGATGACATAATCGGCGTCTTCGGTCATTTCTTCCTGCCAGCGGCATTCAGTCTGTTCCATCACGGCGTACTTGGCGTACAGCTTGTTGACATGTTTTTCCAGTACGGCGGGATCGATATACAGGCTGTTGATGATGGCACGGTCACGACCGCAGTCGGGAGACCAGCCGGTGGCAGCCCAGGTCTTCTCGGGCAGATCGGCAGGCTTCTGATAGTCGGGCATCTCAACAGGTTCCATCATCTGACCGATGAGACCGTCACCCATGACGAGCACGGGGTTGCGGTACTTATCCGCCAGATCGAAAGCTTTCTGGGTCAGTTCCACAGCTTCCTGCACAGAGGAGGGAGCCAGAACCAGCATGCGGTAGTCACCGTGACCGCCGCCGCGGGTGGACTGATAATAGTCGCTCTGGGCAGGCTGAATGGAGCCCAGACCGGGGCCGCCGCGGACCATATTGACGATCACGCAGGGCAGTTCGGCACCGACGATATAGCTGATGCCTTCCTGCTTCAGGCTGATTCCGGGAGAAGAGGAAGAAGTCATAACACGGGCACCGGCACCGGCGGCGCCATAGACCATGTTGATGGCGGCAACTTCACTTTCCGCCTGCAGGAAACATCCGCCCTCGATCTTGGGCAGACGCTTGGACATGTATTCCGGGATCTGGTTCTGGGGAGTGATGGGATAGCCGAAGAAGAAGCGGCATCCGGCCTGAATGGCAGCTTCGGCGATGGCCTCGTTCCCCTTCATGAGCATTTTCTCACCCATGGATACGCACCTCCTTCTTATTTTTCTACTTTGATGACAGCGTCAGGACACATCCGCGCGCAGAATGCGCAGCCGATGCATTTCTCCTGATCCGTCATGGCGATGGGATGATATCCCTTCGTATTGATCTCTTTACTGAGAGCGAGCAGCTTCTTGGGACAAGCGTCGGCACACAGGCCGCAACCCTTACAGATCTCCCGCGCGATAGTCAGTTTTGCCACGGGAACGCCTCCTTCCTCTGAATAAATCGATATCGATAAAATTATAGTCTTTTCGGGACAAGCGCGTCAATGCTTGTACACGGAAAGTGCAGTGGATTAGGGATTAGGGATTAGGGATTAGGGATTAGGAGAGACGACGCCTTAGTGGATAGTGAAGAGAAATACCGGTTACTGGGCAGGGAGCAGGGTTCTGAGGTATCCGGCAAGGAGATGACCGGCGTTCCGGTTCCAACGGGCGCAGGGATGGAAACGGGCACCCAGGTCATCCGGTCCGTAATCCGGCAGGGTGAAGGTATACAGCCGGTCCATGCCTTCCGCGACGCAGCGCTTGACCGCTTCGGCAGCCAGTTCCGGATGGCAGTCGGTGGAAGGCAGGATCCAGACGATCTTTGCTTCCGGATTATGCTTCCGGACTTTTTCAATCAGGGCTTTTGCCCCGAGGATCACGGTCTCACGGTCTTCGGCAAAAGAGTCCTTCATGTTCATGCCGTTCTGGTCATTGGTGGTGAGGCGGATGCAGACAATGTCCGGCTGACGGGCGAATCTCCACGGTTTCCGGCAGCCTCTGGCTTCCGCGGAAGGCCCGGAAAGCACTCCGGCGGTCAGTTCATAACCGTCCGTCATATTGTTTTCGGCAATATGCTGCCAGTCCCAGCAGACACCGTATCCGCTCTGGGACAGGATCTGAAAATCAGCATCCAGTACCCGGCAGGCGGTATAGGGATAATTGCCCCACGCGGTGAACCAGGGCGTGATCCACTCGTCATTGCCGGCGGGAGCAAGCGCGCCTTCGCCGCTGGTGAGGCTGTCTCCGAGAAATTCAATGAAGTATTTCCGTGAAGTCAGCGGCAGAAATTCGCCTTCCGCCCGGAGTGCATGGATGAATACGGTCGCATCGGGATCGCTCGGCATGGGCTGGGTCTCCTTCATCAGAGTCACCAGACGCTCCTTCTCCGCTTCCATTCCCAGAACCAGCGGATAGAAACGGCGGCCCTGTTCCACGGGGAAACGGCAGACCGGATGTCCGTCGCACAGGACGATCATCCACATGACGGGGGAAGCGGCAGGCGCTTCCAGCTCGGCCCAGAGTGCGGAGCCCTTAAAACGGACTTCAACGCCGGTCCCGGTCCAGTCCAGCGTGAGCGGACGGAGATCCGGATCGACCCGGCCCATGACGCGGATCAGGGGGTCATTTGAAGTTACAGGAACTGTCAGCATCAAGAGGACCTCCTTATTTACACATTTCGGCAGCCACCAGAGCACCCAGACGGGCGTTGTTATAGACCAGACGGATGTTGGCTTCCAGACTCTTGCCGCCGGTCAGCTTCTGGATCTTGTCCAGGAGATAGGGAGTGGTCTGCTTGCCCTTGATGCCGAGACGGTTGCATTCGGCAATGGCGTCATCGATATTTTTGCTGATGTAGTCCGGATCCATGGCATATTCCGCGGGGATGGGATTGGTGATCAGCATGCCGCCCTTCAGACCGCAGTCCAGCTTGACTTTGAAAGCATCGGCAATCTCTTTGGGGGTGTTGAGACAGTAATCGACTTTAAAGCCGGACTTGTTGGTGTAGAACGCCGGAAGTTCTTCCGTGCCGTAACCGATGACGGGTACGCCTTTGGTCTCCAGATATTCCAGCGTGAGTCCCAGATCCAGAATGCTCTTGGCACCGGCACAGATGACCATGACCGGGGTTTCCGCCAGCTCTTCCAGATCGGCGGAGATATCCATGGTGGTTTCGGCTCCGCGATGCACACCGCCGATACCGCCGGTGGCAAAGACACGGATGCCTGCCAGCGCGGCACCGATCATGGTGGTGGTCACGGTCGTGGCACCATCTTCGCCGCGGGCCAGAAGCACGGGCAGATCACGGCGGCTGGCCTTGGTGACTGCCAGCCCCTTCTTACCGAGATATTCGATCTGATCCGGGGTGCAGCCCACGGTGATCTTACCGCCGATGATGGCGATGGTGGCGGGGACAGCACCGTTTTCACGGATGATCTTTTCCACGTTCAGCGCTGTTTCCACATTCCGGGGATAGGGCATGCCGTGGCTGATGATGGTCGATTCGAGTGCCACGACCGGCTTGCCGGCGGCAAGCGCTTCGCGGACTTCGTCAGAAACGGACAGATAAGCGGACAGATTCATCGTACTACCTCCTACAGAAGATCGTTCAGACAGATGGACCGGTGGGAACGGTATACAAACGGTTCCGGGTCAGATCCGGGGATACGGCCAGGGTTGTCCGGGCACACAGGGCGGAAGCGGTCAGACCGGCCGAGGCGGCTTCGACCGCGTTGAGACCGGCAAGCAGAGCGTCTCCGGCGGAAGCCAGAAAAGCGTCACCGCAGCCGGTGGTATTGACGACGGGACCCGGACAGCAGGGCAGATTCCGGTGACTGATCCCGTCATACACGTGAACGCCGCGTGCTCCCAGAGAAATGAATATGTTTTTGACTCCGCACGCGTATAACGCTTCAGTTGCTTTTTCCAGACCGGCATCGGTGCCGATCCGGATCCCGGTCAGCTGTTCCGCCTCCGGGACATTGGGCTTCATGGTCAGAAGATACGGAAGTACATCTCTCAGCCGCACGGATTTCTTCACGGAAACGGGATCGGCAATCAGGGGGACTGTCAGATTCCGGCCGAGAAAAGTCAGAACTTCTTCCGGAAGATTCGCATCCATGAAAACGCCATCCATGCGGTTCAGCTCCGGAAGCAGCGGTTCCAGAAGCTCCGGAGTGATCCTGTCCAGAATGGTCATATCGGAAACGGCACCCAGCACATTGCCGTCAGAACCGTTCAGACAGAGATAAACGGAGGTCCGGCCGCCGGGAACAGTGACAGACATGGAAAGATCGAATCCGAGATCAAGGCAGTGTTTCTTTAGGATCTCCGCATTGGCGTCCTCTCCGAAAACGGTGACCATATATACCTGATTTCCAAGCCGGCGAAGATTTTCCGCGAGATTGCGTCCCACTCCGCCCGGAGACAGGACGACCGTGCCGGGGTTGGAGTCTCCGTCGATCATGGCGGTATCCGGGGTCCCGGTAATATCCATGTTCACCCCGCCGATCACGGCGATCCGGCGGGAGGTGGTTTCGGAAGGAAATGTCACGGAAAACAGACCTCCTTCATTGGAAAAACCGGGCGGATCGCCCGGTTCATGGATTATTTCAGCATGGAGGGTTCCCAGCAGTCATAGGGCTTCAGTCCCAGCAGACCGGCTACGGTGGGAGCCACATTGGCCAGACCGAAATTGCCGTCCTTCATTTCATGCTTTTCATCCGGATCATGGATAATGAAGGGAACGGGGTTCAGGCTGTGAGCGGTACGGGGCGCGATATTGCCCTTCTTATCCTTTTCCAGCATCTGGTCAGCATTACCGTGATCGGCGGTTACGACCAGAATGCAGCCGTGTTCGTCACAGGCCTTGCGGATGCGGGCGAGACACAGGTCAACGCTCTCCACGGCGATCTCGGTGGCCAGCAGGGATCCGGTATGGCCCACCATGTCACCGTTGGGGAAGTTGCAGCGGATGAAACCGTACTTGCCGGTTTCGATGGCGGAGATCACCAGGTCGGCAATCTCGGTGCCCTTCATCCAGGGGCATTCATCAAAGGAGCGGACATCAGAGGGAACTTCCTGCCAGGTTTCCAGTTCCTCGGAGAACTTTTCACTGCGGTTGCCGTTCCAGAAGTAGGTCACATGGCCGTATTTCTGGGTTTCGGAGCAGGCGTATTCGTTGATGCCGTTTTCGACCAGCAGTTCGGTGAGCGTATGACGGATCTCCGGAGGATTCACCAGGAAGGCTTTCGGGATGCAGAGGTCACCGTCGTACTGCAGCATGCCGGCGTACTTGACCTGAGGGATTACACCGCGGTCGAAATAGTTAAAGGAGGCGTCTCCGTCGAAAGCCATGGAGATCTCCAGAGCGCGGTCACCGCGGAAATTGAACAGGATCACGCTGTCACCGTCCTTCATGGGACCGACGGGCTGACCGTTTTCGGCAATGACGAAGGCGGGCAGGTCCTGATCGATGACATTCAGTTCATCACGGAAAGCTTTTACGGCTTCGGCAGCAGTGGCAAACTGGCGGCCTTCACCGTGTACATGAGTGTTCCAGCCGCGTTCCACCATGCCCCAGTTGGCCTGATAACGGTCCATGGTGATCTGCATACGGCCGCCGCCGGAAGCGATCCGGCCATCAAATGTCGCATCGTTCAGTGTGGCGAGGGCATCTTCCAGCTGAGCCACATATTCCAGGGCAGAGGTGGCGGGAACGTCACGGCCGTCGAGCAGGATATGGCAACGCACGGAATGGATGCCTTCGGACTTGGCCTGCTTCAGCATGGCCAGAAGATGGCTGATGTTGCTGTGGACATTGCCGTCGGACAGCAGACCGATGAAATGCAGAGTGCTGTTGTTGGCTTTCACATTGGCAGCCAGATCTTTCCATGCTTCGGAAGCGTAGATCTTGCCGCTTTCGATGGATTCGTTGACCAGCTTGGCGCCCTGAGAGTAGATCTGACCGCAGCCCAGCGCGTTGTGGCCGACTTCACTGTTGCCCATATCGTCATCGGAAGGAAGCCCCACGGCGGTTCCGTGAGCCTTAATGATCCGGAAAGGATCGTTGGCTTTCAATTCATCGAGGGTGGGAGTGGTGGCTTTCATGACCATGTTGCCAAGTTCGTTCGGGGTCTCGCCCACGCCGTCCATGACAACCAGCACAACGGGTTTCTTCATCGGATACTGCCTCCTGATAATCAATTCATTCCTATAGTGTGACAAAAATATCACACTTAATCAGAATAGACCAAAAAGCCTTAAAAGTCAATTGCATTTCGGGCGTTCATCAATATATAATGGATAAAGAAACGCCTCCGGATAACGGCTCGCAGAGACCTTCGGAGGACGTTTTTTGCAAGGAGCTGATGATATGCCCATGGACGGACTGACTGCCGGGTTCGCGGCCAGAGAACTGGACCGGATGCTGACCGGCGGGCGGATCGACAGGATCACCCAGCCGGAACGGGACACCGTGGTCATGGTGATCCGGAATGACAATGCCAACCGGAAGCTGCTGCTGTGCGCGTCACCGAACAACGCTCGCTGCCATCTGACGGACAGCAATTTTGCCAACCCGCTGGAACCGCCGGCGCTCTGTATGCTGATGCGAAAGCAGCTGATGGGTGGACGCGTGCTGAGTGTGCGCCAGATCGCGGGCGACCGGATCGTTCATATGGATATGGATACTGTCAATGAAATGGGCGATCATGTAAAACGGACCCTGGTGCTGGAGATCATGGGCCGCCATTCCAACCTGATGCTTCTGGATGAAAACAACCGTGTCCTGGAAGCCACCCGCCATGTGGGCATCGATATGAGCCGCGTGAGACAGATCCAGCCCGGTCTGCCCTATCTTCCGCCGCCCGGACAGGACAAACTGGATCCGGAAACTCTTGTCGCGGGAGAACTGGCGGAAAGACTGGAACGGGAGGGGGATCTTCCTCTGAAAAAGGCCCTCGCGGCTTCTGTGTCCGGACTGAGTATGCAGGCGGCCGCGGAACTGGCTTACCGTGTCCTGCCCGCCGGACAGGACCGGAGTGCCGACTGGAACAGCCTTGCGGGAAAACTGACGGTACTTTTCCGGCGCCTGCCTGAGATGGCAGATCCGCGCATCCTGACGGACGGCGACGGAGAACCGCTGGACATTCTTCCATTTGCTTATCTGAGCCTTGATCTGGATTCGCAGAAAAAGTGCAATACGCTCAGCGGGGCACTGGATGAGTATTTCGATACCCGTGACCGGCAGGACCGGTTGAGACAGAAGAGCACCGGCATGGTGCATATGCTGAAGGGACAGGTGGAACGCTGCGAGAAGAAACTGGCCCTGCAGGAAGAAGAACTGGCATCCGCGGAACGGATGGATGAATACCGGATCATGGGCGAACTGATCAACGCCAATCTGTACCAGCTGAAAAAAGGCATGACGGAAGCAAAGCTGGTCAACTGGTATGCTCCCGACGGCGGAGAAATGACAGTGCCGTTGGATCTTCAGATGACACCTTCCCAGAATGCCCAGCGGTATTTCAAAAAATACCAGAAGGCCAGAAACGCCCGGGAGACCGCGGCGGAACAGAAGAAAAAGACACTGGCTGAACTGAACTATCTGGAAACCATGCTTCTGGATGTGGATAAATGTGTCGGGGAAAGCGAACTGGAGGAGATCCGTCAGGAACTGGTCCGGACCGGCTATATGAAAAAAGTGACCAACCGGAGACAGCAGCGGACCCTGCCTCAAAGCAAGCCATACAGATATCTGTCTTCAGACGGCTTTGAGATCCATGTAGGCAAGAATGCTCCTCAGAATGACCGGCTGACGACCAGTGCAAAGGGTAACGAGACCTGGCTGCATGCCAAGGATATGCCCGGAAGTCATGTGATCATCCGGACAGAGGGTGAAGTTCCGGACAGCACCCTGAAGGAAGCCGCGATCCTGGCGGCCTGGTACAGCAAGGGACAACGGTCGTCCCAGGTGCCGGTCGACTATACGCTGAGGAAATACGTGAAGAAACCGTCCGGAGCCGCTCCGGGAATGGTGATCTACACGAATCAGCATACATTGTATATGACGGTTACAGAACAGGATGTAAAGGGAATTGAGCTGATAGAAGCGTAGTGCGGGGCACTGCGCTTCTGTCAGCAAGTGGATAGGGGATAGTGGATAATGAAAAAACGGGTGCGGATGCACCCGTTTTTGACGTTGGTCAGAGATTATTTGCCCAGCAGGGAGTTGTACATGGCATCAAAGGAAGTCTTGATCTCGTTCTTTTCGGTCAGGATCCCGCCGTAGGTGCTGTTCAGCTTCCAGCTGTATTCGTTCCAGGCGTTGGGCGTGACATCGCTGACACCCCACATGGTGACGCTGGTCAGAACGTTTTCACCCAGTTCGGTGTTGATGTTCTTCAGCATGTCAAACATTTTGCCGTAGAATTCAGCGTGCTCGGCCATCTTCGTTTCGTCGTAGTTACGCAGGGCCATTTCGGTGATATGCACTTCCATGCCCAGCTTCTGGAAGGCCACGATACTGTCATGAGTGTTGGTGATCAGATCATCTGCCATGCAGCCCTGCTGCTGACCGTATCCGCCCATGTAGCCCTGCATGCCGATACCGTCGATGAGCTTGCGGTTGTTTCCATTTTCATCCTGCGCGAAGGAGTTGATCCATTCGACCAGGTATTTCGCGGCGTTGCGTTTGTCGGCATAGAGCATGTTATAGTCGTTGTAGAACAGCTTGATATCCGCACCCATGGCTTCGGCGGCGTTGCGGGCATACAGGAAGGAATAGGCCACATAATCGCGGCCGACATATTCATAGAACGGGTTCGGAGCTCCGTTACGCACTGTGCGGATATGGGCTTTGTCACCGTATTTGTATTCATTTCCGTTATCGCCCATGGCTTCGTTGACCACGTCCCAGCAGTAGATGACACCGGGGAACTCGGTTTCGAAATGGGTCATGACCTGAGTGATATAGCTTTCCATCCGGGCGAGGATCACTTCGCGGGAGGCAACGGGTTTCTTTTCGTCATAGTCTTCATGGAAGAACCATTCGCTCATATAAGCGTCCCAGGTCAGCACGTGACCGCGGACACCGATGTTGTGCGCGGAGGCCCACTTGAGCATCTTGTCGGCTGTGGTGTAGTTCATGACAGGCATGCCGTCTTCGGCAGCCTTGGAAGCTTTCTGATCCAGCAGGGAATAAGCTTTGGTCTCGTTAGTGCAAGTAGTGGTGTTGAAATGGGCGGCCAGGAAATCACGGTAAGTGGAAGAAACACCGAGATGTTCCGGAGAAAGACAGATACCGATCTTGAAACCGTATTTTTCCGCCAGTTCATACAGGGCAGGATCATAGTCGGCGGGCTTTTTGCCGCTGACATCCGCCAGTACGGACGCGCAACCCATGGCGATCGCCAGGGTCAGGATGAGAGAAACGATCTTCTTCATAAAGGGACCTCCTTTGGGATTTCGTGAACATTTTTCGCGAACAATGCATATATTGTACGTACAAAATCTTTGAATGTCAATCAAACGGACAAAAAGTGCAGAAGAGATGCAGATAACTGTCCGGACGGACCCTGTATACAACAGCGGCAGACCGCAGACTGCGGACAGGATGCTGTGAGCTCATCCGAAAAGCAAAACAGGATCACCCTTTCAGAAAGTGTTCCGCTGACTTTTGTCCCGTCGGATTGCACTTTTTCGTCACGTCAGGGACGAAACTCATGTGATATCATGAATGCAGGAAAAATATCACAAGGAGATCGATACTATGTCTGCTTTCAAAAGCCTGAAGGTTGTCGATAATTTCTATCAGAATAACCTCTTCTTCCCCATGCCTACGGTCGCTGTTTCCACACTCTGCGAGGACGGGACCACCAATATCGGGAGCTATTCTCTTGTCTTTCCGTACTATATTGCCGGCAAGGATTCGTATGCCATGATCCTGGAATGCCGCAACTCTTCCAATACCGCCCAGAATATCCTGCGCAACGGAAAGTGCGCACTCTGCTTTATCAAAGATGACCGTAAATCTTTCCGCGAACTGGTCCGCCTCGGCTTTCCCGGAAAGACATCCGCGGAAAAGATGAAGGACTGCTGTTTTGAACTTGTTCCGGGTGAAGCGGAAGGAAAACGCCCGCTGATTGTGAAAAACGCGTATCAGGTGATCGAATGCACCTGGATGGAAGAACTGGAAGACGGCTATAAAAGCCGTGAACACGTGGGCGAACTGGAAGGGGTGGAGCCTCCTTATAACAATTTCAACGGGATCACGTCCAAATTCGGCTGCCACTTCATCCTCCGGATCGATACGATCCTGATGGAAGGCAAGTATGCCGATAATCTGAAAAACGGACTCAAAAAACATTCATTCCCCAGCGTCCCCGTGGACTACGGATATCACGACAGCAAAAACTTCTGGTATAAGCGGTTCAGAGGCTTTCTGCCTGTTTCCGAACCGATTGCCGCCAGCAACAACGGCTCTGTGGAAAGCGTCATGTATTGCGCCGAACGTCTGGATACCAAGGTGAAATTCACCAAGGAAGCCTGTGAACTCTATACGCAGATCCCGCGTCCCTTCATGAAGGCGGCGCTTCTCCAGATCGCGGAGATCGCTGAACAGAACGGCATTGAAGTGATCGATAAAGATGCGGCACTGAAGATTGCCGAAATCAAGAAAAAGAGCAAATGATTCTTCCTGCGCAGGGAACAAGAAAGTCCTGCCCGGTCAAACCGGGCAGGACTGATTTAATATCCATCAGTTTTCATCCATGGTGGATCCGCCGATAAACTCGCGGAGCAGGGACAGAGCGGGGATCTCGCTGAGAATCGCTTCGTCTGGATCAGGCAGGTAGTTCAGGGTCTTGATCAGCCGGCGCGCGGGCAGATAGTTGGCGGATTCCGGAGGGATATCCTTCAGCAGCGCATAGGCGTAATGCTTCAGGACCGGCAGTTCATAATGCAGCGCGGAATTGAACATGCTGTCCGCGTTTTCCTGGAAAGCAAAGATCCATTTTTCCTCACCGCGGCGCACACTGGGCCAGCCGGCCAGTGTTTCCTCGGGAGAATAACCGCGGGTATTCATGTCGCGGACGATCCGGCGGAGAAGACGGACGTCTGTGGTACGGATCCGGTTATGGTCATCCAGATTCAGGCAGGTCAGGGCGCTGACAAAGATCCGGTGAACTTCATAGGCGGGGAAGGAACCCACCAGTTTCGGATTCAGACCGTGTGTGCCTTCGAGGATCAGGATCTCGTCCGGTTCCAGTCTGGTCAGATCACCGGTGTATTCCCTTCGTCCGGTGATGAAATTGAAGACAGGCATATCCACTTCTTCTCCGGCCAGCAGATCCTGGATCTTATCCGCGAGGAGCGGCAGATCGAGCACGGAGAAGTCATCCAGATCCCGGGTACCGTCCGGCTGAAGCGGGGTCTCGTCGCGGTTGATAAAGAAGTCATCCAGACTGAAACGGCGGGACTTCCGACCATAGGTCTGAAGATGGATGGCCAGCCTTCCGGCGAAGGTGGTCTTGCCGCTGGAGGAAGGACCGGCGATCAGAACGATGTGTTTATTGTCACTGACGATCTTTTCGGCAATCTCGTCAATGGCTTTTTCGTGCAGGGCTTCATTGACCCGGATGAAGTTGCGGAAACGCTTTTCTTCGATCATGTTTGTCACATCGGTGACATTGTTGATCCCCAGGATCTCGCACCAGCGGGCGCTCTGGGCAAAAACTTCCAGATGCTTCGGACGGTAGATATAGGGAGCGGCGTGATCGAAGTCCGCTCCGGCGGGGAGCTGGAGCACAAAGCCGCCGCGCAGTTCAAAGAGCGTAAAGACCTTCACATAACCGGTGGAGACGGTCATGGCGCCATAGAAGTATTCCCACATATCATCAATGGAATACATGGTGATGTTGGCGGCGGGACGGTGCTTCAGCAGTTCCACCTTGTCCGGCTGCTGCTCTTCCTCAAAATAGGCAATGGCGTCTTCACGGGTCCATTGCTTCCGTACAAAAGGAAGATCCTGCTCCGTGATGCGGCGCATTTCGTTTTCGATCCGGACGATATCCTGCCGGTGCAGATCGATTCCCGGGAGACGGACAAACACGCCGTAACCGACGGAATATTCGATCCGGACCTGTTCAAAGGGATACAGATGCTTCAGAGCCAGCAGCATGACAAAACGCAGGGAACGCTCATAGATCCTGCGCCCTTCTTCATCGGCCAGAGTCAGGGGAGAAAGATTGCAGTCCGAACGGATGGGATCGTTGAGTTCCACCACGATACCGCCGCTGAGCGCGGCCAGGGTACCTGTCGGAAACGCGTCCAGTTTCTGCAGGCATACGCGCGCGGAGGCGCCTTCGGGCAGAGTGACTGATTTGTCTTTGTTATGGATCAGCATGAAATAACCTCCTTCATATATGATTGTGAACGCACAATAAAGCCGAATTGAAATGGGAAACGGGAAAGTCAGTCGTCAAAGGGCATATCCGTCCGTTCGGCGTTCATGACTTCCTCATCGGGGTCCGGGAGATAACCGTGCTCTTCCAGATAGCGGGCGTTTTTCGCTTCCATCTGAAGTGCTTTTGTATGGACATAGGCGACATTGGACGGTGTGGCGGTACTGAAGGAACGGTACATCCATTTCATTCCGTCATCTGAGGGCTTGAAATGCAGACGGACCAGCAGTTTTCCGTGGTGGTCGCATTTCGCGATCCCGATATATTTGCCGGGGCACTGCTTGACATACGTACCGTCCAGAACGGCGGCGCGGCCGCAACGGGGGCAGACAGGCTGCAGAGCGGACGGGGAAGCCAGTCCTTCCGCCACGGTGGCAAAGGCTTCGCCCGGGACTTTCTCTTTTGTGTGACGCGCGCTGTGGATCAGCTTTTTGGGCGTCTGACCGTATTTCAGGACCGCGGCGGGATCGGGAAGCGCCTGAAAGACCTTGGCGGTATACCAGGCGTCATGAAGCGCGTTATGGAAAGGACGTTCTTCCTCCGGATCAATCTCCAGCATTTCCATGGCGGTCTTCAGACCTTTACGGTCCTTGCATTTGTGTACATCGCTGAAGAGACGCTGAATATCGTACATGGAAGCAAGCGGAGTTTCGCAGTGGAAGAAATCCAGATTCTGCTGCAGGACGCTGACATCATCGCAGCCCCATGTCAGCAGGACATAATCTTCACCGCACCATTCGGCAAACTGGGCCATGGCTTCATTAAAAGCAGGGGCACCGGCCAGTTCCTCCTGACCGAGACCGGTCATGCGGCGGATACGGGGATGGATGCGGACATAAACGGTGGGAGCAATCGGTATGGAAATGGAATCCACGATCTCCAGCTGATCGTTCAGTTTGACGGCACCCACCTGAATCATTTCAAAAATCAGCTGATCGCCGACTTCCTTGAAGGTGCTGCTTTGCCAGGACATGGGCTGATTCCATTCAAAATCGACAACAACATAGTGCATTGAGTATCAGAGGCTCCTTATCAGTCGGCATGATCATTTGCCGCATAATGACCGGCCAGTGCGCCGGTGGAGAAAGCAATCTGCAGGTTATAGCCGCCGGTGTGGGCGTCCACATCCAGGACTTCCCCGGCGAAGTAGAGACCGGAAACCAGCTTGCTTTCCATGGTTTTTGGATCGATTTCCCGAACCTGCACACCGCCGCGGGTCACAATGGCTTCGGCAATCGGGCGAAGCCGGCGGATCCGGAAGGGCAGCGCCTTCAGCACGGCAATCAGCTGATCGCGCTGGGCAGCGGTGATCTGATTACAGGGGGTCTCCACGGAAATCCCGCAAAGACCGGGAAACAGTTCTGCCAGATGTCCCGGCAGCAGGGAAGGAAGGACATTCCGGAGCAGTTTTTTTCCGGAAGATTCAAACTCGCGGCGGAGGCGGGCATCCAGTTGCTGCACATCCAGACCGGGTTTCAGATCCAGCGTCAGAGAGACTTCGTTCAGATCCTCGGGCAGATGACAGCTGGCTTCCAGTACCAGAGGACCGGAGATCCCGAAGTGAGTGAAAAGCATTTCACCCAGTTCCGAATAGAGGACTTTTTTACCCTTGCGCAGGGTCAGCGTGACATTTTTCAGGGACAGACCCTGCAATTTGGCCGGCCACTCATCCACAGTCTCCAGCGCGGAAAGGGAAGCCCGGGGAGGCAGAACGGTATGACCGACAGATTCGGCGAAACGGTAACCGTCCCCGGTGGAACCGGTGGAAGGATAACTGACGCCGCCGGTGGCAACGATCACTTTATCCGCGGGAAGGAATGAGCCGTTTTTCAGATATACTCCCGTGATCCTGCCGTCTTCCGTTCCGAGGCGGCTGACTTCCGTATTCAGACGGATCTGAACGCCGCGCTTCTGAAGCAGAGAAAGCAGTGCGCGGGTGACATCACTGGCCTTTTCGGTTTCCGGAAAGACCCGGCGGCCGCGCTGAACCATAACGGGACAGCCGGAACGGGTCAGCAGATCCATCATATCCTGCGGGGAAAAATAACTGAGGGCACTGTACAGAAAACGGGGATTCCGGGCCACTTCCCGCATGAACTCGTCCGCGGTGCAGTCATTGGTGACATTGCAGCGGCCCTTGCCGGTGATGTAGATCTTTTTCCCGGCTTTTTCATTATGCTCCAGGAGCGTGACTTTCGCGCCCGCGTCCGCGGCATGAATGGCGGCCATGAGTCCGGCGGCTCCGGCACCGATGATCAGGATCTCAGCCATGACGGCCCTCCTCTTCCAGATAGACACGGTAGGTTGCCCAGAGGTTTTCAAGCTGTTTCAGATGTTCCCCGAGCGCTTCCTTCCGGTGAAGACCGAGCGCGACCAGCAGTGCGTTGATCACGCTGAAAGGCGCGGCCATGGAATCCACAAAGGAAGACATGTCAGTCCGTGCGGTCAGACAGGCGTCGGCAATCTCGCAAAGGGGGGACATGGGACCGTCCGTCAGGGCAATGACCTGTGCTCCGCTGTGCTTGGCAAAACGCATGGCATCCAGAGTCCGGGTGGAATACCGGGGGAAGGAGATGCCGATGAGCACATCATCGCTTTTCAGATTGGAGATGGATTCGAATACATCCGTATCCCCGTTGGATACGAGATGGACATCCTCAAAAATGAAATGAAGGTAATATCCCAGAAATTGCGCCAGCGGCGCGGCGGAACGGAGCCCCATGATATAGATAGCTTTGGCGGAAAGCAATCTTTCAACCACGGCATCGAAAACATCGGGGTCGAGTTCTTCCAGGGTGGAATGGAGATTCTGCATATCGGCTTTCAGTACCGTGGAGAGAACTGATCTGGGATCAATATCGGAAGTGCGGCGGAAACGTTCATTGGCGGTGAGCCTGTGGGAAACCAGTTCCTGCAGACTGCGCTGCAACTGGGGATAACCGCTGTAACCCATGGCGGCGGCAAAGCGGACTACGGTGGATTCACTGACATTGACCTGCTCGGCCAGCCGCGCGGCAGTCATGAAAACGGCTTCGTCATAGTGATCCGTGATGTATTCGGCAATCCTGCGATGACCTTTGCTCAGCTTGCGCCCGCTCTGATTCAGACGGGACATCATATCCTGTGAGTCCGGCATGAATGGCTTCCTTTCCGCATATCTTTCCAACATTAATTATACGTTTATGAGGGCGGATTTGCAAGAAAGAAGTTGCAGCATGCATTTTTCCGAAAAGAAAAAAAGGTCATAAAAATTATAAAAAGGGGTTGACTTTAGTATAGTAAAGTGATAAAGTGCTAACGTAACAAAGACGATGTTCAATCGTTAAGGAGGATTTTGATTTATGAAGAAGATTATTGCTCTGGTACTGGCCGTTGTGCTTCTCGCGATGACCGCGAGCGTTTTTGCCGAAGGAAAGTTCATTATGGGTATCGACCCTGAATATCCCCCCTTCTCCTACCTGGGAGATGACGGTGAGTACACAGGATTCGACGTTGAGATCTGCAAGGCTGCCTGTGATCTGCTGGGCTGGGATTTCGAAATCTTCGGTGTCAACTGGGACGAAAAACTGATCCAGCTGGATGCCGGTGAATGTGACTGTGTCTGGTCCGGAATGACCATTGTGGACAGCATGAAGGAAAAAGGCTATGTTCTGTCCGCTCCTTACTTTGAAAACGGTCAGGTGGTCGTTGTCAAGGCTGACAGCGGTATCGCCTCCACCGCCGATCTGGCCGGCAAGCTGGTCGCGGTTCAACTGGGCACCTCCGGTGAAGCCATGCTGAACGAAGACCTGAATGACCTGAAGGCCACTTTCGCCGATGTCGTGACCTGCCAGAGCTTCCTGAACTGCTTCGCCGAACTGGGCGGCGGTGCTGTGGACGCTGTATTTGTTGATATGCCTGTTGCCAAAGCCTGGATTGCCGAAAACGAAGGCTTCGTGATCCTGGACGAAGTGCTGGGTGAAGAACAGTACGGTATTGCCTTCCGCTCCACTGACGCTGAACTGTGCGCCCAGATGGAAGACGCTGTGGCTCAGCTGGTGGAAAACGGCACCTATGCTGATATCGCTTCGAAGGAAGAGTACGCGGACCTCGTTCCCAACCTGATCTTCCTCAACAAGTAATCAGGCGTTTGCATGATTGCGCCCCGGAAGTGTTTCACTTCCGGGACTTTTCCGTCTTTAGAAATGAGGTTTATGTATGACGATATGGACCATGATGGCGAAAATGAGCGAGGGTCTCGGAAAGACCTGCGCGATCTTTTTCCTGACATTGCTGTTTTCTCTTCCGCTGGGAATGCTGGTGGCGCTGCTTCGCATGAGCAAAAACAAGGTGGTCTCAGGTATTACACGGGCAGTCATATCCGTACTGCGCGGGACCCCGCTGATGCTTCAGCTGCTGGCTGTGACCTATGGTCCGTATTATCTGTTCGGGTTTGGTGTCGCCAGAAATAAGCTGATCCCCGTCGTGGTCGCTTTTGCCATCAACTATGCTGCCTATTTCGCGGAGATCTACCGCGGCGGGATCGGGTCCATGCCCGTAGGTCAGTATGAGGCGGCGGAAGTACTGGGATACAGCAAGAGCCAGACATTCATGCGCATCATTCTGCCGCAGGTGGTGAAGCGCATCCTGCCCAGCATCACCAATGAAGTTGTGACACTGGTCAAGGATACTTCCATGGCGTTTACCGTTTCCTATCAGGAAATGTTCACCATCGGCAAGCAGATCGCCAATTCCCAGACGAGTTTCCTGCCCTTTGTGGTCGCGGGTGTTTTCTACTTCGTATTCAACGCGATCGTGGACTTTGTCATGGGACGTGTCGAGAAGAGACTGAACTACTACAAATGACGGAAGGAGTGCTGAAACATGGCGCCGCTTTTACAGATCAATCACTGCCGGAAGAGCTTCGGCACAACGGAAGTCCTTAAGGATATCAGCATCACGGTCGATGAGGGGCAGGTCGTCTCCATCATCGGTCCCAGCGGCAGCGGAAAATCCACGCTGCTGCGCTGTGCCACCCTGCTGGAGACCATGGATGGCGGAGACCTGATCTATGACGATCTGTACGCTGCCACGGATGTGGACGGAAAGACGGTATATGCTCCCCAGAAGGATCTGAAGCAGATCCGCAACAAATACGGCCTGGTTTTCCAGAACTTCAATCTGTTCCCGCATTATTCGGTGCTGAAGAACGTGATGGAAGCGCCTATGCTTGTTCAGGGACGGGATAAGGAGGAAGTGGAGGCGGAGGCCCGCAAGCTGCTGGCCCAGATGGGACTGAGCGACAAGGCCGACGCGTACCCCTGCCAGCTGTCCGGCGGGCAGCAGCAGCGCGTGTCGATTGCCCGGGCACTGGCGATGAATCCACGGATCCTTTTCTTTGATGAACCCACTTCCGCACTGGATCCGGAACTGACCGGCGAGATCCTGAAGGTCATTCGTTCTCTGGCGGAACAGAAGATGACCATGGTCATCGTGACACATGAAATGACATTCGCGCGGGATGTGTCCGACTATGTGGTCTTCATGAATGAAGGCTATATCGTGGAACAGGGCGATCCCAGAGACGTGATCGATCATCCGACCCAGGAGAGAACGATCCAGTTCCTGAAGAGGCTGCAGGAAAAATGAACACTTACCGATATGTGAAAATGGATCCCACCGGCAATATTACAGTGCTGGTGACGGATCCGGTTCCGCGGGAGGAACAGCCGGAACTTGCCGGAAGACTCATGGCGGATTCGTCGGTAGGCGGTGAACAGGTGGGCTTCCTGGAAAAACCGGAAGAT
The DNA here is from genome assembly GCA_045600165.1 of Clostridia bacterium. Taxonomy (GTDB): domain Bacteria; phylum Bacillota; class Clostridia; order Christensenellales; family Aristaeellaceae; genus Aristaeella. Next base: position 41,770 of record JAZRXJ010000085.1, read on the forward strand.
CCTGACTGCCGTATCCGCCTTCAGATGATGGGTGGAGAGTTTTGCGGCAATGCCACGATGTCCGCTGCCGCCTGGACGATGATGACAGACGGACAGGATGGGGAACGGAATATCCCGATGGAGGTATCCGGAGTTGACGGAACACTGACCTGCCGGATCCGCACCGCGGAGGATGGATGGGAAGGCACCGTCCGGATGCCTCAGGTTCTGGAGTGTATGCCGACGGATCTTCCGTGGCGGGGAAAGGGCCGGCAGCTGACCGCGGTGCGTATGGAAGGCATCACGCATCTGATTCTGAACGGCCGGATCGATCATGATGAGGAAGCCGAAGCCATGCTGAAGGCGTGGGCACACGCTTACCGTGAAGACGCGGTCGGATTGCTTCAATGGAATGAGGAGCAGCAGCGTATTCGTCCGCTTGTTCTGGTGAAGGAAGCGGGAACACTGGTCTGGGAAAGCGGCTGCGGAAGCGGAAGCGCCGCCATCGGCGTATGGAAAGCACTCGAGTCGGGGGAGCCCGTGACAGTGACGGAAGTCCACCAGCCCGGCGGGATGATCCGGACAGAAGTCCGGACAGAAGGAAAACAGATCCGGGAAATCAGTATTACCGGAAAGGTCCGACTGATCCGGGAAGGATCGGTCACCCTGTAAACACGTTCGGAAGACCGGACGTGTTTTTGTATTGATCAGGCACTCTCAAAGAGTTGATAGACGATGATCTTTGTTGTATAATTCAAGTAAATCACTGAACTTAATATGAAAGGGGAATATCAATGTTGATCAGTAATTGTCTGGCTGAAACCGCCGAAGCTGTTCAGGAAGCTGTTGAAACCGCCGCTCCCGCGACTGAAGGATCCGTAACGCATTCTTTTCCGCTCGTGGAGATCGTACTGATCGGTATCGGGCTGTATGAACTGGTGACCGGCCTTATGACTGTTTTCAGCGGAAAACTCTACAGTCATGCCAAGGAATACGAGCAATACACACCGGAATCCCTCCAGGCGAATGCCAAATTGATCGGCCTGTCCAACTCGATCCTGGGTCTGATCATGATCATGGTGGAAGTCGGATTCATTCTGAAACTGATTCCACTGATCCCCACGATCGTGATATGCGCATTGCTGCTGGCCGCGTTTATCGTACTTGCCGTGATATATACCAAACGACTTGTTAAAAAAACAGCACAATGAATGCTTTGAAACCATTTCCTCTCTGCCTGGAATTCCGGACAGAGAGTTTTATATTTTTTAAAGGATGCGGCCAATTCACAGAGAATAATGAGAAGAGGGAAGTCATTTCCCTGAAGATAACGAAAACAGGTTGCTGAGCATGAGACAATTTACGATCACAGGAATGTCCTGCGCGGCATGTCAGGCACGGGTGGAGAAAGCCGTATCGTCGGTACCCGGAGTCGAAACATGCGCCGTCAGCCTTCTCACCGGCAGTATGGGGGTGGAAGGAAACGCCGCCGATGACGCCATTGTGAAAGCGGTGACTGACGCGGGATACGGAGCCTTCCCGAGGACAGCAGGATTACAGGCTGCGGATGGCGTTGACCCGCTGGAGGACCGGGAAACACCGGTCCTGAAGAAACGGCTGCTGGTCAGTCTGCTGATCCTGCTGCCGCTGATGTATATCTCCATGGGTCACGGTATGTGGAACTGGCCGCTTCCGGCCTTTATGACAGGCAATCCCCTGATGACGGGCCTGGTTGAACTGATCCTGTCGGCGGCGATCCTGTTCATTAATCGCAAGTTCTTTATTTCCGGTTTCAGAGGATTGCTTCACGGAGCACCCAATATGGATACTCTGGTGGCTCTGGGATCTTCCGCTTCCTTCCTGAGAAGCGGTTGGGTCCTGATCGAAGGAAAAACGGAGGGTCTGTATTTTGACTCCGCGGCGATGATCCTTGTCCTGATCACTGTGGGAAAACTGCTGGAAGCAAGATCAAAGGGCAAAACGACAGACGCCCTGAAATCCCTGATGCGCCTGGCACCGGAAACGGCAACGGTGGTGCGGGACGGAACGGAAAAGGTCATTCCGGCCGGTGAGATCCGGATAGAGGATATCTTCATTGTCCGGCCGGGGGAGAGCATTCCGGCGGACGGGACCGTTCTGGAAGGCAATACGGCAGTCAATGAATCAGCCCTGACCGGCGAAAGCATGCCGGTGGACAAAGCTCCGGGTGAACGGATCTCGGCGGCAACGGTGAACCTGACCGGATTGATCCGGTGCCAGGCAAACCGGGTCGGAGAAGATACCTCGCTGGCGCAGATCATCCGTCTCGTAAGCGAGACGGCGGCGACCAAGGCGCCTATCGCAAAGACGGCTGACCGTGTGGCAGGAATTTTCGTGCCTGTGGTGACGGGCATCGCGGTCCTGACACTGCTGATCTGGCTGCTGATCGGAAAGGGTTTCGATTATGCCCTGACCAGAGCGGTCTCTGTGCTGGTGATCAGCTGCCCATGCGCGCTTGGACTGGCAACGCCGGTGGCAATCATGGTGGGCAACGGTGTCGGCGCGAGACACGGAACACTGTTCAAGACGGCAGAAGCCATGGAGAATACAGGGAAGACCCGGATCGTTGTGCTGGACAAGACCGGGACCGTCACCCGTGGAGAACCCGAAGTGACGGGTATTTATCCGGCAGACGGCATTACAGAGGAAGAACTGCTGCAGGCAGCCTGCAGTCTGGAAAAATACAGCGAGCACCCTCTGGCACGGGCGGTGATCCGGGAAGGTGAGAAGCGAAATATCGCTTTATCCGTGGTTTCGTCCATGAAAGCGGTACCTGGAAACGGGCTGACCGGATTTATGGACGGATCGGAATACTGCGCCGGTTCGCTGAAATTCCTGAAATCCCGGATGCCTGTGGATGAGACAGTGGTACTGAAGGCGGAAAAGCTGGCGGATCAGGGAATGACACCGCTGCTTTTCAGCCGGGGACAGGAATGCCTCGGGATCGTTGCCGTGGCGGATACGGTGAAGGAAGAAAGCCCGCAGGCAGTGGATGAACTGAAGAAAATGGGGATCCGGGTGGTGCTGCTGACCGGAGACGGGATCCGGACTGCCGGAAATGTCGCGAAACAGACCGGTATCGACCATGTGATTGCCGGGGTCCTGCCGAATGAAAAAGAACTGGTCGTCCGGAGACTGACGGAAGCAGGACGGACAGCCATGGTGGGCGACGGGATCAACGACGCGCCTGCCATGACCACGGCGGATGTCGGGATCGCGGTGGGCGCGGGAACGGACGTGGCCATCGACGCGGCGGATGTTGTGCTGATGAACAGCCGGCTGACGGATGTTCCCGCGGCGATCCGGCTTTCACGGGCAACGCTTGCAAATATACGTGAGAACCTGTTCTGGGCATTCTTTTACAACGCGCTCTGTATTCCGCTCGCGGCGGGATGCTATGCCGGGATCCTGAGCTGGGAGCTCAGTCCCATGATCGGAGCGGCGACCATGAGTATCTCCAGTTTCTGCGTTGTGTCCAACGCGCTGAGACTGAACCTTTTCAAACCTGAATCGGATAAACCTGTTCGCGGAAGATCCAAACCGGTTGACGAGGAGACACTGAACACGCTCCTTGAAGAAATACAAAAGACATTGGAGGAAAAGAATATGACGAAGACCATGAAAATTGAAGGCATGATGTGCGTGCATTGCGAAGCCCGGGTCAAAAAGACCCTGGAAGCCATTGAAGGTGTCGCGTCCGCCGAAGTCAGCCATACCGCGGGGACCGCGGTCGTGACCCTGACGAAGGATGTGGCGGATTCCGTCCTGAAGACCGCGGTGGAAGCACAGGATTATACGGTTACCGGAATCGAATAAATCCGGATCAGACAGACAGGAGGCGGGAAAATCCCGTCTCTTTTTTGTCCAAATGGGATAAACATCAAAAAAACCGTGAAAAAGTTGATAATCAACGGGAAGGATAATATAATGCCTTATACCCAAAATAAAGAAGAAAGCGGGTAATGATCATGGGCTATAAGATTGGTATCCTGGGCGCGACCGGTGCAGTCGGCCGTGAAATGATGAAATGTATCGAAGAATACAAGCTTCCCATTGATGAACTGCGTCCCTTTGCTTCCGCCAGAAGCGTGGGCAAGAAACTGCCTTTCAACGGCGGTGAAGTGACCGTCAGTGAAGCTACTGCAGACAGCTTCAAGGGTCTGGACTTTGTTCTGGGTGCTGTGGGCGGCGGTATGGCCCGTGAATATGCTCCCATGATCGTGAATGCCGGCGCTGTTTTTATTGATAACAGTTCCTCTTTCAGAATGGATCCCGATGTCCCGCTGGTTGTTCCCGAAATCAACGGTGAAGACGCCTTCAAAAACAAGGGCATCATCTCCAATCCCAACTGCTCCACGATCATCACCCTGATGGCTGTTGCCGGTATTACGAGACTGTCTCCCATCAAGACCATGGTTGCCTGCACTTATCAGGCCGCTTCCGGAGCGGGTCAGAAGGGCATCGACGATCTGGAACAGCAGGAAAAGGCACTGATGGAAGGCAAGGAAATCGTTCCCACCAAGTTCCCGACCCAGCTGGTCCGCAATGTGATCCCCTTCATCGGCGCTTATAAGGATAACGGCTATACCGATGAAGAAATGAAGATGCAGAATGAAGGCAGAAAGATCTTCCATATGCCTGAAATGAAGGTCACCTGCACCTGCGTCCGTGTTCCCGTGATGAGAAGCCACTCCATTTCCGTGACACTGGTCACTGAAAAGCATCTTGAACTGAACGAAGTTGCTGACGCGATCCGCGAGTTCCCCGGTGTTCAGCTGGTGGAAGCCGGTACCCAGCCCCGTGATTATCCCACTCCCATTGAAACATCCAATCAGGATGATGTCTTTGTCGGACGGATCCGTCGCGATCTGACCAATGATGACGGTATCACTCTGTGGTGCTGCGGCGACCAGATCCGGAAGGGCGCTGCCGCCAACGCGGTGCAGATCATGCGCCTCCTGATGAAATAATCCGAAAACAAATAACGCGGTGTGACCGGACGGGTCACACCGCTATTTTTATTAGCCGGAAATCAACCGAAATATCTCTTCAGCAGGCCTTCGAAAGCTTTTCCATGCCGAGCTTCATCGCGGGCCATTTCATGCACGGTGTCATGGATGGCATCGAGGTTGTACTGCTTGGCGAGCTTGGCCAGAGCGGTCTTGCCGGCGGTGGCGCCGTTCTCGGCTTCCACGCGGACAGCCAGATTTTCCTTGGTGCTGGGAGAAACCACTTCGCCCAGCAGTTCGGCGAACTTGGCAGCATGTTCGGCTTCTTCGAAAGCGGCGGTCTTCCAGTATTCGGCGATTTCCGGATAGCCTTCACGGGCAGCGGCGCGGCCCATGGCCAGATACATGCCGACTTCGGTGCATTCGCCTTCAAAATTGGCTTTCAGACCGGAAATGATTTCAGCCTTGACTTCTTCAGGAATGTCCGCGGGGAACTGCTTGCCGACACCGATCACATGCTCGGCAGCCCAGGTCTTGTCTTCACCCTGAACGATGAACTTATCGCCGGGAACGTGGCATACGGGGCATTCGGCGGGGGGATTGTCACCCTCGTAAACATAACCGCAGACAGGACATACGTACTTCATTTTCTTTTCCTCCTTGACAGATGCTTTTGTTTCGGGTTGACCAATATTCATAGCCGCATTTTGTTCGGCATGAACGATTTTTTCAAAATCCGATGCCGGATGCTTGCAGACGGGACAGATGAAATCCGGCGGGAGTTCATCGCCTTCCCATTCATAGCCGCAAACCGTGCAGCGCCAGATCGTTTTTCCGTTTTCGACCCGCTTCTGAGGCCGGGGCTTGATGTTTTCCTGATAGTAACCATAGGTCACGGAGGGAAAATCCGAAAGAATCTTTCCGTCTGTGACAGTTCCTAAAAACAGAGTGTGGCTTCCGAGGTCGATCCGCTGGCGGACCAGCGCGGAAATATACGCGTTGGTGCCTTTGGTGACAGCCAGGGTACCTGCATCGGTACGCTCCACTTCATTCAAACCGGCGAACTTGTCGACCGTGTGGCCTGACTGGAAACCAAACCGTTTGAACAACTCAAAATCAGCGTCCTGGCTGATCACGGAAACGGTGAACGCATCAGCGGACATCAGTAACTCATGGGTAAAGTTGGCCTTGCTGACGGCCACGGAAATGGTGTTGGGTTCGGATGCCGCCTGAACGGCGGTATTGATGATGCATCCGTTGTCCTTACCGTTCAGGTTTGTACTCAGGACAAACAGACCATACGTTAATTTGAACATGACTTTCGGATCCGTAATGATTCCTCCTTATTTGCTGGATCCGCGGCAGTCCGGACACAGCCCCGTGAACTGGGACGCCTGGACTTCAAACCCGGTGGTTGAACCGGTAAGTGCCATCAACTGACTCATTTCTTCTGTCAGCGGGATGTCCACGATCCTGCCGCAGCATTTGCACATCACATGCGCGTGCGGTTCGATATTTCCATCAAAGTGTTCCTGTCCGGCGATGACACCCATGGACCGGATCAGCCCGTCTTCCTTCAGCTGAAAAAGGTTCCGGTATACAGTCGCGAGGTTCAGATTGGGCCAGGAAGGACGAAGCTGTTCAAGGATCCAGTCCGCGGTGGGATGGATGGTCGTTGAACGCAGGCACTCCAGAATTGCCTGCCGATTTGGGCTGAATCTCTTCATGAAGGCCTGCTCCTTCCATATAAATGATAATGATTATCAATTGCATTTATATCATACATCAGAAAACGATCCATGTAAAGTCCTTTTATGCATCCCGTTTCAGTGATCATCCGGGTTTACTTTTTCCGGATGAGTCTGCTTCAGCCATTCGGACAGCTGTGCCGCGGCTTTGGCCCGGTGAGAGAACGTTTCCTTGAATGAAAGCGGATAATCGGCTGTGGTACGACCGTCCGAGTCTTCAGAGATGAAGATCAGATCATAGCCGAAACCGTTGGTACCGGACTCATGATCCGCGATCTTTCCGTTCCAGACCCCTTTGAACGTGTGAATTTCCCCGGATCCGTCCATCAGACAGATACAGGTGACCAGTCTGGCGGAACGATCGGAAACATTTTTCAGACCGTCCAGAATAGCCAGTCTTCTGTCATGCTCCGTGGTCAGTCCTTTGTAACGCGCGGAATAGATCCCCGGTTCATTATTCAGCGCAGCGACTTCCAGACCGCTGTCATCCGACAGGACCCAGGTATGTGTCAGTTCCCAGACAGCCTGTGCCTTCAGAACCGCGTTTTCTTCAAAAGTGGTGCCTGTTTCTTCCACGTCAAGATCGATCCCTGCTTCGCGCTGGGAAAAGACCTGATAGCCGAAAGGCTCCAGAATGTCACGGTATTCTCTGATTTTTCCGGAATTGTTACTGGCAATGATCAACTTCATAAAGGGTACGCTTTCTTTCCGGTCAGACCGGACAGGATATATAAAGATAATTCATCCTGCAATTTTGTAAATCCTCTTTTTTACAGCGATTCCGGAAAATCTGCGGCGGAATCGGAATGATTGTCGGCACAGAAACCTGCTCCGGATTGTATTGTTCGCGGAAATAGGGTAAAATAACAGACAGAGTGTTGTTGCAGACAGAGATTGATGATGCATAGAAACGGGGAGAGTCCAGCCTGTGAAGACAGAAAAGGAAACCGTACCGGTCCCGGGAGAGATCCTGCGGAATGAGGAGTTTGAGGAACCGTGCAACCCGGAAAATATGGGGCACGCGATCTTTTCGTCTGTCCCGCTGAAACGGCTGCTGGAAAAACTGGACAGTTATCTGGAACAAAAGGATTATACCAGCGCGGAAAGGCATCTGACCTACTGGCTGAATGAAGCGGATGAAGCCCGGAATGACGGCGCCAAGCTGGCGATCCTGAATGAACAGATCAATCTGTACCGTGAACTCGGGAAGAAAGAAGAATGTCTGGCAGCCATCACGAAGGCGCACGGGCTGACAGATCTCACCGGATCCGACCGTTCTCTTTCCTGCGCCATGACGATCATCAACATGGCAAATGGGTATCGTTTTTTCAATCAGCCGGAGAAAGCACTGCCGCTGTACCGCGCCGCCTCGGATATCTGCAATACCGTCATGCCGGAAGATGATATCCGGCTGGGCGGACTGTATAACAACATGGCGCTGGCACTGACGGACACGGGTGAATACAGGGTGGCCGAAACGCTGTTCCGGAAGGCCCTTGATGTGATGAAACGTCAGGAACACGGAGAAGCGGAAATGGCGCTGACATATCTGAATCTGGCAGACCTCGCGAATGCAGAACTCGGTCCGGAGGCGGCAGAGAAAAAAGTCAGTGAATATCTTTCGGAAGCGGAGAAACTGCTGGATACCGCGGATCTGCCGAGGGATGCATATTATGCTTATGTCTGCGGTCAATGCGCACGCGTATTCGGATATTACGGATGGTTTATCACAGAGCAAAGTCTTCTTGAAAGAGCAAGCCGGATAGAAACCATGAAATCGCCGCCTTTCAGCACCTGATGAATATGAGTTGTCTCGTAAATCTGAACTGATATATCATCTGCAGTCCCGAAAATCAATGACAAAGGCGCTTATCAGCCGGTCCGAAATCACAATTACCGCTTTCATTGTCAAAAATGATGGATCTCCTTTATAATACTGCACACAGAAACGAGGATGTACCGGTGAAAATGACGCTTCGCTTTATGATCTGTATATGTCTGACGATTTCGATTGTATTCACCTGCCTGATCGCGGTTCCTGAAGGCATGGAAATGTATTCCGTCGATTACTGCGGAAGCAGGGACGCGTTCCTGAACGCCGAGGATTCATATATGGCAGGTGAAACAGTTGAACTTCAGTTCCTGATGATGACGGACACTGACTACAATATGACCGTGGACGGTGAACGGATCTATATGACCTACAGTGAAGAACTGAATGATATGGTCTACCGGTTTGTCATGCCGGATCATGATATCCGTATCCGTTTCAGAAGTGAAAACTCTATGGCCGCCAAAGTCGTTCCGGAGGGCGTGGATACGGAAGGCAAGCTGCTGCTGGACTACTATACCGCTCCGGAAGCCATTGTCGGTGAAAGCATTTATCAGGAGATGACCGTGAATCTCGGATCGGACGGGAATCTGTATCTGAACGTGTATTCGGGCAGCCGGACTTACGGTACCACGGACAGCCATACCGCCTGTCCTTTCGCGGAGGATCGGCTCGTGGAAATCATGGAATTCATCGAAGAAAACGATCTGGAACACTGGAATGACGGAGACTACTTCGGAATCACCGGGGTGATCACCGTGGTGAAATTCAGAAACGCGGAGGATGAACTGATCCGGGTCAGTTCGGAACATATGCCCGACAACGGAAGAAGCATTATGCTGGAGATCGCTTCCATGATGAACTGACCGGTTTATGGGACAAAAAAACAAGAGGCAGTATTTTCGTCTGCCTCTTGTTTTTATACCTGTAAGTCACTCGGAACCTTTCCCGAAGCGTATGGTTTACGCGAAGATCTCTGTCGGCACGGGATCGGAGATCTTTTCAGCCAGATGTTCCGGATGCTCCAGCAGCCAGCGGGTCAGCTTCATGGATTTCGCGAAGTAGAAGCCGTCCGCGATCCGTTCATCGAGCGTAAAGGTGATATCCAGCATCTCACGTTCCTGCTCGGAACCGTCTTCCATGGTGCGCTTTTCCGGATGGAGGGTGCCGATGGTGACCATGACTGAACAGGTGCCGTAGTTGCTCAGATGATGGTAGGGAGCACCGGCTCCGATGGAACCCAGATTGGAAAGCAGGACCGTGGAATAGTTGGGATCCCCCTTCATGAGGGAGACCGGCATGATGCCGAAATATTCGAAAATATGCAGAAAACCGAACAGGATCGTCAGAATGGGGCGGGGAAGCTTTCCGACAAAGTCCATGGTTTTCCCGAGATCATTGGTATTTTCTTTGCGGACCTTTTCCACATCCCCGAGGATCATATGGGAAATGGAGTCCAGATTCATATCGGGATCGACCTTCAGACACATCAGGGACTCTTCGGAACTGTCCTCAAACTTTCTCTTGACCACAAAGGACAGCAGGATCATATTACGCTGCCAGAAGCGTTTGCCGGCAATGAAGATATTCATTTTCGGCCGGTGCCAGATCGTCCTCGCGATGGAAGTGCATACGGCGTGGAACAGCTTCAGATTCAAGCCTTCGGTTTCATTCCGGGAATGAAGGTATTTCACCAGCTCGGTCAGATCAAATTGCTCATGGCTGCTGACTTCCGCTTCTGTCCGCTTGGGCATGACATAGGGTACGATGGAATGAAATCCGTCCAGATCACGGATCTGGGTGCCGTCTGTTCTTTTGTGCTTCATGAGTTTACCTCCCATGGTCGGAATGATTGCCCTGAACAATGTGGGGGAGCAGGCATCGGAACAGAATAAGAATAACAAGCCGGGAGGGCCTGTGTCAACAAAAACAGTTGCGCCGAAAGAAACCATAAAGCAAAAACCCGGTCTGCCGACCGGGTTCTCTGAATAAATTAATTACGCCCATATGAGCCAAATGAAGACATACGCGATCACCACGGCTGTCAAGGTGAAAGGAACGCCGATTTTGAAGAAATCGCTGTTTTTGACTTCGTAGCCTTCTTTTCTCAGGATACCGATGGCAGTCACGTTGGCGGACGCGCCGAAAGGCGTGATGTTGCCACCGAGGGTGGCTCCGCTCAGCAGCCCGAAGTACAGAACGACGGGATCGATCCCCAGTTTGCCGGCAATGCCTTGAACGACCGGCAACATAGCCGCGACATAGGGAATGTTATCCACGAAGGCGGACAGGATCACGGAGGCGAACACAATGATCGTATAGAGCAGGAACACGTTTCCGTTTCCGATGCCGGCGAACCAGTTCGCGACCGCGTCGATGACTCCGGCTTCGGTGATCCCGGCAATAACGATAAACAGACCGCAGAGCATTCCAAGCGTCTGGTAATCCATATCCTTCAGAACAGCTTTTGCAGGACGGTCGGATCTTTCCTTCAGGCAGCCGCGGACAATACCGAAAATGCAGAGCGCCATACAGATGAGACCGTTCTTGAGATCGTCCACGACAGGAATCGTGAAGAAGCTCGCCACGATCAGACAGACAACGACGAGCAGAAGCACGATGGAAGGGACATAATCCTTCACTTCGGTGAGCTGGTCGCTGACAACAGCCTGTTTTTCCTTCCGGAAATACAGCCAGAGGATCAGGATCGTACCGGCGGCTCCCAGTTCAACAGCCCAGAAGATGGACAGCTTTCCGCGGAATACAATGAAATCGATAAAGCTCATATTGGCGTAGCCGCCCAGCAGAATACTGGTGGTATCACCCACCAGAGTAGCTGCACCCTGCAGATTGGAGGAGACAGCGATCCCGATAATGACCGGAACTGGATTGATCTTCATCTTTTTACAGATGGCCAGCCCCACGGGAGCAGTCATGAGTACGGTGGCAACATTATCCATGAAGGCGGAAATGACGCCGGAGAAAATACACAGGGCAATAATGGCCCAGCAGGCGTTGGGGACCTTCCGGAGCATGATGTCCGCCATACGGGCGGGCATCCCGCTTTCAATGAAAAGGGTGACGATCCCCATGGTTCCGGCAATCATCAGAAGGACATTCCAGTTGATGGAACCGAAGAGCTTGCCGACTGGCAGAACTCCCAGGACCACCATGAACAGGGCACCCGCCAAAGCAAACCAGACACGTTTTTTCGGAAAGGCGAGCATTCCAACATACATCAGACCAAAGATAATCAGGGCAATCAACATGATTCAGTTTTCACTCCTGTATTTCAGAGCCGCGCTTATGCACAGCATAATATTTCTATGGGCGAACAAAAGCCCGATTTATTTATTTCGATCTTCATCATCGTTTTTCCTTGAATAAGAATGATCTGTTCTCAGAAAAAATAAAAGGGGAGTATGGATGGCTGAACTTGCTATTCTGAAAAAAGCATGGTATCTTAATGGTTGAAAATTCAACCAAGGTTGAATTCCTCAAATATTCCTGCCATATTCACACGACAGAAACTGAAAACAGTAAGGATGGTATCAGAAATGCACGGTCACAGCAAATCCTCAGCAATCGATTCTTTCAGAACGGAGCCGGTGCCGAAAATTGTAATTAAAAACAGTATTCCGGCATTGATTGCCATGATCATGGTCATGGTGTACAACCTGGCGGATACATTCTTTCTCGGTCTGACACATAACGACCTTCTGGTTACCGCGGTGTCCTTCGCGACTCCGCTGTTCATGATATTCATGTCTCTCGGAACACTGTTCGGAGTCGGCGGCACTTCCGTGATTTCACGGGCACTGGGCGCAGGAAAAAACGAGTATGCGAAAAAAGTCAGTTCCTTCTGTATGTGGGCTTGCGTCGGAGTGGGCGCATTGTTCATGACTGTCCTCTGGATCTTCCTGGATGATGTCACTGTCATGCTGGGTGCCAGTCCGGAAAGCGTCGGTCTGACCAAGGATTATCTGCGGATCATTATCGGATGCGGTATTTTTTCGATGATCTCCAATTGCTTTTCCAGCATTGTCAGAACTGAAGGAGAAGCCATGAAGGCGATGACGGGTACTCTGATCGGCAATCTGCTGAACATGATTCTGGACCCCATCTTTATTCTCGGCTTTAACTGGGGCGTGGTCGGAGCAGCAGTGGCAACTGTGATCGGAAATGCTGTGGCAGCCGGATATTACTTGTTGTATTTCTTCAGCGGAAAATCTTCTCTCAGTATCCATCCAAGGCATTTTTCCATGACGGACGGAATCCTTACCGGGGTACTTTCGGTTGGCATTTCAGCTTCATTGGCCAATCTTCTGGTCAGCGTTTCGTCCATTGTGGTCAATGCTCAATTGTCAGGTTATGACGGCGGGGATATGCTCGTGGCCGGATACGGGGTCACTGCCAAGATCATCATGATCGTGACCCTGATCGGCATCGGTATTGGCAGCGGAGTGCAGCCATTCCTCGGATACTGTTACGGCGCCCGTGAAAAGGGCAGACTGATTCACGGGATCCGCTTCTCAGCCCTGTTCGGACTGATCTTCTGCTTTGTGATTTCATCACTGTGCTATTTCTTTGCCGAACCGATCGTGAAGGTTTTCCTGACGGATCTCACCGCACTGGAATCCGGGGTTCACTTTACCCGGATCCTGATGAGCACAGCCTGGCTGATCGGTGCCTTCGCCATCTGTCAGAACACGCTGCAGGCGATCGGAGCCGCTACGGAGGCACTGCTGGCATCTGTATTCCGTCAGGGGATCATCTTTATTCCGGCAGTGTTTATCATGAAGGAACTGATCGGGGTTGACGGTCTGATCTGGGCTCAACCGGTAGCGGATGTCCTTTCATTGGCAATCGTGATCCTGATGCTGATCCGGAGGATCAACAGAACTGATTTCGAACCGGCAGAATAAATGGCAAAGCATAGAAATCCCGCCTTCGGGTGGGATTTTTTTGAATCATTCAACCTGATAGGTAATTGTTGCGTCCGGATATGGAATGGGATATACTAGACCCAGTGATTCTGAAAAGAATGAATATCCCGCGACCGTAATGAACGGAAGGAGAATTCTTTATGCAGGAAATCAAATGTCCCAAGTGCGGTGAAGTGTTTCAGGTGGATGAATCCGGCTATGCACAGATCGTTGCGCAGGTCAGGGATAGAGAGTTTGCTTCCGAACTGGCTAAACGCAGTCAGGAGATGGAACGCAGCAAGGAGAGCGAAATGAACTTGTCCCGGATGGAACAGGAAAAGCTTCATGCTGCGGAGATCGAAAAGAAGAACAGGGAGCTCAACGATAAGGAACGCGAGATTGAGCGGCTGAAGGCTCAGATCGCCAGCGCGGGTACCGAAAGGGAACTTGCAATCACAAAGGCCATTCAGGAGAAGGACCGGCAGCTTGCGGACAAGTCCGCGATGATTACCAAGCTTCACGGTGATATCGAACTGCAGAGAAAAGAATCGCAGCTGAATGAATCCACTCTGATGGAAAAGCATAAAGGAGAACTGGCGCTGCGGGATGAAGAAATCGAAAGGCTGAAGGATTTCAAGGCAAGACAGTCGACCAAGATGGTGGGCGAGAGCCTTGAACAACATTGCCTGACCCAGTTCAATCAAATCCGGATGACTGCTTTCCCCAATGCCTATTTTGAGAAAGACAATGATGCCAGAACGGGCAGCAAAGGTGATTTCATTTTCAGGGATACCATTGACGGGACAGAGTATATCTCCATCATGTTTGAAATGAAAAATGAAATGGACACCACTGCAACCAAGCATAAGAACGAGGATTTCTTCAAGGAACTGGATAAGGACAGAAACGAGAAAAAGTGCGAATATGCCGTGCTTGTGTCGCTGCTTGAAAGTGACAGTGAGTACTATAATGCCGGGATCGTGGATGTATCCTTCCGGTATCCGAAGATGTATGTGATCCGTCCGCAGTTCTTCCTGCCCATCATTTCACTGCTCCGGAATGCCGCTATGAATTCACTGCATTATCAGCAGGAGCTGCAGGTGGTCCGCAACCAGCAACTGGATCTGTACCATTTCGAAGAGAATATGAACAGTTTCAAGGAAGGCTTTGCCCGGAACTACGAACTGGCGTCGAGAAAATTCCAGGATGCGATCGATGATATCGACAAAACGATCAAAGCACTGGAAAAGACAAAAGCCGATCTGCTTTCTTCCGACCGGAACCTGCGGCTTGCCAATGATAAGGCACAGGAACTGACGATCAAGAAACTGACCAAAAACGCGCCCACGGTGAAAGCAATGTTTGACGCGCAGAATCAGGCAACGGGCGAAGACTGATCCTCAATCCGATGCTGTGAAATAACTGATATAAAAAGCGATGCCGACCGGCATCGTTTTTACTTACTCGATTTTGTAGAACACGATCCATGAATGGACGAACTCACCCGGCTTGCCGAAAAGATTGACTGTGTTGCCGTTGTTGTCCCGGTACTGGGAATAGGAACATTTCGCGCCCATGTCCATATAGAGCGCGTTTTCCACTCCGAGAGCCATGACGCGGTCAATAAAGTCATCGTAATGCATGGGGACGGCACTTTCGATAAAGCAGATCCTGCCGTTCAATTCCGCCAGAAGACGGTAGCAGCGGAGTTTTCCGAACAGCAGATCCTGCTTTTCTCCCTGCCAGATGGCCATATACTGCTCAAATCCGTCACCGCCGTTTTCAGCCGCCAGCCGGACCGCTTCATCCGGGTCGGTCAGAGTAAAATGCGGCTCACCGTTATAATATGTAAAAGCGCTGAGACCGGTTTCTTCCGCTCCGTCATAATAAACGCCGTCTCTGGCATGATCGCCCACTACGCATTCATGCCTGAAATTCAGCTCATAGAAACGGAAAAAGGCGGAGGTGCCGAAAAGGGTGATATCCGGATCACTCATGGACGGACGGTCCTTAAACACATATCCGATCTTCTGATACTGGGGGAAAAGGATATACAGCTGGTTGGTCTCATAGACATAACAATTTTCCGCGTTTTCCACGGCAGTCATGTCCAGCTCCGAAATATCCCCCGAGGCATCCGGCTTCAGGACCGCGTGAAACTGTGCCGCCATGGTCAGATAGAGATAGACCGCGAAGATCACAGTCCCCAGAGAACTGACGAGATTCAGCTTCAGCAGAAAACGGAAAAGCTTGTTTTTCGGCGGATGATCCTCTTCAAGGTACCAGATGAGACCGGCGGCCTGCATGACTGTGAGCAGGACGATGGCCAGATAGACATACCCGGATACTCCCTGAATCAGCAGGAGCATGGTCAGACAGAAAATGCACACAAGCAGTCCGATCAGATAGAGGACGACATATTTCTCATTTTTCTTCATTGTCATTCCTCCTTCCGACGGCTCATCGCCAGCATGGCTTGCCCGTCCACAGTCAGATACAGATCACTGCAGGCGATGACCATGAACAGACAGACATCGGCAAGATAGCTGACCGCGCCCGCAATCTGCACGGAAAGACTGCCGCCCTTCAGCCAGTTTTCCACCACCAGAGTCAGGAAACAGATCAGCAGCACGGAAATGGAGATCTGATTGATGATCATTTTGGTCCGTCCGCTGTTCCTGCCCAGATGAACGGTGAAATGATTCCAGATCACCATCAGAATGATGAAGCAGACCATCAGATAACCGGACAGCATCATACAGCCGTACAGTCCCAGAGAAACGATCGCTTCCACGCCGACACTCAGATAACGCTCCGAAAGGTACGCGTAACGGGACAGCTCCACCAGCAGGATGCCGGCTGCCAGTCCGCTGACCCGGATGATATCCTCTTTGTTATACGCGGCGGAAAGCCCGGCGCACAGAGCCAGACACAGCAGTGTGCAGACAGTGATGAACAGGGTCAACTGTCCGGACAGGGCGTTCAGAATCAGGCTGACCGGAAGCAGAACAAATGCTCCGATCGCGGAGATCGAAAATGTTTTATGGCTGAGGAAAAGCATCCGGTATCGCATCAGCATGGAAATAGTCTCCTCTTTGACTTATGAATGAATTTACTCCAATAAACTGTCAGCTCAGGCTGATCTTTCTGAATAACTCTTCAAACAAAGCATCCCGGTCGATATGCGTGACATACCGGCAGAGCGGACGCCGGTAATCCATGGCCAGACGATCATCATATTCGGGAATGGGGGTCGGAATCAGCCGGGAGGACATGAAACGATCTCCGTCGTTCAGCAGGAAACCGATGGTGGTCACGTCCCAGATCACGCGGCTCCACGGCTTTCCTGCGGCATAACTTTCCGCTTCCTCCACGGTATTTTTCCACAGGTATTCGGCAAGTTCCCCGCGACCTTTCAGCCAGTACTCCAGCTCCGGCCCCGTGGTGCGGAATTCGGACACCACATTAAAGCAGGGGAGAACGACCAGAGGCGCGCCGGAAGAGAATACCACACGCGCGGCGGCTACATCCTGGTAACAATTGAACTCATGGTTATGCGGCCATTCCGGAGCGTGACCGCCCAGCCAGACCACGACGATCCTTTCGGCAATCTCCGGACGAAGAAGCAATGCCGAGGCAATATTGGTAATGGCGCCGATGGCGACCGTATAAAGCGGGTGTTCGACTGTGTAGCTCATTGCCCGGTCCGCCAGATCCTTCGCGGCATCGGACAGGACCGGATGAGTTTCATCCGGCAGATAGGTCCGGGAACCGCGAAATACCGGAACAGACTCCCGCGCGAGGTCCAGAAGCTTCAGGATCTCATGATAACTCCGCTCCATGCCGTCTTCCGGGCTGACTGACCTGTGGTTCAGAAAGGGTGCCGCATACAGAGCTTTCAGGGTGATCTTTTCTTTAGAACGGAGCGCAAGGGAAATCGCGAACTGGTCATCGATCTCATTATACGCGTCTGTATCAAGAACCAGATCCACCGGTCCTTCCGGGACATTCAGATTACGAAGTCTCTGTTCTTCTGTCATGGCTCATTCACTCCTATACTTCAGAAAACTGTCAAGATCGATCAGCGTCCAGTCACAGGCACCGGTGATCTTCAGAAGCAGTTTCATATTTTCCACTTCTTTCATATCGGCAGATCAGCCCGCTGCTTCTGTCATGAGCAGCAAGCAGGCAATCAATGCAATGATCCTTCTGAAACATTTCATGACAGGAAAGCCTCCATCCGGATCCGGAATGACGGTACTGTCATTGATGATGATATCATTATTATGTATTAGTTCATCCGTATTGTCCATATAAACATTACAATATCGATTGTAACAAGCTGCCGGATGGTTGCGATTGCACGGGTATTGCAGAGCGCGGTAACGGAAGCGGAAACCGGCCTGAAATATCGAAGAGCTGCTTCTGAAGGCAGGAAAAAAGCGGTGTGATATGAAAATCACGCCGCTTTTTGTTGTATACACGGGAAAATGGTATGGCTGCCCTGATTTGCCCCTGAAGATTTACTGCTCAGAGGCGGTATAGATACCAATAAAGCGAATCACAGGCTTGACACGTACATCATCAAAAGTGATCCGAAGTCCGGATGCCTTTACCGCGGGCAAAGAAATGATCCTTTTGTGCCCGATCACTGTGCCACCGGCGACGGACTCCCATTTGTTATTCAGATATGCGTCCACGGTATAGTTCCCGACCCGCTGGCTGAATTCGATCTGTTCCTTCATGACAATGCGGTCGATCTGTTTTGCTTCCGGCCAGGCAAAGGTAATCATTGTATTGTTCCCTTCAGATACCGGTTCATACCACGATTCATCATCCGTCAGGATATTTGCTGCCGCATGGCCTTCGACATGCGCGGAAGAAGTGACGGTACATTGGTCTGCGGTGATGTTCCTGCTGTAGAACTTCCGAAGATAATGGCCGATTTCCTTCAAGCGGCAGACATCATTTTCATGGAACAATCCGTCGGGTGTCGGAGGAATGTTCAGCAGCATGGTTGCGTTCCCGCCGACAGACTTCTCATAGATATCGGTCAGTTCATCAAGCGGCCGGACCTTTTCATTTTCGCATTCATGCCAGAACCAGCCGGGGCGGATGGATGTATTCACTTCGGCCGGATACCAGATCAGATCTGTTTCGTTACTGAGGATCTCACGACTGCCGAGATCCATGTCCTGTGCCCGGATGGGACGCTGACGGAAGGCTGTTTCGTCAGCCTGCTGACTTGCGGAGGCGACCTTCTCGGTATCCGCTGTACGGCGCGGGACAACGCTCCATTCGGCTTTTCGTGTATGACCGGCTTCGTTGCCGCACCAGCGTATATCAGGTCCGCAGACATGAATGCAGGCATCGGGCTGAAGCTCGCGGATCGTTGCGTAATACCGGTCCCAGTCATAATATTGCTTTTTCCCATTCGGTCCTTCACCGCAGGCTCCGTCAAACCAGACACTGCAGACATCGCCGTAGTTGGTCAGAAGCTCGGTCAATTGATTGATGAAGTAATCATCATAGGGCTTACCCGTACCATACAGCGGCTGATTACGGTCCCAGGGAGACAGATAGACTCCGAACCTGATCCCGCCTTCACGGCAGGCTTCGGCAACTTCACGGACAATATCTCCTTTTCCGTTTTTGTACGGACTGGAAGCAACGGAGTGATCCGTATAAGCGGAAGGCCACAAACAAAATCCGTCGTGGTGCTTGCAGGTGAGGATCAGTCCTTTCATGCCTGCTGATTTGACGGCATCCACCCATTGTCGGGCATTCATTTTCACCGGGTTAAAGATAGCAGGATCTTCTGTTCCGTCTCCCCATTCTTTATCGGTGAAGGTATTCACTGTAAAGTGAACAAAGGCGTAGAATTCCATATCCTGGAGTTTTTTCTGGCGCGGGGAGGGAATGATCTGAATCAGCTCACGGTCTGTCATGGGGTAACGGCTCCTTTATATTTGCGATACCCGGTAGTACGGGAATCATTTACGGACGAACAGTTCCGCATCATAAGGCGGTAAAGTGACAGTGCTTCCGCAGAGCTGATCACGCAATGCGGCATGACTCTGCTCAAAGGGCAGGGTAACGGTCTGCGGCTGATCTGTCGTGTTGACATAGAAAGCTTCACCGTCCCGGATCATTCTGCTCTCCACGCCGGCGGGAACCGGCAGCGGGAGGGTCAGACCCGCTTCACCGCGGATGCGGCCAATCAGCGCGGTGAGAAGCGCGACATCCGTTTCGGCGGCAACGTAATATGCCTTGCCGGCACCAAACTGATTGACGGAGACCGCACAACTGCCATCATCGATGCAGGTCGCGAAGACAGTTGCGCCGCGCAGCTGGATCTCATCGTAATATTTTGCGTCGGAGGATACGGAATCATCACCGAAACTCACGGTGACAGGTTCCTCAACACGGCGGAAACCGCCGACACGGATACCGAAGACATCGCTCAGATAACCGGGATGTGTGGAGGTAATGACGGTATCGGTGTCGTCCACAATGGCACTGTATCCGGTCATGATCACAGTGCCGCCGTCTTTCACGAAGGCGCGGACGGCTTCGGCCATTTCTTCGGTCATGATGACGTGATTCGGCAGAATCAGCAGTTTGTAGTGATGCTTCAGGTTCGTGAGATCCACAAAGTTATAGTCATAGTTCATGCCGGACAGCGTCTGCTGCATTTTGAACAATGCCCGGGGATAAGGCGTACGGTACTGGGACTTCGCGTACTGCTGGACGATTTCATTATCGTAGCGGATGGCAACGCCGATTTCGGGAACAGGCAGATAGGGAAAACCATATTTTTCCAGTATCCGGAATTCTCCGGCCACCTGCTTGTATTCATCGTATTTCCGGTTTGTCTCACCGTCGTGGTCCAGAATGCCGAAATAGTACTGTTCTTCTCCGCCATACATGGTCCGCCATGTCCATCCGAGGACCATCTGTGTCCGGTGAAGAAGGGAAAGCATCATAAACATCCGGTCCATGCCATACGGGAACGCGTAGATCCCTTCAATACCCGCCTGGAATTCAAGACACCACATGGGCTTATCCAATTCCGCCAGACGGCGGATCATACCGGTCATGATATTGTCTTTCCCGTCTGCTCCGGTAAAACCGGGATAGCAGCCGATGCCGGGATAGTCCACGAAGGATCCGCTGAATTTCTGGTAGTCAAAACCAAGGTGAGATGTCTCCGCACAATGGTTGGAGGAAGTCGGCTTGTCCGGTGCCAACTCACGCACGATGGCCTGCAGGGAAGAAATGAACCGTCCGATCCCATCGGAGAAGAAACGGCGCATATCGAGATAGGGCTCGGGAGCACCGACACGAACCTCGTTTTCCGGCATGAAGACCTCATCAAAGGAATTCAAACGACGACACCAGCGCTGCGTGTTCCAGGTCCTGTTCAGGTTTTCAATCGTTCCATATTTCTCCTTCAGCCAGGTCCGGAAACGGTTCAGAGCATAGGGAGAATAGGAAATAAAGCCGTCACCGAGTTCATTGCAAAGACCGAATCCCATGAGGGCCGGATGGTTCCGGTACCGGGTAACCAGCGTTCTTGCAAAACGGTGAGCATAGAACTGATAATCCGGATCGTCCACATCCTCCATGTAGCGCCGGACACTGCTCTGCATATTACCGCTTTTCCCGTGGATGTTGCAGCCGGGACAGAGGCGATGGACCCATTGGGGTGCCGGATGCATGGAAATATCAAGGATGACTTTCAGACCGGCGCGATGCATCCTGTCCATGACATCGTCAAACCATTCAAAGGTGTAAATGCCGTCCTGCGGTTCATAGCTGTCCCAGCAGAGATGTCCCATGCGAACGATCTGAAATCCTGCTTCTTTCATCAGACGGATGTCAGTATCCCAACGTTCCGGGGACCAGTCATGCGGATGATAGTTGACGCCGATATAAAGTGCCATATATTGATCCTCCTGCTATACTTTTCGCATCGTGGTAAGCTTCTTCCCGGAGAGAACCGGAAAGAAAGCGGGTATTCATGATTTCTGTCACTGTACAGTATATCTGTTCATGATGGATTTTCAATGCAGATAGTTATTGTATATACCGATGATTTCTTTGTTTTTGATTCCCGGACAGAAAAACAAACATTTGAACGTTCAAAAGCAAATGAATATGCATGGACGGACATGCCGAAAACAGATAAAATAGGAACAACGGATGCTATGACATCAAAGAGAAAGCTGAACCGAATATCCGGGTATATGAATCAGACAGGAGGAACTTGAATCATGAGCAGGCACAGTCATTTCACAACGGGCGGACAGCCTTTCTTTTCCGTAGGCTGTCAGACCCGAAACAGCTGCAGTTATTTTCCGGAGAAGATGGAGGATACATGGACCGCTGCCAGACTTCTTCATGCCAATACGGTGGCAACGCCCATCCCGTGGGAACGCTTTGAACCTGAAGAAGAGAACTTCGATGAACAGTATGTCCGGGACTTGATCGACCAGGCCAGAGCACATGGAGTCAAATTATCCCTGCTCTGGTTCGGAACGTGGAAAAACGGAAGTATGGAATATACGCCCAACTGGGTCAAGGCCGCTCCGGACCGCTTCCCCAGAGCGGAACTCAGGGACGGCTCCAGACTTCACCAGCTTTCTGTTCATTCCAGAGCAAACCTGGAAAACGATAAGCGTGCATTTTGCCATTTGCTGAAGGTGCTGAAGGAATATGACGGGAAAGAACAGACTGTTATTGCGGTCCAGGTGGAGAACGAACCCGGGATCCTGGGCGGCACAAGGCGTGATTTCAGTCCGATGGGAGAAGAAGCCTATCATGCACAGGTGCCGGAGAAAGTGATCCAATGGTGTAAAGACCATCCGGATGATCCGGTGTCGCGGCAGTGGACCGGTGCCGAAAACGGAAACTGGCAGAAAGTATTTGGAATCTACGGAGCGGAAGCCTGTACCGCGGCCGCGATCGCGCAGTATATCGACGAAATCGCGGGAGCGGGCAAAGAAGTTTATGATATTTTCCTGTATATGAATGTATGGCAGGACGGATATCCCCGCGGATTCGGTACAGATATCGGCGGCGTGGACTGGCCGGCGGGAGGCGCCAATATCCGGAATCTTGGAATCTATTACGCATTGGTTTCCTCGCTGGATACGATATCGCCGGATAACTATCATGGGGATCTGACCCGTTATCTGACAACCACCAGCGCATACGCACATCCCGAGAACGGTTTCCCGCTGTATGTGCCGGAGAGCGCCAGAGGCGGGATCAACGCGTCACTGATGTTTGACGCGATCGGAAATCATGGCGCTTTGGGATATCACATTTTCGGCTCGGAGCAGCTCCTGACAGCAGACAGAAAGAACCTGATCCCCGAAGCAAATGACATCATGTATTCACTTGCCATGCTGCGGAATGTGGCCGGGATCCTGCCGGATTATCTGGGGACAGACAGGCTGGCCGGTATCGCACAGCAGCCCGGCGAGGTTTCCTGCCTGCTGGAGAACTTCAATGGGTGGAAGATCGTAGTCGGGTTCCCGGGCTCCGGAATCGGCGGAAATGATAATTCCCTGGATTACCGTCACGAATCCTATGAACCGTTCGGCGGAATGAAGCCCTTTGGTGAAGATCTGGGACGAGGATTGATCTTCGCGGCCGGGGAAGATGAATTCTATCTCGTCGGACACCGGATCCGTCTGTTCTTCCTCGAACGGGAGGCTGAGGACGGAAGCCTGTCGGTCTATGATCTGAACGGCTTTATCCGCCGCCTGAACGGTGAGTATCTGTATATTACCGAGGGTCATTTTGATGAGGACGGTAAGTATGTGACAGATATCATCCGCTCAGGTGACGAAGCACGCAATTCTGTATGGGCACACTGGGATTGCGGCGTGATCCATGTCAAACTGCTGAAAATGAGATAACCGGTAAGGAACTATTTGAAAACGGCTTTGGAAACTGATCCGGAGCCGTTCTTTTTTGCTCTCATAACAGGATATAACAAAAGCGGTTCCCCTGTTGGGGAACCGCCGGGATCAAGGTGCAGATTATTTGCTGAGGTCTTCTTCCATGGCAGCACGGGCTCTGAAGAGCTGTTCAACCTGCTGCACACCAAAGGCAACCACGTCGTCATAGCCAAGACCCTTGGCCTTGTCGATCATTTCAGCCTTCAGGGCTTCGAATTCAGCTTCGTCACTGGCCAGAACCATCTTCCAGCTGTATTCGGTGATGGTATTGCCGACCTGAGTGGATTTCTGGCTCAGCATGTCATCCATCTGCAGGGATTCTTCAGTGGAGAAGACAGCCTGATTGATGGTCTTGACGATGATGCCGTTATTCTTCATGGCTTCGATGCTGGTCAGAGCACCGCCGAAGTGTTCGCTCCAGTCACTGATGATCTCGGGCATTTCCTTGCTCAGAACGCAGGGCCACAGATCACGGTTGACGGGATAGCCGGTGGAGGAGAGGTTGAAGTTGATGCCGGGATAGGTGTAGAAGCCCTTGTTGGAGCCGTCGTAGAAGGTTCCGCCGCCCAGTTCTTCGGGCATTTCGGTCATCTGATCATTGTAGCAGGCCCAGCCAAGTTCGGTCAGCGTGGGAACTCCGTTTTCGTCATAATCCCAGGTGCCGCCTTTGGGTCCGTTGTAGGCTTCCATCAGACCTTCGTCAGAGAACATCCAGTCGATGATCTTCAGCAGACGTTCGGGCTGCTCGCAATTAGCGCCGATGGACACTGTACGGGGATAGCCGTAGGGCTTTCCGGTGTAACCGTAGTTGCACTGGTTGGAGAAGGGCAGCAGGGTGATAGCTTTGCCGGCGGCCAGACGTTCCGCAGTGTTGAAGTTGGACTTGATGGGGTTGAACCAGTTGTACAGAACACGACCGGTCTGTTCCTTGGTGTTCGCTTCAGCATTGGTCTGGGTGATGGAGTCGGGATCCAGCAGACCGCGCTGGTTCAGGTCAAAGTAGAACTTCAGGGTCTGGAGGTACAGGCTGTCATCATCCAGCAGGGTGATGTAGCTGTCTTCGGTGGCATGCGGGAAAACGTAGTTGAAGCAATCGCCGTAGCCAAAGATGGCATAGAACTGGGAACCGGCCATCATGTTGCCGCCGTCCCAATCCTTGAACAGACTCATGGCATAAGTAGGTTCGCCGTCTTCGTTCACGGGTTCAAGGTCATGCATCTGCTGCAGGACTTCGACCAGCTTGTCCAGACTGTCGATTTCCGGATAGCCCAGCTTGGCATACAGATCCCAACGGCCGTAGGGGCCCCACCAGGAATCGGTACCGCCGTCGATCTGCAGTTCTTCATCAGTAGGAACAGCGTCCTGGCCGATGTAGTAGATCTTGTCGCCGCCGCCAAACAGTGCGCGGGCTTTGACGAGAAGCAGGGGATAATTGTTATAGATCGTGGGGGCATTTTCTTCGATGATTCCGGACAGATCCATGATCAGACCGGCTTCGATCGCGTCAGACAGATGTTCCTGGTTGTTGTTTTCACCCAGGAAGATCAGATCGCCGAGGTTGCCGGAGATCATCTGGGTGGCGAAACGGTCGCTGCCGCCCTCAGAACTGGAGATAATGTTGAAACCAACATTGAACTTGTCCTTGAGGAGCTTCGCGAACCAACCGGTCTGCAGGCCGGAGTAGTTCGCAAGTTCGGAATAGATCTGGATTTCCCAGTAGGGTTCTTCCTCAGCCATGGAAGAAACAGGCGCGATCATGCCAATCAGCATCAGAACGGCCAACAGGAGAGACAACGTTTTTTTCATGAGATTCCTTCCTTTCTTTTTTTGTATGCAAGGCAGTGATCTGCCGCATTACCCTTTTACCGCACCGATCATGATCCCGCCGACAAAATACCGTTGGAAGAACGGATAAACCAGCAGGATCGGTGCCACAACGATCATGGTGACAGTCATACGGACTGAAGTGGGGGTCTGCACCATAGACAGATTGATATTGACATTCCCGCCTGTGTTTTTAAGAACAGTGGCAAGCGCGTTGGATTCATTGATATACCGATAAAGCACAAACTGCAGGGTATACAGATTCCGGTCCGTCATCAGGAACAGGGTATCCTGGAATGAGTTCCACTGACCGACCGCGCTGAAAACCGTCACGGTGGCGAGAATCGGCATGCACAGGGGAAGAATGATCCTTGTGAAGCGTACCCAATAGCCGGCGGAGTCGATCTGAGCACTTTCTTCCAGCGCCGGAGGAATGGACTCGATATAGGTCTTGACCAGAATGATATTAAAAGGAGAAACAATGCCCGGTATTACATACGCAAGGAAATTGTTGGTCAGATGCAGATTCATCATCAGGATGTACCACGGGATGATACCGGCGTTGAAATACATGGTAATGACAATGAAACGATAAAGCAGTTTTCTGTGCCAGAGCTTTTCCTTGGTCACCAGATAACCGACAAAGGCGGAGGCAAAGACTGTCAGCACGGTGCCGAGCACCGTACGGAGCACAGAGATCAGCGTTGCCTGAAGCAGCCCCTGCAGCTTGATGACCTGCGCATAGTTGCTGAAGTGGATCCCCACAGGATAGAAGAGGATCTGTCCGCGTGCGGTCAGCGTATTGTCGGAAATCGTATTGATGAAGATGTAGTAAAAGGGATAGACGCACATCAATGTGAAGATGCCGAAGAACAGAACGTTGATGACATCAAAGATCCGGGAGGAAACGCTTCTTTTGAGCTTTACCGGACGGAATTCAGTTTTTTCTGTCATAAATATGCCTCCCTTCCCTTACATGATGGAGGTGCCGCGGATGAGCTTGGCCGCTCCGTTGGCAACCATTAGCAGCGTGAGACTGACCACGGACTTCAGCATGGAAACCGCTGTGCCGAAGGAGAAGTTGCCGCCGCCCAGAGAAATGTTATATACATACAGGTCCAGGACTTCAATCTGGGATTTGTTCAGAGCGTTCTGGAATACATAGTACTGATCCATTCCGTTATTGATGAGGTTCGCGATGGACATGACCAGCAGGACCAGGAAAGTGGGTGCGATACCCGGAAGTGTGATATGCAGGATCTGCTGGAAACGGTTCGCACCGTCCACCTTCGCGGCTTCAAACAATTCCTGATCCAAACCGGCAATCGCAGCCAGATAGAGGATACTGCTCCAACCGAGGGATTTCCAGGCACTCCAGAGCGTCATGGTTATCCAGACATTTTTATTACTGGCCAGTACATTCACCGGCTTATCGATCCAGCCAAGCGCAAGCAAAACACGATTGATGAAGCCGTTATCGACATTGAACATCGCGAATGCGACTGCGTAGACCAACACCCAGGAGATAAAGTTCGGCAGGGTCGTCATGACCTGAACACACTTACGGTACTTCTTGTTTCGAAGTTCATTCAGCAGAATGGCGAAGATAGGAGCAAAACAATTGACCAGCAGACCCAGACCGCTGATGGCCAGCGTATTGACCATGACGCGGGTGATCTCCGCCACCTGATAGCTGTTGGAGAAGATGGACTCAAACCAATACCATCCCACATACTGACATTTATCCAGACTGAAACCGGGACGGTAGGAATAAAAAGCATATCTCCAACCAATCAGCGGAAGATAGGAAAAGATGAAAATCAGGACCAGAAACGGGAACAGCATCAACAGCAGCTGATACTTTTCCGGAAGTCCTGTACGGACCTTTACATCCTTTGAATGAACCTTCATATAACGCACCTCATTTATATCCTGACTGTATTATATGGAACCATGGGAAGCCTGTCGATTCATGAATGTTGGCAAAAAAGTGCAGGATTCTTTGTTCGTTTGTTCAAAGCCCTTTTCACAAACCACGCTCACGTTTATAATACATTAAGGAAAGAAAAGACCGGAAAATGCACAGAAAACAATGATGTGGGGTATGGGCATGAAGAAGATATCCGAGTATTGGGATACCAAAAGTATACGGACCAAAACACTGCTGACCCAGTTCCTGATGATCGTGATCCCGTTCGTGTTCTGTACGGTCCTGATCCTTGGTCAGGTCAGTCTGGAATCACAAAGCAACAATGCGGAGACTACTTATCAGTACAACCGCTATTTTATTGATACCCTGAATACCTCTGTCCGACAGATGGAATCCATGGCGAACACCATTGCCGGCAACCGCTATGTGAGGCAGTATGTGTCCGTGAAAACGGATGCGGAGCGCGAACAGCTGAAGCAGGACTATGTTGATACCCTGCTCAGGTATTCCTACAACCGTTATCTTCCGACAAATGATATATCCATCCTGCCGGATACGAACATCGAGGATATCCTGACAGATAAGTCAGTCCGTACATACTACAGAAGCGAATACCGGATCTGGACTTTTTCAATGCAGGACGATCAGCTGCAGGCCAGATTCTATTATCAGTTTCAGGGTGACAACGGAAAAACGGGGCTGCTGTGCTTTACGCCCATGCCCTCCATGTTTACGGATGCGGCAGACCATATAGCGTCTGTCAATGACCAAAAATGTGCAATTTTCAGTACGGACGGGGTCCTGCTTTATTCGGCGGGAAGCTTCAGCGCAGAAGATCAGAAGGTGATGACCCAGGTAAGGGAAAAAGTCAGCGAAGGATACCAGCTCCTTGACAGCCGCCGTATTTTTTCCTGTGTACGGTCGGATGTGCTGCCGCTGTCGTTTGTTTCCATTCAACCTTTTACGAGCATCCTTGCCAATAACGGTATGTTCATGATTTGTCTGGGACTGATCATCGTACTGCTGGCGGTCAGTATATTCCTGAGCTACCAGATTTTTTTCAAGGGAATTTCCAAGCGTATTATCCGGCTTTCGGATGCCTGTGAGTCACTGCCGATCGACAAGATCGGTGTCACCGAGGGAGATCCGGAGAAGGAGCAGGAGGGGCTGGAGTATCCTGCAATTCCCGTGATGGGTCAGGATGAGATCGGAACGCTTTCGGTCTCCATTAATGATATGATCGGTCGGATCAGCGAACTGACCAAACTGAACGCGCAGGAAGTGAGGACCTCGCAGCGCGCAGCCTATGATATGCTTGCGGCACAGATCCATCCCCATTTTATTTACAACACACTGGAAAACCTGCGGATGATGGCGGAAATCAACGATGATACGGAGGTCGCGGATCAGCTTTATGCCCTTGGGAGAATGCTTCGCCTGAGTATCAGCGATGCTTCATCCACCGGTGAAATCCAGATGGAAATCGAGCATGCACAGACATATCTTCAACTCCAGAAAATGAGACTGAACAATCAGCTGGAATACGAGATCGATCCGGTGGATCCGGAAATCCTGCATGCACAATGTCCGCGTTTCCTGCTCCAGCCGTTGGTGGAAAATGCAATCAAACACGGTTTTCAACAAAAAAACAGACCCGGAAGGATCCATATCTCTTCCGGGAGAGCCGACAATACTATATGGCTGAAGGTAAACAATGACGGAGAGACGCTGACCGAAGAACGTCTCCGGCAGGTGCGTGAGGCCCTGAAGCATAATCATCCCGTGGTGAACACCAAGGGCGGGATCGGCCTGATCAATGTCAACACCCGACTTAGAATGTTCTACGGTAACGAAAGCGGGTTGACCATTGATTCGACTCCGGCGAACGGAACGACCTGCACGCTGACCCTGATCATGAAGGAATAAAACCGGATTGCTGCAATTCATCCCGGAAGGCTCCGGGTGTGACACCGGTCAGCTTTTTGAAAGTGGAGAAAAAATACGTTGAGGATGGGAAACCGCATTTCTGGGCAAGCTCCGGCATGGCAATCCGAGTATCTTTCAGCAGAGCAATGCATGCGGCATCGATCCGTTTGTTATTCAGGAACTGGATGAAGCCGGTTCCTGTTTCTTTTTTGAACAAAGTAGTGAAATAGTTTGGCTGTAAATATACTTCCGCAGCGATACCGGAGAGGGAGAGGTCTTCACTGTATCGCTGCTCCACAAGCTGTAACGCAGTGCGGACATCCTTTGAATTGACGGACCTGGTGAGAGGAATATCCCGTAATTCCTTCGCGAGGCTGCCGATATCCTCACTGTGGAGGATCCGGGAAGCAAACCGGCATACATTCCAGTATGGCATGACGCGGGCAGCGGAACTCAGGAATGCGGCAAGAGTATCAGGCGGACAGTCGCTTCGCTGAAGCTGGTCTTTCAGGGCAAGAACAATGTCGTGATCCGGGAGGGAAGCCTCGACAAAACTCCGGACCAGAGAATTTTCCTGTTGACGCGCATCGTCCGCCAATTGCTGCTGTACCCGGTCGATCATGCTATACAATTCGTTTTTGTTGACCGGTTTGATCAGATAGTCACAAACCTGCTGACGAATACTTTCCTGCAGAAGGGGAATATCTGTCAGACCGGTCAGCACCGCACAATAGCGTACGCCATATTCACGAACGGCGGCGACAAGCTTCAGTCCGCTGATTTCCGGCATCCGGATATCCGTGATCATCAGATCGGTTCCCTGCTGCCTGATATGTTCAAGGGCTTCAAGCGGATTGATGAAATCCATGACAGTGATATCCGGGTATTGTTTGCTGATGATCCTGGCAAGACCGGTCACGATGAGCTGTTCATCGTCCACAACCACTATTTTCATGGGATTCCTCCGAATTCACAATATTAGTTTTGAGCAATATTTCCATCACTTTTCTTAATTGTTATTATACACACAGACTGTATACTTAAGTCAAGGAAAAGAAAAAAACAACAGGAGATGGATATTATGAGACTGCCGGCAAAGTGGCAACGCGGTTATAATCTGGGAAACAGTCTGGATTGCTTCAATGAGCAGAGAAATGCGGATGAAACCAGCTGGGGCAATCCGGTGGTCACCAGAGAACAGATCCACCAACTGGCTGAAGCAGGATTTGATATGCTGAGACTACCGGTCACCTGGGAAGAAAATATCGGCCCTGCACCTGATTATATGGTGGATCCGATCAAAATGAACCGAGTGAAGGAAGTTGTCCGGTGGGGCATTGATGAGGGAATGACCGTGATGCTGAACACACATCATGAATTCCGCTGGCTTCGGGCTGATCTGGCGCTGTTGTCCGATATCCTCCCGGTCTATCGCCGTCTGTGGCAGCAGATTGCTGAGGCCTTCCGGGACTATGGAGATGAACTGATCTTCCAGGGGACCAACGAGCCTAACCAGCACGGCGGGGAAAACTGCGACAGCGGAAGCGGAAATCCAAACGCGCGTGCGGCTATCAATGCCATCAATCATACATTTGTGCGTACCGTACGTGAAAGCGGCGGTAATAACGCCACCCGCTGGCTGTGCATTCCGAATCTGGCGGCCAGACCCCTTCCGGACTGCATGAAGGATATGATCCTTCCCAAGGATGACAGACTGATCTGGACTATTCACTGCTATTCTCCGGACCGCTTTGTGTTCAGCCGGGAAGATGAGTATGATACACCATTCTTTGATGAAAAGGCACGGGATGAAGTAACGGTTATGTTTGAAGATATCCGGCGGTATGCTGTCAGTTCCGGTGTTCCGGTGATGCTGACGGAATTCGGCGCGGTCGCCAAAAAGCTTCCGGACGGTGAACACTGGAATACAGAGGAACGTATCCGCTTCCTGAACCATTTCCTGAAGTGCGCGAAGGAACTGGATCTGCCTTGTTTCTGGTGGGATAACAATTATCTGGAAACAGGGGATGAAGCATTTGGCCTCTTTGACCGGGAAAAAGGGAACTGCCGTTTCCCGGAGATCGTAAAGGTGCTTACGGAAACATCCACCCGGCAGTGAAAACGGGAACAGACGGGATACAGTCAACAGCCGGACGGCGCGAGAAAGTACCGCCCGGCTGTCCGATTTTATAGGAGAAAGTTATATGAAAACAGTATCGCTCAATTTTGACTGGCAGTTCAAAGAAAACGAGTGGGGAGAAACGGTTCCGGTCAACCTGCCCCATGACTATATGGTCCATGGGCACCGTGACGCAGCTTATGGTTATGCGACGGGTTATTTTCCGGGTGGAGAAGGAATTTATGAAAAACAACTGACTGCGGATGAATCCTGGCGGGACAGGACGATCCTCCTGAATATTGAAGGCGCCTATATGAACGGCGAAGTGACCTTCAACGGAGATCTGCTGGCGGTGCATCCCTACGGATATACCCCGTGGAGAGTGGATCTGTCCGAATACATCCGCTTCGATGTAATCAACAAACTGAAGATCGCCACATCCAACGGGCTGAAAAACAGCAGATGGTATTCCGGCTCGGGACTGTATCGCGATGTCAGTCTGCTGATCGCGGGAAAACAGTATATCGATCCATGGGATCTGAAGATCTCCACTCACAGGGTCGATATAGCGGAAAATCAGGCAGAAATCATTTTCGGCGCGGAAATCACCAACCGGGGTTGGAATAAGGAACGGGGATGCCTGTGTCTGAAAGTGAAAGATCCGGAAGGACGGACCGTATTCGCGGAAAATTATCCGACCGCCTTTACACCGGGGCATAAGGCGGAAGTCCGCCATACGCTGCATATTCCGGAACCGCATCTGTGGGATGTGGATGATCCGGAATTGTATACGCTGGAATATGTGCTGACCAACGGCAATGAGGAGACTGACAGCGGTGAAGTCCGCTTTGGCATCCGGACCATTGAAATTGACGCAAAGCGCGGTTTCAGACTGAACGGGAAGCCGATGAAGCTCCGCGGAGGATGCATACATCATGATAACGGATTGCTCGGGGCGTGTGCTTTCCGGGACGCGGAGTTCAGAAAGATCAAGATACTGAAGGAATGCGGATACAATGCTGTCCGGACCGCGCATAATCCGCCGTCCACCCATTTGCTGGATGCCTGTGACGAGACAGGAATGCTGGTTCTGGAAGAAAGCTTTGATATGTGGCGGGTAAAGAAGAATCCGCTCGATTATCATCTGCATTTTGATCAGTGGTGGCAACGGGATACCGAAAGCATGGTCAGACGGGACAGAAATCATCCCTGCATCTATGCCTGGTCGATCGGCAATGAAATTCCCGAACTGCTGGGCTTTTCTGACGGGGCTTCCCTGACTGCCATGCAGGCCCGGCTTGTACGTTCGCTGGATGAACGGCCCATTTCCGCTTCCTCCAATGAATATCCCGCGCCGGAGGTGGGCGTGGAACCAACGCCTTACGAACCGATGGGAGAACTTAACGAGAACGGAAAGAAGATCATCGGCGTTCCGCCGAAGGACGATGTATGGGACAGGCAAACTCTGCCATGCATCCAGGAACTGGATCTGTTCGGATACAACTATATGTACGGCCGTTATCCCTATGACGCGGTACGCCATCCGGACCGTGTCATTCACTGCACAGAAAGCCATCCGTTCTTTACTTATGACTACTGGCAGGCGGTACTGAAGAACAATAACTGTATCGGTGACTTTATCTGGACAGCGTTTGACAACATGGGAGAAGCCGGCGCCGGACGCTCTACATACGGAGACGATAAGTCTGTGTACACGGAGTTCGTCGGTAAATGGCCGTGGCTGACCTGCTGGCAGGGAGACTGCGATCTCACCGGCCGCCGTCTTCCACAGTCATACTATCGTAAAATCATGTGGGGACTGGATGACGGGATCCATCTGTTCACATTGCATCCTAAGTATACAGATCAGGAACTGCACGGAAACGGCTGGCACTGGGATGAAGTCAAACGCAACTGGACATTTGACGATTGCTGGATCGGGAAACGGGTCAAACTGGTGGCATATGCGAATTGCGACAGTGTGATCTTCAATGTGAACGGAAAAGAAACTGAAGTACCTGTTCATGAACTGAAGGCTGAACTGGTGACAGAATGGCAGCCGGGATGGGTGAAGGCTGTTGCAGTCAGTAAAAGCATCCGTTGTGATGAAGATGTTCTTTACACATCCGGAAAAACCGGTAAAATAGTATTGAAAGGTGAAGAAATCCATATTCCGGCAGATGGAATGAGTATTGCGTATATCCGGGTAAAGCTTGAGGATGAACAGGGTCAGGCTGTTATAGATGATGACCGGGAAATCACCGTGAAGGTATCCGGCACGGCTGAACTGGCAGGCGTCGGTTCGGGAAATCCGTGTACGGATGAAAACTATACCGATCACAGGCGTCTCTATGACGGATATGCACTGATTGCTGTCAGAAGCGGGAAAGACCCCGGAGAAGCGAAGATCACAGTTCAGTCTGACGGGATCGGGGATGCTTGCATCAGCATTTATTGCGAATGATTCATGGTAATTGTATGATGCGGTCTTCACATAAAGTCGTTTGATAAAAAGATGGTGATTGATATGATGACCGGTCATGATATCCTGCTGGAAAGAACATTTGGCGGGGAACTGCTGAAGACCCGTCTGCGCTTTTTTGAGGGCGGAATGCTCCGGGTGACCCATACCCTGAAGGAAGCCTTCTCTGAAAAACAAAGTGATTTTACGCTTCCGCAGAAGCCGGTCTCACCGGATCGGAACGGAGACAACTGCTTTTCCGCGGGCGAACTGAAAGTCCTGATCAATGGGGAAAACAGTGGCCTTGAGATCCGGAATGACCGGGATCAATTGTTGCTGAAACTGCCAAAGGCTGTCATGGAAGAAACACCGGTGGTGCTGCATGACTATTCCGAAAACGTGGATGTCCGTATGGAAAGCAATGTGGACGGAGTCCGGGCAAGGACGGAAGAAGGTGCTGCCAGAACGGACCGGATGGGATTGAGAGGGCGGCAGTATTTCGCGTTTGCCGAAGAGGAAGGGATCTACGGTCTGGGTTCCCATGAAGAAGGCTACGGGAATCTACGCGGAAAAAACCGTAACCTGTATCAGCACAATATGAAAGCCTGTGTTCCTGCCCTGGTTTCCACAAAGGGCTGGGAACTGGTGTTTGACATGGGCGGATTTATGAGCTTCCATGATGATCCGGAAGGAAGCTATCTCTGGTGCGAATGCGCGGATGAATTTGATTTCTGGTTCCTGTACGGGGAAACCTTTGACAGGACGATGGGCCTTTATGCCCGACTGACCGGAACGACGCCCATGCTGCCTGCCGCGGCACTGGGCTATGTACAGTCCAAGGAACGCTACAAGGACGCGGAGGAACTGATTTCCACCGTACAGGAATACCGGCGGAGAGAGATCCCGCTGGACATGATCGTGCTGGACTGGCAGAGCTGGCCGGAGGGTCAGTGGGGATACAAGGTCTTTGACGGGACCCGCTTCCCGGATCCGACGGGAATGATCGACCGTCTGCATGACATGGACGCGCGCTTCATGATCTCCATCTGGCCGTCCATGAGCGGCGAACAGAACGAGAACCGGAAGGAAATGATCCGGAATGGATATATGCTGGGAAACCAGACGATCTACAACGCCTTCCTGCCGGAAGCGAGAAAATGCTACTGGAAGCAGGCCAATGAACTGTTTCGGCATGGCGTGGATGCCTGGTGGTGCGATTGCTCGGAACCGTTTGAAGCAGACTGGCACGGGTGCATCCGGATGGAAGAGCACGAACGTGCCGCCGTGAATACCGGAGAAGCACGCAAGTATCTGGATCCCACCCAGCTTTCCGCTTACAGTTTTTATCATTCAAAGGGCATTTATGAAGGACAGCGCGAGATAAGGGAAGACAAGCGGGTCATGAATCTGACACGGTCTTCCTGGATCGGTCAGCACCGCTTTGCCACCATCACCTGGTCCGGAGACATCGCCGCCACTTGGGAGACGCTTCGCCGGCAGGTCCCGGAAGGACTGAACTTCTGCGCGACAGGTGAAAGCCAGTGGACGGTCGACGCGGGCGCGTTCTTTGTCGCGCACGGAGATCCGTGGTTCTGGAACGGTGACTATCTAAAAGGCTGCGAAGACCTGGGCTACCGTGAACTGTACACGCGGTGGATGCAATACTCCGCCTGCCTGCCGATCATGCGCTCCCACGGCACGGATACGCCGCGTGAAGTATGGCATTACGGAGAAAAAGGGACTCAGTTCTATGATGCCATTGAAAACGCGATCCGTTTCCGCTACACCCTTTTCCCCTATCTGTATTCACTGAACGCCAGGACATGGACCGACGGTGTACCGATGCTGCGGGTACCCGCGCTGCAGTACCCGGAAGATCCGATGCTGCGTCAGATTTCGGATGAAATGATGCTGGGAGACAGCCTGCTGGTCAGACCGGTCACAGAGCCCATGTATTACGGTCCGGACAGTGTGCCGTTTAAAAACAAAACAACCGCTGTCAGCGTTTATCTGCCGGCCGGATATGACTGGTATGCCTTTGACACGGGAGAGAAGTACACCGGCGGACAAACGATCTCCTTTGATGCTCCGCTGAACCGGATCCCTGTGTTTGTACGCGGCGGAAGCATCCTGCCCACGGTACCGGTCTGCCAGCATACAGCCGCGGCGGCGGAAGTTCCGCTGAAGCTGACGGTTTATCCCGGAAAGGATGCCGAATTCGTTCTGTATGAGGATTCCGGAGACGGATACTCGTATGAAAACGGACAATACGCCAGAACGATCTTCAGCTGGAATGACGGCAAACAGGAACTGTCGGTCCGTACGGAGGCTTCCTCCTGGAACCCGCCGGAAAGAACGATCACTGCTGAAGTATTCGGCCGCGGGAAGCTTATCAGTCTCTCGCACGAAGACAGGAAATACACGCTGTAATCATAACTGAACAGGCAAAAGGAGCTTTCGAAACGAATGGATTTTATATTGAAAGGTGATTTCGCGTATTCTATTGACCGCTGTCAGATCAAAACCGTACAGAACGGCTATCTGGTCTGTGTGAACGGGCTTACCGAAGGCATATGGACGGAGATCCCCGAACGGTATGCTTTATTGCCGCTGCTGGATTATTCGGGTAAGCTGATCATTCCCGGCATGATCGATCTGCATATCCACGCCCCGCAATTTGCTTTCCGGGGAATGCACATGGATGAAGAACTGCTGGACTGGCTGAAGAAATATACCTTTGTTGAGGAATCCAGATACGAGGATGAGGAATACGCCCGCAAGGCATACAGCCTGTTTGCCGGAACAATGGCAAAAAGCGCCACGACCCGCGCTTCCATTTTTGCAACGATGCACCGTACCGCAACAGTGATCCTGATGGAAGAAATGGAAAGGACGGGGCTGATCACCTATGTGGGAAAAGTCAATATGGACAGGGACGCGCCGGAGAGCCTGCTGGATCCTTCCGCTGACCTTTCCGCCTATAACACATTCGGATGGATCAACGAAACAGCCGATTGCTTCAGATATACCCGGCCGATCCTGACTCCGCGCTTTATTCCGTGCTGCTCCAACGCGCTTTTGAATGAACTGCGGGAAATCGTACATACCTATGATATTCCGGTCCAGTCCCATCTCTCGGAAAATCCCGGTGAAGTGGAACTGGTACGGCAGCTGATGCCCGACAGCGAGTTCTACGGAGACGGCTACGCACGGTTTGACCTGTTCGGGAAACATACAAAGACCATTATGGCGCACTGTATCTATTCTGTAGATCAGGAAGTCGAACTGATGAAAGAAAACGGGGTTTATGTGGCGCATTGTCCTTCCAGCAACCTGAATCTCTGCAGCGGAATGGCCCCGATCCGCAAATACATTGAAAAGGGTCTGCACGTTGGTCTGGGAAGCGATGTTGCCGCCGGTGAAAGTGAATCTATTTTTACCGAAATCAAGAAAGCCATTGAAGTATCCAAAATGTATCAGCGATATGTGGACAATACCTGTGCTCCGCTGACTTTCCCGGAAGCGTTCTGGCTTGCCACAATGTCCGGCGGAAGCTTTTTCGGAAAGGTTGGTTCGTTCGAAAAAGGTTATGAAATGGACGCTGTCATACTCGATGATGAAATGGAAACGCATCCGCAGGAACTGTACATTTCCGAGAGACTGGAACGCAGCGTTTATCTCGGAGCTGATCAGAAATATATCCTGGCCAAGTTCGTGGCGGGCCGACGGATCGTATGATCCGTCGAAGTATGCCTGCAGCCGCAAAGAGACCCCCGCTGTTACGCGAGGGTCTCTTTGAATATCCGCATCAGTATTTCTTCGGGAATTTCCTGCTTCAGGAAAATCTGAAGCATGCCCTTGGGAGTGACCTTATAACCGGTCAGTTCCGCCTGATGCTGAAGAATGGCCGAAGCTTCCACGTTGATGTGATCCTTGAAGGGAATGAGGCGTATAAAGGAATCTCCGACATAGTAGCTTGGCAGTTTGGCCCACAGGGTTTCGACCGGCTCACAGGAACTGCCGGCATAAATGAGCTGCCGTAAGCGTTCATATAATTGTCTGATATCATCCGGGTAACGATCCAGATATTCTGTAATCTGTTCATTCATCGGAGGTGTCATCCTTTCGCAATTCTCAGAATTTCATCAAAGACCCGCGACACGGGCCAGTTTTCCTGCCGCCATTTGAGGTGCAGACCGTTTGCACGAATCGCTTTTGCGGCTCTGACAGCGTCCGGTCGGATCGAATCAAACTGCACCAGGACCTTATCGCTCTTTCCTGTGGCAATATAGTCAAGCTCATAGATGCTCTGGATCGTAAGCTGAACGAGCTCAAGATCGCCGTCTTCAGTTGAATAATCGAGATGTTTACTGATGAAATACGGTTCGCTGTTCTGAAGATAGGTGAAACCGCAATAGGGATCCCGGGCGGCATAACGCAGATGCCGGATGTTGGACATTACACAGGTGCCCATGCACATGGGACAGGGCTCCATGGTCGTATACAGGACGCATGTGTGCAGATCGCTGATTGAATCTGTATCAGTCCGGCGGAGGATATTGGCTTCCGCATGGGAAATCCTTCGATTGATGGTATCCTTCTCGGCGGATCGGTTGTGATCCCGCAGCATGATTGTTCCGTCCGGACTGCACAGAACGCCGCCGATGGGCGTGCAGCCGTTACGGAACGCTGTCCACGCTTCTTCAAAGGCAATTTTCCAGGGTTCGCTGATTTCATTCCACACAGGCCGGACCTCCGTTTCTATGTTCGCTGCGGCTGGACATGATCTGCCCGACACGCTTCGGTATACAGCGGGATCAACGGCCGAACAGTTCAGCCGTCCGGATCATCCGCTCGGAAATCTTTACGCCGAAGGGGCATCTGCTTTCACAGGACTGACAGCCCAGACATTCCGATGCGGTATGGGGAAGAGACAGATAGTGCTCGCGGATGGTCCCCGGGACCTCCGGCTGCATGGTTGCCAGATCGTAATACTTGTTGATGGTCGCGATATCCAGATCGGCGGGGCAGGGCCGGCAATGGGTGCAGTAGGTGCACTGGCCGTTATAGGAATGCTTCGGCGCGCCGGCTATTACAGACGCATAGTCTTTCTCATCATCGGTCGCGGTTTCGTACGCGACCGCAGCATCAATCTGTTCTTTGGTATCATAACCGCACATCGCGGCGCAGACTGCCGGACGGGTCAGTACGTAATGGATGCACTGCACCGGAGTCATACCGACTCCGAAGGGAGAACGGCTTGCGTCGAGCAGGCGCCCGCCTGCGAACGGCTTCATCACGGTCAGACCGACATCGTTTTCCACACATGTTTTATAGAATGCCGCACGGTCCGGATCGATCCCGCTGAGAGCAAGGTCAAATTCATCCGCAAACAGGGTCTCAATGTTTTCACTGGCCGGAAGCATATCAAAGGCCGGATTGATGCTGAACAGGATCATTTCCACAAATCCGCTTTCAGCAGCCAGTTTGCCCATCTGAGGATTGTGGGTGCTCATGCCGATGTGGCGGATCCTGCCGAGCCGTTTCTGCTCCTTCACATAATCCATGAAGCCGGTCTTGTACGCGTTTTCCCAGTCGGTAACGGAATCCACAAAGAAGATCATTCCGAGATCGATATAGTCTGTATCCATATCCTTCAGGAGATTTTCAAAGGCCGGGATCACATCTTCCAGATTTCTGGATTTGTCACTCTGACCGTCCCGGAGAATGGAACCCAGATGCCCCTGCACGATCCAGTCTTCGCGCTTGTCATGAATGGCTTTCCCGATGATCCTCCTTGAGAGTTCATCCGGCATCCAGCAGTCGATGATGTTGATGCCTTTCTGCCCGGCATAGCGAATCAGTTCAACCGATTCCTCCTCCGGATGTCTGGACAGCCATTCGCCGCCGAAACCGATCTCGCTGACATTCAATCCGGTTTTTCCAAGTCGTCTGTAATTCATATCGTTATTCCTCCTGTGTTGTTTGCTGATGACACTGAACTTATATAACAGAGATCGGATACGACCGGATAAAGTACCGGGTATCCTCTGAACAGTATCGATCCCGCTTATATCATGACGCAGCTTTACAGAGTAAATATACAAAAGCACACGATTCCCACGATCGCGCCTCCAAAGATCTCCTTGGGAGTGTGACCGACTTTTTCTTTCAGCTTATCACTGAACAAGTGTATCTTTTCCGGCGCACTGAGATCGACCAGCTTTGTGATGATCCGGCCCTGCTTTTCTGTTTCCAGACGGACACCCGCGGCGTCATATATGACAACAGCTGCCACTAACGCGCAAACGGCAAACAGGGGAGAACCAAATCCTTCCGTCGATCCAACCATCAAAGCCAAAGCAATGACCGAACCGGTATGAGCAGAGGGCATTCTGCCGGAACCGATAAAGTTACGGATCTTCCACGCATGATTCTTACAACTGGTAATGATCCCTTTTGCAATCTGGGCGATGATCCAGGCAAGGGCCGCACACAATAAGCAGCGGTTCGTCAATATTTCCTGAATTGAATGCATGATTTACCTTCCATTCCGTTTATTTCTGATATTTATCTCTTCTTATTCCATTCCGGCTCCCTGTTGCCCGGGAAGAAGAGATCTGCTACCGGTATCAATATGATGATCTGACCAGTGCATACCAGAATATTATAAACGAAGTATAGAAAATTACAATATACACATGGAGGACCGATTACGGCACCCCGGATGAAAATTGCCTCCCGGGGATCCCCGGGAGGCTTGCTGCATCATTTGTTCTTCAGTCGTACAATCGTCTGGCATATCTGTTTTGCGTGATTGCGGGAAACGCCGGTTTCTGTTTACGATATACCGTTGACCCTTCGTATGTATTCATCGTTTGGGATCATCAGAGATTCCAGCGCTTTGATGGTTTCGGGGGCAAGTGTACCGGTAAGGGCATATTGCTTTCCGGCTTCGCGGAAAAGCGCACGCTTCGGTTCCGATACAGGGGCGGCTTCCGCTATGTTCATAAGCGGTGTTTCCGGAACGCAAACGGAAGTCAGATTGGGGAAACATTTCGAAACGATGATTTTTGCCGCGTCGAAATTGCCTTCGGAGTTCGGGAACCCGCAACCGGAGATCATGACAGTTTTTAATCTGTTGAAATCGAAGGAAGAGACATGTCTGACAACGCCATTCTCTTCCGTCATTGCCATCTGAACGAGCGGGATAAGGCGGTCAACCACAGCCTTCAGATGGGAAGGCAGACCGTAGCAGTACAGCGGGAAGCTGATAATGATGAGATCCGTTTCCCTGATTTTCCGAAGGATCGTGTTCTGATCGTCATGGATCACGCACTGTCCGTCTCCCTTTGCCCAGCAGCCGAAACAGCCGTGACAGGGAGCAATGTTCTTCTCAATGACATTCACGATCTCAATTTCATGAGTGTTCTGACAGTTCAGCCCATCCAGAAAGGCTGTAGTGAGACACATCGTATCACTTTTTGCTTTGGGGCTTCCGTTCAGTACCAGTACTTTCAACGTCAGATCCTCCTTTCATACAGGCCGTGATGGTTGCAGAAGCAAAAGAGCTTCCCGTGGCCGGCAATGCGGAAACGACAGTATGCTTCCTGCTCGGGATAAAGCTTTTCTACCTGAAGACAACTGTCTGTCGCGTAGACGATGAAACAGACATAATGTGACTTCTCCATCGGATGGTCAACGGAAACGAAATACTCACCGTCGATCTTCTCACACAGAATGTTATGATCCGGATCACAATCTTCCGGTTCAAGCGGCGGCAGGGTGATGCCGCAACAGCTGACAACAGCATTACCGATGGTATGGATCACATTGCCGCAGACCGGACAAACGTGCCACTGACCGCGTTTGATGTTGGCGGAAGTGTTGCGGTTCACGACTGTGTAGCCGGAGATGAACTCTATGAGGGACACATTGAGCGCCTTTGAAAGCGGCTCCAGAAGAGTAATATCCGGCAATCCCTTTCCGTTCTCCCATTTCGAGACGGTCTTGTTACTGACATTCAGAAGACCTGCAAGTTCCGCCTGTGTCATGTGTTCCTTTTCACGCAGTGTACGGATCATATTCCCGATGACACAACTGTCCATAACGTCACCTCCGCTGCTCCCA
Source organism: Clostridia bacterium (assembly GCA_045600165.1). GTDB lineage: Bacteria > Bacillota > Clostridia > Christensenellales > Aristaeellaceae > Aristaeella. The sequence continues at coordinate 83,602 of JAZRXJ010000085.1, forward strand.
TTGTATAGCAGGTCGGGGCTTTTCACAATCTACCGTGCGTGGACACCGGTGAGAGAACTGCAGGCGGCATGGCGAAACCGACAGACAGGCATTGCGTGATACATATGAGCGGCACGTTTCCGGATGCTTCATTACCTGATCGCTATATAGACATCCATACTTTCGCCGTCTGTCTCAAAACAGGGGATAACGCCATTTTCTTCATGTTCCAGCCCGTTTGTTCTCATATAGTCATTCAATGTCCCGTAAGCACCGGGAATCGTGACAAACGGATCATCAAAAGGCCTGTCAATATGAATGGCCACATATTTGTGTCTGGGTTGTTCTTTGACCTGAAGACCTTCAGGGGTCACCCCGTCCGGGAGGACCCAGGCGGCTGTATATCCGTGCATGTTGAACACATTGATCTGTTCGACCGACAGTTTCGGGAAGTCCCATCCGATGACTCTCGGATGGTCTGTTCCATTTTCTTTCGCATATTTATATACGCGATCCAGGGCATCGCTTTCGGGATCTGTACTGATCACGGTATGCTCAACATACCGGAACGCCGGTACGGTTTCGATACGCAGGTTTGTATATTTATCACTTCTCTTATCCATCTCTTCCCTGAACAGATTATCCAGTGAACAGTTGAATATTTTACAGAGTTCAAGAGCTTTTTCCATTTCAGGTTTTGCTGCATCCATCTCCCACTTTGAAATGGTCTGACGGCTGATATTCACTTTATCCGCCAATTGTTCCTGTGTCATATTTCCACTGAGCTGACGAAGATACTGTATATTATTTCCGAAACTCATGTTCCCGCTCTCCTTTTCAAATGACTGTAATGGATTGAACTTTGCGCCGCGTCGCAGGTACAGATTAACACAGAATACGGATCTGGACCACCAACTTCCGGATGCAATATCGGCAGGTTCCGCAACTGTAGGTTGCGCACTATTATACGTGGATCCGCTTGACAAGCGACCAAATGGTCGCTAAATTATTTATGCGACCATTTGGTCGCTTTACTCCATTGGAGGGATCAATATGAGCAAGGATACGAAAGACAGGATTCTGGACGAAGCGCTGAGCTGTTTCTCGGAAAACGGGTACAGAGGGACCAATCTCCGTGATTTCGCGGCCGGTATGGGTTTGAGCAAATCTGCTCTGTACAGCCATTTTGACAGCAAGGAAGCCATCTGGAATGCTTTGCTTGACAGGATGGAAACATATTATGATCAACGATTCGGCTCGCCGGAAAATATGCCGGAGGTACCGAAAAGTGCCAATGATTTTTACTCCCTTGTCATGCAAATGGTGAATTTCACGGTCCATGACGAAAAAATCATACTGACCCGTAAACTGCTTCTGACAGAACAGTTTCATGATGACCGTGTTAAAAAGCTGGCAACAAAGCACTTCATGAACGGAACGAAGGAAATCTTTCAAGGTATTTTTGAAAAAATGATTGAGAACGGAATTATGAAGAAGTATGAACCGGAGATGCTGGCACTCGTTTTTACGTCTCCGATTACTTCACTTATTCATTACTGTGACCGTGAACCAGATCAGGAACCGGAAATCATGAATCAGATCATGGATTTTGTTAAGCTTTTTATCTCCGCATATTGTAAATAAGTGAAAGGAGCGCTGCAGCATGTGCACAGGATTTACCAGAAAAGGGAAGGATATCATCACGGGATTCAATTTTGATATGAACATCGGCGGCATGGATTACTGCCCGGTGATTGAAAAGGACCGGGTGTATCTGGGAATGAGATTATCCCCAGAAATTCTTGCAATGATGCCTCCGGCTGTCCGGCCGAAGAACGGGATCCGGCTGATCCAGGGAGTCAGTGCCGGCGGGCACGTGGCAGGACAGCTCATGAACCTGAATTTTCATAAGGTGCCCGAGGTCTTTGAACCGGACATGCTCACCAACGATCTGGTGACGGATATGTTTGTGACAGACCGGTATTCGTGCAAACAGCTGATGGAGCTGCTGGAAAAACGACAAGTGTACAATATACCAGGAAATACCGGAACGCCTGTGGCACTTCACAGCCTGTTTACGGATCCGGAAGGAAATACTGTCTTCGTGGAACCAGGGAACGGATATGCCGTGATTCGGGAACGGTACTTCACAGTCACGAATTTTTCCATTCTGGAACCGCCGTTGGATCTGAATGAGGATCAGTTTGGTTTCTACGGAGTGGACCGGTACAGAAAATCTCTGAATATTCTGAAAAACAGCACGGATGATTTCGCCGTCGCGGACGGTCTGAAACTGCTGAATGAAGTGAAGCAGACCGGTGAGTGGGGGACCCGCTTCTCCTTTGTTTACTCGAAAAATGAAGATACCGTCTATTACTGCACGGAGGGTGATTTTGACCATGTGCAGGTGCACCATTTCTCTGAACAGTGACAGGTCGGAGATGAACGTCCGGAATCGATACAGGGGCTGAAGAAAGGCGGCAACAGTATTCATGAAAAAGTGTTCCCCTATGAAACGTGTTCTTTTTGTACTGCTTATGTGCACCTGGGCTTTACCGCAGACGCTGATCGGTCTGGGCTTTTTCATAGCAAACAGAAAGCGCCCGCACAGAATGTACCGCGGAAGCATCGATACTCAGTGGAATTATCACGGCGGTCTGAGCCTCGGACTGTTCATTTTCACACCGCCGGACGGTCAGGAGAATGCTCCGCTGATCCGGGTACACGAATACGGCCACTGCATTCAGTCGCTCGTCATGGGACCTCTGATGCTTTTCGTCGGTATCGTCTCAGTCCTCTGGGGAGATCTTCCGTATTATTCAAGGCTTCGGAAAGAAAGGAACCTTCCGTATACCGCCTGCTTTGCCGAAGCGTGGGCCAGCAGATGGGGAGAAAAAGTGACCGGCGAAAAAGCCATATGGCAATAAAAAGGAAATATTCATGATGATTCTTGAAACGGAACGGCTGTACCTCCGGGAAATGACGAATGACGATTATGACGCGCTGTACGCAGTGCTTGCGGACAGCAATATCATGCAGCACTATCCCTATTCCTTTGATGAGAGCCGGGTCAGGAGCTGGATCTCGCGAAATTGTGAACGGTATGCCCGGGACGGATGTGATCTGTAAGGAGAATGACAATGACAAACGAACAAATGACTGAAAACATGATCGCGTGGGCGAAGGAAAAGCTTGGGATCCGGGAATACGCCGGATGGTGTCTGTCCTTCATCGAAGACGCGCTTGAACAGAGCAACGATATTGAAATATTCGGCGGTGACAGCGCGAAGGAATCCTGTGAGATGTACAGCGACTCGCTCCGAACCGGTATTCCCGAAAAGGGCGCGTTCGTCTTTTACGACTGTCTCTGTCTGAGTGAGGACGGTCCTGTAAACTGGGGGCATTGCGGGATCTCTCTGGGAGACGGACAGGTTATTCATGCCTGGGATGTGGTCAGGATCGATGATTATCTGGAAATCGAACAGCTGACAGCGCTCACGGGCGACCATCCCCAATATCTCGGCTGGGTACCTTTGGAACGGGTGATGACGCAGAAACCGGAATAAACAGTATTGATGAAACGGGCATAATAAAGTATCTGAAAACTGCATTATTTAACAGGAGAAGAACATATGAATACCACCTATGAACACAAAAATGAACTGACTTTTATCGGTTTCCATACCGCGATCGCACCGGATGAAGGCAACCGGAAATGCCCGGAATTCTGGGATAAGGAATTCAACGAAAAGTATGCCCGTCTCTGGCAGACCATGAGACCTGAAACACCGGTCGAAACGGCGATCCTCAAAAACGGTATTGGGATGTATGCCATCTGTGCTGACGGTGAAAACGGATTTGCCTACTGGATCGCGGGGCTTTACAAGGGCGGCGAAGTGCCGGATGGGCTCGAACTGTTCACCTTCCCGGAAAGCGACTGGGCAATCTTCTCCGCAAGAGGACCGCTTCCGATATCCTTGCAGGAACTCAATACGCGGGTATGGAACGAATGGGCTCCGGTTATTAATAAGGAGTACGAAATCTATCCCTCATCCGTCGAACTTTATTCCGCGGGAAATCCGCAGTCGCCGGATTATGAATGCGGTATCTGGGTCCCGATCAGAAAAAAGACAGATCGGAAGATCTGCCAGAGCTGCGGAATGCCGATGGAATCGGACGAGACCTTTGGCACAAACGCGGACGGAAGCCGTAATGAAGATTATTGCAAATACTGCTACGTAAACGGCGAATTCATCGACAAGGTATCAATGCAGGAATATATCGAGATGTGCAGTCAGTTCGGCGCGCAGGCCGGCATGACCAACGAAGAAATGAAAGCGTATTGTGAGAAACTGTTTCCGACACTGAAACGCTGGAATCAATAAAAACATAGTGCCGGCAGCATCACTGCCGGCTTAACTGTATCTGGTTTTGCCAATGCCGGGACAGGATAAAATTCCGTTTTGTTGCTAAAAAAGGCTGATTCTACTTCTGAAAGGTGTGAGCTTGGAGGAATATTGAATTATCCCCTAAAAAACATATAAAGCAGGACCGACGGTCCTGCTTTTTGTCATGAGTGCGCCCGGAAATGATTGTTTTGATGATCAAAACGGCGGCTTTTCAAAGTATCCGTTTTCTTTCCAGTACTCGTACGTGTAGCTGCCTTCTCCGAAAAATTACCGGATGCGTACATTGTGGCAACTCAGCGGGCTTCTGATAGATCCGGAAAGCAGAAAGAGACGGGAACACTGTTTTCGCTTTTTGAGTTTTCTGTTGTTCGGTCTGATCGGTTTGATCATATGGCTGATCGTACGGCAATTTGCACTGGACTCCACGGAATGGCTTCTCTGCTTTGCAGGTTTCCCTGGGGTATTCTGTGGATTATTTGGTGCCAGCATTTATATATTGAATATAAAAGACGATTCAGGAAAATAACTCTCCTGAATCGTTTTTTGCATACTGAAAACGACAGTCGATTCCGCGTCATGCGGAGAATCGTCAATTGGTTCTCTGCGGTCAGTTATTTGTCTGATGAATTATCATCGCTGTTAGTATATCTGATCGGAAGCTGTATTTCTGTCAGCCAGTCCTCCTCCGATTCTTTGTTCCAAATTCCATCAATGTAACACTCGCGGGGAAGTCCTGCCACACTGTATCCGTTTTGCTCAGCATATTTCATCAGGAAAGCATAAGCCTCACCAATATTGGCATATGAGCCTTTGTGATATATACTCAGTACCTTTGATTCCGGAAGTGTTTTGAACTTAATCAGTTCATTCTCAATTCCGAATGCTGTGACGGCTTCATTGTGTCTGATCCGGATATCTGTTTCCCTGTACTCACCATCGAGATATTCGCAAAACTCATATGGCGGTTCCGCACACTTCATGTCCGGATTCAGTTTAAGGCACTCCTGCCCGACAGACGGGATCCACTGCATACAGTCTGAATAAGTTTTCAATATCGTTTCCGCAGTGTAGACGATCTTTTCAGGAATCACTTTCTCTGTTACCTGATATTTCATCTCATTGTCCTCCAAAGTAGACTTTATTATGGAAAGACGGGATTCGAGCATCTGCTTTTCTTTTGTTAGAGATTTGAACTTATCCTGCAGGATTTCTTTCACATCAGCGCCGGAGAATACGGCTTTGATTTCATCAATGGACAAATCGAGCTGTCTGTATGATTTGATCCTTGCGGCAATAATCAGCTGATGAGTTTCGTAAAACCGATATCCATTCCATTCGTCAACCGAGGCAGGTTTCAGAAGGCCTTCTTTTTCATAAAATCGCAGAGCTTTTACTGTCAGATGTGAAAGCTTTGAAAATTCACTTATTTTCAGCACTTTCCCGAATCTCCTTTCCACACCTGACACGATAGTCTATCCTCTAAGGGACGAGTCAAGAAATATTTATTTCAATGTTTATCCTGATGATTTTCCGGAACAGCAGCTATTTTTCTTTCAGACCCAAATCATCATTTATTGTCCATGATCAATTTCATTATTTTACGTTATTTCATGACTTCCGAAAGTGTATCGAACAGTTTTTGTACATCAATCGGTTTTGCCAGATGTCCGTTCATTCCGGCATCCAAAGCATTTCGCTTATCTTCGTCAAAGGCATTGGCTGTCATGGCAATGATCGGGATATTTGCCGCGTACGGATTCGAAAGCTTTCTGATCGCTCTCGTAGCATCATAACCGTTCATCCGAGGCATCTGAATATCCATAAGAACAAGATCATACTGACCTTCGGAAGCATTTTGCATCTTCTCAACGGCAATATCACCGTCCTCTGCCGTATCTACGATAACGTACTTTTCTTCAAGGATCTCACATGCAATCTCGCGGTTCATTTCGTTATCTTCAACCAGCAGTATACGCATTCCCTCAAGGTTCCTGATTTTACCTCCGGAAGTTTCTTCAACTGTATCGGAAGCTTCAGCCTGAGCAAGACGGAACGTAAATCCTGTTACAACCGTAGTACCCACACCGGGCTCACTGGAAATGGAAATCGTACCGTGCATCAGATCTATGATCTGCTTTACGATGGACATTCCAAGCCCTGTCCCCTGAATACCGCTGATCGTTGATGACTGTGAACGTTCGAACGGTTCGTATATCTTCTCAAGAAATTCCTTGCTCATTCCTATACCGGTGTCCTTAACCACAAGTTCCAGCGATACAGTATTGTCAGCATTGAAGCCCAGAATATTCACCCAGATATCTACACGGCCGCCTGGATTTGTATATTTAATGGCATTGGAAATAATATTCATGGCGACCTGATTGATCCTGGTTTCGTCACAGTACACCCAAAGATCACCCGCGGCTCCGCGATGCAGTTCTACCGTTACACCGCGCTGACGCCCTGCTTCGGTACAGATTTCAATTGTAGTGGTCGATGCAGCAGTCAGATTGATAGGATCTTCGTTAAGCGTAAGTTTTCCTGATTCAATTCTGGACATATCAAGGACTTCATTGATAAGGTCAAGCAGATGATGTCCCGCATCATCCAGTTTCACCAGATATTCCGTTGCGCGCGCAGGGTCATCCAGATGCTTTTTTGTCAAATCCGTAAATCCCAGTATAGCGTTCATCGGAGTACGTATATCATGAGACATGTTGAACAGGAATTTGGTTTTTGCTTCGCTGGCAACGTTCGCGGCACTGAGAGCCCGCTCCAGTGCCTTTTTGGTTTCTATATCCTTCTTCACTATCGCATCCACATTACGGAAACCGAAAACCATCAGATTTTCGGAAGACTCTCCGGGAACACGTCCGCAGCAGAACTGATAATAGTTCAGCGTTCCGTTCATGTTGCGCTGATAGTTGAATTCGGAAATGTTCTCTGTATTGATGATTGAGTCCAGATGCTTCGGTTCAGTCCAGGCAAGAAAAGCTTCTCTGTCATTTTCAATGACATACCTTGAAGCATACTCACGGATAAAATCGATATATTGAGGAGTCTCAAGCGCAAGCTGCTGAACGGGAAGCGCCCGTTCCATCCTGGATTGACGGAACACCTGAAGGGATCCTGCCTGAAGATCCGCTAGGTATAACGGACCGTATTCGTTACTCAATGTGGAAATGACACCGGCGGACAGAATCTCTTTTTGCTTTGATTTCTGAAGTTCCGCTTCGGCTTTCAGTTCACGGACCTGGGTTTCCACTGTCTTTGTGAGGAATATCTGAACCAGTACACAAGCGATGCAAAGCCCCACGGAATTCGCGGGCGCATCCGGATAGATCAGTTGAAATACGTCAAAGAAAACCGGTGTAAGAGAGATCCACAGGAATGTCCGGAAGCTACTATGTCTTGTCTGCAGTTTTGTGGAGAGGATCCCGAACGATGCCACCGCGGCAACCAGAAGGTAAACAAAGAACTGCAAATAAAACAGAATCGCGCGGGCATTGGTCGTCTGATAATTCCCGGTTTCATCCACATAGAACATGAAGTGACTGGAAAAATTAGCAATGATCATTCCCAGCTGCACAAACATCAGTACTGCCGCTATGGTTCTCCATATCTTCGGCTCCCGGATCAGTTCTTTCAATGATCCGCAAAAGAACAAGGTCCAGATAAAAGGAGCCAAAGCAGAACTGATATGGAACACTGAAGAAGCAATCATCAACCAGAAATCGCTGCTGATAATTCCGGAAGCCAGCAATCCCCAGACACCGTCCTGAAAGCAATAAAGGATAATGAATCCCAGGAAATTCTGAAGTTCCGTTTTTTTCTCTTTTCGGTTGATTCCCAGTTGGCTCTGCAAAAGGATCAACACAATTCCAGCGCAGACAAACGCCATTACGGCGTATAGCGGATGAACATTCCGGTCAAATAATTCGCCCATAAGCTTCCCCCTGACCTGATAGGAATCACATTCGATTATTAATGCTCATTATAAATTTTGCAGACAGATCCCGCCAAAGAAGTGATTTATAGCTGAGTTAGTATAATCAATTATTTATACCGCAAAGAAACGAATCATAATACGGAGGCAGATCACTCCGGCAATGCATTCCGGGACCTTAACCTACAATTGTTGTATCCTTCATAATGAAGCATATTTGAAGCTATATTCATTATCGTGTTTTCTACAAATTTGTCAAGATTTGTCATTACTTTTGGCCGGGTATGTTTATCACATCATTATGGACATAAATTCCGATTTTATGAGACACAGGTCAGACTGTGAAGTGGTGAAGGGGACAGACAATCTGGGAAATTTGACACGAATTGGGGGGGGGTAAACAAAGGTAATTAACGGAAAAGTGTTTTTGACTTCCACTGGCTTAAATAAAGAGACTTAACAAATCTTCTTTAAAAAACAGGTAGAAAGCCTAGTGAAGCCTGTAATAGCACGTATTCTTACCATTACCTTCTCGTTTGATCTCATCGTCATCAACCATCTTACGCAATGCTCCTTCTATAGCGCTAACACTCAAAGAAGGACAAAGTTCGCGAATATCCTGCTTTGTAAATCTTCCGAGTTTATTCATAGAGGCCTTTCTGACCATCTCTATGGCAGGTAGCTTTTTTTCTACAAGTGCAAACCGATCCTCAAAATCCTTATAAGCAGCCAGGACCGTTCCAAGCAGGTACTTAATGAATGGAACCGCGTCTTCTGTTCCTTCATGCCAGCCGGTTTGTGCCTGACTGAGTGCATCATAGTATGCCCCCTTATTCTTGGCAATCTTCGCTTCAAGCGAGATATACTTTCCGACATAGAAACCACTTCGATACAGCAGCAGCGTTGTAAGGAGGCGACTCATTCGACCATTACCATCGTTAAAGGGATGAATACAGAGAAAATCATGAATAAAGACCGGTATGGCAATCAATGGCTCGACTTCCATATTTCCAATGACCAGGTTGTATTCTTTGCAGATTCTATCAAGAGCATCTGGTGTTTCAAACGGTGAGATGGGTGTAAAGAGTATTTCAACATGACCATCCGGATAGGTGGCAGAGATGTAATTCTGTACACTCTTTGTGCGGCCGGTCATTGGGTTGTTCATATGGCTGTACATTACCTTATGCAACTGCAGGATATAGTTACGGGTGATGGGTATCGCGTCAAAGTTCTCATGAATAATGCTCAGAGCATCACGGTAACCTGCAATTTCCTGTTCATCACGGTTCCTGGGCGTTGCCTTTTCTTCGACAAGTTGCCGGATACGCGTGTTGGTTGTAACGATTCCTTCAATGGCATTGGATGCTTCTGTGCTTTGTATCTTTGCAATCTCTGTCAGCTTTTCAAGTTCTTCCGGCCTTTGCCTGAGGTAAAGTTCTTGTTTGCCTGCTTCTTTATATATAGCAGCGATCAGACTGAGTATCTCAGAATCCCATTTCTCGTCTTTGATTGCTGTGTAGTTAAACTGTCGCATTCCCTTACTCCTCCTTCAATTCCCTTATATTTTATCGATTAATAAGGGAATGGTCAACTCCCTAAGGGATAAATCCCTTACTATTGTGGCTAAAATAAGGGAATTGATGTCCTGTTAACAGCCGGCAAACGAATTACAAGGAACTTCCATTAATTAAGAGCCAAATATCGCTTAGTCTACGAATCGCCTTGCGACCATATTGCAGGCCGCTTTCTTTATTACCCATTTTCAGAAAGGATGTTCCGACATGGCTTACACCCTGAACAAATACGAGAAAGAAACTGTCATCCTCAATGACCAGAGTAATGACCGTTCGTGAATATCAATCCCCTGATTATTTTCATCCATCTCATCACAACGGAATTGAAAAGTGCGCGTGCCAGCGGAATAAAACGCAAAAATGCGCTTTATTCCGCTGTAAATCGCTCTTTTTTTAATTGACAGCGAAATTAAAAACATTGTATGATGTACTTGATCAGTTGATACTGACGGAAAGGGTGAAAGCATATGATTGGACGAAAGAGAGAAATTGACGAACTGAATCGTCTTTATCATTCGGATAAAGCACAGCTGGTAGCTGTTTATGGCAGACGCCGGGTGGGAAAGACATATCTGGTCGATGAGGTATTTAAGAACCGCATTGCTTTTCGTCACGCAGGTCTTTCTCCCGCAGATGTGAATGGAAAAAATATGATGAAGAATCAGTTGAAGCATTTCTATTATTCGCTTCAGCTGCAAGGTATGGAAAAAACAAAACAGCCCACCAGCTGGCTGGAAGCATTCTTCCTGTTGGAACAGTTTCTGGAGAAAAAGGATGACGGACAAAAGCAGGTCGTATTCCTGGATGAGCTTCCCTGGCTTGACACGCCTCGTTCGGGCTTTTTGATTGCATTCGAAGGTTTTTGGAACAACTGGGGCTGCCATCGCCCCAATTTGATGGTAATCGTCTGTGGCAGCGCCAATTCATGGATTCTGGATAAATTGATTAACAATCACGGTGGGCTGTATAATCGCATCACCTACGAGATCAAGCTGGAACCCTTTACGCTCGGCGAATGCAAGGAATACTTTCAATCCAACCTTATTCGTATGTCAGATTACGATATCGCCCAAAGTTATATGATCTTTGGCGGTATTCCGTATTATCTCGGATACATTCAGCCAAACCTCAGCCTGGCACAGAATGTGGATGTACTGTTCTTCCTGCCAGGCGCCAGACTGGTAGATGAGTTTGAGCGCTTGTTTGCCTCTGCTTTTGCGAATCCGGATATGATGCTTTGCATCGTCAAGACCTTATATCAAAGAAGCGCAGGATATACACGAAAAGAGCTTTCTCTCAAATCAGGGATCTCAGATGGAGGGATGCTCACTGATGCGCTTCGGGCACTCATAGCCGGAGATTTTGTGGAGCAATATATTCCCTTTGGTGAATCCGGGAGGAACATCGTATACAGGTTGACAGACCCATTCTGCATGTTCTATCTGCATTTTGTAGATAAACGGCGTCATATCAATCAACCCTTCTGGCAAGAAAATCTTCAATCTCAGGAAATCATATGCTGGCGTGGATTTGCTTTTGAGAATCTCTGTTTTCGTCATATCAAGCAAATCAAGGCGGCTCTGGGAATCAGCGGTGTCAAGACAAATCAATCCGCCTGGGTCAAAAGAGATGATATCGAGGGCACACAGGTGGATATGCTGATCTCCCGTGCAGATCATGTCGTCAATATGTGCGAAATCAAGTATTACAGTGATGAATTCGAAATAGACAAAACGTATTATCGAACACTGCTTCATCGACAGGAAATGCTGCAGAAGGAGTTGGGAAAGAAGCAAGTGGTTCATCCCACCTTGATTTCAACCTTTGGCCTGCGTCAAAATGAATACAGCGGATTCTTTGCTCAGGTAATCTCCTTAGACGATTTGATAAGAATCGGCTTATAAGCTTGTATGTCGGCAGCAATCCGGTTGGCAATCTGCAAACGGGTGATTTCATACTCGGGATTCCCGGTTGGTATTAGCAGATTATTAGCAACTGCTAATATTGGCGGATGACCATTTCTGCATCCTCCGCTTTTGTTAGCAGAAATCGTCACATTTTTCCTGCTTTCCGCGAGCATAAAGCTGATGAATCAAAACACTCTAAAATTCAACTTTTCCTTATGATCAATCGTTATCTGGCCAACGTATCGAAGGCAAAACGATCCTCCCAGTGACGGTGAAGAGTAAATTCATGGGTCAGATCTGTGATGTTATAGACTACACTCCACTGGGTATTGCTGATGATGCTCTCGGGATTGGGTGCGGTGGAAGCGGCTTGCGCGGCTTCCCAGGCAGTATCCTTTCCGGTTTCGCTGCCGGCGGCTTCAATCACGGCTTCGACTCTGTCCCGGCGTTCCTTGCCCTGACCGTACATGCCATTCTGCTGACCGGAGATCACGATGTCTTCATACTTGGCAAAATAGTTGGTGATGGTGCGAAGAGGAGTCACGACCATCGGACGGTCTTCCTTCTCACAGTCCCATTCCACCACCCGTCCGTCTCCGGATATATCCGTAATGTAGTAGTGATAATCTCTTCCGGAAGTCGCCATGTAATCGTATTGGGCGATCATGTCTACCGCTTCCTGCGTAGTAGCACAGCGATCCAGTACCAAACGGATCAATACAGGAGTCGGCAGGATCGGCTTCCCATTGTTTTGCCGGGTCGGCTCGCTGGGCAAGGTCAGCACTGCAATGGCCAGACCCTTTTCATTCATGCCGTCCAGCGGGATCAAAGGAGCAACCAGCATGGCTGCTGTAGTTGTTTCGGATTCGAAAGGGTCGTTCATTCCCAAATTGCTCAGCGCGGAGAAGCAGACGGAACGATATCCGTCCTTGGGATGACAATAGCACATCATTGCGGATGTGTCATATTTGAAGTCGTAATTCCGCCCCATGTAGACTTTTCCATCACCCGCTTTGAGCGTAAAGGCGGTACAGCCGAAATTGGGCGCTTCGATCTGAACGGGAACGCCGGGCAGCGCTTCATCGAGAAGCAGCTTGACCATGCCCTGATCATCCAGCTCACCGGTGGGTGTCAGATGGTCGATATTATAGTCGTAGAACACTTCCATTGAGTACAGATTCAGTCCGTCATCATAATCGGACAGCTTCTGAATGGAGGAAATGGTCTGCACTCTTTCCTCGGACAGAAGTGACGTGCTTCCTTCAGCCATGGCAAAACCGACCGACAGACAAAGTATGATGCTCATGAACAGTACGATGATCTTCCTCATTTTTTCTGCTCTCCTTTATTTCATCATAACCGGTATTAGTGTGATTCGCAGTAAGGGACGGTGTTCAGGTTTGATTGGAACCGGTCCCTTACGGGCTGTATGTTTACGCCTGACTTGTCAGACCGTCCCATACAAGGTCGTAGTATTCCGGATCCGTGTCGGCTTCCAGTTCGGGATAGGTGACGGCGTAACAGGCCTTTCCCGACTCAAAGCGGCTATACTGTAATCCGGTGACTTTGACCGTCATTTTCTTGCCTGTATCATCACACACTTCAATGTGCTTCGTGTGAGAATAACGGCTGTTATACTCCTGACGGCCGATCATGGTGACGGGGATTACGCGGGCCTTTCCTGACCCGAGCTGGTCCAGATGCTGCTCCTTTTTCTTTTCAAGATATCTCATGAGCAACAGTGCAAACCCGGTATACACACCGGAGACCACAAGAACGATTGAAAGCTTGGACCAGATTATGGATCGCGCGACGGATTCACGCCGGTCCATTTCTGCCTCAAAAAGCGCCTTCGCTTTCTCGGTCGCTTCTTTGTACATATCCTTATCCTTCAGTTCGGAATGGACATATTGGGGCGCGGAATTGAACAATCCCCCGGTCTTTCTGAAGTCCAGCGAGGTATAGTCAAACTCTTCCGGTTCCATGACCTTGGTGATCTCATAATGTCCGAGCGAAGCATAATGGAACGCGGCCATAGAAGGATCATCCATAGAGAGAACCCATTCCTGATCGATCTCGGGCGTAATAAAGCAGACGTTAAACAGCCTGTTCATGATCTTCGCTTCGGCATCCTCATAGGTAGGCCGGCTGCCCTCATAGCCTGTGACATCTTCCAGTTCAAATGTCACAGGCATCACGGCGATCATGAAAGTAAAAAGAAGGATACAGAATCCCCAAAGCAGGAGATTCCCGATCCAGCCTCCCTTCTTTTCCTTATAGATCGCGGACACGCCGGATTCAAGCATGGTATAGTTGATTTCTTCACAATACTGTTGTTCCACTTTCTTCCTCTCTCCGGAATCGTCTTTAACGGTTCCCGTTATTGTCTTTAACAATAACCGTGATCGTCATTAACAATCACATTCTGTATGACGCGCTTCTCAAGCAAAAGTTCCGTATCCTTTTTCTTCTCAGTCTCGTATCAAATAACGAAGAACAAAACAATACGGCGCGGAAAGCGAGGATCGATGCCCTATGGGTAAGCAGCTTTCGCTGCCAGTGGATTCGGCAAAGGAGGATCGAAAAATGGATCAGAGGTATGCACTGAACGGGAAGGAACTGGAACAGATTAGCGGCGGCATCATCTATAAACTGGCAGCGGATCAATATCTGGTATGCGATGAAACGAACCGCGGGAATTACAAAACATTCACTAACTTCAGCGATGCTGTAGAGTACGCAAAGATGAATGGTATCAGCTGCGCGATCGAAGACATGACGCATCATCCTCTGGTCAGATAATCCGGAGAAGTGTATGGAAAAGGCTGATGAAACTTCAGTACCGGATCAACATATCAAATAACCGTGGCGACGCGACAAAAGATCAGGGAATGGAAATCAGTCTGGTCAGGCTGTCCAGCCAGGTCAGACCGCTCCTCCGGCGTACCAGCAGACTGTTGACTACCATGGAATTCACGCTCAGTACGTTGCCGGTGTCCATGTCCTCCGGTGCAAAGCTTCCCACCGAGCTGATCACATACGGTATATTGTCCCGCGTACCCAGATAGATCATGATATGACCCGGGAAATAGACAGGGCTTCCGGGTGTCAGACCGGCTAGCGCTGCCATTTTTTCTTCCGTTGAAGTATTTTCTACATCGATGATCCTTGCCAGTGTCGTGCGTGACTGCTGACCCGCCGTGCGATCCATTTCGATGCCGAAGCATAACCAGATCTCGCGGACAATACCTGAACAGTCATTGGAAAGGTCCAGTCCTGCCCATCCATACCGGTCCCCCAGGAGTTTGAAGGCCTGTGTCAGCACATTACGGGAAGTATAGTCCAGATAACCGATATGCACGTCAGCGCTCATCGGAACCAGGACCACCCGGTCCTCGATCATGCCGTTCGCGTCCCGGGCAGGCAGTTTCACGGCATAGCTATTGAAGGTTGCTCTGCCGGAAACATCTTCCGGCGTTTCTTCCACGGTCAGCAGCGGCATTCTGGTACCCATGGGCAGTACGAGACCGGACAGTCCTTCGTTGCCTCTGTCCACATTCAACCGCAGTTCACGGCCGGTAACCAGCAGAAAATCTCCTTTTTGCTGACGGTCCAGCCATTCGCCCCGGGATGGGCACAGCGCAATCTTTTCCTTTTCCACCCATCCGCCGAAGCCGTAGAACCAGACGAAATACCATTCCCCATCCTTGCTTTCGTGTACGACCATCACCGGCAGAAAAGGCATACACTCGCTTTGGACCAGCTTGTCGTAAAACAGATCGCTTTCTGTTTCACCGGCAAAATCATTGGTAGGAAGAGCCCGCAGACTGGCCCTGGTCACAGAATAACCGTACCGGATGCTCAGCGCTTCGGGAACCCCATCAGCATTTGCGTTGTCCAGCAGTGAGTCCAGATATTCCTGCGTGACCGGTACTCCGTTTTGAAAGCATTCCTCGGATTTCTTTGTTCCAAGCGCCAGTATATCTTCCCGCAGCTGGCTCGCGTTCAGTTCATCCGCCTTTTGTATCAAACGCGAAGAATCATTTTCGGGCAGGCCGGCGATCTGTTCCTGTGTAAGCAATACTTGATCTCCTTCGTCGCCAACCCAGTAATCCGCACACAGCATATCAAATGTTACATGATCAGCAAGACGTACATAATCCGACATTTCTGCCTCCGAAAAAAAAGATACCGACATAAACAGAACCATGAACCAAACGAATACATTTTTCCTGAGTTTCATATTGATCCTCCCCATTGTTTATTCCCCATAAACGATTTTCTCAAAGACGCATGTCCGGCATTCTTCCTGAGCGGCACCGGTCCAGTACAGCATACCGTCTGTGATCTCAAACCAGCCAATATTGTTCGCCGCGGTGATATCAGCCGCGGTTTCATTGCCTTCCTCATCATAGGTAAAGCGGCCGATCTCTTCTCCCTGATATGTCAGCCTGCTATCTTCGAGGACAGCGTCGTACATCGTCCAGCAACTGAGTTCGGTCACCGAGTCAGACCAGGTGACAGAAATATTGTAAACATCTCCGTGCCTTTCAACGCATGCTGTCGCTCTTTGGCTTACCGTATCCTCATAATCGCCGACAAGCGGATCATCCATGTGCTGCTTCTGAACAGATTCAAACTCCATGCAGATCCCCATGAATGTGTCCTCATCCAGGAATACTACTCCATCCGCGCTGACCGGACCCGTTACAACGATGGTATACTGCCGTTCGCCGTCAAAGAATCTTTCCAGATAGAACTCATTGGTATACAAAGTAAAGTCCTGTTCCGGAGTGAACTGGTTATTTTCATCATACATCCCGCTGATATCTTCTTCCGTGATATAAGCGCCCCGGAATGTCCATTCCAGTCCGTTGATCTCGCACTCATACTGGGCAATGCTGTTGTTGATGACAGAGAATCTCTCGCTTGTCACACCCATCACAGCGGGACGCATGAGGTCAACACCGACGATCGTATTGATTTCCTCCATGGAATCATATTCCGCGACCGGGTTCGGGATCCCGACAGCTTCTTCAGCGAAGCATGTGATCATCAGGAAACTCATCATCAGTGCCGTCAGGAAGAAAAACCATTTTTTCATGTAATCAACTCTCCTTTTTTGCATGTATCTTTTTGTACATATCATACACCAGTTCTGAAAAAATGTATAGTTTCTCTCGAGGCGGCCGCCTGTGCTGTCGCCTTATGCGAGTAGATACGGAACACACAAAAAAGTGGCTACTCCTGAATCAACAACCTATCATTGTTAATTGCAAAACAAAGCGCAGGTATAGTACTGCAGTAACTTGTGCAAATCAATAGCTGCAACAAGTCACGCAAATGAAGCAGTGAACACAAATGAACCGTTCGTCCGTTAAAAACCGCAAACCTGACTTGTATTTATACGTATATATTGATATAATAATAACAATTGCTGGAGTTGTTCATATTCAAGAATGGTTACATATATAATGACAATTCATCCACTGACATGTATTGTTTTTGCTGACGGAAGCGGATTATTTTCGTTACGGCAGATGTCATTTATATAAAGGAGCGTGAAAAAAGATGAGACTCAGAATTCGCAAAGCCTTGTTATTCATGTTAGTGCTGACACTGGTACTGTTATGCGGCTGCTCAGTAAAGCAGGACACGAAGAAACAAACAGGGTACAGCAGCCTTGAAGACCTGGCAGGTAAACGGATCGGTCTCCAGACGGGAACAAAATTCGATACCATTGCTCCAAAGTATATTGATTCAGCCAATCTTGTGTATCTCAACGGGACTACAGATTGCGCGCTGGCCCTGGAGGCAGGGAAGGTCGACGCATATATAGTGGATGAGCCAATCGGACGGGCTATCTTTCAGGAATACCCGGATCAGCGCAGTCTCGCTATGCTGGAAGAAGACCAGTATGGATTTATATTCCCCAAAACAGTTCATGGTGCCGCTCTCCGCGATCAGTTCAATGAGTATCTGGAGAGAATCAAAGCAAACGGTACTCTCGCGGAATTGGATGCCATCTGGTTCGGTTCGGACGAATCACTCAAGGGTGTGGATACAGATTCCCTGACCGGAGAAAATGGTACACTCCGTTTTGCTACAGAGTCCGGGACCCCTCCGTTTGTCTATGTGCAGGATGGCCAACTCGTCGGATACGAGATCGATATCGCCGTTCGGTTTTGTAAAGAGTATGGTTACGCATTGGAGATGTCGGATGTCACTTTCGCGGGTTTGCTTGCTTCCATATCCGGCGGGAAAAGTGATTTCGCTGCAACCTGCGTCGGAATCACCGAGGAACGAAAGGAAAGCATGTATTTTTCCGAGCCGGATTATACCGGCGGGGTCATTGTTGTTGTAAAAGATGATGGAGCCGCGGCTTCTGAACGTGTTACGGCAGAGGAAGGATTCAACAGTGTCGAGGATCTGGCCGGCAAGCGGATCGCCATGCTCACAGGCAGCGTCTTTGATACCATTGTTCCGGACTATGTGAAGGATCCCCAGTTTGTCTATTTCAATTCCAACGCGGATTGCGCCGTGGCACTGGATAAAGGAAAGGCAGATGCCTATACGACGGATGAACCTATTGCTCTTTTGTTGCTTAATGAGTATCCCGATCAGCATATACTGAAAGCAATCACCGAAGAGAACTACGCGATGATCGTCGCGCAGACCGAAAAGAAGGATATCCTTCTCGCGCAGCTTAATGAGTTTATTGCCAAAGCCCGCGAGGACGGGACCCTGGCTGAAATGAAAAAGATATGGATTGGCAAAGACAAGGAAAAGCAGGTAATCGATTTTTCAGGACTGACTGCTGAAAACGGAACATTGCTTTTTGCCACCTCGACCGCGGCGGTAGGGGCGCCCTTCGCGTACATCAGCGACGGTCAGTATTGTGGTTACGACATTGACCTGGCTGTGCGTTTCTGCCGTGAGTACGGATACGGGATCAGCATAGAAGATTCCAACTTTTCCGGTTTGCTTGCCTCGATGATTACCGGCAAGGCGGATTTCGGAGCGGGCTGCGTGACCATCACGGAGGAACGCAAGCAGAGCGGTCTTCTCTTTACCGAACCGAACTATACAGGCGGTGTTGTGCTTGTTGTCCGTGAGAGTTCATCCGCTGCCGCGTCTTCCGGCCTTCATGGTATCCTTGAAAGCTTTGAAAAGAACTTTATCCGTGAAAGCCGATGGAAGCTTTTTACAAGCGGTATCGGCATCACAGTGCTGATTACGGTCCTTTCCACCATCTTTGGAACCGCGCTCGGTTTTCTGCTTTATCTGGTCTACCGCAAAAAGAAAAGGATATTTAACGGAACCATGAATGTGATCATGGATATCCTTGAAAAAACGCCTGTCGTTGTGATCCTGATGATCCTCTATTATGTTATCTTCGGCAGCTCGGATCTTGACGGTATCTGGGTCGCCGTCATCGGCTTCACCATCCTGTTTGCCTGTGGTTTTGTCCGGACGGTGGATATCGGTGTCAAGGCAATCGGCATCGGTCAAAACGAGGCGTCGCTTGCCCTGGGATTTACCGATACCGGTACTTTTCTGTACGTGATTCTCCCGCAAGCGTCAAGACATTTTTTGCCGAACTACCGTGGGAACATCGTTTCTTTACTGAAGGATACGGCTATCGTCGGTTATATTGCGGTGCAGGACCTGACCAAGGTGGGCGACATTATCAGAAGCCGTACCTATGAGGCATTTTTCCCATTGATTGCCACCGCGGTGATTTATTTCCTGCTGGCCTGGTTGCTGACACGGATCGTCAGTCACATCGAATTCAGCTTTGACCCCAGAAACCGCAGCGCGGAGAAGATCCTGAAGGGGGTAAAGACCAAATGATCATACTTGAACATTTACGCAAAGAATATCCACAGACCATTCCTCTCCGGGATGTCAGTGCCACCATTCATGACGGGGATGTCATTTCTGTGATCGGACCTTCCGGTACGGGTAAATCCACACTGATTCGCTGTATCAACCGGCTGGAGAAACCGACTTCCGGAAAGATTCTGTTCAATGGCATGGATATTACCTCCAGAGATTGCAACATCAGCAAGATCCGTCAGAAGATCGGCATGGTATTTCAGTCCTTTAACCTGTTTGATCATCTGTGCGTGGTGGAAAATGTCATGTTTCCGCCGATGAAGCTGCTCGGAATGAGTAAGCAGGAAGCCTATGATAAGGCTATGTCTCTGCTTCGAAGTGTCGGCATGGACGGTCGTGCCCTGAACTACCCGGATACGCTTTCCGGTGGTCAGAAGCAGCGTGTGGCGATTGCCAGAACGCTTTCCATGGATCCTGAAGTGATCCTCTTTGACGAGCCGACAAGCGCGCTTGACCCGACCATGGTCGATGAGGTCCAGGCTGTTATTCGGGAGCTTTCTCATTCCGGAAAGACGATGATGATCGTCACCCATGAAATGAAATTCGCCCGAGAGATCAGCAATCGTGTGTTCTTCATGGATGAAGGCGGTATTTATGAAGAAGGAACTCCTGAACAGATCTTTGATCATCCGCAGAAGGAGCAAACACGCCGCTTTATCCGGCGGCTCAAGGTTTTTGAAGCAGTCATTGACAAAACGAACTATGATTTTCTTGAGATCATGTCACGCCTTAACGAATATGGTTTCAAGAATAACATGCCTGCGGATACCGTAAATCGGTTTAAGGCATTGTTTGAAGAATTGTGTCATGAACTTTTGCTCCCTGAACTGACAGATACGAAAATCCTGTTTACGTTGGAGTATGACGCGGAAAAAGCGGAAGTGTCGGCTGATATTCAATATTCCGGTAAATATTTTGATCCAATGGAATCGGATAATATGATATCCGTTGCGATTGTGAAAAACCTTGCAATCGGGATATCACATCAGTATTCCGATCAGGAGGAGTATTCCAATCATATAACCGTCCGATTGAAATAAAGAAGAGTGATCCGAAGGTCGAAGATCCGTGAATAATGAAAGTTAAGGCCTGGATGAAACCGATATTGAATATGCTGTTCCGATTCATAAATTGCGATCATGGAAAAGGAGATAGACCAACTACATGGGAATAATAGAAAACAAGCGGGATATTCTCTGCTCCGGCGTGTTGAGTACATCAAAGATTGATGAAGTGAGCAGCATTGTTGAGGAGACCCTCAGTCATTTCACGCAAAGCTCCAGGGAAACCCTGCGGGTGCGCCTGACCGTCGAGACGGTGATGGAAATCTGGGCGGGGGAGTTAAGTGAAACAGCCGAGTACCGACTGCTGAAAAGCCAGCGTTTCGGGAAGAACGCGCTGATCTTGCAGGTTGACGGAAAATCGATTAATCCCATTGAAT
Source organism: Clostridia bacterium (assembly GCA_045600165.1). Lineage (GTDB taxonomy): Bacteria > Bacillota > Clostridia > Christensenellales > Aristaeellaceae > Aristaeella. The sequence continues at coordinate 104,760 of JAZRXJ010000085.1, forward strand.
ATAAGGACAATTTGCTGTTGTCTGTCAGCACAAATCCGAACATTGTGATCGCACTCGGTTTGCCTGTGGAGTATCGTTATACCGGCGGCAAGAACGAGCTGGTAATTCAACTCCAAAAGAAAAAAACAAGCCCGATGCTTCAGGTCGTTTTTGCGATTCTGGCGGCATTCCTCATTGGTGTTGTTTCACGATGGGTCATACCGGACACTGCCGGTCAAATTGCCGCGACGTTATTTGTTCCGCTGATGAACGTTATCACTAATGCACTGCGTCTGATCTCGGGACCGCTGATATTTCTGTCGATTATCTCGGGTTTTTCCGGTATTGGAGACACTGCTTCGTTAAGCAAAATGGGCGGGACCCTGCTGGCGCGTTTTGTCATCATAACATTCATTATTGCTGCTTTAACCTGGTTATCTGTCTGCTGGATGTTTCCGCTCGCTTTATCTGTCGGAGTAAATGGAGAAAATGCCTTCCTGAAGATTTTTGAAATGATTCTCGATGTTGTTCCTGCGGACATCATTACTCCGTTTCAGCAAGGCAATGCTTTGCAGATCATCTTTATTGCCGGCTGTATCGGCGTTGCCACCACTCTTTTAGGTGATGCCGTATCAAATTTCACAAAGCTCGTAAATCAAATCAATTCTTTTGTACAACTATTGATGACGGGTATCAGCAAAATATTACCTATCTATATTTTTCTCTCGATTTCCAATCTCATTATTTCCAGTGATATTTCGGAGTTGTCTCAGATCTTGGTCCCTGTGCTGAGTCTTTCAGCGGGCTGTCTTTTATTAACGCTGGTTTATGGAATCTATGCTTCCGTCAAGACAAAGTTCCCGCTTAAAAAGCTTTTCAACAGTCAGCTGCCATCGTTTTTGCTGGCGCTCACTACCGCCAGCTCATCCGCGGCATTCAGCGCAAATGTAGAATGCTGTGAAAAAAAGCTCAATATAGACGAAAGAATCGTTAAATTTGGCATTCCCTTTGGTCAGGTCCTGTTTAAGCCGGGTGGAATCGTTGTGTTTGTATTTCTTTGCCTGTATATGGCAAAAGAGTACGCGGTACCCATTACGCCCGGATGGCTTATTATAATGATGTTCATTGCATCCATTCTGGTGATTGCCGGACCTCCTGTTCCCGGAGGAACACTGTCGTGCATCGTTGTTTTGTTTACACAACTGGGTATCCCGATATCCTGTATGGCAAATTGCGCTATCATTCTGATGTTTACGGACTATATGCTTACAGCCTGCGATATAGCGTGCCTCCAGTATGAACTACTGATCAACGCAAAGAAATGGGGATTATTGCGGATGTAGTTCCGGAGGAGCATCCGTCTGCCTCTCTTTTGTAAAACGCGGTTTTCAGGGAACAGAAGAACATAGTGTGAAAAGTGACCGGGGATATACGGATGATCAGGCATCACTGCTGAGAATGTCACTGCTGGAATGCCATCCGTTCGCGCTCTCCGCATCCATTCATCGATGCCTTTCAGGTAGACTGTCATGCTTGCCAGCTTAAAGTAGTTCACCCAACCGACTATGAATCTTTTCAGACTTGCCTTCCAATTTCCATAGTCATTTACACAGCGTCTGCTTGTGAGCTCTTTGACCTTCGCCTTCATCTTTGCTTTGGATTTTACATGTACGCACAGACCATACCCTTTTGCATTTTTGTAGAAACCATATCCAAGAAATTTTATCTTTCCCGCATATGCTACTACTGTTTTCTCCCTGTTCACCTTGAGAAACAGTTTCTTCTCAATGAACGGGATGATGTGCTTCAGCGTCTGCTGTGCACTCGCTTTGCTTCCGCAGAATATTATCATATCATCTGCATATCTCACAAAGCTGTGTCCTCTGCCTTCCAGCTCATGGTCAAGCTCATTGAGCATGATGTTCGCACACAGCGGGCTTAACGGCCCGCCTTGCGGTACTCCGATTTCCGTTTCTTCGAACTTTCCGCACCACACAACTCCTGCCCTCAGATATTTGTGGATTAGAGATAATACCCTTCCATCCTTAATATCTCTTGCAAGTATTTCCATGAGTTTGCTTTGGTTGACTGTGTCAAAGAACTTTTCCAAGTCCATATCGACTGTCCATACCTTGCCTTCTTCAAGATATTCCCTGCATTTCCTCAGTGCGTCATGAGCGCTTCTTTTCGGCCGGAAGCCATAGCTCGTCTCTGCGAACTTCGGTTCGTAGATTGGTGCCAGCACCTGTGCTATCGCCTGCTGGATGACCCGGTCTACCGCTGTCGGTATTCCCAGTTTCCGCTTCTTTCCATTGTCCTTCGGTATTTCTACCCTTCGGACTGGTTGTGGTTGGTATTTCCCTTCCACGATGGATTTCCGGATTTCTTCGCCATTGTCTTTGAGATATTGAAGAAGTTCATCTACCTCTATCCCATCGACTCCGCCTGCCCCTTTGTTCCTTTTTACACGCTTGTATGCGCGGTTTAGGTTCTCGCGGCTTACGATTTCCTCCAGTATTCCATTTGCTTGTCTGTCGGCATCGGCGGTGTTGTTTTCAGTTATCCTCTCGTCAATAAGCGCTTCTGCTTCCTCTTCGTGTTCCGCACTATCCCTCTGCAGACAGCCATTGCCACAGCAATGTTTTGTGCTTTCTTTTATCTCGACTTCGGTAACATTCATTTACTACCACCTCCAAGGGTTCCTCCCTTCCCGGCGCCGTCGACTGCGCCGGTACTATGGATTCATCTGACTTCCTGCGATAAATCTTGTTTCAACCATGCCTCGTAAAAAAACTCCGCATGTCCGCAGGATCTCCCCAGGTACTCGCATGTCCCTTCTCACCATATACCTGCCATGGCTACTGCATATGTTTCCGTACAGCTATTGGGCTTTGACTTGTATTGCAGCCTTACCCACATATACAGCCTTCATGATTTCTGTTCGTCAGGCCAGTGATTTGCCTCCAGCTTCCTTCAGATTCCCAGTTACCCGGGACACCCTTGCTCTTGGCTATATCCTTCCCGCTGTCGGGCGGATTGGGGACTTTCACCCCTTGTAACATGCGCCCGCTGGGCGCACAATAGAAAAACGCCCAGAAAAGCATTTCTGCCTTTCTGAGCGTTATTCTTTGCCTTTGCGATGCTACGGTATTGTTTTTGGAATTACTTCCTTATCAACCCGTTGCATTTCAGTCTGCCTTTTTCCTGATCCTTTATCCGAAAAGGAAGCTTATTTATACT
>JAZRXJ010000086.1:0-5104 GCA_045600165.1 Clostridia bacterium
CCCTATCCCCTATCCACTATCCTTTTGAGGTAAGACAATCATGGCCAAAAAGACCTGTTACGCCTGTACATCCTGCGGGTATGAAGCGCCCAGATGGCAGGGAAGATGTCCCGGCTGCGGAAGCTGGAACACGCTGGAGGAGACCTTTGTTTCGGAACCTGAAAAAGTTGTCAAGCCGGCGGCAAAGCAGCGTCCGGGGACCGGAGCGGTTCCTCTGCTCCTGAAGGATATTCCCGAAGACGGAACGATCCGGACTTCGACCGGGATCGATGAACTGGACCGGGTCCTGGGCGGCGGGATCGTTGAAGGCGGACTGATGCTGATCGGCGGCGATCCGGGCATCGGGAAATCCACTCTCCTGCTGCAGGTCTGCGCGCATCTCGCGGAAGCGGGAAAACGGGTCCTGTATGTCAGCGGAGAAGAATCCGCCCGGCAGATCAAGCTGCGGGCCAACCGGCTGAAGATCACGGTCCCGAATCTGTATATCCTGGCGGAGACCGCGCTGGACGCGGTGGAGGAAAAGCTGAAGGAATTGCAGCCGGATGCCGCGGTCATCGATTCTATCCAGACGATGTACCGGCCGGAAATGAGTTCGGCGCCGGGCAGTGTCAGTCAGGTCCGGGAAAGCACGAGCCTGATCATGCGTCTGTGCAAGGAAAATGGGATCCCGATCTTCCTGGTGGGTCATGTGACCAAGGAAGGTGCGATTGCCGGACCACGGATGCTGGAACATATGGTGGATGTGGTCCTGTATTTTGAAGGAGACCGTCAGCAGGATTATCGTTTGCTGCGCGCGGTCAAGAATCGTTACGGATCCGTCAATGAACTGGGTGTTTTCCGGATGACGGGCGAAGGCATGCAGCCGGTGGCGAATCCCAGTGAAGAACTTCTTTCCCGCCGGGCGAAGGGCGCCAGCGGTTCCGCGGTCTTCTGCGGACTGGAAGGCTCGCGTCCGTTATTGTGCGACGTACAGGCACTGACCTCGAAGAGCTATTTCGGAGTTCCCCGCAGGACAGTCAACGGCGCGGACAGCGGCAGGGTATCCCTGCTGCTGGCGGTGCTTGAGAAGCGCGCGGGACAGCGGCTGTATGACCAGGATGTGTATATCAATGTAGCCGGCGGGCTGGAACTCAGTGAACCTGCCGCGGACCTTGCCCTGTGTGTGGCGGTGGTCTCTTCTCTGACGGACCGGACAGTGGCTCCGGAAGTCGCGGTCATGGGTGAAGTGGGACTGGCCGGGGAAGTCCGGACGGTGCCGCAGTGTGAACGCCGCATCTCCGAATGCAGCCGGCTGGGCTTTACGACCGTGATCGTTCCACGGGACAATGCCCGCCGGATCAAAGCTCCGGAAGGAATGAAGGTCATCGGAGTCGATACTGTTATGCAGGCGATCTCGGTGCTGTTCTGAAAAGACCGCCTACGGCGGAATGATGAATTATAAGGTATGAATGATGAATTGAAGTTACTCTTTCCATCCCCTCAGTCACTTCGTGACAGCTCCCCTTGTAGAACAAGGGGCGCCTTATCTACTGGTCGCTTCGCACCAGCTGTCTTGCCGATTCGAAGATTGCTATAGGGAAAAACAAACTATAATTCATACCTCATACCTCATAATTTATACCTTTGCGCCTTCGGCGCAACAAACTCACTATTCACTATCCACTATCCACTATCCCCTATCCACTAATACGGCAGCTCCGCTGCCGCCGGAGGACATATGAGAAACAAACGTACGATCCGCTTTTTCCGTTTCCTTGTGATTCTGCTGGGAGTCGGTCTCGGGCTTGCCCTGGCGAAATTCGCCATTGACCGCTACACTGAGTACAGACAGGGAGAGACGCTCTACTGGCTCTGGCAGGTTCTCGGATACGTCGGTCTGGCAGTACTTGGCGGAGTGCTGTTCTTCGCGCTCAGCAATCAGATCACGAAACATTGGATCAACTGGGCCGGATCAGTGGAAAAACGCCTGGATACAATGCCGGCGCATCAGGTCTCGTCCTCTGTGGTCGGGATGATCCTGGGTCTGATCGTAGCCGCGCTTCTGTGCGGTATTTTCAGCTTCATGGGACAGTCCCTGGCGACAACGGTCCTTTCCGCGATCCTTTATCTCGCGCTTGGTTCGCTCGGCTTCAGGATCGGCCGGAAACGGAGCAAGGAATTCACCTCGATGCTGATGCGGCTGAACGGAAGCCGTGACACCCGGCGCTATAAGAAGAGCGGATCCGGGATCGCGGTCAAACTGCTGGATACATCCGCGATCATCGACGGACGGATCTTCGAGGTCTGCAAAGCCGGTTTCGCGGAAGGGACACTGGTCGTCCCGAAGTTTGTGGTGGATGAACTGCAGCATGTGGCGGATTCCTCCGATGACAGCAAGCGCGAACGCGGCCGCCGCGGACTGGATATCCTGAAGCATATGCAGGACGAACTGAGAGAACGGATCGTCGTCAACGATACGGACTATCCGGATGTCGTCGATGTGGATGTGAAACTCATGCGTCTGGCGAAGCAGAACGGCTGGTCGGTGGTCACGGTGGACTACAATCTCGGCAAAGCGGCTGCTGTCAACGAGATCACGATCATGAACGTGAATGAACTGGCGAACGCTATGCGGTCGGCAGTCGTTCAGGGACAGGAAATGACTGTCCGGATTACCCGGGAGGGCAAGGAAGCCGGTCAGGGACTCGCGTATATGAATGACGGGACCATGCTCGTCATTGAAGGCGGCAGGGAATTCATCGGAACAGAAAAACGCGTGACTGTGACAAGCGTGCTGCAGACCAGCGCGGGCAGAATGGTATTCGCGAAACTGACCGCTGCGGACCCCGCGGAAGCATGATAGATCAGGAGGACGAACATGAGCTGGTTAAAAAGAACGATCCCGGTACTGCTGACGCTGGTCCTGCTCGCGGGCACGGCTTTCGCGGGCATTGTGGAACTGCCGGTGGATGATTCCGCGGGGCTTCCCATACCGGGCGAGTTCCAGAATAATATGACATACTATGAGGATCCTTCCATTCAGGTGACCTACGAACGGGTGCCGAACAGCCAATGGGGCTGTACCTATTATATGGCGCGGATCAAGGTGGCGGGTCCGACCCAGATCCGTTCTTCATCCGCAAGGGGCTGGGAGGCCAATGGCCGGGTCACCGGGGATGTCATGGCGAAACGCGTCAACGCAGTGGTCGCCTGTGACGGTGACTTCTATGCCTGCAGATCCGGATGCTGTCTTCTCCGTCAGGGTGTGGAATACAAATCCCGTATGGATGCCGGACAGGATGTCCTTCTGATCGATGAAAACGGCGATTTCCATATTATTCTCGCGGGCGACAAGCCGGAAGAAATGGACAAGACCGAGATCGACGGGAAAAAGGTTTGGAATGCCCTTTGCTTCGGACCGGCTTTGCTGATCGACGGAGAGAAAGTGTACGATCCGGCTGCCGAACAGAAAGATACCAAGGGATATGAACCCGCGCAGCGGATCGTCCTCTGCCAGAACGGACCGCTGGAATATATGATCGTCGCGGTCGCGAACTACGGCCTGACGCTGGATAAAATGACGGCGCTGGTGCAGGAACTGGGAGCGGTCCAGGCATATAATCTGGACGGAGGAAATTCCGCATGCCTGTATCTGATGGGAAGAAAAATGAATAATACCAATTCCACGGAGAAAAGACCGATCTCGGATATCATCTATTTTGCCAGTGCCTGGGAACCGGATGGGGAGTGACGGCGATGACATCGGGATATATCATTTTCATGGCGGTTTCGATCGTGATGACCACGGCTCTGTGGGCGGTGCTGTCACGGCATGACGGACTGAAAAAAAGCGTCCTGATCTGGACGCCGCTTATTTCCGCTGTGACGGGGTTTGTCTGCAGCAAGCTGGTTTACTATGTCCTTCAGCTGGACTTTATGATTGCCGACGGATGGCTGGAATCCCTGCTGTGTCTGGATAACCCCGCGTGGTACAGCTACTACGGCGGCGTGCTGGGCGTGATCCTCGGGGTCGCCCTGACCGCGAAGCTGACAGGGACCGGCTGTGTCCGCCTGCTCGATTCCTTCGCGCCCGCCGGGCTTTTCATGGCGGCGCTGGCACGGTTCGCGGAAGGATTCCTGAAAGGAAACGGATTCCCGGACGGGATCGGACTTGGTGATTATCTGGAAGAAGGCAGTACATTCTGCTTCAGACCGTTTGCTGTTCCCTTTGAGGGTTACGGCTGGACCGAATGGTATGTCGCGGTGTTCTTCCTGGAAGGCCTGGTCACGCTGGTCGTCGGTATCATATTGCTCTGTGCCCTGAAAAAGGACCGCTTTATTCGTTCCCTGTATTACCTTTGCCTGCCGCAGATCCTGCTGGAAACACTTCGCAGCGACAGTATCACCTGGCGCTTTGTCCGTGCGGAACAGCTGATCTGCATGGTCGTACTGCTGGGGATCCTGCTTGTGTACGCGATCCGCGCGAAAAAACAGCCGCGGAGCGGACTCCCGCTTCTTGGCGGGTTTGGCTGTGCCGGGCTGTTTGTGCTGATTGAATTCCTGAAGGAAGGCAAGATCCGGTTCCTGGAATTTGTGCCGGTGTATGCGTGCTATATTCTGGCGGGGATCGGGTTGGTAGTGATGGTGATGATAGAAAGAAAAGGATACCGACTTTGGAGGACAAGCCTCCAAAGTCGGAGTGATAGGTGATGGGTGATAGGTGGTAGGTTGAAGTTTGTTGTTCTGTCCGTTCGCTGTTCGTACGGGCAATCACTGCAGTCACTTCGTGATAGCTTCCCCTTTAACTCCCTCAGTCGCTCCGCGACAGCTCCCCCGGAGGAGGAGCCTTAGTTAGTGGGCGCTTCGCGCCAGCTATCCCCTTAGTCACTTCGTGACAGCTCCCCCAAAGGAGGAGCCTTATTTACTGACGCCTTCGGCGTAGTGCGGAGCGAAGCGACCACTAACTAAGGCCGCCCCGTCATGGCTCCCTCTTGAGGGGGCGGAGATGAACGTTAGTCCAGTGGACTATTCGACGAAGTCGAAAGTGAATCGGAAGCCTGCTGAGTCAACGAGTATTGCAAACGTCAGTGCAGCAATACGACTATGACGAAGCTGACCGAGTACA
>JAZRXJ010000087.1:0-1086 GCA_045600165.1 Clostridia bacterium
ACTTCATCCTTCATCAGCGAGAACACCAATGCCTGCGCCTGGCAATATCGCATTCCCGCCTGGGAAAACAGATACCCTTTCTTCCTGATTTCAATTCCAATTGTTTTAACGGGAGCCGGGACGATCAAGTCCAGAATACTCAGATACTCCTGAATTTCTGCGATGTGAACATCTGTGACTTCTACTGTCGCATCTTCCTTGTTCTTGATTTCCAGAATCGCCATCAGCCTGGCAGTTACCGCTTCTGTATCGATCTCATCAAGGATGCTGGTTTCACCGCTCAAAGCTGCCCGTTTCCGCTGGATCTGTGCAGATGAGCCCAGATCATGGGATTCAAAATTGCGGGTGATAACGGAAACCAGAAATCTGTGGTTCATATCTTCGATGATTCGATTGACCGCGTTCGTCAGTTCTTTCTTTTCATACAGGTCGATCAGGTTCCGGAAATGGCCTCCGCTCTGATAGCAGGCCAGACTGTGCTGGATGTTTCTTGCAATGGCGGTGTCAATGTATCTTCTGGTGGATTCGTCGTCCCGGAAAGAAACGCCTTCATCGTTCAGCTCCGGATCATCGAAATTCGTTTCTCCGACACGGAATGTCCCGCCATACCGGATATACTCATCAATATCGTGGATACCAAGGAGCCTTGAATACTCCCTGAAGGGAATAAAAGTCGTGTGGATCGTAACAGCCCTGTCGTATAGTTCTTCATCCGCAGAAATTGCGAAGCCAAGCGAATCCGTGCCGGACAGAACGATTTTCATCCCGAACATCGCATACACATCAGAAAACAGAGAGGCACCGTCAATGAAGTCACGGAGTAGCGTCACCTCGTCGATGAAAACATACTGATACCCCAGTCCGGACAGCCGCTTCAGATCGTGGTTCAGGTTCGCCATGCTGTCCGTTGTCATGATTTTGATATAGGCGGTCTTATCTTTGGGAAGCTCCGAAATGGCCTGCATCAGCATCGTTGTCTTTCCGGTTCTGCGCAGTCCATAAATCAGGCAAACCTTGCCGCTCACATCGGAACGAAGATACTTCTTCAGGATGCTCATACATTCCCGCTGGCCGAACTTCTCCACG
>JAZRXJ010000088.1:0-45757 GCA_045600165.1 Clostridia bacterium
CCGCCTGAAAGACGCAACCGGAATGATGAGTATCATGGATGAATATGATATCCATGATGCCGCTTCTTTTCTGGAAGCCAGCAAGAAGATCAACACAAAATTCTATCGTTTACGCCATGACCTGATCGAAACGGAACAGATTATGGGGTTTGCAGAAGAATTGCTGAAAGCTGTTGAGCAGCGCAAAAAGTACAAGGGACTGTACGCGCAATATGTGAAAACGCCCGATAGAAAGAAAGAAGCATTTTACGAAGCCAATCGTGCAGAACTGACCTTGTATAAAGCAGCTATCCGCAAGATCCAGGACTATGAATCTGACGGAAAGGTATTGAAAGAAAAAGATCTCAAGGAAGTCTTAAAGTATCTGTCACAGAAACAGTTTGTACTTTCTTTTGACTTGAAAAGAATGAAAGACAAAACGCATCATATGGAAATCGTTAAGCATGCCTTTATTGACGACAAAAAGAAAAGAGAGGTTACGCGTAATGAACTTATTGTGTGAACACAAATCAAATAGCCTACATAACTTCAGCAAAAAGACTACAGATATACTCACAAACTGGATGCCTGTTCGCTTTCCAAAAAGAAAAACGCATCAAAGGCATTCATCTATATCACCTACGTTGCGTTATCTGGGAAAGGATAAAGGGAAACCCATAGTATGAACAGAATTATTATTGAGTGTGATAATGTATCCCAAATGAAGGATTATCTCGACAGGATGAACCTTGATAACTGCACAACATATAGTAGTGATGGCATGTCATATTCGGAGGAAAGCACTGATATGGCAAGCAAATTCAACAAGCATTATTCGTATGTTGATCCGGAAGGAAAACCGCAAACGATTCGTCTGTACGGTAATACCGAGCAAGAAACAGATAAGAAGTTTCAGGAGTTTATCCTTAACGGTTGCAAAATGGAAAAAGAAAGCGGGATGACTTTACGCGAATATACTGAGAAAGTATACATCCCGACATACTTTCCCACATTGGCAGAAACAACAAAAGCCAATTACAACCTTTACCTGAAACTGTACATTTTCCCGGTTCTCGGAGATATGAATCTTCAGGATATCCAACTGGAAGACATACAGAAATTCAACAACTGGATGGCAGAAGCCAAAAGCCATGGCAGACAAAACGATTTGAACAGAAAAACAATAGAGCGGGTGGATGGACTGCTTGGCAGGATTCTGAGAATTGCTACCGCCAGTGGCAAGATTGCAAAGGATCCTTACTGCAAAGATCTTCTCCGCAACAATGGCAAGCAGGCAGGACATCATGAAGCATTGCCCGACGACGAAGCTGATCGGATCAAAAAAGCGATTCCGCTGCTTTCTAATGAACGTCAGCGATTGTACATGGCTTTACTCGTGTTCAGTTCCGGTGGATTACGCAAAGAAGAAATTCTCGGGCTGAGATGGGAAAACGTTGATCTTGAAAAAGGAGTAGCATTTATTAAGCAGGTGGTCACCTACGGTGAAGGAAAGCGTACAATCATCAAAGATGAACCAAAAACAAAATCCTCAAAACGTTTGGTCCTTTTGCCTAAAGTATTGTGCGATATCCTCGCCGCATCAAAGCAAGAAAGTGGCTTTATCATTCATGGTCGAGAACCTGATCAGCCGATCAGCAATGCCACATGCAAAAGAATGACTGGTGAAGCTTTTGAAAAGCTCGGTATGAAAGGTAATTATACCAGTCATGACTGGCGTGCAACACAAGCCACCGCGCTTATTGAAAACGGCATGACTTCAAAAGCGGTCGCTGACCTTCTCGGCCATGCTGATGGTCGAATGGTCGAGACTGTATACTCTCCTGCGCGGCAAGCTGGTATTCTGAAAAACAAGGACTTGATTGAGCAAATGAACAAAAGCTATGCCGGCTGAATCGAGCCTTCCGGGTTCTTCCTGGTGTCTAAAAAATCCTTGCAAGCCTTATGTCATAAAGGTTTCAGAAAATGCTCTGGTGTCTTTTGGGGGTCTTTTCCCCTTTTTATGACTCCAGCAGCGCACTATCCATTGGTAAAAAAAACCCGGAAGCCTTTATTTTCAAAGCTTCCGGATTCTGTGGGATTAGTAGGACTCGAACCTATGACCCCCACGATGTCAACGTGGTGCTCTAACCAGCTGAGCTATAATCCCATGCGGTCAACGCAAGAGATTATATCATAAGCAAATTCGAATTGCAAGACCAAATTTCGGATAATGCAAATTATGCAGACCCGTAATCAATAAATCTTTCTTAGTGATATTCTATCAACACCGTATTCATTGCAGAACTGATCAAGATCTGCTTCATTCCGAATCAGCATTACATCCACAAATTTCCCGGTATCCTTGCTGATATATCCGGCTGTTTGTTCGCCGGTGCAAATACTGCAGCGCAAAACCGGTTCTCCGCTTAATAAGCGTAATTCAGGATTTTCTCTGGTCTTTTTGAACAGCAAGCAGACCGCTTCCTTCTCATTAATCTGATATATGTATTCTGCTGCTTTGTCATAATTCCTCCGACGGTCTCAGTTATTATTGACAGATGCAATTGAGAATGCTAATGTGACGGTAACCACAGGACATGCTGTCAAAAGAACAGATATATTCATGGAGGAACCTATGACAAGTAAGAATCTGCCCGGTAAATATGGCTTTAATATGCTGTGGATGTTTTCCAAAGGAAAGAATGAGTTTCCCTTCTCTGTTGAACCTTCTGAACTGGATTTCATTGCGAATGAAGGCTTCAATTTTATCCGGCTCCCTATGGATTACCGGTATTGGACAAACGGTTTTGACTACACGCATCCAAGAGAAGAAATTCTCGAACGGATCGACCGGTATATCATGGAATGCAACAGCCGTGGTCTGCATGCCTGTCTGAATATGCACAGAGTGCCCGGTTATTGCATCAACCGTCCGGAAACAGAAAAGCACAATCTCTGGCGTGACCAGGAAGCACAGGATGGCTTCGTATTTCTCTGGAGGATGTTTGCGGAAAGATATAAAGGGATCTCCTCCGCCCGTCTCAGTTTTGACCTGGTGAATGAACCGGACACAATACTGCCGACTCACCCCTGTACCAGAGAGGATCATGAACAAGTGATCCGTCGGACCGTGAAAGCCATCCTGGCAGCGGATCCGGAAAGACAGATTGTGATCGACGGTTTCAACGGTGGACATAATCCCCTTCCGGAGCTTGCGGATCTCGGTACTGAACATGGTGTGATTCACAGTGGACGCGGATATGCTCCCTTTCCACTGACGCATCACGGTGCCGAATGGGTCCGTGACCGGGATCCGAACGCGCCGATGCCCTCGTGGCCGCGGGATACTGCAGATGGTGTATGGAACATTGACTGGCTGCGGCATTTCTATGCCGGATGGCTTGAGCTCGCACAGCACGGCGTACCGGTCCACATCGGGGAATTCGGCTGCTACAACAAAGTCAGCAATACAATAGCCTTGCGCTGGTTTGAGGACCTGATGACGGTCTTTAATGAGAATCAATGGGGTTATGCTCTCTGGAACTTCCGCGGTCCCTTTGGTGTTGTGGAGCATGGTCGTCCTGATACGCAGTACGAGGATATGAGCGGTTTCAAAGTCGACAGAGCCCTGCTGGAATTGCTGAAAAGCGGCGCAAAGGAATACGGCGGTTCCCTGTTCTGATGCTATTACAAAACCCGCAGTTGCAAGGACTGCGGGTTTGTTTTTCGCGGCAGATCAGAAGGTAATGGTTTCAGGAGCGGCAGTGAAAGAGCTGAAGGTCGCTGTCGCGTTTTTGAAATACAGCACCTGCGTATTTCCGTCATCCTCGTTATACATTCCGCGCAGGTTGGGATACTCGTCCAGCATGGCTTTCTTCGCTTCCCGACGGTCGTCTTCGATCAGTTCACCGGCGACCCGCAGCCACGTTCCGTCCGCGAAAGCACAGATTTCAGCTTTGGGATTGATCCCCAGCTGTTTGGAAACCGGCTTGATCTTTCCAGTCTGGATATACAGTTTCCCTTCAAACAGAAGGATCGTTCCGAACGGGCGGACTCTGGGCTGGTCACCCTCCACAGTGGCCAGATAATAGGTACCCGCTTTTTTCAGAAATTCAAGGATCTTCTCCATCTCAATATCGCTCCTTTGCACTTATGATTCGTTAGAAAGACTGTATCAGTCATCCATTTCATTATACACATCGGATCCCGTGGGTTCAAGTCCTCCGCAGAGCCTGTTTTCTTGACTTTTAACGGGCTTTTTTCTAAAATGTTCTATGCAGTAAATGAATGAAAGAGGCGATCGGGATGAGAAAAGCAACCGGCTTTATATGCTTACTGCTGATCCTTCTGCTTGCTCTTTCCGTTTCCGCGGAAGTAACCGTTTCCACAGACCGCGATACCGTCCCTGTCGGTGAATTTGTCACGATTCATGTCGATGCACCGGAGGATGCGCTGGGCTGCACCTATATCATGACACTGAATGGGAAGAAGAACTTTGAGACAAAGGAAACTTCCCACTTTGAAGGGCTTTGGTGCGCGCGCAAGCCCGGCGCCTATGTTCTGAAAGTCAAAGTCCGCAGGCCTGACAAGGTCATTGAGAATGCCGAGGCTGCCATTACTGTCACGGACGAAGTCACAGACCCGGATAGGAATACCGGTATCGGACCGGAGACCGTGTTCAGTCAGAAAGACGGCTGGTGGAAAGGTTTCGCTTACGGCAGCGGCACGCTGAATAAGTCGGGCTGCGCGATCTTCACACTTTCTCATGCGCTCCTGCGTCTCGGTTTTATGGATGATTCCATCCTACCGCAGAATCTGGCTGTCACCTATAAATACTGTCATGTACAGGGCGGTACCAGCAACAGCATGCTGATCGGTCACGCCTCGGAAGTCTATGGTTTCACCACAGCAGATGACGTGATTGAAAGTCCCGGTGAGATCCGGATGCTTCTGGAAGACGGCTGTATGTTCTCCTTCTCCATCGTCATCGGTCATATCGCCCTGATTGACGGGATCTCCGAAGACGGCACCAAAGTCCATATCACGGACTCGGCACCCGGTGCGACTATGGAACGCATCAAGGGAGGGTCTCTGTATCTTCAGGCGGAGGACGGTTCCTGGTCAGTCGTGGATGATCTGAATCATGTGCCGGGAGCGGTCTGGTATCCTGAAACAGAGACCTACGGCGGACTGAACTACTGGCTGGATCTGGACTATGTGGCCGGTCGCGGAGTCCGGCTGATCCAACCCGCGTGGCTGCATTATGCCGCTCCGGAATGTGATAATCCGGTCCCTGTCGTTCTGAATCAGGCAGGCTGTGTTTTGAGTGAAATCACAGCAGATGGAAATAAACAGTCTGTCCGCACCCGCGACCTGCAGTGGGAGCACGATACAGATACTCTGCAACTGGCAAAGGTGACTTCTTCCTCTTCCGTATACCTTACGGATCCGGAGGGAAATAAGGCAGTCAAAGTTAAAAGCGGGACGATGCTCCCGGTCATTTCCGTGGAAAAAGACCGGTACCTGGTCCGTTACAACAACCTGTATTACCTGATTCCAGCAAAGAACGCCGAATGTGTTCCCGTGCGCATGGATGACTGTCCGGAAGGAATTGTCGCCATTAACGGCAAAGTCAGTGCCACCGGGGAGATCAGCGTGCGGAACAAGCCGAACGGAAAAGTCCTTGAAAAATGGCGGACCGGTACAGCCGTAGCTGTACTGGATGAAAGTGAAGACAGTTACCTGGTGGAAGGGAAAGGCAAGCAGGCATGGATTCTGAAAAAGTATGTCCTGCTGAACGGAACCGAGCCCTGATATCGTTTTTATACCGGAGGTATTATGGAACTTACTGAATTGACGGTCGGTATGCTGGGTACCCAGTGTTATGTCCTTTCCGCGCCGGAAAGTGATACATGCGTCGTGATCGATCCCGGTGCCGAACCGGAACGCATTCGGAAAGCCGCCGGCAGCCGCAAGATCGAAGCAATTCTGTTGACCCACGGTCATTTTGATCATATCGGTGGCGTTACCCCGCTGATGCAGGAAGGAACCGCTCTGGTCATTCACAGACTGGACGCGCCGATGCTGCAAAACAGTGAACTGAACGCCGGTCTTAAACTCACCGGCCGGAATGTGACCGCGCCGTGTGCCACACGTCTTGTCGGAGACGGAGACACGCTTACCTATGCCGGGCTTGATCTGCGGGTGGTCCACACGCCTGGGCATACTCCCGGCAGCGTTTGCTACCTCTGTGAAAACGAAGCTTTTACCGGAGATACTTTGTTCCATCACGGTTGGGGACGGACCGATCTTACCGGTGGAAGCCAGACGGATCTGATGGCCTCCCTCCGGCGTCTGATCGTCATGACGAAAGAGATGACGGTACATCCCGGGCACGAAGACTGACCGGGCTTACAGAAAGGATGTTCATCATTGCTGGAAGTCACTGCTGCCGTTATCCGGAGGGATGACCGGTTTTTGATCTGTCAGAGACCGGAAGGCAAGAATTGCGCGCTGTTCTGGGAATTTCCCGGTGGAAAGATCGAATCCGGAGAAACGGGAGAAGCCTGCATCATCAGGGAATGTATCGAAGAGCTCGACCTTTCTCTCCTGGTCGAACGAAAGCTGACCGATGTCATCATGGACTACCCGGACAAGACAGTGCATCTTCACTTTTTTCTTTGCAGGATTCGCGAAGGAGAACCTGTACTGAAGGAGCATCATGCTTTCGCCTGGATCCGTCCGGAAGAGGCCGGGGCGTATTCGTTTTGTCCCGCCGACCGGAAGATGCTGGAATCGCCGGAATGGCACGCTTTTGTGTCATCCCTCAATAAATGAATCAATAATAACGGAGGATAAATACGATGGATGAGACCCGTCTTCGCCGTTATGCGCGCCTGATTGCCCGCTGCGGTGTCAACGTACAGAAAAAGCAGGATGTTTTCATTACAGCCGCGCTGGATCAGCCGGATTTTGTCACTATGGTCGTGGAGGAATGTTATCTTCTGGGCGCCCGCAAAGTGATTGTGGACTGGACCTACCAGCCGGTATCAAAGCTGCATGCCCGTTATCGTTCCCTGGCGACAATGAGCAAGCTGGATCTCATTGATGAAGCACGCTGGAAGCAGATGGTCGCGACTATTCCCTGCCGAATCTATCTGGAATCGGATGACCCGGACGGCATGAAAGGCGTCAACCAGCTGAAACTGGCCAAGGCACGTCAGAAGCTGTATCCGCTGATCAAAGGCTACCGTGACGAGCTGGAGAACAAATACCAGTGGTGTATTGCCGCGGTTCCGGGTGTGAAATGGGCCCGTAAGATCTTCCCGAAGTGCAGTGATGCGGAAGCTGTGGAAAAACTTTGGGACGCGATTCTGGACACTTCCCGGGTCACAAATGATCCGGTTCAGGCCTGGACAGATCACAACGAGGATCTGCGCCGCCGCTGCGCGTATCTGAACAGCCTGCAGATCCGTTCCCTGCACTATACCTCCGCGAACGGTACTGATCTGACTGTGGGCATGATTCCCGAAGCGGAATTCAAAGGCGGATGCGATACCAGTCTGAAAGGGATCTCCTTCAATCCCAATATTCCTTCCGAAGAATGCTTCATTTCTCCCATGCGCGGTCAGGCTGAGGGGATCGTTTATTCCACCCGTCCGCTGTGCTACCAGAGTCAGCTGATTGAAAATTTCTGGATCCGGTTTGAAGACGGAAAAGCGGTCGAGTGGGACGCGAAGAAAAATGGAAAACTGCTCACTTCCCTGCTGACCATGGATGAGGGCAGCGCCTATCTGGGCGAATGCGCCCTGGTCCCGTATGATTCCCCGATCCGGAATTCCGAAATCCTGTTCTACAACACGCTGTTTGACGAAAACGCCGCCTGCCATCTGGCCATGGGTATGGGTTTTGCTGACACGATCCGTGACTTTGAGCACAAGTCTCTTGAGGAGTGCCGTAAGCTTGGGATCAACGACAGTATGATCCACGAAGACTTCATGATTGGCTCTGCCGACCTGAATATCGACGCGATCCTGGAAGACGGCAGGACTGTGCCGGTCTTCCGTGACGGAAACTGGGCTTTCTGATATAATGGAACGAAGGGACCCGCTGGCAGGCGGAACTGCCCTTCCGGAGATGATAATATGCCGATGAATATTGTTCTGGTCAATCCGGAGATTCCGCAGAACACCGGGAATATTGCCCGCACCTGCGCGGCAACCGGTGCAATTCTGCACCTGATTGAACCGTTGGGGTTCTCACTGGATGACCGTTATCTGAAGCGTGCCGGACTGGATTACTGGCACCTGATGAAATACTATGTATATCCTGACCTGGAGACTTTTCTGAAGCAGCATGAAGGCGCACGGATGTTTTTTGCCTCCACAAAATCACCTGCGTCCTATCACGAGGCGGAATTCCATGACGGAGACTTTATCTTCTTCGGATGTGAGACCCGTGGACTGCCGGAAAACCTGTTGGAAAAAGTCTACGATCATTGTATCCGGATCCCCATGATTCCGGAAGCGCGAAGCCTGAATCTGGCTAATTCTGTCGCGATCGTCCTGTATGAAGCCCTGCGTCAGACCGGTTTCCCCGGGATGTCCGCGGTCGGTCAACTGACCGGCAGGCAGGAACAGGACGGTGCCTGGCTGGATTATCTCTGAGGAGGAAAACATGGCTTACTTTAAGCAGAACGAGCAGGATGAATATACCTCCGTCTTTCAGAAAACGTTGGAGGATCCGTCTGGCGAAAAGCAAACTGAGATCTATGATGATTATGATGACGGATTTGACATGCTGACAGAATGGCCGGAAGATGAAGTTCTTCACGATGAAGACCCGGAAGAAGCCGCCGAGCGCAGAAAAGAGCGTTTCAAGTTCATCAACGGCATCAGTGATTTTGTCGCGGTCATTATCGGCACGGTCGTGATCCTGCTGCTTGTAGCTTTTCTGATCAGTTTGATTAACTGGCTGAGCACGGACATCAGGCAGACATTCACGCTTTGGCAGACTAAACTCTGATCCGTTTGACCGAATCCCGAAGGAAGAAAACCGATATGAATATTTCCGAACGATTCACAGGGCGTCCCCCGGAAAAGCGTTCCCCTCAGGAAGACAGGATCTATGACGCGCTGGAGGACCTGAAGATTCCTTTTTCCCGGGTGGATCATGACCATGCCGATACCATGGAGGACTGTCTGAAGATCGAGACTGTCCTTGGAGCGCAGATCTGCAAGAATCTTTTGCTCACCAACCGGCAGGAGACAGATTTTTATCTTCTGCTCCTTCCCGGACAGAAGATCTTCAAGACAAAGTTCCTGTCATCCCAGT
Source organism: Clostridia bacterium (assembly GCA_045600165.1). Lineage (GTDB taxonomy): Bacteria > Bacillota > Clostridia > Christensenellales > Aristaeellaceae > Aristaeella. Next base: position 9,313 of record JAZRXJ010000088.1, read on the forward strand.
TGAATTGCGCACGGCTGTCCTTTGCATCCCCGGAGCACATGGCTTCCCTGCTGCAGACGATTCCAGGCTCCGCCTCCGCGCTTGAACTGCTTTTTGACACGGAGCACCGCGTCAGGCTGATTATGGATAAGGAACTGCAGAATGATCCGGTCATCAGCGGCCATCCCGGTTTTTCAACATCGACGCTTTCCATGTCGTTGGAAGATATGCTCCGCTATGTCCGTTCTACCGGGCATGAACCCACATGGGTTGAACTTCCCACTGAAACGGAATGAAAAAACCACGGTCCGGTAATCATCACCGGACCGTGGTTTGTATTATGCTTCAGGATGCTTCTTCTTGTAATCGTCGATAGCAGCGTGGATCGCCTGTTCTGCCAGCATGCTGCAGTGCATCTTGACAGGCGGCAGTCCGTCAAGCGCTTCCGCGACCGCCTGATTGGTCAGCTGCAAAGCTTCATCGATGCTCTTGCCCTTGACCATTTCAGTGGCCATGGAGCTGGTGGCGATGGCAGCACCGCACCCGAAGGTCTTGAACTTGACATCCACGATGATCCCGTCTTCGACAAGGATATCCATCTTCATGATGTCACCGCATTTGGCATTGCCGACCGTGCCGCTTCCGCTGGCGTTCTCGATCTCGCCCACGTTTCTGGGATTGGAAAAATGATCCATGACTTTATCTGAATACATATGTTTGTTCCTCCTTGTCTGTCATCAGTGAACGAAATTATTGACGGGGCAGCTGCCGCCCACAGTGGTGGTTTCGGCATTCAGCACGGACATGGCGCGCAGGTCTTTCACGATGCCGGGCAGGACATTCAGGACCTCGTCGATATCCGCTTCCGTAGTATCGGTTCCCAGCGTCAGGCGCAGAGAGCCGTGAGCGATCTCGTGCGGCAGACCGATCGCCAGCAGCACGTGGCTGGGGTCCAGACTTCCGCTCGTGCAGGCGCTTCCGCTGGAACCGGCAATTCCGGCAAGATCCAGACGCAGCAGCATTGCTTCTCCTTCAATGTACCGGATGGAAACATTGCAGTTGTTTGGGAGGCGCTTTGTGGGATGACCGTTCAGACGGGTATCCGGGATGGTAGCCAGGATGCCGTTGATCAGCTTGTCGCGAAGCGTTGTCATTCGCACGGCGTTCTCTTCCAGGTTGGCAGCAGCCAGTTCAATCGCCTTTCCGATTCCGACGATGCCGGCCAGGTTTTCAGTTCCGGCACGCTGACCGCGTTCCTGTGCGCCTCCCTGGATGAGGGTATCCAGGCGGATGCCCTTCCGGACATACAGCACACCGATGCCCTTGGGACCGTGGAATTTATGACCGGACATGCTCAGCATATCAATGTTCATCTCGTCCACATAGATCGGGATCGCGCCGATGGCCTGAACCGCGTCCGTGTGGAACGGGATCTTATGCGCTTTCGCGATAGCGCCGATCTCCTTAATGGGCTGGATCGTACCGATCTCATTATTGGCAGCCATCACGGAAATCAGGATCGTCTGGTCCGTGATTGCTTTCTCTACGTCATCCGGGTTCACCATTCCGTATTCGTCCACCGGCAGATAGGTCACGGTGAAGCCTTGCTTTTCAAGCCACTTGCAGGTGTGCAGTACGGCATGATGCTCAATGGCAGTGGTAATGATGTGATTTCCCTTGGCTTTCCGTGCGAAGGCGGTCCCCTTCAGGACCCAGTTGTCGCTTTCGCTTCCGCCGGCGGTAAAGTAGATTTCCTGCGGTTGGGCGCCGATAGCGGCCGCAATCTGCTTCCGGGCCGTGTCGACTGCCTTGGCGGCTTCGCGACCGGTTCCGTGAATACTGGACGGATTGCCGAACACTTCCGTGAAATACGGCATCATGGCTTCCAGTACTTCGGGAGACACCGCTGTGGTCGCGGCGTTATCCAGATATATTCTGTCTTTCATACTCTATTTTCACTCCTTCTGAAAACTTTCATGATCCAGCATATCCTGCAGGGTGATGGAATCCAGCAGCCCGTTGATGCTTCTGGTCAGGTAATCCCATACGATTCTGGCTTTGCACCCGCTGCTCCGGTCGCAGCTACCTTCATTGGCAATGCATTCGGAGATATTCAGCGGACCTTCCGTAGCGTTCAGGATATCCCCTACCGTGATTTCGGCAGGTCTGGCAGCCAGTGCGTATCCGCCCTGCGCGCCCCGCGCCGATGTGACCAAACCGGCTTTCCTCAGCGTTCCCAGCAGTTGTTCCAGATAGTCTTCCGGAACACCGATCCCGGCAATGGACTTGAGTGGCTGCGGGCCGTCCAGTTCATGCTCGGCAAGATAGTGCATGGCGTAAAGGCTGTATTTCCCCTTGGTTGACAGTTTCATACAGTGTCCTTTCATCAATCCCGACAATTTTTCTCGGAATTGCCGAAGTTATATTATCATAACCATTTTTCTCTGTCAATGAAGGATTTGCTCTTTTCAGGATCAAAACCTGCTGTCAAATCCTTCCCCTTGGATATCAATCACACTCTCATCACTTATCACTCATCAATCAAAAAAGGACTTGCCTCAGCAAGTCCTTTCTCTCACGAGAATATTTCCTTGACCCGGTCCATAAAGCTTTTCCGGTTCTCGTATTCACGGTCCCCGGTGATGTCATCAAACTGTTTCAGCAGATCTTTCTGCTTGCTGTTCAGCTTTCTGGGGATCTCGACCTTCACACGAAGGATCAGGTCACCCTTTCCGCTGCCACGCAGTTGCTGGATACCCGCGCCTTTGATCCGGAATTCGGTCCCAGGCTGTGTACCTTCCGGGATCCGGTATTTGACGCTTCCGTTCAGCGTCGGCACGTCAATATCTCCGCCCAGTGCCGCGGTAACAAAGCTGATCGGGAAATCAAGCAGCAGGTTGTAACCGTCTCTCCGGAACAGCTTATGCGGCCGTACACCCACTGTGATCAGCAGATCACCCGTAGGTCCTCCGCGCATACCAGGTTCGCCCTGACCGTGCATGATAATGGTCTGTCCGTTATCAATGCCGGCCGGGACCTTGACGGTCACGGTCCGTTTCTTGCGTACCCGTCCGTTTCCGCCGCAGGTCGGACATTTGTCGGTGATGGTCTTGCCTGTTCCGTTACAGGCGGCGCAGGTACGGACGGTCGTCATCCAGCCGCCGTTCACGCGGACCTGACCGGTTCCGTTACAGGTCTTGCAGGTGACCGGGCTCGTGCCGGGTTTCGCGCCGTTTCCGTTACAGGTCTCACAGACCTCGTTCCGGTAGATCTCGAAGGATTTTTCACAGCCTTTGGCCGCTTCCTCGAAGGTGATCCTGAGCTCATACTGGAGATCATTGCCAGCCACGGGTCCCTGACTGCGGCTGCCGCGTCCCATTCCGCCGTTGAACAGCTGGTCGAAAATGTCTCCCATGCCGCCCATACCGCCGAATCCGAATCCTTCGAAAGGATTCCCGCCGCCCATGCCCTGCATGGGATCGTTGAATCCGTACTGATCATACCGGGCGCGCTTGTCCGGATCGGAGAGGACCTCATTGGCCTCGTTCAGTTCCTTGAAGCGATCCACGGCAGTCTTGTCATCCGGATGCAGGTCCGGATGGCATTCCTTTGCCTTTTTGCGGTATGCCCGCTTGATATCCTCATCGGTGGCCGTTTTATCCACGCCGAGTACTTCGTAATAATCGCGCTTTTCAGCCAATCCGTTCCACCTCTTTACTTAATGCAAGCCCGTCCCTTCCTGGTGACGGGCTTGCATCTGACATTTGTTCGATTTACTGTACGCTGCCGTCGGCGTCCACGCTGCCGTCATCGTTGACGGGGTTGCCGCCCATGTCGGGAGCACCGCCCATATCGGGAGCGCCGCCCTGCTGCTGGTACAGCTTGCCGAAGATCGCGTAGACCTTCTGGGTCAGATCGTCCATAGCCTTCTTGATTTCTTCGGCGTTGTTGCCTTCGCGGAGCTTCTTGAAGGAATCCAGTTCGGTCTGCACGGTGTTCTTGTCCTCTTCGGACAGCTTGTCGCCGTTATCCTTCAGAGTCTTTTCCATTTCGTAGATCAGACTGTCGGCACGATTCAGGGTCTCGACCTCTTCCTTGCGCTTCTTGTCCTGTTCGGCGAACTGTTCGGCTTCCTTGACGCGCTGGTTGATTTCTTCTTCGCTCAGGTTGGTGCTGGCGGTGATGGTGATCTTCTGCTCGTTGTTGGTCGCCTTGTCCTTCGCGCTGACGTTCACGATACCGTTGTTGTCAATGCTGAAGGTAACTTCGATCTGCGGTACTCCGCGGGGAGCAGGAGCAATACCAGTCAGCTGGAAGCGGCCCAGAGTCTTGTTGTCGTAAGCCATCTGACGTTCGCCCTGCAGCACATGGATCTCAACGGTGGTCTGACCGTCGGCGGCGGTGGAGAACACCTGGCTCTTGCTGGTCGGGATGGTGGTGTTGCGGTCGATCAGACGGGTGAAGATATGTCCTTCGGTTTCCAGGCCCAGGCTCAGGGGAGTTACGTCCAGAAGCAGGACATCCTTGACTTCGCCGCCCAGAACACCGCCCTGGATGGCAGCACCGATGGCAACACATTCATCGGGGTTGATTCCCTTGAAGGGTTCCTTGCCGGTCACACGCTGTACAGCGGTCTGGACAGCGGGGATACGGGTGCTGCCGCCGACCAGGATCACCTTGTTCAGCTGGTCCACAGTCAGTCCGGCGTCTTTCAGAGCCTTGCGCAGGGGTTCGATGGTGGCTTCCACCAGATCGGCGGTGATTTCATCGAACTTGGCGCGGGTCAGGGTCACGTCCAGATGCTTGGGGCCGGTGGCATCAGCGGTGATGAAGGGCAGGTTGATGTTGGCGGTGGTGGTTCCGCTCAGTTCGATCTTGGCCTTTTCGGCAGCTTCCTTCAGGCGCTGTGCGGCAATCTTGTCGCTCTTCAGATCGATACCGTTTTCCTTCTTGAACTGGTCAGCCACGTAGTCGATGATGCGCTGGTCAAAGTCATCGCCGCCCAGACGGGTGTTACCGTTGGTGCTCATTACTTCGAACACGCCGTCACCGATGTCCAGGATGCTGACGTCGAAGGTGCCGCCGCCCAGGTCGTAGACCAGGATCTTCTGGTTTTCTTCCTTGTCGAGACCGTAAGCCAGGGACGCGGCAGTGGGTTCATTGATGATACGCAGGACTTCCAGACCGGCGATACGGCCGGCGTCCTTGGTCGCCTGACGCTGACTGTCGTTAAAGTAAGCGGGAACAGTGATAACAGCCTGGGAAACCTTTTCGCCCAGATAGCTTTCCGCGGTTTCCTTCATCTTGGCCAGCACCATGGCGCTGATATCCTGGGGAGTATACTGCTTACCGTCAATGTCAACCTTGTAGGTGGTACCCATTTCACGCTTGATGGAAATGACGGTACGGTCAGGATTGGTCACGGCCTGGCGCTTGGCAACCTGACCGACCAGACGTTCTCCGTCCTTGGTGAAGGCCACGACGGAAGGGGTGGTCCGGCTTCCTTCGGCATTCGCGATTACTGTGGGCTGTCCGCCTTCCATGACGGCTACGCAGCTGTTGGTAGTACCCAGGTCAATACCGATAATCTTGCTCATTTTTGTTTCCTCCTGTTTATCTGTCTTTCGATGTTACTCTGTATCACGGACTGTTTCAGTCCTCTGAAAGGGTGTTTTCCCTCAGTCAGTAATTTATTCCGGAACGACTTTGACCATGGCGCAGCGCAGGATCTTGTCTCCCATTTTGTATCCCTTCTGCAACACCATGCATACGGTTCCGGGTTCTCCGTCCTCGGCAGTCCCCTGCATCACGGCATTTTCCATGTTCGGATCGAATTTCTCGCCCAGCCGGTCGATGGGAGTCACGTCGAGTTTACGGTAAATATCGTTCATCTGTTTCAGGACCAGTTCCACCCCGTTCTTCAGCGCTTCGTCCTGTGTGTTTTCGGCTGCTGCGGAGGCGCGTTCCAGATTGTCCAGCACGCTCAGCATCTGTCCGGCCACATCCCGCCGTCCGTCGGCATAGGCATCGGCACGAACTGTTTCATTCCTGCGGCGGAAGTTTTCGAAATCTGCCTGGATCCGCTGCGCCATGGCCAGATATTCATCTGCCTTGGCATTAGCCGCGTCCAGAGCTGCCTGCATGGGATCCGCTTCCTGCTTTTCGGTGTTTTCCGTCTCTTCAGCGGCAGCTTCGGCTTCGACTGCCTGAATGTCTTCTTCCGTCTGAACGGTTTCTTCGGTCATGGTGGGCTTTTCTTTCTTTGTCCGACTCATTTTCTGCTTTCGCCTTTCATTCTGTCTGTTTTTCTTCACCGCCGAACATGTCGGTCAGTTGCTGACCCATCATGTTCAGGATGGAAATGACTTTGGAATACTGCATCCGTGTCGGTCCGATTACTCCGATGGTCCCCTGCTGACCCGATCTGGTGGAATAGGTGGCGGTTACAATCGAGCAGTCCGACATTTCCGGCACTCCGGTCTCCGGTCCGATCCGGACCGTGAATGCCATTTCCCCGGCCCCGGAGATGATGTCCGCAAGCTTGTCCTTGGTCTCCATCAAGCTCAGGAAATTTCTGGCTTTCTCCACATCGTTGTACTCGGGATAGGACAGCATATTGCTGGTCCCGCCGATTGCGACATGCGACACGGTGCTTTCCTGCTTGTCCCGGAAGAACCCGTACAGGCTCTGAAGGAGCTCATTGTTGTCCTTCATCCGGCCAATCAGTTCAGGCAGGAACTCGCAGGCTTCGGAAAGAGTCTTTCCTCTCAGCTCGGTCGTCAGCGTTCTGGAGATCGTATACAGGGTATCATCATCCAGTTCACTGCTGATCCGGACCACATTGTCCCGTACGATCCCGCTGTCAGTGGCAATGACAGCGAGCGCCATGTTATCGGCGACAGGTACCAGCTGAACGGTCCTCAGTCTCGGTTCCTTTCCCTTGGGAGGCAGGACCACCGCGGTATACTGGGTCAGGCTGGAGATCACATCCGCCGCGTGATCGATCACATCCTCCATCTGATGCACCCGGCCGCCGAAATGCGCCTGAATGCTTTCAAGTGAGTCATCCCGCAGGATACCAGCCCGGAGAAGACTGTCCACGTACAGCCGGTAAGCTTTCGCGGAAGGGATCCGGCCCGCGGATACATGCGGCTGATCCAGATATCCCAGTTCTTCCAGATCGCTCATTTCATTCCGGATCGTGGCGGAAGACAGACCCATGTCATATTTCTTGGAAATCGTTCTGGAGCCCACGGGAACCGCTGTCAGAATATAGTCATCAATGATTGCCTGCAGGATCCTTTGCTTCCGTTCGTCCATATCCATGGAATCGTCTCCCTCCTCTCCTTTTTGTTAGCACTCGTTTGATGTGAGTGCTAACTGCAGGATTAAGATACCACCCGCTATTTTTTTTGTCAATACTTTCCCTTCTTTTTATATGATATATTCCCCGAAATTAACCATAAATAATACACTCCGGCGCTTGAATGCCATCCCGCTTCATGGTAAAATCGCTTTTGTTTGCGGATTACCGGAATACGGCCGCGAAGTTCGGAGGATAAGCATGATCTATAATGATGTTCTGGAAGCGATCGGGCATACGCCAGTGATCCGTCTTAACAAAATCGTTCCCGCAGGTTCCGCGGAAGTACTGGTCAAGTATGAAGGCGTCAATATCGGTGGCAGCGTAAAGACCCGTACCGCTTACAATATGATCTGCGAAGCGGAAAAACGCGGTGATATCAATCAGGATACCATCATCGTGGAGCCCACCAGCGGCAATCAGGGGATCGGGCTTGCTCTGATCGGTGCTGTCCGCGGCTATCATGTCCGTATTATCATGCCGGACAGCGTCAGTGAAGAAAGAAGAAAGCTGATCAAGGGGTATGGTGCCGAGCTGGTCCTGATTCACGATGACGGCGATATCGGCGCGTGCATTGAGGAATGCCTGCAGACCGCTCTCCGGATGGCCCGTGAGGATCCGAAAGTCTGGGTCCCCCAGCAGTTTGAAAACCCGGATAATCCTCTGGTTCATAAATATCATACTGCTCTGGAGATCGTGGAGCAGGTCGGCAAGCCCATTCACGGCTTCTGTTCCGGCGTTGGTACCGGCGGTACGCTCAGCGGGATCGGTGAGACGCTGAAAGCCTTATATCCGGATATCCGGATCTGGGCAGTCGAGCCGGAAAACGCCGCAATTCTGTCCGGCGGCAGCATCGGCACGCATCTGCAGATGGGTATCGGCGACGGGCTGATTCCCGCCAACCTGAACCTGAATATTTATAATAAGATCGATATCGTCACGGATGAGGAAGCGCTCGAGACATCCCGCAGACTGATCCGGGAGGAAGGTATCCTCTGTGGGATCTCCAGCGGGACAAACGTGACCGCTGCCATCCGTCTGGCAAAGGAACTGGGCGAAGGAAAAACAGTCGTCACCATTCTTCCCGATACCGGGGAACGTTATTTCTCCACCGCCCTGTTCGACTGATTCGTCATATACAAAAAGCAGGTCCCGTAACCGGTTCGGTTAACGGGACCTGCTCTTTTTTTATTCTTTTTTTGCGGACAAACTATACCATATTCCTGGTGCCTAATCCCTAGTGCCTAATGCCTAATCCCTAGGCCCTCGGCCCTCATTCCTCGTCCGCTTCCTCTTCTTCCTTCATCTTTTGGCTGAAGATCGCGATGATCTTTTCGGCCAGTTCCACATCCTCAACCTGGGAGAATTCGTCCATTTCGGTACCGTCTTCATCCACGCCGGACACGACTTTGCAGACAAACAGACCGACGTCTTCATCGTCCTCTTCGTCTTCTTCAGCCTGGCATTCTTCTGCATGCGCGCAGCCCTCACAGGCCATGTCGCATTCTTCTTCCGCTTCTTCCAGCACAGCGTATTCTTCGCCGTTGTAGAAGAGGTAATCCAGTACTTCGAGAGTGATCTCGTTGCCGTCTTCGTCCATCGCCTGGATCAGGTCCCGGGTATCTTCATTATTGTCATCCACGTACATTGTTTTGCACCTCATTTTTTATTTGCGATCCTTGCTGGATCATGTCGATTATAGCTGAAGGAATTTGCTTTGACAAGAGGTTCTCCCCTGTACTTTCCCGAAGCATACTTTCCCGAATGATATCAGCACATTTTCGCGCCGGCGGGGATCTCATCGGACAGCATCAGCAGATTCAGCTTTTCTTCGCCCTTTTCGGTATGGACCGCGGACAGCAGCATGCCGTTGCTCTCAAGGCCCATCATCTTACGGGGAGGAAGATTGACGATTGCCGCCAGCGTCTTGCCGATCAGCTGCTCGGGCTCATAGAACTTCGCAATGCCGGACAGGATCTGGCGATCGGTGCCGGAACCGTCATCCAGCGTGAACCGCAGCAGTTTGTCGCTCTTTTTTACGTGCTCGCAGTTCTTGACCTTCACGGCGCGCAGGTCGCTCTTGCAGAAAGTGTCAAAGTCCACCTTTTCCTCGGTGAAAGGTTCCACTTCCAGTGCGGGCAGATCCGCTTTCGATTTGGCAGCCAGGAAGGCTTCGATTTCCTCCATCTTCTTCGCGGGATCCAGGCGGGCAAACAGGATCTCTCCCGCGCCGACCTTGTTTCCTGCCTTCAGTGCGCCGAAGCTCTCCAGACTTTCCAGTCCGCCGTCTTCGCAGCCCAGCTGGGCAAGGATGCGGTCACAGGTATCCGGCAGGTAAGGCTTCAGGCTGATCGCGGCAAAGCGGATGGCTTCCAGCAGGTTATACAGAACGGTGCCAAGGCGTTCCTTGGTTTCGTCCTGTTTGGCCAGCGTCCACGGGGCAGTCTCATCGATATACTTGTTGGCACGGCGCAGCAGCGCGAAGATCTCGTCAATGGCGTCTGCCACATGCAGGCTTTCCATCTTTTCGGCCACCCGTCCGGGCAGAGCCAGCGCCATGTTCTTCAGTTCCTCGTCCAGCGCGTCAGGTGCAGTCGGAGCCTGGATCACGCCGTCGAAATACTTGTTGGTCATCGCTACGGTACGGTTGACCAGATTACCGAGGATATTGGCCAGATCGCTGTTCACGCGTTCGATCAACAGATCATAGGTCAGTATGCCGTCGGTTCCGAAGGGCATCTCGTGCAGTACAAAGTAACGCACGGCATCCACGCCGAACTGTTCCACGAGGTCATCGGCATAGATCACGTTGCCCTTGGATTTGCTCATCTTTTCGCCCTTGACCAGCAGCCACGGATGACCGAAGACCTGCTTGGGCAGGGGTTCATCGAGGCTCATCAGGAAAATGGGCCAGTAAATGGTATGGAAGCGCAGGATATCCTTACCGATCAGATGAATATCCGCCGGCCAGAATTTCTTGTACCGTTCATCATGATTTCCGTCCGGATCATAACCGCAGAAGGTAATGTAGTTGCTCAGCGCGTCCAGCCACACATAGCTGACATGACCGGGTGCGAAGTCCAGCGGCACACCCCAGGTAAAGGTGGAGCGGCTGACGCACAGATCCTGAAGACCGGGCTTCAGGAAGTTGTTCAGCATCTCGTTCTTGCGGCTTTCCGGCTGGATGAAATCGGGATTCTCCTCGATATGTTTGATCAATGCGGGGGCATACTTGCTCATTTTGAAGAAGTAGGCTTCTTCTTCAGCTTCCACACACTCACGTCCGCAGTCTGGGCATTTTCCGTCCACCAGCTGGCTCTCGGTCCAGAAGGATTCGCAGGGCGTGCAGTATTTTCCGATGTACTTGCCCTTGTAGATGTCTCCCTTTTCATACATCTTCCGATAGATGGCCTGCACTTTTTTCACGTGATCCGGATCCGTGGTGCGCACGAACTTGTCATAGGTCGTGTTCATCAGGTCCCAGATATTTTTGATCTGTCCGGCGACATTGTCCACATATTCCTGCGGTGTGATGCCGGCAGCTTCCGCCTTCTGCTGGATCTTCAGGCCATGCTCGTCGGTACCGGTCTGGAAATAGACCTCATACCCCTGCTGTCTGCGATAGCGGGCAATCGCGTCCGCCAGCACGATCTCATAGGTATTGCCGATATGCGGCTTACCGCTGGTGTAAGCAATAGCCGTAGTAATATAATACGGTTTCTTCTCGCTCATGTTGAACCTCTCCTTTCATATAAAAAAGCCCTTGAGTTTCCTCAAGGGCGATATATCTTCGCGGTACCACCTTGGTTCGCAGAAAAAACCGTTACCGGTACTTTTCTGCCTCAGGTATGCTGTAACGGGCATTCCCGGGACCGGCTCACAATTCACCGATCCGGCTCCGGGACCATGTTCCGCCGCTTCCCGCCTGCCCCCTCACACCTGCCGGGGCTCTCTGAAGGCCTCTTTCGACGTACTCTTCCCTTCACAGCCAAAGATGTACTTGCTTATTATGAAGGATTGCACGGCATTCGTCAAGTGGAAATGAAGGAAAACAGGAAAAGTTTGGGACGCCTTGACGGACCGTGTTTCTTTTTCTATACTGAACCGGTCAGTGAGTCTGTTTTTTCTCCAGCGGATGCTCTGTTCCGTCCGCTTCCCGGACGACCACGTTTTCCAGGATCTGCTTCAGGTTTTCGCGGTAACCGTCCAGATATTCCTTCCGGAGTACTGCCTGTTCAGCCAGCTCACTTTCGGTCAGCCCGACTGTTTTCTTCTTTCGGGCCAGTTCATTGATCCGGTCGATTTTTTCTTTTTCCATATGAAAGACCTCCTGAAAGGATTATTAGTATGATTGACGGCAAATGGTTGGTTCCGGGTTCAGATATTTCCGCCGCGCTGGAGATCCGGAAATCGGTTTTCGGTGTCGCGGCCGATCCGCTGGACAGTGAAAGCTGGAACGTGATTGCCCGGATGGATGATGTACCGGTTGCTGCCGGCCGGATCCGCTGGTTTGAAGATGCCTTCTGGCTGGATCATATCGGCGTGCTTCCCGAATGGCGCGGCAAACGCATGGGTGACCTGATCCTCCGTCTGCTTCTGTTCAAGGCGCAGACTCACGCGGCGCGAAAAGTCTGCCTGGTCTGTGATCCGGATATTGCCGGATTCTTTACCCGTCTCGGTTTCCGTGAGGAAAGCCGGAACGGAAATGCTCTCCTGTTAAGCATCAACGGAGAGGACATTGATCTGGATACCTGTAAAGGTTGTCTGAAGAAAGACTGTCCCAACCGGAAATGATCAGTCTCCGTTCCGTGATACCCGTCCGAGACACAAGGCTGCTTTGATAGCCAGGAGGCTCGCGCCGGTACGGATCGCGGTCAGTGTCACCGTTTCATTTCCCAGTAATTCACTGTATTCTCTCACAGCAACCACTGCTGCGGTCAGGAAGAACACGGCTGTACATACGATGATATAGGCCGTGTTTTTCTTTTGCTTTCCGTTTCGTACCGCCCAGATGAGCAGCGGGATCATGATCAGCAGAAAACCGATCCAGACCTGTACCGGAATTTTTCCGACCTTCAGTCCGTCCTCACGTGCAATGGTGCTGATCACGATCATCAGGGCACCCAACTCCGCGACCGCGACCCAAAGCACATCCCCGTTATCCGGGATCCGTTCCTTCCGCAGCGCAAGCCAGAGGACCAGCAAAGCAAACAGGAGCAGCAGTCCGACAGCGCTGATCAGTACGAGACAGTACACTGTCTGACCATCCCCGTTCAGCATCGTGAAGGCAGTATCCTTCAGCCAGCCTGAATGAGAGATCCTGCCGCGAGCCAGTTCAGTCTTCACCGTAAACAGACGGAATACCGCCAGTGCCGGCAGCAGACCGAAGCCGGCCGCGTTCAGCCGTTTCCCCGCTCCGGTCCCTTCCAGGGTACCTGCCCAGATCGTCTTTTTGTACATTCCGGACCAGATCAGGAACATGATGAGCCATACGATCAGGGCAACCGGGATCCCGAGCATCATGATCGTCACTTCGAAGTTCCCGATCGTGAAGACCGTATTCATTCCTTTCTGCCTCCTTCACCGAAGACCCATTTCTGCTGAACATTGTAGCTCAGGAAGTAGAGGATAACATCCACGATGGGTTTGGCCAGCCAGCCTGCGACTCCGATGGAAGTCAGCAGTTGCGTTCCCAGCGCGCTCAGGATCACGATGCCGACGCAGAGCACCGCGTACCGTGCAAAAGAGATCCCCGCTTTTCCGGACTTTTTGAAGACTACATTCTTATTCAGCAGGAAATTCACAGTCGCGCTGATGATTCTGGCCAGCACCGTGCTGATCCAGATTCCGGAGTTCAGCGTAAAGCCCAGGAAGGTGACATTGTTGTCCGGGAAGAACATCCGGAAGATATTGAACAGGGCCCAGTCGATCAGGAAGCAGAGCAGACTGGTCCCACAGAATTTGATGAAACTGCCCAGGATCACTTTGTAGATCCGGAAACTGTCCCGGAAAGGATGGAAATGAGAGCCTTCATTTTCATTCTCGTACACGGTCTCGATGGTGACCGGGATCATTTTCAGTTTTGCCCGTGCGCAGGCGATCAGCACATTCATTTCATATTCGAAGCGGGCGCCTTCCACATCGATCATGAACTGCAGGTCTTCCCGCCTGAAAGCGCGCAGACCTGTCTGCGTATCCGGAAGCCATTTCCCGTACAGCAGCGCGAAAACAGCACTGGTGATCCGGTTTCCGGCCTTGCTCTTAAAAGGAACCTGCTTTTCACTGAAGTCCCGGCTGCCCAGATACAATGCCCGTTCCCCGGTAGCCAGTTTTTCTGCCAGGCGGATACAGTCTTCCACGGTATGCTGCCCGTCCGCGTCCGCGGTGATCACTCCGTAACAGTCCGGAATGTTTTCAAGAATATACCGGTATCCTGTCTTCAGCCCGATTCCTTTTCCCTGATTGACTTCATGATGCAGGACGACGGTATTGTCCATTTTCGCGATCTCATTGAAAATTGGCTGATATTTCTCCGAAGAGCCGTCGTCGACCACCACCAGATGCCCAAAGCCATTCTCGCCAAGTTTGCGAATATAGGCAGGCAGCCGGTCATCCGGTTCCAGCGACGGAATCAGGATCACGGCGTTTTTCAGAGCGGTAATTCTGCCATCATTGAATTCCATACGTTCAGCTCCATTTCAGCTTCGTTTCGGTCAGCACAAAAGCCTTTTACGAATCAGAACCTTCAAACTTACCCATGATGAGTATACTACATTTTGTGTTCAACTTCAACGTTGACACACAAGAACCGGAAGCGTATAATATCAAAAGACTAATTGGATGGAGGTCTTCTCATGGGCATTATTCCCTCCCGTAACCTGGAAGAACAGCGCCGTGAAGAAAACGGCATCGTATATTTTGATCGTGGAACACTTGAAGGCAAAAACGGTAAAAAGTATGACCGTTATGCCATTCAGACCCATTTCGTCGAGATCGGTGAAGATCAGGCCGAACTGGTCCGTAAGTACGTTCTGCCTCTGTCTAAGCCCGGCGATATGCTTTCCTTCGGGGCAAAGGTCATGGCTATGTGTACCGGTAATGTCAAGACCCGTGAGGAAGTGAAGCCCGGTTTCTGGGCCAATCATCTCTGGAAGTTCGCCGGCATCAATACCACCGGTGTCGGAATGCATGAACCCTATAAACTTCAGCTGGTCATCGACATGTGCGGTCTGCCCCGCGTGCTTTTCGCGGCGGCTGTCAGCGCCATCACCCGTCCGTTCGGTGTGCATGGTCTGTTCTACAAGATCTGTGGCAAGGGCGTCGGCGGTATCGATGGTTTCTACTTCCGTTCCAGCTTTGACCGGTATAAGGAACTGGCTCTCATCAATCCTCCGAATCCTGTGGAACTCTGTAACGCGCTGGAAGCTGAAACCGGGATCCCGGTCGTTCTGATGGATGCCAATGACATCGAGCAGAACCAGTTGGGCAAGTGCACAGACTTCCCGCTGACCGATGAAGAGATTCAGGATGCCATGGCCGATAATCCTTCCGGTCAGGGTGACGAACTCACTCCTCTGATTCTGATCCGTCCCGTGCAATAAGCTATACTGATTCAAGGCAGCCCGTCGGGCTGCCTTTTCTGTATCACCGGTATTGTCATTTTTGCACGGTTTTCACTTCATTTACGGGCACGCTTACCTGTTCCGCCATCCAATGTTTCCCATCTGTCATAAGGTGAACATAAGCGGGTGCTGAATAAGCGGCCGGAACACCCAGACAACTGAGATATTCATACGCGTTCCCTTCAAAGTGGGTATTGGTCACCACGACAAAAGACGGGTTCACCGCTTCATAGAATTCATCCTTCAGTTTCAGTTTGCCATGATGCGGGTATTTCAGCACATCGGCACGGAGCTGATCCGTATCCACACTTTCCAGCAGGCGCTTCTGTCCGGCCGATTCCATATCCGCAGTGAAAAGCATCGTCCTGTCTCTGTACTGCAGCCGGATAACAGCGCTCTGATCATTCATGGAAAATGATTCATCACTCTTCATATAGACATCAAGCACCGCTTCGCCCAGGATGAAGCGGCTTCCGTCGCCGTAGTGCGTGACCGTTATTCCCCGTTTGCCGCAGAGATCCACGGCGTTGATCATGTGATCGTTCACATCTTCCGGGAAACAGATCGCCAGTTCATCGACTTTCGCAAAATCGTCGATCACTCCGAGTCCGTTCAGATGGTCGTGATGCGGATGGGAGTTGATTACCCTGTCGATGTGGGTGACATCCAGCATCTGAAACATGGCTGTCACCCTCGGAGCCCATCTTGCTGCCGTGCAGTCTATCATCCAGTTTTCGTCGCCGAGCCGGAGCAGGATCGCGTCTGTGTCTCTGGTATTGGCGACCCATATATGCAGGATTTCCGTGTCGTCGCTGAAAGCGAAATCCGGCCAGGCTTCCGGATCTGTCACACGGTCAATGACGGCAGGATAGCCGTCCTCCAGCAGGATCTCCCACGGCAGCGCGGTCGGTTCGACCGCTCCGGCAACAGCATTTTCCGCCAGAAATAAAAAAAAGATAAGCAGGAACGCTGCGGTCTTTCTCATCATTTTATCCAATCTCATTTTCTTTGTATATAAATTGGAAGAAATTCTTTCACTTCATCAGAAATCTCACAGAAAACGGTTGACTTTCACATCTGCGTATGCTAAACTTTAGAATTGCATCAGTATCGTTTGGATACTGTGGCGGTATTAGTGTGCTTTGTTATTTTACAGCTTCATGTCCTGAAATGCAAGCCATTTTTACCACCTTTCCTCATTCAAACGAATCTGGTCGGACTGAATAAGGGGTGATATCTTACATGGTGCACGAGGTTCAAATGGGGAAGCTTCGTAAACGTATGAGCTTCTCTCGCATCGATGAGGTTCTCGAGATGCCCAATCTGATCGAAGTTCAGAAGAACTCCTATCAGCGTTTTCTCGATACCGACCTTCGTGAAGTGTTGGCTGACGTTTCTCCCATCACAGACTACAACGGTAACCTGATTCTGGAATTCGTCGACTATTCTCTGGAAGAGCCGAAGAATGACGTGGCGCGTTGCCGTGAGCGTGATATGACCTACGCGGCTCCGCTCAAGGTTTTTGTCCGTCTTAAGAACCGTGAGACCGGCGAGATCAAGGAATCCGACGTTTTCATGGGCGACTTTCCCCTCATGACCGACCATGGTACATTTATTATCAATGGTGCGGAGCGTGTTATTGTCAGCCAGCTGGTCCGTTCGCCCGGCGTCTATTTTGACGTGGCTCTGGACAAGGCCGGCAAGCCTCTGTATTCCTCCCAGATCATTCCTAACCGTGGTGCCTGGCTGGAATATGAAACCGACTCCAACGATGTGCTGTGGGTCCGTATTGACCGTGCCCGTAAACTGCCCATCACCGTGATCCTGCGTGCACTCGGTTACGGTTCCAATGCTGAGATCATCGATCTGCTTGGTGAAGATGAGCGTTTGATGGCCACCATCGAAAAGGGCGATAATGCCACAAATCAGGAAGAAGGTCTCATCGAGATCTACAAGCGTCAGAAGCCCGGCGAGCCCGCCAGCTTTGAAAGCGCGAACAATCTTTTCCGTGCACTGTTCTATGATCCCAAGCGTTACGACCTCATGCGCGTGGGACGCTATAAATATAATAAGAAGCTTTCCATCGCCACCCGTATCAACGGACACGTGGCCGCGGAAGATATTATCAATCCTCAGACCGGTGAAATCATGGTGACCAAGGGTGAAACCATCCGTCTGGATGTCGCCCGTGCCGTGCAGAACGCCGGCGTGAACGTGGTCTCTGTCGAAGTCGAAGGCATGGTGCGTAAGGTCATCGGTAACAACTTCGTCGATGCCGCCAACTTCCTGCCCTTCGATCCGAAGGATGCCGGCATTCTGGAAATGGTCCATCTGCCCACCCTGCGTGAGATCATGAACAGCGTTGAACCCGATCAGCTGTTTGACGCCGTGAAGGAAAATGTTGCCGCTCTGGTGCCCAAGCACATCATTCCGGATGACATCGTTTCCTCCGTCAGCTATATGCTCGGTCTGCCCTACGGCATCGGTTTCACCGATGATATCGACCATCTGGGCAACCGCCGTCTGCGTTCCGTCGGTGAACTGCTTCAGAATCAGATCCGAATCGGTCTGAGCCGTCTGGAGCGTGTGGTCCGTGAACGTATGTCCATTCAGGACAGCGCCGATGTCAAGCCCGGCGACCTGATCAACATCCGTCCCGTTTCCGCCGCCATCAAGGAATTCTTCGGTTCTTCCCAGCTGTCCCAGTTCATGGACCAGCCCAACCCCCTGGCTGAGCTGACCCACAAGCGCCGTCTGAGCGCTCTGGGCCCCGGCGGTCTGAACCGTGACCGTGCTTCCTTCGAAGTCCGCGACGTGCATTACAGCCACTATGCCCGTATCTGCCCCATCGAGACTCCTGAAGGTCCTAACATCGGTCTGATCGGTTCTCTGGCTACCTATGCCCGCATCAATGAATATGGCTTCATCGAAGCTCCCTATCGTAAGGTCGACAGTGCCAACGGCCGTGTCACCAACGAAATCGAATATATGACCGCTGACGAGGAAGACCTTTACAAGGTCGCCACCGCCAACGAGCCTCTGAATGAAGACGGAACCTTCGTCCACGATCGCATCACCGTCCGTGACAAGGCCGAAATCATCGAAGTCCCCGTTTCTCAGGTCGACTACATCGACGTCAGCCCCCGTCAGGTCGTTTCCGTGGCAACCGCCATGGTTCCCTTCCTGGAAAACGATGACGCTACCCGTGCTCTGATGGGATCCAACATGCAGCGTCAGGCTGTGCCGCTTCTGGTTCCCGAAGCGCCTCTGGTCGCCACCGGTATGGAATACCGTGCCGCGCATGACTCCGGTGTCGTCATCCTGGCCAAGGAAGACGGCGTCGTTGAAAAAGTTTCTGCTGATGAGATCATCATCCGCGACAACTTTGGCGAACGTCATCCCTATAAGCTGACCAAATTCACCCGTTCCAACCAGTCCACCTGTATCAATCAGCGTCCCGTGGTCTCCGCCGGACAGATCATTGAAAAGGGTGACCTTCTGGCGGACGGTCCTTCCACCGAAAAGGGAGAGATCGGTCTGGGCCGTAACGCCCTGATCGGCTTCATGACCTGGGAAGGCTACAACTACGAAGACGCCGTCCTGCTTTCCGAAAAGCTGGTCAAGGAAGATATCTACACTTCCATCCATATTGAAGAATTCGAATCCGAAGCCCGTGAAACCAAGCTGGGGCCGGAAGAGATCACCCGGGATATCCCGAACATCTCCGATGACGCCATCAAGGATCTGGACGAAGGCGGTATCATCCGCATCGGTGCCGAAGTGCATGCCGGTGACATCCTGGTCGGTAAGGTCACTCCCAAGGGTGAAACCGAACTGACCGCTGAAGAGCGCCTGCTGCGCGCCATCTTCGGTGAAAAAGCCCGTGAAGTCCGTGATACTTCTCTCCGTGTTCCCCACGGCGAGGGCGGTATCGTTGTCGATGTCAAGATCTTCACCCGTGAGAACAAAGACGAGCTTTCTCCCGGAGTCAACGAAATGGTCCGTATCTACATCGCCCAGAAGCGTAAGATCTCTGTCGGCGATAAGATGGCCGGCCGTCACGGAAACAAGGGCGTTGTATCCCGCATTCTCCGTGAAGAGGATATGCCTTTCCTGCCTGATGGTACTCCGCTGCAGATCGTGCTGAATCCTCTGGGCGTTCCTTCCCGTATGAACCTCGGTCAGGTTCTGGAAGTCCATCTGGGCCTTGCCTGCCGCGCTCTCGGCTGGCACATCGCCACTCCCGTTTTCGACGGTGCGACTTACGAAGAAATTCTGGAACACCTCGATAAGGCTGTGGACAAGATGGACAAGCCTGAGGATGAAAACGATCCTCATGTCAATGAATATCATTTCCACAACGGCAAGCCCCTTCGTCTGGCTCTGGACGAAGACGGAAAGAACCTCTTCCGTCAGGGTAAGATCCGTGTTCGCGACGGACGTACCGGCGACTACTTCGAGAATCCTGTTACCGTCGGTATCATGTACTTCCTGAAGCTGCACCATCTGGTCGACGACAAGATGCATGCCCGTTCCACCGGCCCCTACAGTCTGGTTACCCAGCAGCCTCTGGGTGGTAAAGCCCAGTTCGGCGGACAGCGTTTCGGTGAAATGGAAGTCTGGGCGCTGGAAGCTTACGGTGCTGCCAATACCCTGCAGGAGATCCTGACCGTAAAGAGTGACGATACCGTAGGCCGTGTCAAGACTTACGAAGCGATCATCAAGGGTCAGAACATCCCCACCCCCGGCGTTCCCGAGAGCTTCAAGGTTCTGCTGAAGGAAATGCAGGCCCTGTCTCTGGATGTCAAGGTTCTGGATGCCGATAAGAATGAAATCGAGATCCCTGAACTGGATCCCGACGATCTGCCCGGATCCGAACCCGCTCCGCGTCAGTCTGCGGAACCTGAAAAGGCCGAAAAGATCCCTGCGGCTGTCGAAGAGGACGAAGAACTCGCCAAAGCTGCAGACGAAGCTTTCAGTATGTCCGACGATCAGCTTGATCTTCCCGGTGAGGATGATTTCTCGCTGGATGATGAGGTTTCCGCGGATGATATGGAAGACTTCACTATCGGTGATCTGAACGATATCAACATTGATGATGACCTTTAATGAGCTGTAATTTAGCTGTAATCGAAGGGAGCGTGGACCCTTTTGTTTGAACTTTCTAATCTTGATTCCATTCAGATCGGAATGGCTTCTCCGGAACAGATCCTTGCCTGGTCTCACGGTGAGGTCACCAAGCCCGAAACAATCAACTACCGCACCCTGAAGCCTGAAAAAGACGGCCTGTATTGCGAACGCATTTTCGGGCCCACCAAGGACTGGGAATGTAACTGCGGTAAATATAAGCGGATCAAGTTCAAGGATAAGGACAAGATCTGCGACAAGTGCGGCGTTCAGGTAACGCGCGCCAAAGTCCGTCGTGAACGTATGGGGCATATTCAGCTGGCCGCCCCTGTCAGCCATATCTGGTATTTCAAGGGCATCCCCAGCCGTATGGGCATGTTGCTCGACATCAGCCCTCGTAATCTGGAAAAAGTCCTCTACTTCGCCAACTTCATCGTTCTGGATCCCGGTGATTCCGAGCAGACCGGCCTGAAGCGCTATGAGCTCATCAACGATGCCCGTTATCGTGAAGTGGAAGCCCGTTGCGGCAAAGGTTCCTTTGTCGCCAAGATGGGTGCAGAAGCTGTTCAGGATATGCTGAAAGAACTCGATCTTGATAAGCTTTCTGCCGAACTGAAGGCCGAGATTTCCCAGCTGACCGAAAAGGAACGCGATCGCGAGACCGAAGGTCAGAAGCGTTCCCGCGCTGTCAAGCGTCTGGAAGTTGTCGAATCCTTCCGCACCAGCCACAACAAACCAGAATGGATGGTCCTGACCGTGATCCCCGTCATTCCCCCGGATCTGCGGCCTTTGATTCAGCTCGATGGCGGTCGTTTCGCCACTTCCGATCTGAATGACCTCTATCGTCGTGTGATCAACCGTAATAACCGTCTGAAGAGACTGCTTGAACTCGGTGCCCCGGACATCATCGTACGTAATGAAAAGCGTATGCTGCAGGAATCCGTCGACGCGCTGATCGATAACGGCCGTCGCGGACGTCCCGTAACCGGTCCCGGTAACCGTGCTCTGAAGAGTCTGTCCGATCTGCTTCGCGGTAAGCAGGGACGTTTCCGTCAGAACCTGCTGGGCAAACGTGTTGACTATTCCGGCCGTTCCGTTATCGTTGTCGGACCCGAACTGAAACTGCATCAGTGCGGTCTGCCCAAGGAAATGGCTCTGGAACTGTTCAAGCCTTTCGTCATGGAACGTCTGGTCAGCCTGAAGCTGGCTCACAACGTGAAGTCCGCCAAGCGTGCCGTTGAAAAGGTCAAGCCGGAAGTCTGGGATATCCTCGAAGAAGTCATTCGTGATCATCCCGTTCTGCTGAACCGTGCTCCTACCCTGCACCGTCTGGGTATTCAGGCATTTGAACCGATCCTGGTCGAAGGTAAAGCCATCAAGCTGCATCCTCTGGCCTGTACCGCTTTCAACGCCGACTTCGACGGCGACCAGATGGCCGTACACGTCCCGCTGTCCATGGAAGCTCAGGCCGAAGCCCGCTTCCTGATGCTGGCTCATAACAACATTCTGAAGCCTCAGGATGGACGCCCCGTTATTTCTCCTTCTCAGGACATGGTTATCGGCTGCTACTACCTGACCATCGTCAACGAGAACGCCAAGGGTGCCGGCAGGATCTTCTGCTCCATGGATGAAGCCATCATGGCCTATTCCCAGAACGAGATCACCCTGCAGAGCCCCATCAAGGTCCGTATTGAACGTGAGTTCAACGGCGAAAAGGGCAAGAAGCTGATCGACACCACTCTGGGCCGTCTGATCTTCAACGAAGCTCTGCCGCAGAACCTCGGTTTCAGAAAGCGCGAATGTCTGGACGATATGTTCCAGCTGGAAATCGACGAACTGGTCGGTAAGAAGCAGCTGGGCAACATCGTTGACATGTGCTTCCGTACCCAGGGCGAACATCGTACCGCACAGGTGCTGGATGCCATCAAAGCGCTGGGCTACAAGTACTCCACCCGCGGTGCCATCACCGTCTGCGTTGCGGATATTCAGGTCCCTGCCTGCAAGGAAACCATGCTGGCGGAAGCCGATGAAGCCGTCCGTAAGGTCAACAACCTCTTCCGTCGCGGTCTTCTGTCCGAAGACGAACGCTATAACCGCGTCATCAATATCTGGAACGACTGCACGCATAACCTGCGCGACCAGATCCTTCCGAATCTGGACAAGTTCAATCCGATCCGTATGATGACCGATTCCGGTGCCCGTGGTTCTTCCGCTCAGGTCAGTCAGCTGGCCGGTATGCGTGGTCTGATGGCCTCTCCTTCCGGCAAGACCGTGGAACTGCCCATTCGTGCAAACTTCCGTGAAGGTCTGACCGTGCTGGAATTCTTCCTTTCCTCTCACGGTTCCCGTAAATCCCTGGCTGATACCGCTCTGCGTACCGCTGACTCTGGTTACCTGACCCGCCGTCTGGTGGATGTTTCCCAGGAAGTCATCGTGCGTGAAGAAGACTGCTTTGAATCCCGTGGCGAAAAAGTCCGCGGCATCACTGTCAGCGAACTCATGTCCGGTAAGCAGTCCATTGAATCCCTTGAAGAACGTCTCCGCGGCCGTACCGCTGCCGAAGATATCATTGATCCCGAAAACGGCGAGATCCTCGTCCGTCTCAACGAACCGATCGACTATGCCAAGGCGAAGCTGATCGTTTCCAAGGGCATCACCAAGGCTCTGGTTCGTTCCGTCCTCACCTGCCACAGCGAAAACGGCGTCTGCGCCCGCTGCTACGGCGAGAACATGGCTCACGGCGGTAAGGTCGACGTCGGTGAAGCTGTCGGTATCATCGCGGCTCAGGCTATCGGTGAGCCCGGTACACAGCTGACCATGCGTACCTTCCATACCGGCGGCGTTGCCGGCGGCGACGATATCACTCAGGGTCTTCCCCGCGTCGAAGAACTCTTTGAAGCCCGTAAGCCCAAGCGTGAAGCCACCCTGGCTGAAATCTCCGGTATCATCTCCATCCAGGAGACCAAGAAGAAGCGTGAACTGGTCATCACCTCCGATGAAGATGCCAATGATACCAAGCGTTACCAGATCACCTACGGTTCCAGACTCAAGGTTCAGGAAGGCGATCACGTTGAAGCCGGTGATGAACTCATCGAAGGCTCCATCAATCCCCATGACCTGCTCCGTATTCTGGGCGTGAAGGCTGTTCAGGAATACCTCCTGAAGGAAGTTCTCTCCGTCTACCGTCTGCAGGGCGTTGGCGTGAGCGATAAGCACATCGAGATCATCGTACGTCAGATGCTCCGTAAGGTCCGCATCGAAGACAGCGGTGACACCAACCTCCTGCCCGGCTCTCTGGTGGATATCTTCCGCTTCGAGGAAGCCAACCGCGATGCCATCATGGCCGGTGGTTCCCCCGCTATCGCGAAGCGTATCCTCCTGGGTATCACGAAAGCTTCTCTGGCCACCGAAAGCTTCCTGTCCGCCGCCTCCTTCCAGGAGACCACACGCGTGCTGACCGAAGCTGCTATCCGCGGCAAGATCGATCCGCTGATTGGTCTGAAGGAGAACGTCATCCTGGGCAAGCTGATCCCCGCCGGTACCGGTATGAAACGCTACAAGGATATCGAGATCAAGGACAGCTACAACTTCTGATAATCCATTTACAGGCAGAGACACTCGTCTCTGCCTTTTTCTTATCTCCCAAAGGCTCCACTGCTCGCTACGCAAAAGAGCTGCAACAACTGACTGATTGGATCCACTGGCGCGCAGCGCCCTCTTACTAAGGCTCCCCTTGGTCAGGGGGAGCTGGCGCGTAGCGCCTGAGGGGGTTGTTCCCCTCGTCTACTAACTACAGTGCGACCGCAGTCGCACTCACTCTTGCAAACGTTTACGTTCTATGTTAGAATAAAGAAAAGTCCACAAGGAAACATGATTATCAACAGGAGGCAATTTCATGCAGTACGGATATTTTGACGACAAAGCCCGCGAATATGTCATTACCAATCCCAACACTCCCGCTCCCTGGGCCAACTATCTCGGCTCCCCCGCTTACGGTGCCATCGTTACCCAAAATGCCGGCGGCTACAGCTTCGTGCAGAGCGGTGCGGCCGGCCGTATCATCCGCTATGTATTCAACCAGTTTGACGAACCCGGTCGTTATATCTATATCCGTGACGATGAAACAGGTGAGTTCTGGAGCGCGACCTGGAAGCCTGTGAAAAAGCCTCTGGATCAGTATAAGACCGAGTGCCATCACGGCACCAGCTATACGGAGATCGTCAGCGAATACAACGGTATCCGCAGCCGTGCTCTCTATTATGTACCCATGGGAGCCACCCATGAAGTCTGGCGTATTTCTCTCGAAAACCTCTCCCAGCGTCCGCGTAAGCTCAGTGTCTTCGGCTATGTCGAATTCACCTGTGAAAGCTTCTATACCCAGGATCTGGTGAATATGCAGTATACTCAGTTCATCACCCGGACCGATTTCAAGAACGATTTCATCCTGCAGCGGATCAATGAGCATTGCCATATGAATCCGGATGGCAGCAACGGCAGCGAGCGCTTCTTCGGCGTTGCCGGATCCCCTGTTCTGTCCTACACCGGTCGCCGTGAGCAGTTCCTCGGCCGCAACCGTTTTGACGAACCTCAGGTATTGCTGGATGGCAAGTGTGATAACTCCCTGAACTATAACGGCAACCCCTGCGGAGCCCTTCAAATTGGTTTCGACCTGGCTGCCGATGAAAAGAAATCCGCTGCCTTCCTGCTGGGGCAGAAGACCGAATTCCAGGCTCGTGAGCTGCTGGATGCCTATCAGCAGGTGGACAAGACCGTCGACAGTGAACTGAAGGAACTGATCACCTACTGGCATGGTGAACTGGAAAACCTGAAAGTCGTCACTCCCGACGCCCGTTTCAATTCCATGGTCAACACCTGGAACGCCTTCCAGTGCTTCACCACCTTCGTCTGGAGCCGTGCTGCCAGCCTGATCTATTGCGGTGAGCGCAACGGCTACGGCTATCGTGATACCGTACAGGATATTCAGGGCATCATGCACCTGGATCCCGAACTGGCCCGCAAGCAGCTGACCTTCATGCTCAGTGCTCAGGTCCACCACGGTGCCGGTCTGCCCCTGGTGAAGTATTCTCATAACCCCGGCCATGAAAATACTCCCGATGATGAAAGCTATGTCCGTGAGACCGGTCATCCGCACTATCGTGCCGACGACGCGCTCTGGCTCTTCCCTACGGTCTATAAGTATGTTGCCGAAACCGGTAACACCGCTTATCTGGACGAAGTGATCCCCTTCGCCGACAAGGATGAAGGCACTGTCCGTGAGCATCTGAAGAGAGCAATCAATTTCAGCATGACCCACCTCGGAACGCATGGCATGCCCGCCGGTCTTCATGCCGACTGGAATGACTGCCTGCGTCTTGGCGCGACCGGTGAAAGCACCTTCTGCGCCTTCCAGCTCTATTACGCGCTGCAGATCATGCAGGAATTCTGCGAGGACGAGCCGGAATATGTGAAGTATCTGCAGGAGACTGCCGCGAACCTGCTGGCAATCATCAACAAGTACTGCTACGAGGATGATCGTTTCATCCGCGGCTATACCGAAGCCGGACAGATCATCGGCAGCAAGAAGGATAACGAAGCCAGCATGTGGCTGAATCCCCAGAGCTGGGCTGTTATCAGCCGCGGTGCCACCCCCGAACAGACCGAAACGATCCTGCAGACCGCGTTTGAAAAGCTGAATACTCCCTACGGTCTGGAAGTCATGAATCCCAGCTATCGGTTCGAAGCCTTCGACGGAGCCGCGATGATCCTCTTCAATCCCGGCACCAAGGAAAACGGTGGTATTTTCTGCCAGATCCAGGGCTGGGCGATCCTCGCCGAAGCTCTGGCCGGTCATGGCGGACGCGCGTTCCAGTACTTTGCCGAAAGCAGCCCTGCTTCCTTCAATGAGGATGCGGATCGCCGCGTGATCGAGCCCTATGTGCACGGTCAGTTCATCGAAGGCCATGAGAGTCCCTTCGCCGGCAGAAGCCATGTGCATTGGCTGACCGGCACCGCCAGCACCGTGATGGTCGGCTGTGTGGAAGGTATCCTCGGTCTGCGTCCCACCCCGAAGGGATTGCTGGTCTCTCCCGCGATTCCGGCAGAATGGGACGGCTTCACCATGGAAAAGGTCTTCCGCGGCAAGAAGCTGAACATCACTGTGGATAACAAAGCG
This sequence comes from Clostridia bacterium, assembly GCA_045600165.1. GTDB lineage: Bacteria > Bacillota > Clostridia > Christensenellales > Aristaeellaceae > Aristaeella. The sequence goes on from JAZRXJ010000088.1 coordinate 35,576, forward strand.
CATAAGGAAGGCAAGCCCTCGAAGTACATCCTCAACGGTGTCGAACGCCCGGTGGAAGTCATCCCCGAAGCCGATCTGAAGGATATCAACGACCTGACAGTCGTCATGTAATAAACAATCTGCGCGTCATAATACACTCCAAAAGGCTCCCCTTGAAGCAAGGCGCCGTATCCCGTGCCAGCACAGTGTGCTGTTCTCCAAATGAGAAAACGGGAGAAGGCGTAATGAGCAAAGGAGTGCGATTCCGCACGACTATTGCGAATTTGACCGAGCGGAGCGAGACAGCTGTCACGTAGTGACTGAGGGGATCAGCCGGCGCGCAGCGCCCAACTAACTTAAGCTCCCACTCTGGGGGAGCTCCGCGAAGCGTTGAGAGGGATAAATGAATAACCTATGAAAATCATTGCTACGATCCACAACGATTTTACCACCAAATTCGGTATACCCCGCCAGAGCGGTCTTGTCCCCGAAGTCGAATCCACGATTGTCTTTGAACCCGACTACCGCAATCCGGACGCTCTCCGCGGGCTCACAGACTTCACGCATCTCTGGCTCATCTGGTCCTTTCACCTCGCCGAGCGTGAGACCTGGTCCCCTACCGTCCGTCCTCCCATTCTGGGTGGCAATACCCGCGTAGGTGTGTTTGCTACACGCTCTCCGTTCCGTCCAAATCCAATCGGGCTAAGTTGCGTCCGTCTGCTTGGTGTGGAGGAAACAAAAGAATACGGGCCCGTGATCCATGTTTCCGGTGCCGATTTGATGAACGGGACGCCTATCTATGATATCAAGCCCTATATTCCCTATGCTGATTGTCATCCCGATGCTGTCGGCGGTTTTACAGAAACAACCGTCAAACGCACCGTAACTGTCGTAATACCGGATGCACTCCTTGCGCAAATCCCTTCTGAAAAAACTGGCTCTCTACAGGCGATTCTGGCGCAGGATCCTCGTCCTGCCTATCAGGACGACCCTGACCGTGTCTACGGCCTCACCTTCGGCGACCTGAACCTTCATTTCACTGTTTCTGACGGAATCCTGACAGTAACAGACATAACTCAGCTGTAGGTTGCCTCCATGCATTTGGAAACAAGCATTTCACTAAGCCCTAATCCCTGTTCAACGAAAAAAACGGACGGCTGACGCCGTCCGTTTTCATATTGAATTACGCGTTGAATGTCCTTATTCTGATGATACCTTCGATCTTGCTCAGGTTATCCAGAGCGTCCTTGGAGGGCAGCTCCGCCATTTCCATCACAGTAACCGCCTTGTCCTTGCGGCTCTTGTTCTGAAGGTTCTCAATGTTGATGCCTTCCTTGGCTGCTGCCGCGGTGATGTTGCTGATCATGTTCGGAATGTTCTCATGCAGGACCAGTACGCGAGCCGCGTCCGGAGCACCCAGCTGCAGTTCGGGATAGTTTACGCTGTTGTGGATGGAACCGTACTGCAGGTAGTCGCGGATCTCCGCGGCTGCCATGCTGGCGCAGTTCTCTTCGCTTTCAGGAGTGGAAGCGCCCAGGTGAGGAATGCAGACCACATGATCCACGCCCAGCATTTCATCGCTCGGGAAGTCCGTCACATAGCTGCTCAGCTTACCGGAAGCCAGAGCTTCCTTCACAGCAGCTGTATCAGCCAGTTCGCCACGGCTGAAGTTCAGGATTCCGGCGCCGTCCTTCATCTTGGCGATCATTTCCGCGTTGATGGTTCCGCGGGTCTGGTCGTTCAGCGGGACATGGAAAGTGATGTAATCCGCCTGAGCCAGCACTTCGTCTGTGCTCTTGGCGCGATGAACCGTCGTGGACAGGCTCCAGGCGCTCTCAATAGAAATGAAGGGGTCGTAACCGACAACGTTCATACCCAGTCCGCGGCTGGCGGCATTGGCAACGATCGCGCCGATGGCACCCAGACCGATAACACCGAGGGTCTTGCCTCTCATTTCGGGACCGACAAACTGGCCCTTTCCTTTTTCAACCAGTTTACCGACTTCAGCACCCTGACCCTTCAGGGTCTTGGCCCAGTCGATACCGCCGGCGATATTACGTCCACTCATCAGCAGACCGGCGATCACCAGTTCAGCCACAGCGTTCGCGTTGGCACCGGGAGTGTTGAAAACAACGATGCCCTGAGAAGCGCATTTGTCAACGGGAATATTGTTGACACCGGCACCGGCGCGGCCGATTGCCATCAGATTGTCACCAAATTCCATATCATGCATGGCGGCACTGCGCACCAGGATCGCGTCCGGCACGGGCTCGTCCTTGCTGACGGTATACTGATCAGCGCTCAGCTGAGTATGGATGATATCCGAAATCGCGTTCAGCGTTTGAATCTTAAACATGGTCATTCTCCTTACTTCATGCCCGGATCAGGCGTTCTGGGCTTCGTATTTCTTCATGAAGGCAACGAGCTTCTCGACGCCTTCCACAGGCATGGCATTGTAGATGCTGGCTCTCATGCCGCCCACAGAACGATGTCCCTTCAGATTGACAAGACCTTCAGCCGCGGCTGCCTTAACGAAGGCGGCATCCTTGTCAGCATCGCCGGTCACGAAAGTAACGTTCATGCGGCTGCGGTACTTCGGCTGAGCGGTTCCCTTGAACAGCTTGCTTTCATCCAGGAAGTCATACAGCATCTTGGCTTTTTCAATGTTGATCTTTTCGATGGCCTTGACGCCGCCGATGCTCTTCAGCCAGTCGAAGGTCAGACCGGCCAGATAGATACCCCAGGTATTGGGGGTGTTGTGCATGCTACCGGCTTTCGCCTGAACGTCCCAGTTCATCAGCTTGGGGCAGATATCCTTGGCCTTACCGATCAGGTCCTTGCGGATGATGGAGATGCACAGTCCGCTGGGTCCGATATTCTTCTGGGCGCCGGCATAAACCACGCCGAACTTGTTCACATCGATTTCTTCGGAAAGGATGTAGCTGCTGGCGTCGTTGACAATGGGAGCCTTGGTCTCGGGCAGTTCCACATAGCGTGTGCCGTAGATGGTATTGTTACCGGTCATGTAGCAGTAATCGGCGTCATCGTCAAACTTGGCGGCTTTCAGATCCGGGATGTAGGTATACACATCGTCACGGCTGGAGGCAACCACATTGACCTGTCCGTAGCGCTTGGCTTCTTCAGCGGCCAGATGAGCAAAGTTACCGGAATCGATATAGTCAGCCTTGCCCTTCACCATCAGGTTCAGCGGAACAGCAGAGAACTGCAGCGTCGCGCCGCCCTGCTGCATGAGTACTTCATAATCATCAGAGATATTCATCAGATCACGGAGATCAGCAATAGCCTTGTCATAAATATCAGTATACATCTTGCTGCGATGACTCATTTCCATGACGGACATACCGGTGTCACCGTAAACAAGCAGATCTTTCTGAGCTTTTTCCAGTACGGGCAAAGCGAGCATTGAGGGACCGGGAGCAAAATTATATACGCGTTCCATTTGAAGTGCCTCCTTCTTTATTGGGACAATTCTGTCCCGCTGGGTCATTTTCGAACCACAGGACATATTATACATACTTCTTCGCCAAAAATCAAGTAAAATACACTTCAAAAACAAAAAGCAACCGTTCCCTCTCCACCACCGTTCTGCTACCTCTGTCGCCTGCTACCTACTGCCTCTGCCGCCTCTCACGAAGCAGCCTTCGTTCCAGCTTGACTAACTATAATTCATCATTCAGCATTTATAATTCATAATTCCGCCGAAGGCGGTCCACCTATCACCCTTCACCCTTCACCCTTCACCCTTCACCCTTCACCTATCACCCTTCACCCTTCACCCTGTATCCTGACAAAAAAATGCCTCTTCCTTTCGGAAGAGGCATCTTTTTGTTACTCGAAGCTTTCACCGCAGTTGAGGCCTGTGGTGATTCCCAGCGGGATACCGAAGTCATCAATGATGACATACTCACCAGGCAGTGTATAGATCACGGTGATAGTGGTGTCCTGAGCCGGCATGATTCCACTTACTCTTTCCATCTTGGTAACGTAATGTGGAATAATCGGAGAAAGCACATCATAGTTATCGCCAAACTCTACCCGAGCCTGATAGCTTTCATGCATTTCCCTGCCCTGTCCGTCCACATAGCGGATCGTCAGGGTATAGACATTAGCAATGTAGGTTACGATAACATGAATGTCTTCATGGTCGATGGTGCCCGTCACAACCTGAATATCCGGAGTAAATCCGGGGATATTGGGAGTGATGATCCGGTAGGTATCACCGTATTCCTTGTAGATGATCACGGGATCCTGTGCCGGAGTACCGTCTTCGTACACATATTCAACCTTGATTTCGTGCACTTCGGGTTTCACTTCGACATCCGTCTCGCCCTTGCCTTCCGGTACATATTCCTTCGGATTATCGGGATTGTCCGGATCTTCAGGATCATACTTCGGATTGTCGATCGGATCACCTGTCGCGGTGGCTACGTTGTGGACAATGCCGGCATCCTTGTCTTCCAGCTTCACTTCGTAGGTTGCGTTGATGATCACGGTCTCGCCCTTGGCCAGCTTTGTAACTGTGGCGGTGGTGCCGCTGACGGTATAACCGTCACCCGCGGCAATCTCCAGACCTTCCAGTTCATCGCTGATCCTGGTGTTGTACACAGTCACATTACCTTCGTTCGTTACGGTAATGGTGTAGTTGACAACTGTTCCGGGGATAACCTTCGTTCCTTCGGGTACATCGGACTCCTTGACAACGTTCAGTACGGGATTCGGATCTTCAGGAATCACGGTCTCGTCATCATCGTCGTCCACATCCTTGCCATTCGGATCCTTACCTGCGGCGGTAGCCACGTTCAGGATGCTTCCCTTCAGGATATCTTCTTCGGTGACCGTGTACTCGGTTGTGAAGTCCTTATCGGCACCCGCTGCCAGTACATCAATTGTCCAGGTTTCTCCTGTCAGGTCATCATCGACCTTGATGTTCTTCAGAGCGACATTACCGGTGTTCTTCACATTGATGGTATAGGTTACTTTCTGTCCAAGTACCGCTTCACCGGTCGCATCGGATGTCTTGGTGACCACGATGTCAGCGGTGTACAGTACAGGCTTGTCAGGATTTTCGGGATCGGTGGGATTTTCGGGATCTTCGGTTCCGACGGTGAATGTATCATCATCATGTACATTCTTACCATTCGGATCCTTACCATCCGCGTTAGCGGTATTGATGATTTCACCGTTGCTGATGTCGCTTTCCGTTACAGTATACTTCGTAGTCAGCTTCTCAGTTGCGCCACAATCCAGTTTTTTGATCAGTTCGTCCATGCCGGTCTTTTCATCCGTCACATGTACATCCTTCAGAACTACATTGCCTTCATTCTTTACCTGGATGGTGTATTCGATTTCGTCACCCACCATGTAAAGTCCGTTAGCCGCAACCTTTTCAATGCTGATCTTCGCGGTATACAGAATCGGCTTGTCGGGATCTTCGGGAGTCGGTTCCTTCGGGTCCTGAGTGCCAATGGTGAAGGTATCTTCGCCATGGACATTCTTACCGTTCGGATCCTTTCCGTCGGCAGTCGCGATGTTCACAATGTTCATGGAAGCAATATCTTCTGCTGTTACTGTATATCTGGTAGTCAGCGTCTTGCTTTCACCAACCGGCAGTTCATCAATAGTCTCGTTCATACCAGTCTTCTTGTCTTCGACCTTGATGTCCTTCACCAGTACATTGCCTTCATTCTTCACAGTCACGGTGTATGTAATCTCATCACCTTCTGTGTAGAATCCGGGATCAGCAACCTTATCCACGGAGATCGCAGCCGTGTACAGCACAGGCTTGTCAGGATCTTCGGGATCGGTGGGATCTTCAGGATCTTCGGTTCCGATGGTGAATGTATCATCATCGGTGACCGTATTTCCTTCAGGATCCTTACCTTCTGCAACTGCAGTGTTAAGGATGGTACCATCACTGATATCTTCTTCAGTGACCGTGTAGGTGGTGCTGATTGTCTTTTCCGCTCCGGCAGCCAGAGTATCAATCGTTTCTTCCATGCCGGTCTTGGCATCGATGACTTCGACATCAGTCAGTACCGTATTGCCGGTATTCTTCACCACAACAGTGTATTCGATTTCATCACCGACTGTGTACAGGCCGTTCTTGGCAACCTTTTCCACAGTGATACGGCTGATATCGGTCGTGGTATCGTCTTCCGGCGGATCCTTGGGATCGCCGCCATTTTCCTTGGTGATCGAGGCGGTGTTGCCGATCTGCTTCACGGTGCTTGTGTCGGTCAGCAGATCGCTCTTCACGGTCGCGCTGACTGTCATGGTGAAGCTCTCTCCTGCCGCGATCTCATCCAGATGCCAGCTGACCAGTCCGTCATCGGTCACAGTGGCTTCGCCGCCGTTCACAGATTCGATCGTCCAATTCTCTACCTTGTCATTCGGCAGCTGGTCGGCTGCGTCAACATTGGTGGCCTTGCCTTCGCCACTGTTGGTGACTTCGATCGTGTAGGTCAGCTTCACATCGTTGTCGTTGGCACTGATCATCGTCTTGTCGACGTTCTTGGCAATGCTGATGTTCGGTTCGAGTACCGGTACTTCGACTTCATTGGAGGTGAATTCGCTGGTATCGGTATTGTTGATCTTCACAACAGCCGTGTTGTCCAGGGTCTGAGTGGCATTTTCCTTGGCATCCTTGACCGCAGCTTCGGTTACCTTCGCCGTGAAGACGATCGTAACGACTCCCATCGGTTCAACGTCTGCCACTGTCCAGCTCAGTTCCTGACCATCCTGTGCGAACACCGCGTTAGCGGGTGCGCTGACGGTTTCGACATATTCCAGTCCGTCTGCCAGAGTATCGCTGATGATTGCTGTGGCAGTCGTGCTGTGGAAATTCTTGCGGGTAATGGTATAGGTGATCTCGTCACCGATTTCCACACCGTCAGCCAGAGTTACTTCAGGCACGGTCTTGACGGGAGGTACAGCAGGTTCGTCCTTCAGCGTGTTCGTCACAGTCGCTTCGAACATATGATTCTTATCGTTGTAGGTAATATCGCTGATGGATACCTGATAGCTGTACTCACTGCCGGCCAGTACACCACCGTCTTCAACATTGTTTTCTCTGATGCTGTATGTAAAGACCTTGTCGTTGTCTTTATCCCATACAGGCACATTGGTGAAGATACTCGTTTCTTCGCCCTTGTTGAGTTTCAGTGTTGCGTAAGGATCGGTATTACCATCCTGAATCAACTGGATCTCAATATCATCCTTCAGGTTCGCTGACAGTTCCTTACCATCACCATCGAGCCAGACTTTCGTCACCACGAAATCGGCCAGGGTGAATACGGTTTCCTCATCACCATCTGTAACGTCATCATCAAACGGGTCAGATGCATGTGATGTGGCAACATTGATGATTCTGCCGGCGGTAATATCTTCATCCTTAACCGTATACTTATAGGAAATTTCTGTTGATTTACCGGGTGCCAGTGTATCCACTGTCAGGGTAAGTCCACCCACCAGCGAGTCAGTCAGTTCAATTCCGTGAACCGTTGTGTTGCCGATGTTTTCGATCGTTACGCTATAGGTAATGACATCATTGATCTTGATCTTGGTATCAGCTGTATAGGCATCGTCATTAACCTTGGTAGCGTTCTTTGTAACCTTGATTCCGGGTGTGGTATCGGCAGGCACAGTCTCTTCGTCGCCGCCGGTCACCGTGGACTTGTCAGGTGTGGTTACCTTGACGATTGCCTTGTTCGGCACTTCGCCGGCATCCACATCGTCCTGTGTGACTTCGTAGACGTACTCTACTGTCGCCTTTGCTTTGGGTGCCAGAATCACGCTGCTCAGCTTGCTGGTCAGATCGCCAACCTTGCTGTCGGTCAGTTCGATTCCATCAAGTGTTACGTTACCGGTGTTCTCGATGGTGATCATGTAGGTCAGCTTGTCGCCGGTCACCACCTTGGTTCCTACGGTCGCTTCTTCACCGTTGATCTTGGTGAATTCCTTGTTCACGACTACGCCGGGTGTCGTATCGGCGGGTACGGTCTCTTCGTCGCCGCCGTTCACGGTGGACTTGTCGGGTGTTGTCACTTTGACGACTGCCGCGTTCAGTACGTTGCCGGAGTCCACATCATCCTGTGTGACTTCGTAGACATACTCTACGGTCGCCTTCTCTGTGGGTTTCAGAACCACATTGCTCAGCTTGTCGGTCAGATCGCCAACCTTGCTGTCGGTCAGTTCGATTCCGTCCAGCGTTACGTTACCGGTGTTCTCGACGGTAATCAGGTAGGTCAGCTTATCGCCGGTCACCACCTTGGTTCCAACGGTCGCTTCTTCACCATTGATCTTGGTGAATTCCTTGTTCACGACTACGCCGGGGGTCGTATCTGCGGGTACGGTCTCTTCGTCGCCGCCAGTCACGGTGGACTTGTCGGGTGTTGTCACTTTGACGACTGCCGCGTTCAGTACGGTGCCGGAGTCCACATCATCCTGTGTGACTTCGTAGACATACTCTACGGTCGCCTTTTCTGTGGGTTTCAGAACCACTTTACTCAGCTTGTCGGTCAGATCGCCAACCTTGCTGTCGGTCAGTTCGATTCCGTCCAGCGTTACGTTACCGGTGTTCTCGACGGTGATCAGGTAGGTCAGCTTATCACCGGCCACTACCTTGGTTCCGGCGGTCTTTTCTTCGCCATTGACCTTCGTGGAGGTCTTGCTCACAGTCAGTTCGGGTGTGGTGTCGCCGGGCACTTCGTCACCGTCGTCGCCATCCACATCGTCATCGTCGGGAGTCTTGCCCTTCACGGTTGCTACGTTCTCAACCTTACCGGAGTCCACATCAGCCTGCGTGACAGTGTATTCGTATCCTACACTTGCCTTTTCACCGGGTGCCAGTGTATCTGTGGTCAACGCCAGTCCGGATACCTTGCTATCACTCAGTTTCAGGCTGTCGATTGTTACCTTACCAGTATTCTCTACGGTGATCTCGTAGCTCACCACGTCACCGGCCACTACCTTGGTTCCAGCGGTCTTTTCTTCGCCATTGACCTTCGTGGAGGTCTTGCTCACAGTCAGTTCGGGTGTGGTGTCGCCGGGCACTTCGTCACCGTCGTCGCCATCTACATCGTCATCGTCAGGAGTCTTGCCCTTCACGGTTGCTACGTTCGTGACTTTGCCATCGTCAACATCAGCCTGGGTGACAGTATATTCATAAGTTACGCTTGCAGTTTCACCGGGTGCCAGTGTATCTGTGGTCAGAGCAATTCCGCTGACCTTGCTGTCGCTCAGTTCGATGCCGTGGATTGTGGAAGTGCCGATATTCGTAACTGTAATCTGATAGAGTACTTGGTCATCGGTCTTGACCTTGGTGCCTTCAGTCTTTTCATCACCATTGACCTTTGTGGATACTTTTTCCACCTTCAGTCCGGCGGTATCGACATCATCTTCGTACGTATAGGTCTTGGTGTCAAACTTGGCTTCAACCACATTCACAAAGCCATCCTGGAGATCGCTTTCCTGAATGGTGTATCTGGCCACAGCCGTTCTGGTTTCACCGGCCGGAACATCGGTAAATGTAATGGTGTTGTCTGTGCCGTTATCGATCGTGACACCGTCTTTTTCAATGACTTCAAAAGTCTTGGTATCATCGTAAATATTCTTTACAACGATATCAAATGTGACTTCATCACCCACACGATAGGCAGCCTTGTCGTGAGTCTTTTCAACAACGCCGTCGTCAGGTTCGTATACGGTCAGGAGACCGAATACTGTTTCAACAATATAGTTCTTTTCCAGAGTATTGGTCAGTGTATAGGTGAATGTGTTCTCGCTCTGGCCCACCAGGGTCTGGCTGCCGGTTACGGTCGCTGTATAGTAGTCGTCACCGACAAAACCGTCTCCGGTCACACTGATTTCATAGTTGGTCAGAGGAGTACCGTCGTAGGGTTTGGAATCAGTAGCGCTTGTCAGGATGACGGTACGGGGATTGATGGCCAGATCGCCGTCTTCAATCACAAACGTGACTTCTTCGAAGTTAGTGTTTTTGTTTTCGAACAGTTCAGGTGTCAGAGTCATGGGATAGACATCCACATCTGTTCCCTTAGCGGTCTTGCTGGCTTCCGTTCCGATATACTTGAAGTCGTCCACTGTATACAGATCAGTTTCTTCTCCGTCAATGGTGATAGAGATTACTTCATAACCATATACACTCTGTTCTTCTCCATTGTAGGT